>NC_015759.1:0-711239 GCF_000219805.1 Weissella koreensis KACC 15510
TATAATGTAGCCTTATAACTAGTTCGTAAAATATGCAGATTCCTTCCTTTGAGGTTTCGTAAAAAATTACGCTTAGATTTAATAATTATTGTTATTAGTTTTAATTCGTAATTTTTTACGATTTAATTAAAAATTAAAAATATTAATTAAATGAAAACAATTTTTAAAACGCGCTGTTTTTTAACAGTTTTTGTAATATTTATTAATTCATATTTATTATTAGTTTTTAATATTCGTTATTTAAATCATCATTTTTGCTGTAAATCATTAAAATATCGTTCAATTTTAGTTTAATCAACGCCTTTTGTGTCAATAAATTGTCAAAATACAGTCAAAACAACGTGATAGGGTAGTGATAAATTGATAATCATTTTTATACTTATGTTTATTTGAAAGATCATATAAAGTTATATAATAAAATGCCGTTATCACGCTCAGAATGCTCAAGAACACACTTTTAGGTTCTAGCAGGTAAATATTCCTAATTTGCATTTTTATGATCTTAAATGAGCGTATTTTATTTTCAGATGACTTATTCATATGCACCACATTCCCAGAATCATATTGTAGCTGGACCACATATAACAATTTTTAGTAGTAATTAAATTCAACTCTCTTTTTAAGACATAATAAAAACCCCATTATTTTTCTCCAACTAACGGGGTTCAGATTAGATAACGTATTTAAATATGAATCTTTATCATATAGAGTTTAAACTATTTCATATTAGCTAAAACATTCTTTACTTCACCAACAGTGGTTGATCCATTATCGAATTTAGCATTATTAATATTAATGACCTTACCAGTTTCAAGATCATTAATTGTAGAAGATTGGTCTCCATATAAAAATCCGGAACCATCATATTCAATCGGCATATTGACAGGTAATTCTTCTCCATTAAAACCATCAACAGTAAATTTATTTATTGCGTATTCTTTACCATACTTAAGCGCTTCGTCCAAAACAGCATTAATTGTAATGTTTGACTCATTTTTTACTATTTTTTTTGATTCTGTAGAAGTTAAGCTAACAGCATTAACATTACTAAAAGTAAATACTGCAAAACTAACCGTTGAAATTAAAGCTAAATTCAAAAAAATTAATATACCTTTTAAATTCATAAAATACCTCTTTCTTATATTTATATCAATATACTAAAAAAGGGGTAAGTACACAACATACTTATCCCTTTTGAATATATATTATTATCTGTTAGCTACACCATAATATGATCCATTGGCTGGATTAAAACTGTAGTAACAAGCCTCACCATTTTTATAAATTTGTTGATTATTTCCTACAACACTACCAAATGCATGTGCTGGATCTGAATATAAATAAGTCTGTTGAGCTTCATATGGACTTGCAACCATACCACTATCACCATGAGAACCCCACAATAGATAAGTACCACCTGTCCCAGAAGCAGCTTGGAAATAATACCCACCAAATCGAAGACCAGAACCACTAAATGAATTAGACTGATAGAATGCATTAGCCCCTAATGTCTGTACTTCTGAGGGAGGTGACATACGCATAGGAACAACCTTGCTAGGCTGCTTTTTTAATTCACTAATAGTCACACTATTTGAATCAGTATGACTATTATATCGTTGCAAAACTTTTCCTGTCTTCATATCAGACGTAACCATTTCACCATAAAGTAGTCCGCCGTCAGGTAATTTCAACATTTTTTCTGAATCAGGTAATCCTCCATAAGGCTTATTCACATCAAAATCATATTTTTTAGATGCATAAGCCTTATCTATATTTGTTACTCCAACAAATATAGAAGAAATTATAAGAAATAACCAAAAAAACTTTTTCATAAAAAGACCTACCTTCTATAATTTTTACATTGTGAAAACGTTTACATGTATATATTAGCAAATTTTTATTTTTTAATCAACTTTCTAATAAAATTTTAAAAAAACTATTTAAACATGAAATAAAGATTAACTGAATAACGTCATAAAGTTAATGGATAATTTATTTTATGGACTATTTTTACATAATACCCCCTGTAGTCTACTTACTAGACTACAGGGGGTATTATTGTATTGAAATGTTAGTCTAAATTTACAAGATGGTTGTTGATAGAATTTTAAAACATAGCTGACAGCGCACTTAATTCCGCAGTCTCATGATTATATTTCATTTTAAAATTCTCAGGTTCTCCACCATATTGAGCCCAAGACGTCATTAACCAGCTTCTAAGTTGCTCAGAAGCTGTCTGTAAATTCATGAATGCTGATCTGACATTAGTTATACGTAAATCTTTAGCTTCGCCTGAAATAGTCTTTCTCGCATTCTCAGCGCTTTCTACAAATTTAGTTATCACATTAGCGCCAAGTGAAGAGTGGGAATCATTAAATTCAGCCGAGACACTCAGCAATTCATCAAGTAATTTACGTAATACTTCAATTCGCCCATCTGTCACGGTAGATATAACGAGTGGCATAGTTCCATACTGACTAGCGTAAGAATTAATCTCTTCAATGTAGCTAAGCGTTTCTTTAAAAGTTGACGCCTTGCTATAACTCAATAAGTAATCAATGACATAATCGGGGATAGTATCGTTTTCTCGTTGATTAGCCAAAGGCAAATCTGTGAACGGAATAAATGACGGCAAGCCATTAACTTCCATATCCAATTGAACTTTCGCTATTGGTGGTAAGTCTTCTAACGTTAATGGTTCAATGCTATTTTCAACATCAACTGTCATAGCATCATCGTATTTATTAGATAGAGCGTCCAAGATAAGCCCCAAATAATCAAAGCTTCTTAATGCTGTCGCATCACCATTAACATCTTTCAAATCATCAAGATATTTGTCATGCCAACCACCTAATTCAGAATTGACAGGTATACGTGATTGCGGGTTATTAATATATGATTGAAGTTCGTCCACAAGGGTATCAATATCTACATCAATAACATATTTTCCATCTTGTATATCTAGCTTAAATATTTCCATATCACATAATCTCGCTGTTCATTTTTATAACCATAGCTTTCAATTCTTCCAAATCCGCTTCAGAAGCTTTGTTTTGGTTATCTAACTGCCATGCTAATACTTTACTTTTGTTAGCTTCAACGGCTGATAAATTATCATTGATCGATTTTAAGATTTCTTGACTGTTGGCAATTTTTACTTTCCCAAGTTGATTTTTTAAAGCAGTCAGTTCTCTTTTGCGATTTTTTAACTTCTTCAAATAATCGTTCGCTTGATCGTCAGTTCTTAATATGACCGCCACATCTAAATCCTCCTTATCCATATTTATTTCATTAATCTTCGAATTGAGTTCATTCAGCTCATCTTCACTTAAATCTTTAGCCTTATCACCTGACAAACGTCCTAACGAACGTCCTATATTAAGTCGCCATGCTCTAACTGCATTTGTGGTTAATCTATGATTATCAAGTTCCGTTAAGAACTCCGTTCCTTGTGACATTACATCATTGACCAAGCCCATTTCACGCTCAATGCGATCTGTTGTTGTCCCCATTACAAATACCTCATCGTCACTTCAATATGTGGCACTTCATCTGAATCTAATATCGTATATCTTTTCATTGCTTTTGTAATTTGAATAAACGAATCATTGAGACCTGTCTGTTTAAAAGCAGGGTGCTCAAACAATGAATCGACTGCACCTTTAACCATGTTATCCAAATCGGATTTATTAGTGGGATAGCTGCGTATTTCGCCCTCTGGACGCTTTAATACAAAAGTTAAGCCCAATTCCCATCCTTGGAAATCAGAACGTAATTTACCCCTTAAACGTCCATTATCGTCACGTGGTTGACCGCTCTTAATATCTCGAACAGTCTTATATCCTTCTTGGCTTCCTGATAAGTAAAAAATCATCTCAAACTTAGTCTGGCTCAAGTATTCCGTTAACCACAACTCAATTCTTTTCCGCCATATTGAGTAATCGTCATTGAAATACCCACCATTCTTACTAGAACGCGCACGAGGTGCGGGCATAGGTTCTATGGGGATAACAAAGCTATAGCCTTTATTCACTATTTCTGATGATTTTTCGTCCATTCGTCTCGTTCCTTTACTTCTTGTTTATCTGCAATTTTCACCATGTAACTATAATGATCAGGATCAACATTTGGATCCGTGTTCGCTATACTTTCTTTTAAGCTAATCAATTTATCTGATAATTTAAACGGCTTATTAACATTTTTAGCTTGTGAAGCAGCCTCAAGTTCTCTTTCACTATTGGCTTTTTCTTGTGCAATATCTCTTGCCACTTCTGCTTCAGTCTTTCTTGCCACTTGTTCAGCACTAGGCATAGCGATTTGTGGTTGCGTTGTGACGTTAACAACACTTTTTGCAGCTAATTCTTTAGCTTCTTGTTCACTTTTAGCGCGTTTAGCCTCAAACGCCTTGCGTTGAGCCTCTATTGATTCCCTTGTACGAACAATTTTAGCTGGTGCAGGAACATGCTTCATTCCCTTTTGATCAATTAATTTCAATGCACCCATTACCGCTCCGTGCGTCATTTCATTATCAATAACTTTAACTTGTTCATCTTCAGTCTTTGCCTTGCGTAAATTAATACCAAGCCGTTCTAATTTACTACTAGAAATCCCAGCAGCTTCTAAAAGCTCTTCTTCGCTAATATCTGCCCTACGTTTTTTTACTTGTAAAACATCAATTAAATGCTTACGCTTGCGCGAGTCATCTATCTTGAAAAAATCATTAGCCATAGTAGTAACTCCTTTTTTAATTACTTTATTCATATTTTCATTGTAACACTTTATAATTGCTTTAAACACATTATTCAGCGTACATTATTTCTTTGATTTTTACGCTTTATAACAATTAAAAATAACACTTTCTAAAATTATTTCTGATAATAATTAACTACAACTTCTTAATTTTTTAATATATACTTTGCTTATTAATATTATGATTTCAATTAAAATATTTCACATACTATTACTAATCTCTTTAGTTAAACTAAGAAGCTTCAAAAAAAAATCTGACTTCACCATCAGCAATTTTTTCTTGAAGCTTAAGTCTAATATATTAATGTTAAATTCTATAATTAAATCATTCATGGTATCAATAATTAAAATTTAAAACATTCTAATTATATATTCGTTACTATTTTTCAAATAATACAAATTGATTTATTCCTATTCGATCAAATTTGTTCTGATGAGTTAGTTCTTGTATTTTTCTAGACAGCGTTTCAGGTGTTGTACCTAAATAAGAAGCTGTATCTTTTAAACTCAATGTCAATTGAATAGTATAACTTTCTTGTTCAGCACTTAAATCCATAAAATAAGCCATAATTCGATCCTTAATTTTGTAGATTGTTAGATAATAATTTTGGCGATTAACTTCATTGATCTGCCGAACCATGTGTTTAGTTAATTCATAACTCAACTGTGGCAGATCAATTAGTAAACTTCTAAATTGTTCTGCATCAATTCGGCAAACTTGAGATAATTCTTCTGCAGTTAGAAAAACATTATTATTTTCGGCACCAAATAGCCAATTTTCACCCATAAAATCACCAGACTGCATAATTTCTTGAAAGTGTGCATCCCCATTCTCCATTAAATTTTCCACTTTCAAGCGCCCAGACTCTAGTATAATCAACTGTTGACTATCATTTGGAGCATAAACTACCTCACCTTTTTGAACCACAACATGATTAATTAATTTTTCGATTTCTTTTTGATCAGCTTGCTTTAATTTTTGAAACAAAGGTACGAACTGCACACATAGATGCTCACTCATCATCCCCATCCTCGATTTCAATATAAAGTCCTTCCTTAATGTCATGGCCTAAAAACAACTGACCTTGAGCAATTTGAGCCTTTACCCAAATATAAAGCTGTTCTAATTGTTTACTTTCACCAAAATGTTGTTCTTTTTGTGCTAAGGTAATTCCCTTAGTTACATAAAGCAATTGGCTATCGAAGTCTTTAACTAGGTCGAACAATTGATCTGATCCTGACTGATATTTTATTGATGCATCTTCGACCAAACCTGTGTATTCTTGCATATCCTTCTGAGTGGTAGGAACTAGATCATTCTCATCACGCAAACTTTGACTTAATTCCCAAATGAAATTTTGTTCAGTACAATACCAATCTTTAGCAAATTGATTTAAAAACAACTGCGTATTATCAGGTGCAAATAAAGCCGTTTGTTTAATCTTTAAAGAATGAATTGTTAGATTGGCTACAATATGTCCAATCATAGCCCCTGCCGTTGGATGATGATGCTCATAGTCCGCTCTTTGTATTTCCTTTTCATACTTATTATTTACTTGATTAGTCATGAATTACTCCTTTACTGTGACCCTCTGGACAGGATAACCAAGATGATTCAAAATTATTTTAATTTGATCAACATCATTAAGCGTATCATCCAAATTTAATTTTATCTTACTGGCATTAAAAAGCACTTTTATATCTGATAAACCTGATTGTCCAGATAATGCTTTTTGAATTTTAATCATACATGATGGACAAGATAAATCATCTAATTGCATTGTCACTTTAATATTCGCCATCTTTATTACTTCCTTTTCTAATTTTAAAATAATGATTTTAAATAGTTCAAACTTAGAGCATTTATAACTACTAACAAGACACTTAATTCATGTACTAACATTCCTATAGACATATCAACATAATTGGTGAAAAGGCCTACAAATAAGATCAATACAGTAGCCAAAGCTATGAATATGTTTTGTTTCATATTACGCATTGTTGCATGTGCAATTTTAATAGCTAGAGAAATTTGGACAGGATCAGAGTTAACTAACACTAGATCAGATACATCAATTGCAATATCTGTTCCGCCTCCCATTGCAATTCCTAAATCAGCTTGACTTAAAGCTGGCCCATCATTAATACCATCCCCTACAAAGACAACTGACTCTCCTTGCACTTGTAATTTTTTGACAATGGCGAGTTTATCAGCAGGTAACAGGTTACCGATAGCTGTGTCGAAAGGTAATTTATTTGCGACAACATCCACAGCAGCTTGATTATCTCCAGATAGAAGCATTAATTTTTTAGCTCCTTGCTGTTTGATTTGATCTAAGTTTTCCTTAATCTGAGGACGAAGTTGATCATTGATCATTAATACCATATGCACTTGTCGATCAACGACTAATATTACTTGAGAATCAGACTTATTCATAACCAAAGATGGAATTGAAATATTTTCTGTTTTCATCATTTTTTGATTACCGACTAAGATAGACTTATGATTTATTTGAGCTCGCATCCCCTGACCAGCAATGCTTTTAACATCTTGAGCTAAATAAAGAGCATTGTCATCATTATGAATATTCAATATTGCACGAGCTAAAGGATGATTCGATTCATTTTCCACGCTAGCTAATAGTTTAATATTATGTTCTCGATCCCCTAATAGGTTTTTAATATTAACTACTGTTGGTTCCCCTACTGTCAAAGTACCCGTTTTATCGAAAATAAAATAATTCTTTCGACTCAAAATATTAAAATTAGCAGCTCCTTTAGTAATAATTCCATTCTTAGCCGCCATACCAATACCCATGACCGTTGAAACAGGCACTCCAATCACTAAAGCTCCGGGACATCCAAGAACTAACACTGTTATAGCAGTCTCCATATTTTTAGTCCATAGAGCAACTATAATTCCCAAAACAAGAATGACTGGCGTGTAATATCGTGCAAATTTATCGACAAATCTTTGTTCTTTAGTCTGACTATCTTGGGCATCCTCAATTAACTCGATCAATTTACCAAATACGGTCTCATCCCCAATTTTAATAACTTGAACAACGATTGTGCCATCATTAACGATAGTCCCCGCAAATACTTTTGATAGTACTTTCTTATGAGCAGGTTTTGACTCACCAGTAATGCTAGCCTCATTAACATAACTACTTCCTTGAACCACTACCCCATCAACAGGAATTGTTGATCCAGATTTTACCAAAACATATTGATCAACAACTAGTTCGTCAATATCAACTTCTTGATATTGACGGTCATCAGGTGTGGAAATTTTTAAAGCAGTTGTTGGAAATGTATCCATTAATTCACGGATCGATTGCCGTGTCTTATTCATCATTATCATTTGTAACCAATCGCCTATAGCAAAAAGCCAAACAACAATTCCGGCCTCATCATATTCATGAATTAGCAGGGCCCCGATAACTGCAATTGAAATTAATAATTCAATTGCAATACTCTTATATTTTAATGCACTAAATGCCCGTATTAAAATCGGTAACACCCCTATTAGAGCTGTCAACAACATCATTATTTGAGATAAATTAATTAAATTACCAAACTTGAATCCAAAAGCTAAAATTAGTAATAAAGTCATTCCTATTAAATTTTCTTTTTGGAATTTTTTAAATAAATTTTGAATTGCGTACATGTTCAACCTCCTTCTTTTATTTATTGATTAAACTTATTGTATGCTGCTTTATTGAAAAATAAATTGATAGGTATCAAGTTTACCTCTCCATCTAATAAAAAGAATATATCCATACTTAGAAAAGCTAGTAAAAAAGTACATTTAGTTACTTCCTTCCTACTAGCCTTATTTAATACTTAATAAAAATATTTTTCAAAATATTTAACTTACATATTGTAAGTTAAATCGAACGTATTATAATATAATTATCATATTGATATCAAAGGAGATTAACAATGAGAACACATCATATATCTCTGTTAACAGAGAATGTTGACAGAAACTTTCATTTTTATACTGAAATTTTAGGTTTAAGATTTATTAAGAACTCTGTTAATCAAGCAAAGCCTCTAAGAAGGCATATATATTATGGCGACTTTCTAGGTACTCCTGGAACGGTAGTTACTTTCTTCCCCATTGATCATTTTCATGAACGATTTGATGGTTTAAACTTCTTTAGTGGTATTCACTTTTCTGTTCCCACGGAATCAATCGATTTTTGGAAAATGCGTCTTGCTAATTTTGACATTAAATCAAATTTGGATGACAAAGGAAGATTACATTTTGTCGATTATGATAATATTCCGATAAGACTACAAGAAACCAATAAAGTGAATTTCGACTGGCATATTAATCGTATGAGCGATGTGGATGCTGATTTCCAAATAACTGGTGTTGTCGGTGCTGAAATGCACGTTCCTGATATCGATAAAACCATTAAATTCTTTGATGAATTACTTGAAATTAAGACATATGACAATATCATTAAACTTGATGATGGCGAAGCTCTTGAACTAATTCCGACTGATAAAAACACTGAAAAGTCGAAATTTGGTTGGGGTTCTACTGATCACTATGCTCTAGGCGTCGAAAGTGAATCTGATTTAAAGTATTTTTGGAATAAAGCAAAAAAGTTAGGATATACTCAAGAATTATTTGTTGACCGTGGCTACTTCAAATCAGCTTATTTTATTGAGCCCAATGGAAATCGAGTTGAACTAGCTACAAATAATCCTGGATTCACTCTTGATGAGTCAATTCTAGAACTAGGTACTACTTTTGCCCTGCCTCCAAAATTTGAAAGCCAACGAGAATTATTATTAGAACATTACGCAAAGAAAAATGTTTCTTTTAACCAAGTAAAGCCTTATATAAGTAACGAAAACATGGATGAATTTAAAACAAATTTTAGCAAAATAGATGGTAAATTTAATAGATAAGATTTTTATACAGAGGATTATAAATTATGGTAAAAGATACTTTAGTTTTAAAAGTTATGCAAGACGACAATGACTTGAGTTTGGAAGATATCCGAGGTCCTTGGAAAATTAATATTGATGATTTATTGTCTGTGAAATATATTGTGATTCTTCATAATGATAAAGTTATTAGAGAATACGATTTAGGTTCTAAATTCACTTTTGATATGATCTCTAAAGAAGTCTCAAATCTACAAATAAATGAATTTTCTGGCCAAGTATGCTTGAATTCTCATATGATTGATTATAGTCCTGAAACAATTGTGAGTTTTGAATCTCATGAATTTCTTAGAAGCTTAGTCATTAAAGACTTAAAAAACTGAAAAATAACCCTAAAATAAAATAAAAAAGGAATGGATTATATTTTCCATTCCTTTTTTTATTTTATGCCCATTTTTATGTCTTTATAGTATTGTTGCTATATATACGTAGCATGATTTAATTAGTTTTGTATTCTTCTATATTCCATTAATTGATGGGATAAATCCATGTTCTATATATGCCTTGCATGATTCATATCAACGTGGCCTTCATCTTTTAATACTACTCCTGATGTCTCGATTGATTAAATTAAAAAAGATTCTAGTATCAAATTAATTTGTGAATCATCAGAGTGTGATTCTGAATTTGAACCTGAGGCTGAAGCCGAATCACTCTTCGAGCTATTATCTGATTCTGATTTCTCTGAATTAGAATTACTCTCTGAGTTTGAGCCTGATGCACTCTTTGATGTACTTGCTGAATCTGACTCATTTGAATCTGATGTTGAGGCACTCTTTGATGTACTCTTTGATGCATCATCTGAGTCCGACGCTGAATTTGATTCATTTGAATTTGATTCTGATACACTTACTGAGATACTATCAGATTCACTTGTTGAATTAGATACTGACTTTGATGCATCTGGATCTTCTGGCTTATTCAACGAAGTTGAACTACTGTCCGATGTTGATGCTGAAGCACTATCTGATCCTTCTGAATTTGATGTTGAACCCGAAGTTGATGTTGATTCTGAATCACTATTTGAGGCTGAAGTACTATCTGATCCATTCGAATTAGATGCTGACTTTGAGCTTGATGTTGATTCTGAATTACTATCTGACGCTGAAGTACTATCTGATCCTTCTGATTCACTCTTTGACTTTGAGCTTGACGTTGATATTGAATCACTCTTTGAGGCACTTGCTGAATCTGATTCATTTGAATCTGATGTTGAGGCACTCTTTGATGTACTCTTTGAGGCATCATCTGAGGCTGACACTGAATTTGATTCATTTGAATTTGATTCTGATGCACTTACTGAGATACTATCAGATTCACTTGCTGAATTAGATACTGACTTTGATGCATCTGGATCTTCTGGCTTATTCAACGAAGTTGAACTACTGTCCGATGTTGATGCTGAAGCACTACCTGATCAAAAACCAACATGTAAAATTTCATTAAATTGCTTTAATACATTAAAAATCCCACGCAAATAGTTATTTTAAATGAAAAAGACCGAAACAATAATGTTTCAATCTTTTTTCGTTTTAATTTAAACAAATGATGAAACCCGTAGTATTTACCAAAGCCTCTGATCATAAGGGATTTACAGATACCAAATTTAAAAATTACCCGAAAATTAGTTGAAACTAAAACAGTCACGTCAAACTATTACATATTAATTTCTGCTAATTTTGAAGTAATAGGTATGAAAAATAATCAAAAAAAGTTTATTTATACCCAGAATCTATTTGTTAAATATGTAAACGTACATTTATTTATATAATCGAAATTAAAAAACATACTATACTAAGTAATATAAAAACAACCGATAAATGATTTACATAAGTTTTATAATTATTCAAGTCTATCATGGAAAAGTATGAAAATTCCAGATTATTATCTAAATGTTTGTTAATATAAGACCTTCTTATGTCATTTTTTGTTAATCGATTTTTTTTAACGTTAACATATCAAAAGTTAATAATAAAAAGGCAATTCCTAATAGAAAATTTGATATTGCAAGATTAATACACGACATAAGAAACGTAATGCCAACAAATAAAAATCCCATACCCATATATAAAAACCACTTATTTAATATAATATACCAATGACTAATTTTTGATTTAAAATAATTATTTTGTCGGTCTAATAATTCTTTTGACAGTCCTTTTATATGTATTTTTTCATCTCCAAAAATTCTAGCAAATTGTCTTTCTCTGAGGAAAATAATAAACATCGTTATTATCAATATAAACTGTAGAAACAATAATAAAATAAGCACAGTATTCACCAACTAATCTAAATATTTAACTTAATTATATTATAAGGTGCTAAATTTTAATACAATGTATTAGGCAACAGCAATAATGTACGACAAAATACCACTACTGCACCTCTGTCTTTACTTAAAACCACTAATATCTTTATATAATCTTGTTTAACCTGTAAATACCTGTGCCTTTTATAATTTCCGAACAAAGCGTGGTATTCATATGATAATTCAAGTTCTGCTTTATTAACCAACTATATAAAAAGCTGTCATTGGCGTTAATCCAGTAGCAGCTTTTTATTTTATATAGCTCCTGCCACTAGAACTTACGGCCGAACGGTTATGAGCCGTTTGATCTAACTGGCTGATCTAAAGGTATGTCGCAGTTTATTATGGATTAATAATAGCTTAATTTTAATAATAACAATTTTATAAAAATATCACTATATGGAAAACTAAAATGAAATACTATATTAGTCAAAAAATTGGAGTAAGAATTAGGAATGTACGGTAAGTTATATTTCCAACACCCCAGATTCAACTAAAACTAAACGGCCCGAATTTCAGCCCTTAAACTCTTATTGTATGTATTTTCCATTTTCATAGATCTTAATAAATATGCGATTACTTTACATCTGACTGTTTTAGTTATTTATTAGATTATTTTATCCATAATTTTTTTGGTATAAAATTTCTTCAACATTAATATCATTCTATCAGTGGGTTCAGTGGGTTTGTTTATTTCCTTATATCTAATAAATTTATTTAAACATATTTAATTATTAAATGGTATATAAATTATATCTTCACGTAAATCACCGCTCTCAACTCTCATACACAAATTCATAAGTATTTACTCCATATAAAAATAACAGAAAGCACATTAATGTGCTTTTTTAATTAAATAAATTTATTTCATATTTATTTTAACCACACTAATTTAGTCATTACATCATACCAATAAATATTTTTGTCACAAAATGATATTACTAGCAACAATTACTTATATACGAATATTAATGACTTATTAAATATATATATGGAGATTGGTGCTATGTGGACAAATGTTGAAAATATTTTAATGCAGAATGAATATCAATTAAATGATTTAACTTATGACGAAATATTCACAAAGATTGATAAAAATATAAAGATAAAAGCTAAAAATGCTTCTTATCGTGCTAATAACGTTGGTGTTCATATTTCATACGAAGATTTTTACAGTTACTTTCTTGAAGCCATTTGGAATGGATTAAATGCGTTCATATCAGATCGAAATCTCATTTTGAGCCACGTTATGACACACAGGTTGAAAATCGCAGAATTAACTGTATGGCGTAGAAACCAACATACAGGATCTAATAAAGATAAGAATCGCATAACATATATATCTACACGCAATTTATCTCTTGATTCTATGGAGTTAGATATCAAATATTAAATGGATCTATATAATTTTTCAAATTTAAAAATATTAATAGAAGAATTTTCAGAAAAATATCCGGAAGACGGTCTAATAATTAAAATGCTTTATCACGGATATTCACCAAAATTAATTTCCAAAAATCTCTTCAAATGTTCTCATTACTCAGACAAATATAGAAAAAGAATTAATAGAACTAGACATAACTTTGAGACATTTTATGTATCAAAATGATTTTGTTTCTATTTTTGAAAGGTGTCTATTATGAATACACTTATCCCATTATTTTTAACCGGTCAGTCCAAAGAACTACTTTATCTATTCATGTATTTATTACCAATTAGGTTAATCGTCACACTCATTGAACGTAGCCCACCCTACCGTTCTGTTTTAATTAAATTTTTTAAATCAGAAGTATATAATTTATGTTTAATTCTAACGTGTGGAATACTGGATCAAGCAGTAATTATTTACGACATTAACATAGCATTTAATTTTGCAGCGTTAACAACACTTTTAATTATCGTTGATGAAATATCTTCGATACTTGCTGATTCAAAAACAACAGTAAGCAGTAAATTAATCCAAAAATCAATTGATTTACTGAAACAATCACTAACAAAGTAAGGAGTTAATTATGTTAAAAATAGTTGATATTTCAAGTCATCAATCACCCAACTTCCAAAATGTAGGTGAAGATGGCGCTATTATTAAAGCTACAGAAGGAATAGATTATGTTTCACCTGCCTGTAACCCACAATTCACGGCATATAATGACTTGAATAAGCTCCTTGGTCTCTACCATTATGCTCAAGGCCTTGATCCCATAGAAGAAGCTGATTGGTTTTTGAATAATATCAAAAACTATTTATATAAAGCTGTTTTAGTCTTAGATTGGGAAAGCGGAAGTAATCAAGCTTGGGGTGATTCAAACTGGCCAGAGAAATTTGTTACACATATTCACGATAGAACGGGAATTTGGCCACTAATTTATATTCAAGCTTCCGCAATTGAACAAGTTAAAAATTTATCAGAAAAATGTGGGCTTTGGATAGCTGGTTATCCAGATTTGAGGGACTCCTGGTTAACACCATCGTTCATCTACTCTACTGATCCGTGGCCATATTTTACAGGTTGGCAATACTCTACTTCTAATGGTCTATTAGATCGATCTATTTTCAATTTATCAGATAACAATTGGCATAGTCTAGCTAATCCTAAAAATGATAATTCAATAAATGAAGATAATAACGTTTATATCGTACAAAATGGAGACACATTAATTAACATCGCGGAAAAATTAAGCATTCCTGATTGGCACATATTAATTGAACTAAATAATATCGACAATCCAGACATGATTACAGTTGGGCAAACACTCAAGTATTAACAATAAGAATGGAGGCCAATTATGGCAGACGAAATGGTTTTAGAAACACAAAAATGGTTAAACAAAACTTATGGCAATGTCTCTGGGTTTGGATCAGTTCCTGAGAATGGTAAAACCGGTTGGGATACAATTTATGGACTTATTAGAGCAACTCAGGTTGAGTTAGGTATTACTGGACTGGTTAACAATTGGGGGCCAACAAGTGCCGCATATTGGGACACCCAATTCAAAGATAAGATGAAAGTTGGTTATAAAGGTAACGTCGTCAAAATTTTACAAGGTGCTTTCTGGTGTAAAGGGATCAACCCTCAAGATTTCACTGGTAATTTTTCAACGCGAACTCAAGAAGCAATTTATTCAATGAAAAGTGATGCTGGAATTGCAGACACATCATACGTTGTTGATTCAGCATTTATGGGCGCCCTACTTACAATGAATCAATATGTATTAGTTGCAGGTGGAGATAAAGTCATTCGTAAAATGCAACAAGAATTAAATCATGATTATCAATCGTATACTGGAATTTTACCTACAGATGGAATTTATCAACGAGATACCAATACTGCCTTAATCTATGCATTACAAGCAAGTGAAGGTATGGGAACTGATCAAGCTAATGGATTTTATGGTCCTGGAACAATCGCTAATACACCCTCGATTAGTCAAGGAGCTACTGGTGCATTTGTAAAGATCATCCAATGGGGGCTTTACGTTAACGGTTTCAATAGCTCCGCCTCATTTAGTGGAGTATTTGATAATAACGTTTCCTCTGAAATTATTGCCTTTCGAAAATTCATGGTATTACCTAATACTAATTCATCTACAGCTGATTTAACTGTATTTAAGGGGTTATTAACAAGTAACGGAGACACCGATCGCTCCGCTTTAGCTTTTGATACAGCAACACAACTATCATCAAGTCAAATTGATAGTCTTTGGAATTTGGGATATCGATATGCTGGACGATATCTCACTGGTTCCGTAGGTACCGGTGAGAATGAACGAGATAAAAATTTAACAAATACTGAAATTTCTCATCTACAAAAGAAAGGATTTTCAATTTTCCCTATTTATGAAGATGGCGGATACACTGTAAAATATTTCAATGACGCACAAGGTATTGAGGATGCCGTTCTAGCTGCAAGAGCAGCAAAGCAACTAGGATTACCTCAAGGAACCACTATCTACTTCGCTGCTGATGTTGACTTATTAGATACTGAAATTGTTTCTAATTTAATTCCCTATATCCGAAATGCAAAAAGCTACCTTGCTAGCTTTGGTTACACTGCAGGATTGTATGGCACTAGAAATGCATGTTTACAAGCAGCTCAAGCCACTGGAATGAAGGACTTCTTCTTATGTGACATGTCTTCGGGCTGGAGTGGAAACTTAGGTTTCAAAATGCCTGAAAGTTGGACATTCGATCAATTCTTTGAGGAGACTGAAACAGGAGTAGGTGTTGATAAAGTTGCATATTCAGGTCGAGATGCTGGTTTCAATTCTATTGATAAGAATCAAATTGCAGTAAATGAAGCCATTAAGAAACTTGTACCTTGGTTTTCATTAAGTCTTGAGGGTAAACATACTATTTATGATATTGGTTGGATGAAATTAGTAACTAAAGCCACCAATTCAGCTGGTTTTGGAGGTGATTATGATTCAACGGCAGTTGTAGATATTAAAAATGGTAAGATTAGTAACGCGGATTTAAGTTCTGCTTTTAAAAAATTTGGGTTAAATAATGATACAGGTCTCGATATAGCTGTCACTAGTATTGAAAAAGCTGCTTTAACTAAAACAGTTAAAAGTGGATCTCTAGAAATGAAATATAAAGTTTCCAATGGTGACTACACCATTGAATTAGATTATCAAGTAAATGAAATTGAAGAAGGTTATCTTGATGACACATTAACTATTGGTCTGGAAATTACATTACACTGGTCAAATTTTCTAGATGCTTTAGGAGCACTTAAGGAGGCAGCTGAAGCAATAGCAAGTGTTGTTGTATTAGTATCACTTGCAGTAATTGCAGTGGCTGCATTTCCACTAGATGCTGTAATTACCCCCGCTGCTGGTATACTAGAAGCAATAACTCTTTCGATAAGACTAATTGTTCAAACCGCGTTTAATAAATAAATAAAAAAAGAGACTAATTCTAGTTTAGTCTCTTTTTTATATCATGGGAAACAACATAGGCAATACCATCAACAAAATACCAGATCTAAAAAAAACAATAAGTGATTTGTTATAAATTAATTCGTCTAAAATATATAAATTCAGTATGTTTTCTGGATCAGATTTTAAATAATTACTTATAAAAATATGATCTTCATGCAAACTCCATGCGTTATATAGAGATACAATACCAACACTTTGAAAGAATAAATATATTTTAGGAAATCCCCATTTTATTTCAATGAATACAGCGTATCCTAAAGAAATAAACATGGTAATTACCAATATAACCGCTTGGAATTTTATTTTCCAATTTTTTGATTCATCAACATATTTTCTTACATTTTCCTCAGAGTATCTTAAATAAATTTTTCTCTCATCAGTTTTGTATTTCTTAGTTAAATTCTGATTTAGCATTACCACATCTCGAACAACAAAGACTAACACTACAATTAAGATAATATAAAAACTTATTTTTAACATACTGACCTCTTCCATTTCATTATTAAAAGTCCAATTATACTATACTTTGTAAAATGGTCACAAAATATTGTTTTAAAAAACAAAGAATATGTCTCTTAATTATCAATATCATTTTCCCTAATGTTTATTTTATTTAATGAAAAGCACAATTTTTGTGCTTTTTTTATTAGATCAATACATTTCAAGGTTATTTTTATCTAATTAATTTAATTCTTAAATAGTAATGAATAGATATTCCGTAATTCCGTTAAATACTTTTGTCACAATCTGATATTCCTAGCAACAATTACTTATATACAAATATTAATGACTTATTAAATATATATGGAGATTGGAGATATGTGGACGGATGCTGAAAATATTTTAATACAGAATGACTATCAATTAAATGATTTAACTTATGACTAAATATTCACAAAAATTGATAAAAATATAAAGATAAAATCTAGAAATGCTTCTTATCGTGCAATAACGTTGGTGTTCATATTTCATACGAATATTTTTACAGTTACTTTCTTGAAGCCATTTGGAATGGATTAAATGCGTTCATATCAGATCGAAATCTAATTTTGAGCCACGTTATGACACACAGGTTGAAAATTGCAGAATTAACAGTATGGCGTAGAAATCAACATACAGGATCTAATAAAGATAAGAGTCGCATAACATATATATATCTACACGCAATTTATCTCTGGATTCTATGGAATTAGATATCAAATATGAAATGAATCTATATAATTTTTCAAATTTAAAAATATTAATAGAAGAATTTTCAGAAAAATATCCAGAAGACGGTCTAATCATTAAAATGCTTTATCACGGATATTCACCAAAATTAATTTCAAAAAATTTATTCACTTGTTCTGATTACTCAGACAAATATAGAAAAAGAATTAATAGAACTAGACATAATTTTGAGACATTTTATGTATCAAAATGAATTTTCTTTTATTTTTGAAAGGCTACTAATATGAATACTCTTATCCCCTTATTTTTAACCAGTCAGTCCAAAGAATTACTTTATCTATTCATATATTTATTACCAATTAGGTTAATTATCACACTAATCGAGCGTAGCCCACCCACCCGTTCTGTTCTAATTAATTTTTTAAATTAGAAGTATAATCTATGCTTAATTATAACGTGTGGAATACTGGATCAAGCAGTAATTATTTACGACATTAACATCGCATTTAATTTTGCAGCGTTAACAACACTTTTAATTATCGTTGATGAAATATCTTCGATAATTTCTGATTCAAAAACAACAGTAAGCAGTAATTTAATCCAAAAATCAATTGAATTAATGAAACGATCACTAACAAAGTAAGGAATTAGTTATGTTAAAAATAGTTGATATTTCAAGCCATCAATCACCCAATTTTTCAAATGTAGGTGAAAATGGCTCAACTATCGCAGAAAAATTTAAAAATTCCTGATTGGCAAATGTTAATTGAATTAAATAATATTGAGATATTGACAATTCAAACATATTAAAGTTGGGAAAACACTCAAGTACTAACAATTAGAATGGAGAAATAGATCATGGAAGATACTTTATTAACATTTCTTAAGAGTCAGATGGATACCGCTAAATTTGAATATCAAATTAATTTTGATAATCAATATGACAGTAATTACGAATCACAAATTATATCAGGTGAAATTAAAGATCTACCTGATAATGATGAGAAAATTGTACCCAAATATATTAATGTCAACAAATATTACACACCAGAAAGTACCGAATACATTTCTGGAACTTGGTCTAATTTAAATAATATTAATAACTACAGAGTTGAAATTTATATATTAACAGATAAATATTACTTAGTTGATTCTTGTGAATTAAAACCAGATGGTAGTTGGATTTCAACAAAAGAAATTAAAGAAGGATTTAAAGTTATTAAGTTAGTTGATAACACCCAAACAGGTGATGACAATAGGTTTATTGAATATCCATATTCACAATTTAGTAATTTTAAATTTAGATTATATAGTTTAACGGATACTGAGTATTTAACAGATGAAGTACCTATATTTGATGTAGGGAATGGAAAATATATATTTTATACAAATAAAGCAAGACAAGGTTTAAAAGTTGGAAAAGTATTAAATCGAATTTGGCGTGCAAATGCTTATCAGTATGATATTGTTGGTATCTCAGGAGCTGTAACTAATATTGGAAATGGACGTTTACCTAGTTCTTATTTAATTCCTACTAATGATCCGTCATATGATAAAGATGGATCATCAGCTAAGGGAAAATATGGCTATATGCTGAATTCTCGTTCTTGGATATACGATGTCGGGTTAGTTTTATTAGTGTTCACCACTAGTGGAGATTATGATCTATGTAAAGAGATTATGGACCGTATCAAATATGAACAAAATCCAAACGGGTCTTTTAACTTCAGCTACGATAATTATATTGGTCCTCTTTTCGAAGGTTACGTTCGCACTGGATCAGTTGGCTGGTTAGTATGGGGAATGACATATTATACAATAACTACTGGTGATAAAGCTTATTTAAGAACCATTAAAACTGCAGGGGAATGGTTATTATCTAAAATTATTACAGATGAATCAGATGATCGTTATGGATTGCTAACTGGTGGATATGGTAGTTATGATGATAATTATGAATATCAGCCTACAGAAATTGAATGGTGTTCAACAGAACATCAAGTTTCCAGTTTACAAGCATTAAATGGATTATTTAAGTTAACAGGTGACGTAAGATATAAAAACGCTGCTAATAATGTTCACTATCGCTTACTTAAGAGATTATACGATAAAAAAAGTTATCGATTCTATCAAGGTATGACAAAGAATGGAGTTGATAATGCCTGGGCGTTAGATTGTGTAACGTGGGCTGGATTATCAACATTAACTGATAGTAATTTTAATAAATTTGCTAGAAATATTATTAACGTTACACAAAGTGAATATGGAGTAAATGATACTATATTAACTAGTGATGTTGAAAACAGATTTAATACTACGTATTCAAGCGACGAAAATTTTAGCGGATTTAAACCATACAGTGATCGAGACAATGGTTATTCTGGCTCGCCTAGTATCGTATGGAGCGAAGGAACTTTGGGATTTGCGTTATTGTGTATTAGAAACAATGAATCAGGTCTTGCAAATAAGTATTTAAGTGAGATGAAAAAATTACAAAATGTCGCAAATACAAGTGGTGGTCTTTTATATTCAACGGCAACTTATGCTGAATTACCATGGGAATTTCACGTATGGGAATGTGTAACATCTACTTCATGGCTATATTTACTAAATAATAATCATGATGTACTCTTTACTAAAAATGATTACCCTACTGTTGATATTGATAAAGTTACACCAGAAGAAGCTTTAAAAGATATTTGGCCTAACTGTCAATATGAACTAGAAAGTGAATTTACGATTTTTGATAATTTAGGAATAGAAATTACTGGTAAAATAACTGATTCATATAAAAATTCTGATGATAATAGTATATTTACCATTAAAAATGGTAAATTTGATGAAGCTAGTTTAAAAGAATATTTAAATGGCTTAGGATTAGATAATAGTTCTGTAGTAGATATTGTTTTTGATAAATTGGGTAAGGCCGAATTCACAAGTGAAATTGAATATGGTCAATTTTCTATAAAAGTAACTATTGGTGCAGATAGTATTGAAGCAATTGAAATGGCATGGACAGTGTTTGAAACAAAATCAGGAATTTTAACAGAATCCCTCACAATTTCTTTTGAAGGAAAAATTAACTTTCCAGATGTTCCTGGCGCAGCTGAAATTGAAAAAATTGTAGAAGATATACGTCTAGGATTAATATGTGTTGGTTTAGTTGTAGTTGTAATTTCAGCTGCCGTTGCAAGCGGAGTTTTCGATGCAATTGCTGCTACAATAATGGCATTCATTGCGGAGATTGGTATGGTTCTTGCTTAATAAAGTCTATTAAGTTTTAGCATTTTATAGTAAAATTAAAATAAATTATTTAGATTAGTTGGTGAATACTGTGCTTATTTTATTATTGTTTCTACAATTTATATTATTAATGATATTGATTATTATTTTCTTTAGAGGAATAAAATTCATTAAAATATTTGTAGATGAAAAACGGCTTCCAAAAGAATTATTAGAACGACGAAAGACCTATATTAAACCCAAGATTAATAATAGGCAGCTTATATTAAGTAAGTGGTCTTTATATATGGGAATTTTCTTTGTTGGCATTGCGATTCTTATGTCATATATTAATATTACAATATCAACTTTTATAATAGGAATTGCCTTGTTATTATTGACTTGTTATCTTTTAACGATTAAAAAAATACAATTTAAAATAAATGATATAAAAAGATCTTATATTAATAAACATTCAGATAATGATCTAGAATTTTCATATCTTACCTTGGTAGATTTTAATAATTATAAAACTTATATAAATCATTTATCTTTTATTTTTATATTACTCAGTATAGTATTTTTTTTAATTTCGCTTATATTATATATGGTAGTTTAATTTCCATATAATTAAATGTAAGATGACATTATTTAACAAGCAAATGTTATTTTTAAATAGAAACAAATAAAACCTCATTGGTAAACACCTAATGGGGTTTTACTATATCTTAATTAAAGGATTAAAAACGGCATCATATACATTACTTTGCATTTACATCTGCATCCTTAAAAGCTTAATGTCTGTTTCTCCAATATGTGAAATACTCTGTCGATTGGTAAATTAACTTATTAAATTATTCAATTCAAATCCCGTATTGATATGAGAGTAATTTGAACATACGACAAACATTTCTTTACCAGCAAATTGAACTTTTTTACTTATACCAGAAGATGCTGGAATATGATGATGTCCATGCATTGCGCCGATAATGTTATATTCTTTGAAAATTTCCGGTATTCGTTGAATTTCACACGTGTACCCTTTATTGTAAGCCTTGCTTTTTGGAAAAAGCATACTTAGTTCATTAAACAATGGCGCATGTGACACAATCACAGTGGGAGTTTCGCGATCCCCATCTAACAATGGTTCTAACTTCTGAACAATATATTTTTGAACCTCTTTTTTTCTTCTTGTTAATGCAACAGGTAGCGTAATACCGTTTTATTTTTCACTTTTCCAATAACCGTTATCATTACAGCAAATAAAATAATATACGTTATAAACTCATCATTTATTTCCCCGTAGTTTAACAATAATTTCTTCATTCTTAATCTTCTAATAGAATACTTTCCAACGCCTCCGTTATTACCTTTGAAACATTAATTTTTTCTTTTTTCGCCAATTTATTTAAATAATCTGGAATTGTAATAGTCTTTTTAACTGTTTTGGACATTCCCTTTCTCAAATCATCAATATTAAAAACAACCATTGCAATTACTGTTGTATCTGGTGATTCCCACTCTTCTAAATCAACATCTGCAATACTAGATACATCAGGAAATTTAAGTTTATCTTCAAGTATTAAGCTAACTGATTCTTAAATCATTTTAGTTGCTTCAATAAAACTGTCCCCTTGCGATATAGCACCAACGTCAGGCACTCTAACAGAATAACCACTAACCTCTTCTTTCGCATATACCACAGGATAAATAAGTGATAAGTGTCTTCCCTTCTTGCTTCATATAAGTTTATTGTACGACAAACAGGGATTATTTTAAGATACTCCGCTCTGTACCAGGTTTTAAATTCCAAAGGTGAATAGGTACTGGAATATGTGGCATTTCAAGTTTAATCATTATCAAGTGACTACAAGCCTGCCTTGATTCTTTAAACCCATTCTTTTTTAAGAATTTCACCATCTGTTTTGCCGTTATTGACACCGCACTTCTCCTTTTTTTACTATAACTATATTATACGTATGTTTTGTTATTATATTAAATTATAAGATTGTACAAAAAAAGAGGCTACAATTTGTGCCTCTTTTTTTAACTTTTTAAATCTAAAAATAATCATCTCAATGTTGCTTGTAAAATCATTTGTATCTCATTAAACTTGTCGGTTGGCAACATCTCTACAGTCTTCCAACTTCGGCTAGTATAGTCAAACATTCTTAATTGTTCCGCATACACAGTTCCATCAGTTTCTGTTCTTTCATCTAACTTTATGTGCATTGGATATTGCTTACCATTAAAACTACCGTGCGATATGGGAACTGCCCAGATAAATGGGGACGTCATAGCTAAAATATGATTACTTACTACTACAGCTGGTCGTTTCTTCTGGATTTCTTTTCCCTTGCTAGGATCAAAATCAATGTATATGATTGAACCCGTTTTTGGCTTGTCTACCATATTTCTTGACCCACCTTACTATCTGCATCATTTCCCCACAAATTTTCACCTGGATACTCATTACTTACATCCCAATCAGAAAATAATTCTTCCATACTTATTTGAGATTTTTTTTCTGGGGTTAGACGTATAATACCTTTTTCGTCCATATCTACGTCAAACTTTTGACCAGCCTCGACATTTAATTTCTTAGGTAACGTAATCGTGACTGCATTACCTTGAATTCTAGCTTTTACTGCCATATAATCTCCTCCTATCCTGTTTATAGTATCTATTATAACACATAAAAGTAATTACAAAGTAATTACTTTTATGTCAAATTCTTTTCATTTTATATAATCAATCCAATTTCATATCTAACTTTAACTGTATTTAATATTACTATGTAAACGTTATCCCCTTTAAATTGAATAATACTACAATCAACAACTGTATAAACGTGATTGAACCATAAAATCCAAACATAATAGGGCGGGTAAACATAACTTTGATCCATCCACCAAATGTAGGACTTTTTATAGCCATGCTGTAAGTTATCTTAGAAGGATCTAATTTAATCGTCTGACTATACAAATCACGAAAAGCTCTTTATAACGATAAATAATAACTATCTATTCCCCAAAATAATATTGAAACAAATGTTGATAATAATTACTATCGTTAATAAACATGCCAAAACAGTTACTGACCATCCCCCTAGTGACGAATTAATTTGAAGCCATTCTATTAATTGCTTATTGAATATAATCCAAATGTTTGCGCTTGTCGTCCCTATTATTATTCATAGCTTTTTAACCAATGTTCCAGAAAATTATTCTTTTCGTTTAATATCCCTATCAATATACATGTGACGATATTGAAAAAGACCTTCCAATCAACTAATGTCGCATATCCATTCTTTCTGTTTTCGATAATAATATTAAAATGTGGTCTATACATTCCACCTTAAATATTTTTTCTATTTTCTGGAAGATAAACTAAAAGCAATGCATTGCTTAAACTATTAAGCCCTTTACGACTAAAGTTAGATAATGAATAGCTAATTTTTTCCGGATCTTTTCTGCGACATTATTTATCCTCATGTTAGGTGATCAGACGACTATAGTTACGGTAGTACCATATAATTTATAAAATAAATATCTTTAAATATACTCATCAGAATAGCCTTCTAAAATTTCATCTGGCTTTTCGCTTTGATCCATAACAACTGTATTTTTCAGCTTTTTTTGAAGCTTGCGCAGGTAATCAACATTTTAATGTTTTTTTACTGAGTTAGAATCGTTATTCTTCAACTCTGATGTTGATTTTAAAATGTTTTCACTATCATTAATACTATCTGAATTACTGTTAAATAGCTCCGATTCATCTAATTATAAAAAGCGAGGATATAAAATACCCTCACTTTTAAATTATTTATTTAAATAATTTTCGTAATCTGAAACAAGAAGAACATCACTATCAATATCTTCCTCTACTTGACTCATACGAGGAATATTTTCGTAAAATCTATTATCGGTAGAATCATCATTTGTTGAGGACACTTCAAATAACATAATCTTACCCAGACCCTTTTTAGCTTGCCACATATGATAAATCCTTGGTGTAAGCGTAATACTTTGACCTGGATTTATTTCAATGGTTGTTCCAGCTTTAAATGTTTTTTTTACACCATCCATAACAACTTCTACATCTGAAGTTCGATCAATATCTTCAGAACTTGTCGAATTATACATTGTCATCTTAAGTACACCACCACCTCTATTGATAATATCTTCTGTTTTATACCAATGGAAATGTAATGGTAATATTTGATTATCTTCAACTAATAGCATTTTTTCTGCATAAGGTTTTGGATATTTATCCTGATTATTATAATTACCATTTCGGATAGTTAATGCAGTCAATCCATACTCTTCAAAATTCCCTAAATCAAAATCTGTAACGTCCCATCCGAGCTTATTATCTATAATTTCATCAATAACTCCAGATTCATGTAGTTTCTCCATTGTTAGCTTATCCCAATCTGCAAAAGGTGGAAGCGGTAGCCTCAATTCATCTGCAAATTTCTTTGCATTAGTAATTACTGTTGAAATGTCTGATCTTTTCATTTAATTTTCTCCAATGCATCATTAAAATTCTCTATCAACTTTGCTCTTTGCATTTCATTTATAGGAATTAAATCTTTGGGATTATTAATAAAAGCATCACCAAAATCTATGTCATCTTTATATTTTGGAACAAGATGTACATGCAAGTGAGAAACCATATCGCCATAAATACCGTAATTAACTTTATCAGCTAGAAAAGTATTTTTCAAAATGCTAGCAACAATACTTACATCATCAAAGAAACGTTTTCTTTCCGTTTCTGTCAGTTCGAATATTTCATTAACATGCCCATTTAGAGCGACAATAGCCCGCCCACGATGAGTTTGATCATGATTCAAATATAATGTGGATATATCTAACTTTCTTACTTCTGACATCTTGTCTTTTTGAATTTCATTGTGTTCACAATAGAAACAATTTTCCTCAAAATGAATATTACTCATGACCTAGTCCTCGTATTGAGACATGGTTTCAAGAGCGTGCTTATTAGCCTCATCATATCGTCCATCATCATGACTACTATCAGAATCAATCATGATATGAATAACATCACCTCGAGTTTGATTTCTGAGTGCGAACGCCTTATCAATTTGCGATAACGGGAAAATATTTGTTACAGTTCGCTCAGTGTTAATTAAACCATTAACCACCATATCTCGTCCTTCACGGAACAAACGATGATTATCTACATCACGCTTAGGCTCAGTTGTATAAATATCAACCCGACGACGATGCATTTTAAAGAAATCCATTGGTTTAGTCGTTTTACCAATCCCTCCATACATCACAATACGCCCATTTTGTGCAGTAGCATCTAATGCATCAATTACTGCATCTCCTTCAAGCAATGCTGGAATGACTACATCAAACCCATCTGGGAAATCTTTACCGACAATATCCATTGTAGGTGTATCTTTTGTCGGTATTTTGTATGTATGCGTCGCTCCAAATTCTTTTGCTATCTCTAACTTTTCATCAAATAAGTCTGTTACCACTAAATTTTTAGGGCTATATAATTTGGCAAATTGCGTTAATTGTAATCCACTAACTCCTTGACCTGTAATTAAAACATTTTTAGACTGACTAATTTCGCCACGTTCCATTCCCGTTAAGATAGTCGGCGTAATTTCTACTAATGATCCATGCATTAAATCAAATTCATCAGGTAATTTAACTGCTGAAAATGGATCTACTGTTACATATTCAGCAAAAGCCCCCCAAACATATCGAAGAGCAACTTTGTCTCCAACCTTCAATCCAACAACGTGCTCTCCAACCTCATCAATAATACCCGCTACTTCATGTCCTAAACGAGTCGGGTATGTTAAAAATTCAGGAGAACGAACGCCACGATAAACTTCTAGATCACTTCCACAAATACCAACCCATTTAACATCTACACGAACTTGATAATCATCCGCATGAGGAATTTCAGCATATTTAATATCAATTTTACCAATATTTTCCATCACAGCAACTTGTTGAGTATTTTCTGATTTTTCATCAACCCACTTCATATCTGGGACAACCATTTTACGTACCATTTTATAATCCTCCATTAGTATCTTGTTCTTTTAGAAACATCGTAATTAAACCAGCTAAAATAAGTGAAACTGCTAAAAAGACAACACCAGCCATTTGAGTACCAGTAATATCTTTTAATGATCCAACAACATACGGTCCTACAAAACCGCCCAAATTACCTAATGCATTTATAATTCCCAATCCAACTGCCGCAATTCTAGGATCTAATTGTGTAGAAATAGCCCAATAAGGACCAGACCAAGCATATACCCCAATAGTTCCTAAAATGATAAATAAAAATGCAACAATTGGAATAGATTGGAAAACACTAACAGCAATTAAGGAAACTCCGGCTAGTAGAGTAGCACTAATTAAAAATATTTTACGTTTTTGCAATTTATCCGACAACTTTGCTGTAACAACCAAAGATACAGCACCTAATAGATAGGGAATAGCAGTTAACATACCAACTTGAATGTCTGATGCACTCGTTATTAAAGAAGAAATAATTTTAGGTAAGAAAAAGGTTATTCCATATAATCCAACTACGTAAAAAACATTCATCAATGTAACAATCCAAACCTTACGATTTTTGAATGCTGATTTGAATGAGGATTCTACAACCCCATGATTAGAACTAGTTTTTAACTTATCCGCATCTAAAGCATTCACTAAATTTATTCGTTCCTCAGAAGTTAACCACTTAGCCTTAGTAGGATTATCATCTAGATATTTAAAAGTAATTAATCCTAAAATTACTGCTGGTAATCCCACAATAATAAACAACCAACGCCATCCAGATAAACCGATAAAATTATGAACATAATCAATAATAGTCATTGCTACAGGTGCACCAATAGCATTAGCCAATGGTGGTGCCACCATAAACATAGCCACAGCAGCAGCCCGGTGGGCACTAACAAACCAATAAGTAGTAATCAAAGTCATACCGGGAAAAAGAGCTGCTTCAAACACTCCTAATAAAAATCTTAAAATAACTAAGGCAATTGCAGAATGTACGAAGCCAGTTGCTACAGTTACAGTCCCCCATAATAGTAGAATAATTCCAATCCACTTACGGGCACCAATTTTTTCTAACAGCATATTTCCTGGAACTCCAAATAGAAAATATCCTATAAAGAAAATACCAGCTATAAATCCATAAAAAGTACTAGTTAAACCTAATTCTGCGTCCATACCTCCTAACGAAGCATACGTAATACTGCTTCTATCCAAAAATGCAACAAAATATATAATGAACAAAAAAGGTAATAATCTAAATTTAACCTTTCGTTCAACGCCTGGATCTAATGTATCCATATAAACCTCCAAAGTCTTGAAATATACCTGTCTACAAGTTATTATTATAGATAAATGATAGCGTTTACATTTATCGTATTTAGACTATTTTTTAGCGTTTCTGGAGGATTTACATGAATATATATTGGGCTACAATAAAAAAATATAAAAATAAAATGACTATTCCTGAGCATAGTCATAAATTTCATCAAATTTTGTTTATTAAAAATGGGGTATATGAATTTTTAATTAACGAAGAAACCTTTATAATAAATAAAACTACTTTAATAGGGATACCTAGTAATTTTAGACATTCTTATAGGTGCATAGAACAAGGTAGTATCTTAGACTTTAAAATAAACATAAATAATCAGGACGACATAGATTTCAATAAATTTTTTATTGAAGCACTAGAAAATAGTTTCGATTTAATGATTTTAGATCAACTATACGTAAATATGTTGAATAATCTATATAACAAAAATCAAGAGGTAATATTAATTAAAGCATTAGATTTAGTATTAACATTATTAAGAGAAAAAAATAATGATGTTCCTATTTTATCGGTTAACGTATTAACCGATAACGATATGCTAACGAATGTTATCCATTATTTTGAACTTAATTTTTTAAACAATCCTAAAATCATTGATATTGCAAATTATTTTAACTTATCTATTCATGAGATGGATAAATTATTTATGACTGAAGTTGGGGTTTCTCCAAAAAAATTACTTTTAAATATTCGTTTAGAATACGCTAGAGAAAAGTTAACCACAGATAAATCTATAACTTATATAGCCAATGAAATTGACATGTCTCTACAGCATTTTTCAAGAATTTTTAAATACACATATGGACTATCGCCTAAGCAATATCAAAAAAATTATAAAAACAATAATAGCCAAATAGTTTTTAATAGTGAATTTGATATTTCCGTTGAACCAAAAATTATGATTAAATAATTGCATTTTTTAAACACAATAAAACCCCCTAAGTTATCTTTATAATAACTCACGGGGTTTCACAGTTTATATTTTTTATTAATCATGATTACCAGATAATAAATTAGAACCCACCTTCATTAATTTCATCATTTAAAGTTTCAACTCCAAATTTTTTCAAATAAGTTGAAAATGGAATTAATTCATCAGCATCATATCTCTTCTTGAATGAAGAAATTTGTTCGTCGCTAAACTTAGCTGGATCTAATTTCATATTTTCGACAGGGATTGGACGATCACCTGAGATAAGAACATCGATTAAGACTGGTTCATTCTTTGCAATTTCCTGAGCCTTTTTAAAAACAAGATCCAAATCACTAATCTTATCTACACGGAAGCCAGCCATACCCATACTATCTGCTACCTTAGAAAAATCAATATCATTAAAAGTAGTTCCTAAGTAGCCATTATTGGTATCCTCTTGCTCATCTTTAATAAATCCAAATTGATTATTAGAAAAGACAACATTAATGATTGGCAAATTGTACTGAACTTGTGTCACTAAATCTTGCATAACCATGGCAGCTCCGCCATCACCCGAAAGTGAAAAGACTTGTCGATCTGGGTAATTTAATTTAGCCGCAATTGATCCAGGAATTCCAACTCCCATTGATGCAAATAAATTAGATGTAAAGTGAATGTTGCTTTCTTTTAATAACAAATGTCTATTAGCTAATTGATTAACATCTCCCACGTCTAAAGAAAAAATTGTTTTCTCATTAGTAATTGAATTAATTGCATTATAAACTTGATAAGCTTGAAGATCACCATCTGTTTTATGTTCAATCTTATCCAAGTATGAATTCCAGTTTTTAATATTCTCTAAGTTAGCCTGCCACCAAGGAGTTTCCTCTTTTTCAGAAGACAATTCTGTTATCTTCTTTAATGCTAATTTAGCATCAGCTAACATCGCTACATCAGTATGGTGCCTTTTTCCTAATTTGCTAGGATCGAGGTCAATTTGTAAGAATTTTTCAACATTTTTAAATGCATTTGAAACCTCAGCGAAAGGATAATTACTACCTACAAAGAGGATTACATCCGCTTGAGCTAAAGCATCATTTGCTGGCTTATGTGCAACCCTGTTTGCAGAACCTAAATAATGAGGATGACGGTCAGGCAGGATACCTTTTGCGGGATATGTGCTCATCAAAGGTATTTTTAATTTATTAGATAATTCTTCTAATTCCTGACCGGCTCCTCTTGTACCAATTCCGTAATAAATTAATGGGCGTTTTGCCGCTGACAAAATGTCAGCTATTGATTGAGCTTGTTGTACATCCACATGTTCGTAAACAAAGTCTTGGTGACTGTTAGCTGATGAATACCAACTTTCTGAAGGAATATCCTTCCAAGGTAAATCAACAGGAATTTGTACTACTGCTACCCCTTTGTTAGCATAATCCCGTCTAATAGCTTCGTCAATAATATGAGGCAGAGATTCTGCCGTTACTACCGTGACATTGTAGACAGCTACATCAGCATAAATAGGATTCTCATTCATTTCTTGGAATGTATCCATATTCATACCACTGGTTCCAAATTGACCTACAAGTGCCAAAACTGGGACGTGGTCCTCACGTGCATCGTACAATCCATTCAATAAATGGGTTCCGCCAGGCCCAGCTGAACCAAAGGCTACACCAATTTTCCCAGTTAATTTGGCATCAGCAGCAGCGGCCATAGCTCCTACTTCTTCATGTCGAACTTGAATATATTTAATATTATCTTTTTCTTTCAACAATGCATCCATTGTTGAATTAATTGATCCGCCAGGAATTCCATACAAATGATCAACTCCCCAAGACTCAAGAACCTTAATCATAGCAGTACCAGCATTAATAGTATTCGTTTCTTTTGACATAGTAGCATCCTCCATTTATTTATAAAACATTGTACAATTATATTATAACACTTACTAAGTGTAAGTAAACCTATTTTATGAAATCGCTTTCCTTAATTTACTCATGGTCCATAAATTAAGTAATATCAATACTATGACGTCCAGACACAAATTTAAAATTACACATTAAAAAACCAGTAGTGGGAAAAAGTATCTCGCACTACTGGCTTTTTTATATTATAAATGTTTTGCATGAGTCTCAATAACTTTAGTAGACCACTTGATATAATTTGTTTCTCGCTCGATCGCTCGTGTAAGAATCAAATAGTGACCATATCGTTGATTGACTTGTAATTCTGATCCAAACAAAACTGTTAATCGTTCTTTCAAGTGAATTAACTTCTGTTGATGAATAGTAATATCTTGTTCTAAAATTTCAATAAGTAAAGCCTGTTGACTATCTTTAATAAAATATAGTTTTAAAGATGTTAAATGCTGATTTTTTTCATTAATAGGCTCCCTTAACCAAGCATCTAAAGTAGCTTGTCCAAGTTTTGTCGCCGTATATTTAATAATTTTAGCATCTTCTCCATCATCATTTGGCAAGATTTTAATTGTACCTTCTTGAACCATTTTTTGTAATTCTGGATATAACTGACTATGAGAAGACTTCCAAAACTCACCAATCTCATAATCAAATTCTTGTAACATATCTTTACCGGTCATTAGTTGTTGATTGCTCAACATACCTAAAACAATATTAGGTAAAATTCTTGGCCTAGGCATATTACTTGTTTAAACGGTGATAATTTTCATCAAAATATTTTCCGTTGCGGATATCATCTGGCATATCAGCATAAGGTGCTTCACTAATAACATCTTCGTTATTTTGACCGGCATCACCCATATAAGTAATATTAGCAAATTCAGGAACAACCAACTTTGGGTAAGTTTCGTACTTTTCACGAGACTCTTCCATCAAATCAATATGCTCGTTTTGGTACGTAACTGTAATTTCTGGGTGTTCTTCTACCCACTTTGGGAAGAAAATCGTTCCATTTAATTTTTTCTCATTAGGAACAAAATCAAGTGCAACGTCAGTTCCAGTAGGCTCAGTCCAAGAAATCTTGTAAATCCCTTCAGTAAGCATCACAATGATTGCTTCTTGATCAGTTACCCAACGACCAGCAACCATTCCACCGTGAATACGGTAATCAACAGTATGGTCATTCTTAGCGTACCATTCGTATTCCCAACCATTATCGTAAGTATAGATAAAGTGTGTTCCTAAAAAGTCATCAAGTGTTTTAAATTTTTTTGTCATGATATTTCTTCCCTTCAAATTAAGTATGTCTTTATCTTATGTCGTTATCGACATAAAGTCAAGTTTTTGTTGAACATTAATTCTATCACCTTACTATTTAATTTTTCCCCTTATGAAATAAAATAAAAATCCTACTAACATTTAAGTTAATAGGATTTTTATTTTATTTAACGTTCACTATACTATTATCAAAAAAAATATTTTAAATGCTTAAACATAACTTATTCATTATAATGTATATGAAATTCATTTTAATTTCAGCATATTTAATTTATCTAAATCCTTAATTATATAGTAATGGTGAAATGAATCTAAAATATTCATTTTTTTAAGTTTAGCGATAATTCTACTGACTGAGCTTCTATTATTAATTCCACAAAATTTACCAATATCATCATGCAAAAGCTCTAAGTTTATTAATATTACTTTAGTACCATCGCGCAAAATCATTTCTAGACCTGATTGCTCAGAACATTGGCTAAAGAAAGCACAGACGGATCCTAATTTGCTATATGTCATACCATATTCCAACATGTTAATAAATGTTCTTAGCTCATTCTCATGATGTATATCTATATATTTTTTAAGTCTATAATTGTCATTAACTATTTTACTGAAATTTTTTATATTTATTTTATAAAACCAGGCTTGATAAGATTTAACAGTAACTAGATGTGAACTATTTGCTAGTTCATTTCTATCATTGATAAATAAATTTACAATTCCAGGATTATTTTGGAAATTTATATTTATTTCATTACCGTCCTCATTTAAGATTGAATGTTTAACAATGCCTGATTTTAGTATGTAAATATTTTCTGAAATTCCATCAGAATCATCCAATTGATATCCATTATGTTTTAAAATTAAATTAGCATATCTATTTTGTGATAATTTATCCATTAAATATTCAATATATGAATTTTCATCTAAATATTTCAACATATTATTTGCACCTTAATAATAATATTCCCACTAAACATACTACCTTTCCATATATAATTTATAATTAAATGTATTTTATTATAAAATTTATTACCGTTTTCTTATTTTTATAAAAGTAATATATATTATAAAAAAAGTAATATATATTAGTAGCTTAAATATATATTACCTTCTTTATTTATTTATAAAAACTGTTTCGTTTGATAGGTGTCTTTTTTATTATTTTTTATTACGGCGTTTTTTACTTAACAATGCTCCTAATGCCAGTACACCAGCTAATAATTCTTCTTCAATAAATTTATTTTCCTGATATGCAGCATCCGTAGATGGCAATGAAGGATCTGCATTATTGTCTGAATGTGAGTCACTCGTTGAATTACTATCTGATACTGAATCCGATGTTGAATCACTTGTCGAGTCACTCATTGATTCTGATGTTGAATCACTTTGTGAGTCGGAATGTGAGTCGCTCGTTGAATCTGATGTTGATTCTGAGTCTGACAACGAATTGCTATCTGATACTGAATCACTTAATGAATTACTATCTGATACTGAATCCGATGTTGAATCACTTGTCGAGTCACTCATTGATTCTGATGTTGAATCACTTTGTGAGTCGGAATGCGAGTCGCTCGTTGAATCTGATGTTGATTCTGAGTCTGACAACGAATTGCTATCTGATACTGAATCCGATGTTGATTCACTTGTCGAGTCACTCATTGATTCTGATGTTGAATCACTTTGTGAATCTGAATGTGAGTCACTCGTTGAATCTGATGTTGATTCTGAGTCTGACAACGAATCACTATTTGATAATGAATCACTTAATGAATTGCTATCTGATACTGAATCCGACGTTGAATCACTTTCTGAAGCATTGTCTGATACTGAATCTGACGTTGATCCACTTTCTGAAGCATTGTCTGATAATGAATCTGACGTTGAATCACTTAATGAATTACTATCTGATACTGAATCCGATGTTGAATCACTTTCTGAAGCATTATCTGATACTGAATCTGATGTTGATTCACTATCTGAAGCATTGTCTGATACTGAATCTGACGTTGAATCACTTAATGAATTACTATCTGATACTGAATCCGACGTTGAATCACTTTCTGAAGCATTGTCTGATACTGAATCCGATGTTGATTCACTATCTGAAGCATTGTCTGATACTGAATCTGATGTTGATTCACTATCTGAAGCATTGTCTGATACTGAATCTGACGTTGAATCACTTAATGAATTACTATCTGATACTGAATCCGATGTTGATTCACTATCTGAAACATTGTCTGATACTGAATCTGACGTTGAATCACTTAATGAATTACTATCTGATACTGAATCCGACGTTGAATCACTTTCTGAAGCATTGTCTGATACTGAATCTGATGTTGATTCACTATCTGAAGCATTGTCTGATAATGAATCTGATGTTGATTCACTATCTGAAGCATTGTCTGATACTGAATCTGATGTTGATTCACTATCTGAAGCATTGTCTGATACTGAATCTGACGTTGAATCACTTAATGAATTACTATCTGATACTGAATCCGACGTTGAATCACTTTCTGAAGCATTGTCTGATACTGAATCTGATGTTGATTCACTATCTGAAGCATTGCCTGATACTGAATCTGATGTTGATCCACTTTCTGAAGCATTGTCTGATAATGAATCCGACGTTGAATCACTTTCTGAAGCATTGTCTGATAATGAATCTGATGTTGATTCACTATCTGAAGCATTGTCTGATACTGAATCTGATGTTGATCCACTTTCTGAAGCATTGTCTGATAATGAATCCGACGTTGAATCACTTTCTGAAGCATTGTCTGATACTGAATCTGATGTTGATTCACTATCTGAAGCATTGTCTGATAATGAATCCGACGTTGATTCACTCTCTGAACCATTGTCTGAATCACTTAATGAATTACTATCTGATACTGAATCCGACGTTGAATCACTTGTTGATTCGCTATCTGAAATATTATCTGAATCACTTAATGAATTACTGTCGGACAATGAATCTGACGTTGAATCACTTGTTGATTCGCTATCTGAAATATTATCTGAATCACTTAATGAATTACTGTCAGATAATGAATCCGACGTTGAATCGCTTGTTGATTCGCTATCTGAAATATTATCTGAATCACTTAATGAATTACTGTCAGATAATGAATCCGACGTTGAATCGCTTGTTGATTCGCTATCTGAAATATTATCTGAATCACTTAATGAATTACTGTCAGATAATGAATCCGACGTTGAATCACTTTGAGAATTTGAGTGTGAGTTACTTTCGGAAATATTATCTGAATCACTTAATGAATTACTATCAGACAACGAATCAGATGTTGAATCACTTTCTGAAACATTATCAGACAACGAATCAGATGTTGAATCACTTTCTGAAACATTATCAGATAATGAATCCGACGTTGAATCACTCTCGGAACCATTGTCAGATAATGAATCAGATTCACTTCCTGAGGTACTTTCGGAATCGGTACCTGGATTTTCACTGTTCGAATCTGACGTTGAATCACTTAATGAATTTGAATTTGAACCAGATTCAGAATCAGATGATAATGGCGTCCATAAGTTAATATCTGTCTTTGCACCATAGTTAGTATTTATTTGCATCATAGCATGAGAACCAAAAACATTAGATCCTACAAGTAGATTTGCATTTAATTTCCATTCGGCAACATCACCTTTATTTAAGGCAGATAGATCCATTTTCTGACCAGCATAGTACCCAGAAACCGCAGAAGTGTCTTCAGAACCAATATGTGGTTGAATCCATCCATCCGTTCTATCTCCAATTTTTGAAGCTATAACTACAACAGTTGATGAAGAAGTATATCTGTTTTCATTAAGATTATTAACTAAAACTTTACCATCTAAAGATCCAGTGTGCGAAGACCAACCAGCAGTATATGGTCCAGGAGCAACATTCATCATATCCCTATAGCCATGGTTCAAATAATATGCCGTTCTTTCATCACGATTACTTGAGTGAATTATGGTATAGTCTTTATCTGATGTCACTACTTTATTGTTTTTACTATCTGACTTAATATCATCAGAAGCTGGTATTGTTGTTGATTTTTGATTCGCTAATAATTTACTAGTGCTACTGCTACTCGCTTCTGTAGTCTTACCTTCATTTGTTTGCGCATGAACAGCTAATGGTAATGCTGCCCCCCCACTTAAAATTCCTGCCACACTGGTAATAGTGGCATAAGCCCATGACTTATTAGCTTTATATGCTTTATATCTTTGCTTTTTATCAGATTTTTTTAGTAATTTTAAATTATTTTTCTTAGACATCTCTAAACTTCCTTAATAATTATTATTATCTATTAAAATGTCTTCAAATCCTAGTTCCATGTATCTAAGCATTGCTATAAGGGTTCTTTTTATAAAAAAGCCTTCAGAAACAGCTTTTTGCCATGGCTCAATTTTCTTTAACATCAATTGATAATCTACGTCTGTCACACTTGATAATACGTTATCGATTTCATTTAGATTATCCACAACTAAACCGATTCCACGTTCCTCAATCCATTTAGCATGAGCTGTTTTACTCGAAATAATTACTGGTAAACCAGCTGCTAAATATAATGATAATTTAGTTGGATTATTATATTGCGTATAATCAACAAAATTCATATTAGATTTCTCTTTAATATTATCCGAAACAACTAGTCCAAAGCCACCATCAACACTAGCGACAATATCATCACTCGGTAATCGCCCTAACCAATCTACGCTTGGATTCCATAAAACTTTTTCTTCAACATGACGGTTATAAATCATTAATGGCGTCGATGCGTGATAATCTATTCCATTAACATCTCGACCACCTACATAGAATAACTGTTTTTTGAATTTCTTATCCTTAAGAGGACCATCATAATAGTAGTCCCAAATATGCATTGCAATCATGGGTACCATTACGCCATCCTCACGTAGACGCTTAGCTCCCTTCTCATTGGCCACTAATAATAAGTCGAATTTACGTAATTGTTTGAGCCAGAAATCATTTTCACGATCGTACTGAGCTGTTCCGTCATCAAACATCCATGTTGGAATGTCATGAACAAGAGCTACTACACGAACCCGATCTATGGACTTAGCTTGATCAATAAATTCCGATTGGAAATTAAGATAAGTCCATAGCGGAAATTGAATTACTATCAAATCACCTGGTTGCACAGGTCCTAAAACAGTATCGATAATATTTTTACGTCTATTACGATCATCCAATTGATAGTAATTACCAAAATTTATTTCCTGAAAGCCAAGTTCTTGAGCTGAGTGTGAAACATTTTTGCTGACAATTTGAATAGCATCATGTTTTTGACTGTGATTTGACACATTAAAACGGGTAATCCAATTAGTCATTTCTTCACCTCCACATCAACTTGACGATCAGTAAAACCAAGTTCTAAGTAACGAATAGCTTCAATAGCCGCTTCTTTTGCAAAGAAACCACTAGTCACTGCACGTTGCCACGGTTTTATATTTTCAACCATTTTTTGATAATCATCATCACTTAGGTTATGAATAAGATCATCAATGTCTGAAATAGAATCAACCACAAATCCAAGACCTTGATCTTTAACCCACTGAGCATGAGCAGTATTTGGCATTGTAATAACAGGAAGCCCTGATGCCAAATATAATGACAGTTTCATAGGATTATTATATTCACCATAATGATTCATCCCCTTTAATCCACCAGTTTTAGGATAATAGAGTAATCCAAATCCACCTTCCAGTTGACTAGGAATATCATTACTATTCATTGCACCAAGTAATTGAATATAATTTGGTAATTTTTCTTTATTCCAGTTTGGTCCAATAAATTTAATTGGAATTTCAGATTGATATTCTTCAATCATGGCTGAATCAATTCCAGTTGCAACATAGTAAATTTGATCAATTCGCTTTTTTTCTTGCAATGGTCCTTGGTAAACAAAGTCAGACAGATACATGGCGATCATTGGTGTTTTAACTCCGCCCTCTGTTGCTAATCGTTTAGCCATTTTTTCATTAGCAGAAATTACTAAGTCATAACGATTCAACATCCATAGTGAGGCGTCTACAGTATAATCACGTTTCCTATTATCATGAATCCAAGAAACAATATCCCAAACAAGAGCAACAATTTTGGCTTTTCGAGTATTCTTTAGATAGTCAATATACTCAAGTTCAAATTGAGTATAATTAGTCCACATCGGATATTGAACAATTACAACATCCCCAGGTAGTACCAAACTTAAAAGCGCCTCTAAACGGTCTTTTCGAGCTGCCTCTCCCATCTCCTGTAATTCACTTGCATACATTCTTGGATAATGTAATCGTCTAAATCCAATCTGACTAATAGAATCAGCTGCCATTTGATTAGCGATAATTCCAGAAGCCCGGTTAGATACGTATTCATTATCGTCAACTTGTGTTATCCAATAGGTCATTCTTTATTGTTTTCCCTTCTAGTTATTTTTACTCAAAAAATATTTAATCTGTTTTATTTCAGAATCTGTTAAATGATAAAAACAATTTTTTTGATGTTCTAACACTGATAAATTTTTAAATTCAAATTTGTTTTTAATTTCATTTAACAACTCTTTTAAATTATTGCCGTCAGTATATACATGAATGATGCCTCCCAGAACTGATTTATCAATCAATTCTGGGACTTCTGTTATTGTTGATGGCCCACGTGAAAAAGTTATCCCTAACCTTTTCCCAACCGCTCCATTTATGGCAGGTGTCGTAAAAATAAAACTACCATGTTTCCCTAAGTGGGCTGTGACAATACGTTGATCCTTAACATTGTTAATTTCTAGATAATCAAATTTAAGCCATTTATTATTTAAATTTAGTAAGCTTATTTCATATGAAACTGCATCATCAGGATAAGTGAATTTATCGCTTAGCCCTTTTAATATAATTCCATCAATTTTTTCTTGATTGATATCATAAAAAATAATTTGTAATTGTACCGACAGTCCATTATCAGACTCCAGCTGTGCCGTTAATTTATATTTTTGACCTGATTCCAGTAAAGGTAGCGTTGGTTTAATTCCCTGTTCGATATAATTTGTTTTTGAACGCCATGTACACAATACTTTTCCTGGAGAAAACGTTTCGTTAGAAAAATAAACTTTACCATCTTCTAGATATCGTATATCAGTACCTGTTACAGCAACATCACTTAAGTTATCTGGCCAACGAGTAAAATAAATATTATTCATCACTAACCTCTTTTATTTCTGTTTCCAATTCGTTTTTATGAAAGTTACGCTTGAAATCAGCAGCCAACAAATCTTGATATTGTTTAAAAAACCAAGTATTTATTCCATTTGTATCATCATTATGTCGTCCCTCTAATCCTTTATGTAGCACTTTTGCAGTCGGGTAATTTTCTTTTAAATGCTTGAAAATTTTATTAAAAGGACGATCTGTATCTTGTAACATATAGGCAATAGCAAAAGTTGTTTTAGAAAAATCTGCAGATAAAAATAAATTCCAGAAGTCTTTATCCATTTCCAATGCACTATCTTTATTTAATTCTCCTTGAGTATGAATGATTGTATCCATTGCTAAATCCCATTCATAAGGAGAATACAATCTAGAATTTAATGCTAAATTACCAATTCCTGCTAAGGGTTTTCCTACCAAAATACCATGAGGTTCTAGCATTGCCCCATAATAGAATGATGCATATGTTCCCATCGATAGTCCTGATAAATTTAATTGATTATTAGTAAAACCTAAATAATCTAATTTTTCTTTAATGATTTCAACTAACTGTTTTTCTAAATTTTCACCTCGATAAAAAGCTCCACCAACAATTCTTGGGTCGTATACTAACATGAAAGGTGATCCAAGACTTCCCATCATCCAACGTCCTTCGTATCCTTCTGATGGTCTAAAACCAGAAAAATATATATTCAATGGTGGCTTTAAATCTCCAACATTAAAGTAATAACCTAATTCTTCATTTCCCCGATCGGGATCAACTAAACGTTTTCCTCCTATAGCCAAAAAATTATCAGAAGATAGGTAATAACGTAAGTGAATATCACCTATCTCTAATTTGCCCCGACCTTTAGCAAATAAGGCAATATTTAGAGGGAAATTAGGAAAACCAATATTTCGATAAACTTCCCCCAGATTCAAATTTTCACCATCAAAATCCCATAAAATGATCTCGCCATCTTTTTCATAATATGCGCGGTAAAAGTATTTTATGTTTTCACCGTGCACCTTAATTTCAGCATGAAGCTGTGTTCTACCAGTTGGCCCCCATTTGTTTTTCCATAGAATAATTTCTGAGAAATCATCCCCAAAGTCACCATCAAAGATAAATTTTCCGGAACCTTTTTTTTGAATCTCACCGGAGAAGTTTTTTGATAATTCAACCATGCTGTTATCAATACTGGTTCCCCAAGGTTTAACTGCGTAGTTAACATTTAGATATTCAACGAAATTGTAACCTTGATCTAATAAATTAACCTGCATGGCACCTTTTAAGGCTAAAACTTTACGATTTTTAACTGAAGTATTGCCTATGTCTTCATAAAAAATCTGATAACTTGGTAGGTAACGTAATATTTCCAAAGATAATTTTTCGATCTCATTTGATCCAAATAAAAATACATTTCCAGAATTATTTGGACTTTTCAACGGTATTGCTGATAATTTTTCAAAGCATTCTTCTAATTTGTGCAAGGAAACGTCAACATAATGAAATTCAAATTGTTGATCTAAATTGGAAACTCCTTTAATCTTTTCTCCACCAATTTGTATTAATAGTTTCGCTTTAGCCATCTATCACATCCCCCCAATCGCTCATAATTTGGTCAGACGAATTTTTATTGATCATCTCCACACTTTCAACCAAAGCTTTATTCCATATCTCATTACTGTCTAGATATGTTGAAAGAACATCAAATAACTCATTGTTAGATTTAATGATGTTTCCATTTTTACCATCTTTGAAGTATATTGATGATTGAAAACTAATGAATGGAATCCCATTGCTTAATACAATTGATTCTTTAAAGGCATCATTAGTTTTTCGAAAATTAACATAAATTCGACTAATAGATAGATCTTGTTGATTAATTTTTGTTAACGATTTAAATCTATATTCAACATGATGAATAAATGAATATGCAGTAATCATATTTTCAAAACCGTAAATGTTTTTTTTAGCTGTTTCAAAAGCTTCTTTTAAATCGATAGACATCTGTCCTTCTAATTCAGCAGCAAAATAAGTTTCTATCATTTTGAATTCATCAGATGTAGTATTAATTTCCAACTCATTATTAACAAATTCCACTACTTCTTTTTTTAAAATTTCAATATCATTTTGATTTATAACATTTAAAATCAAACGTAAATCATCAAACTTCAATCGATACCTCAACATTTTATGAAATATTTTTTTGAAATCTTTATCTACATTATCAATTTGCCAATAAATTACTCGTTCTCTAAACGTATTACTTTGCCCTAAAGATAATTGTGTTGAAAATGTAGAAATTAAATGTGTATTAATATTTAGACCATTAATATGTTCTTGATCCAAAGTTCTTTTGAGTAGGGTAGAATCAGTAATCAAGGCTTTTGCTTGTGTTAATTCACTAATTTGCTTAATTTTATTCAATATCCTTGTTGTGAAATTACCGTAAAAAACAAAAATAATTTTTTCTGGAAATGGAAAATTTTTACTCAATGTAATTAAATAATCATTTGAAATATCTATTACAAGATAGTCAGTTTTTAAATTGAAATCTTTTAAGGCCTTTCGCAAGAACTCATTTATAATTTCTTCAATATTGCTATATGTGCGTTTATTAAAATTTTCAGATATCGTATCCACTATATTGACTTGTTCATCTTTAATTTCAAAAATGCTATTTTCTTGTTCATCATAGAAAATTCGACGTTCTAAATTCCCTGATTCATCATATAGTTTTGATGAAATGATAAATCCATAATCAGAATAAATATCGATCCGTGATCCGTTTTTCCAAAAATATTTTACCTGGTCAATAAATCCAAAACGATTAAATTTAACATTTCCGAATTTTTCATTGTTTTTATAAAGTAAAACATCATTTCGGGTATATATTTTCTCCACATCATTTGGAAGATCTAAATCATTCATTGTTAATGGCGTACCAGAATTAAGTTGTATATTTTGAATATGATGAAATATCAATTCAGACTGTTCTATATCAAATAACTTATATTCTGAATTCAAATATCTTAAAAACGGAACTAAAGTTGGTAATAAAACTTTATATTCCAAACCATTATTTCTGATATTTTTAATCATATTAAGTAAAGGTATTTTCTCAAAGCTTTTCACATCTTCAGGTAAATCAGCAATAAAATACATCATAACTACCGCCCTCCCTTTAATTTAATATTGAATAAACTATAATTGTCTTTATAGTATAGAAAATCAATATCTTGACGCACTGTATCCAAAATGGAAATTAGCACAAAGAGCATCGCAAAATAATTAGAAAAGTTTGTATATATTTCATTACCTGTCCAATAACCAATTAATAACGGAGTAATTACAACTGTTGCTAAATAAAGGCTTCCCAAAATTGCAAATACAAAAACTCTTCTAGTTATATATCTTTGAGAATCATGACCAGGATTTACACCAACAATATAATCGCTTGATTCTTTTAGATCCTGAGCAATTTGTTCTGGCATAATATTTACAAATGAAAATATTATTCCCAAAATATAAATAATAATTCCATAAACTATAATTCCTCGTAAACTAGTTAATTGAAAGAAAGATAAAATAAAGTCATTTTTCCAATCTAATAGTTGCATAATATAGGAAGGCAAATACATAAATGAAGTTGCAAACATCAAAGGCATTGTCCCAGCGATTAAAATTCTAAATGCATAATAAGCATCTTTAGACCTTCGATCAATTCCTATTCGCTGAATATCAACGTGATACTCTGTTGTATATAGACCCGTAGTTATAAATACAAAAATTATAGTCACAATAATCAAAATAACTAATCTACTAGCTATCATAATGACTGACGTATAATTTGCTGAAATACTTCGAGTTACCCCTGTAATAATTCCAGGTAAAATCATAATAAAAGGTCCACCCAAACCATATTTAGAATTAATACTAGCAATCCAAGAAATTAATAATCCACCCGCGACTAAACATATAATAGTCATACTAAATACTAGAAAGTAGTTCATTTTAATCGCCTGAGATGTGACAGTTGTTTGCAAATTATATGCTAATGGTATAGATTGCAGAAAAGATAAAACAAATATTCCACGAACTTGAATCATTCCACGTTGTTCATGTGAAAATTGAGAGGCCCGATCACGATTGGCAAATAATATAATTGAAATCAAAATTGAAACAGTCATATAAGGTCCCATACCCAATGAAAACAAAGTCGCACTGCTAAATACTCCACCAGTTGTTAGAGACAGAAGATTTTGCATTGAAAATTCACTTCCAATTTGAAAGCTTATCCCATGTAACGGTATTGGAATACTTTGTCCTACAAGATATATACTCAGCATTAATATTGTAAAAAGGCTTTTTTTTATTAAATCGCCATATTTTTTTATTTTGTTTATCAAGATAGTCACATCCTTTTTATGGAAAACTCAATTCAATAGAACCGTCTATATTTTTTTCAATCTCTGTTAATAATAGGTTACGGAACATGTTCAACCACATTTCTTTTTCCATGTTAAAGAAACTACGACGTGCCTCTAAGGCAAATTCATTGATTGGCTTATGTTGAGCAGAACTTCGACCATCAACAATACTTTTAAGTTGTTGTAAATAATCAAGTTGATCTATCCAACCATTATCAATTGCTTTTAAAACAGTTATTTTTTTAAAGTATGCTAATTGAAGACCATTCTTAAATCGATCTAATGATTTGTCTAAAGCTTCGCTAGCAACATTGAATAGAAATAAATGAATATTTTTCTTTTTCATATTCCCAGCCAATTGGTCTTCAATATCTGCCAATTCATATGCACTTTCTACATTGTTAAAAATAAAATCAGCAACATCATGCAGCTCAATACTACGGTAATTATCTACAAAATTTGTAATCACCTCATTTAAACAGCTATTTATCAATTCATCGATAAAATCAGGATCATCAGTTAAAACTTCATTTCTTGTTCGATATATTTTTTCTCGTTGATTACTTAAAATAGTGTCAAACGCCATAGTCCGCTCTCGACCTTGTGCCTCAAGGTTTCCTACTTTTCTTTGGGCTGAGTCAATTGCATGTTTAACGATTCTTTTATCTATTGGCTGATAAAGGTCAAATTCACCTATCTCACCTTTTTCAACATTTATATCATGATATTTACGAACTCGATTACTTGTGTTTTCAACGACAATCTTATCTTCTAATGAAACTAAAAATTGACTTTCGCCTGGTTCCCCTTGACGACCTGCTCGCCCACGTAATTGATTATCAATTCGCTTGCTAGTCATTCGTTCAGTCCCAATGACTAAAAGCCCTCCATTTTCTTTTGCTTCTGGAGTCAGCTTAATGTCAGTCCCACGGCCTGCCATCGATGTTGCTAAAGTTATTGAATTAACTCCGCCTACTTCACTGATAATTTGTTTTTCTTGTGGAGCCGTTGACGCGTTCAACAAATTATGTGGAATTCTATTTTGTAATAAAATTAAAGAATATAGTTGAGACATGCTAACCGATCCGGTCTCAATTAAAATTGGTCTTTTTTCATTAATTCCTTTTTTAACTAACTCAAGAGATTTTTCAATTTTTGCTTGATTAGTTAAATAAATTTGATCTTTTTTATCTATTCTTATCAATGGAAGATTTGTTGGTATCTCTATTACTTCTAGGTGATAAGTATCAATAAATTCTTTTTCATCTGTTTTGGCTGTCCCTGTCATTCCAGATAGACTTTTAAATTTCTTAAACAAGCTTTGATAACTCACCATCCCCAATGTCTTAGATTCTGGCGTTATTTTTAAAGACTCTTTAGCTTCAATAGCCTGATGAATACCTCCATTCAGCTTTACACCATTCATTTTTCGCCCATTTACTTCATCTAATAAAACAACTTTTCCATCATCTACTACATAATCTTGATCACGCTTCTTTAACATATTTGCTTGTAATGCTAAGACAATATGGCGATATATATCAAAATTACGGGCTGAAAATACGGTTTCAGGGGTATTAAAATATTCTTGGAATTTTTTAATTCCTAGTGGAGAAAACCAAACTTTTTTTCTGTCTTCACTTAACTCATAATCTTCCTCATCAAGGCTATTAACAAACCAGTTACTAATCTCGAATAAACTCGATTGCACTTTTGGCGCCCCAGAAATAATAAGAGACGTCTGAGCACCATCCAGTAAAACAGCGTCAATTTCATCAATAATGGCAAAATTAAATCTTTTAACCGCTTGTTGATCTAAGTCACTCCCCAAATTATCAAACAAATAATCAAAGCCTAAGCTAGAGTGAGTCGTATAAATAATATCTGAATCATAAAGTTCTATTTTTTTATCATCATCTACGTTTACTCCTATTCCTACCGTCAAGCCTAACCATTTGAAAACTTTTCCCATTGATTCTCCGTCACGTTCAGCCAAATATTCGTTTGATGTGATCAAGAAATTACCCTTGTTACCTTGCAACGCACGAGCGTAAAGTGGCAAAGTTGCAACTAAAGTTTTACCTTCACCTGTTTTCATTTCTGCGATATTCCCAAAGAATAAAGCCAGTCCACCTAAAACCTGAACTTTAAATGGTTCCAGTCCAAGTACTCGGCGATCAGCTTCCATAATAACGGCAAAAATATCGGGCAAAATTTTTTCTAGGTTTTGACCGTTTGCTAATAATGATCTAAAAACGTTAGTCTGTGACTGAAGTTCAATGTCAACCATTCTTTTATATTTAGGCAAAACTTGATAAACCTTTTGCACAATTTTTTCATATTTTTTTAACTTAAACATTTAAAATTCACCTTATTTACTAACTAATAAAAACCGAACCACCTCATAAATTTTTGAAACTAATGCAATTAGTGTTACAGACATTATGACAGTGAAAAAAAGTGGTCGAATATATTGGAGTTTTGGAATTTTTTGTTTTTTACCATACTGATGACGCTTTTGTTCATCATTGAATTTTGTATCAATAACATTACTCAATTCATCTTTTTTCATCTAAATCCTCCATTCTATTTATAAATAATTAATTTTTAATGCTTAAAAACTGTTTATAATCAGATACCTTAGACGAAGGTCCGTTTTGTTGAATCATTTTATTGAGACTACTTCTCCATGTATTTTCACTAGACATTATGCTTGCTAAATCGTTGCATAGAGATCTAACATCATAGAAATTCAAGCTTTTATAATTTGATGATTTAACTTGGTCCATAGAAAGAATTATCATATTTTGTCGATACGCCTTTTTTAAGACATTATCAACTTTCATACCATCGTTAATATCCAAATAAATATCAGCTTTATTCATTTCTGCAGCTAATTTTTTAGGTGCTAACGATGGAATTAAATGTAGATTATTGTATTTATCACCCAAATGCTCTAGTTTAGTACTCATATTTGTATAAGCTGCAACGGTAATGTCAAGTTCATTAAATGTATTTAGAATATCTTCTAGTCCATAAAGTCGGTCACTATTTGTTAATATGAATGCCTTCTTTATGAAGGTGTTTTTCCTTGTAAATTCACCAATATCTGACAAATAATTTAAATTAACTTTTGTTGATACATATTGTGATTCAGCTTGTTTCAAATGGTCTTCATTATTAAATATAATTTGTTTTAACGCCTTCGGACTGTTTAACTCTGATTCCATATTTCCAGGTATTTTTTCTCCTAATGCTTCTTGCCAAAATAATGTTGTATTAGGTTTAACAGCAACTATTTTTGCAATAAATAGCGGATAATTTAACGAGTTAATAAAAATATCATCTGGATTAATTTCTGCTTTTTCTAAAAAGAAGATAAAGAACTCTGTTAGATTGTTAAATATAATTTTTCTTTCTTTAATAATTAGTTGTATTTTATGTGTAACTAAATTTTCGATGACAACAGCCTCGCCATCCTTATAGTATTCAGTCAAATAGGGTTTACCTTCTGAAAAAAAGCTAGTGGCATAATGCTTTCCTGAAATATTATAAAAATCTTTTTTAATTATTTTTTTAGGATCTCCATTTAAATACCAATCAACCGTATCAACTAATCGGTAACCTTTTTTACTATAATTAACGCTACCGACAACATGTCCCATATTCTCAATGTTGGCATTACTACCATTAACATGTCGTATATCATAAAATTCCGGAACCTCTACTTGATCAAAGAAAAGTCCTTCTCGTTTTTGATGATCTATTTCCATAAAAAACGAAAATGGACTTATAGCATTTTCTGGTAAGTCTCCAGCGTAATGTACAAATAAATTATTTCTAGATATACCTGCAGTCCTTAAAGAATTTAATAGTCGTTGTGTCTTTCCATCATAGTAATCAAAAATATTAATTTTCATCGCCAACCTCACGTTTTAATCCTAGTAATGCACCCCACTGCTCAGATACATTGTTTTTTAAATATTGTTTTGCCTTTTTGCGAGCAACACTTCTACCAGATATTTCCAGCTTATTACTATAGAAATCTAAAATGGCTTGCTCCAAATTAATATCTAATTCTTCAATTTCAGTCCTAGGATAGAGCACTCCATTTTGATCATTCATAATAAATTCTCGATTACCATAATCAACATCAACACCAATAATTGGCAAAGATTCTGAAATCGCTTCTAGCAGTGACAAACCAAATCCCTCCGATGTTGATGCTGAAATATATGCACCATATTGACCATAAATACCATTCATTTTTTTATGTCCTAACAAATGAACATAGTTATTAGCATCTAAATCATCAATGATATTCTGGATTAAGTTTCGTTCACCACCTTCTCCATAAATATCTAAACTTAAATCTGGTAATATTGATTTTGCTTTCACAACTGCTTTCACAATTACATCAATATGCTTTTCTCTAGCTAAACGACTTGCTGTGACCATTCGATACGGATCATATTTTCGATTATTTATAATATTGTCAACATACCCAACAGGAATAGTTACGACATTTGTTTTGTGTTTTAATTGGCCTCGTAAAACTTGGTTTTGCCTCTCCGTTGATACAATAATACTGTCAAAATATTCTGCATGATCGAAAACATATTGATAATTATTGTTCCATAGAATATGGTGGCTATCTGATAAAGGCTCATTATAATGTTCAGCATGTACTACTGACATTAATCGTGCTTTATTAGCTAGTTTAGGCAATAGGCCTTCAACAACATCTAATCCGCGATCAATTAAAATAACATCATCTGTTTTTAATTGAAGCTTATCGAAGAGCTCTTGGTAGAATTCATACTTTCCATAAAGAATTTTCCCATCAATAAATGTCATTGATATTTGGCCCTTTTCATAATATTGTTCAAATGCTTGCTTACCATCATTTTTGAAAAAAACTCTTCGAACTAAAACACCTTTTTGATATTCTTCAAAATTATTTAAAGAATCATCATAGTGATAGACTCGAATTAAAACGCTGTTCTCCACATAATCAATTCGATCAATCATGCCTGATTTCAATAACCAAATTTTATATTCTGTATTTTTATTTTTTAATTTAATTCGAATTGATTCATTATTTTTATGAATAATTTCATATTCATCAAGAATGGTGGTCAAAAAGTCTTCAACTCGGTATGTTGATTCATTATTTCTACGTTCACTTAAATAGTTGTAGATAGATAATATTTTATTTTTAGGAAATTCCATCAAATCTGTATATATAACAATATTTTTAGATATATAATTCAAATATATGTAATAGTCATCTGCCTTAAGTTCTTCTAAAAGTTCACGCCGATATTTTTGGGCATACTCTACGCCGCTTGATGCAAAACCAATTCCTTTATTCACACTAAAAATTCTCATTACTTATTCTCCAAACAATCATAAATAATTCTTTTTTATGATTATGTTTTTTCGTTAATTAATATATATTCATGGTTATAAATCTTATATTCCTAGAATTATTTTCTACGACACTTCTGTATTAAATACTCTTATTTGTATATAAATTAACGTTGTGTATTAGCTTTCTAACTCCATGTTAATCTTTTATTTAATACTAATTACCCGTACCATAAACACCTCCTCCATTTATTTAAAAAATTCAGATTAACTCTACACATTCACTTCCTTAACGTCTTTTAAATATTAACAAATAGTCAAATTCATAACGTAACTAATGTTACTTACTTCACAGCAAGATAAAAAATGTGGTAATTTAAAAACAAATAAAGCGCACAAAAAAATATTTTTGTGCGCTTTATTTGTTTTTAAATTATTGTAATTGTAATGTTTTAAAATAAAAAACTATGAATACAAACCTTATAATACCGCATTAATTATTCATCATTTCGGTTATAAATACAGTTAAAAAATCAGTATTATTTAGTTATTTTTATGTAAAAACCATCTATTAACTATTTAAAATACTGTTATATATTAATTTGAAGATACATCATCTAATTTTTTAATTATTAGCATAAATTAAAAAACATAAATATTTGTTCAAGTAATACGTTTTAAATATCTATATTTATAAAAATAAGCATATGTTTTTTATCATTAAAAAGCAATAAAATATATTATAATTAAGATCGCTGAAAATATTGAATACATTTATTTAAAATAATGTGAAATAAATAATTTGACAATTCACTTATAACTTATTATACTAAGTAAAATTTAATTAACTTATACCTTTAATCTAGTCCGAGAGGCTTGAAAGGAATCCATAAAAGCGACTTATCACTAGCCAATTTCATGAGGCCTTCTTTTCCTTGAGGATTAGAGGGCCTTTTTTAGGAGATGTTACGTATGCATAACACAAATATTGTTCTTGGAATCCATGATCGCCCAACTCCCTTGCGTTGGTTAGGCTTATCTTTTCAACATCTCTTTGCGATGTTTGGATCAACAGTCTTAGTCCCCATTTTAGTTGGTTTAAATCCTGGAATTGCATTATTCAGTTCCGGTGTTGGAACTTTAATGCATATTCTAGTAACTAAAGGTAAAATTCCCTCATATATGAGTTCGAGTTTTGCATTCATTACCCCTATGGTAGCTTTGATGCAATCTACAGGTTATCCCGCAGTTGCGCAAGGAACAATTGCCGTTGGTATTGTTTACTTAATCACTGCATTATTAGTTAGTCAAATTGGGACTAATTGGATTGATAAAGCCTTACCTCCAGTAGTTGTAGGCCCAATTATTATGGTTATTGGCTTATCCTTAGCCGGAACAGCCGGACAAAATGCGACCATGAATCACGGTCATTATGATCTTCGTTTCTTTATCATCGCTTTTGTCACCCTCTTTGTAACAATTGCATGTAATATGTTGCTGCGGGGCTTTGCAAGTCAAATTTCAATTTTAATTGGGGTTGTTACCGGTTATCTGCTATCGATTACCTTAGGTTTGGTTGATTTTTCTAGTATAATTCGAACCCCGTGGCTCCAAGCCCCCGCTTTTGAAATTCCATTTATTGCATATCAACCGCATATTTATTGGGATGCCATTTTAGGAATGGCTCCTATCGCTTTTGTAACCATGACTGAACATATGGGCCATATCGTCGTACTAAATGAATTAACGGGTGAACAATTTTTAAAAGATCCTGGTCTTCATCGTACTTTGGCCGGAGATGGGGTAGCCTCCATGGTTGCCGGATTAATTGGTGGCCCAGCGATTACTTCATATGGTGAAAACATCGGTGTAATGGCTTTAAATAAAATTTATAGTATCTACGTCGTAATTGGTGCTGCAATTTTGGCAATGCTGTTTGGCTTTGTTGGTAAGTTAAGTGCTGTGATTCAAAGTATTCCCTTACCAGTTATTGGTGGGATTAGTTTCTTATTGTTTGGAGTAATTGCTTCAAGTGGCTTACGCATCTTAATTGATAATCAAATTGATCTTAATCGAAATAGAAATTTAATGATTACGTCCTCAATTTTAGTTATTGGAATCGGGAATGCCTTCTTGCAAATTGGTGATTTTCAGTTTTCCGGAGTTGCGGTTGCTACAATCGTTGGAATTGGTTTAAATTTGGTACTGCCACAAAAAGCTGCAAGTGAACTTTAAATTAAAAAAATTTACCTAAATATATTAAGTTTGAAATAATTAAATATAAAATAAAACCAGTTAATAGGAAAAATATGCTGAATTACAACATATTGTCTATTAACTGGTTTTTACTTTTTCAGTAAATTAATCTTATACATTTTTGGATTAAATAATCTAAATTTACTTTATTTTAACCCGATTCAATAGCAATGAATTAAAGACAACCGAAATGGAACTAAAGGCCATAGCCAATCCAGCTAATTCAGGACTTAAGGTTAAACCATAAATACTAAACAAACCAGCAGCAATGGGAATTCCAATAATATTATAGATAAAAGCCCAAAATAAGTTAGCTTTAATCTTATGAAAAGTCTTTTTACTAATATCTATTGCCCGAGTTACATCCCTTAGATCATTTTTAACTAAGACAATATCTCCTGAATCAATTGCAATATCAGAACCAGATCCCATCGCAATTCCTAAATCAGCTGTTGTTAAAGCAGGTGCATCATTGATCCCATCACCAACAAAAGCCACAGTTCCATTTTGTTTCAATCGTTTAATTTGTTCCGCTTTCTCAGTCGGCAAAACATTTGCAATGACTTGCTCTATTCCCACAGATTTTCCTATAGAATCAGCTACACCCTGGTTGTCACCTGTTAACATAACAGGCTGAATACCTTGACTTTTTAACATTTCAATAGCATTTTGGGAAGTAGTTTTGGGGATATCTTGAATTGCTATTAATCCAATAACCATTTTATTTACTATCAAATAAACCACCGTTTTAGCAGCATCTTCTAGTTTCATGGCTTGTGTTTTTTGATTTTCAGTAATTTTGGTATCATCAGTTATAATTTTATAATTTCCCAATAAAACAAACTGACCTTGAACCTCTCCAATAGCACCTTTTCCTTCAAGTGCTTTGAAATTAGTTACATCTAGTGGTAACACATCTTCTTCTTGGCTAGCATCTAAAACAGCTTTAGCAAGCGGGTGTTCAGATAAATTTTCCAAGCTAGCAGCCAATCGTAAAATATTCTTTCGATCTGATCCGATTACATCTGTCACTAAAGGATGACCTTGAGTAATAGTTCCAGTTTTATCAAAGACAACCGTCTTAAGCTGTTCGGCGATTTCAAGAACGTCACCATTTTTAATTAAGATTCCCATTTTAGCACTTCGCCCCGTTCCAACCATTAATGCAGTTGGTGTAGCTAGGCCTAAAGCACAAGGACAGGCAATCACGATTACCGCAACGGCATAACTTAAAGCTTGACCTACTGGTAGTTGTAGAAAAATATACCAAATTAAAAAGGTGATAATAGCAATAATTAAAACAATAGGTACAAAAATATCAGATATTTTATCAGTTAATTTTTGTATTGGAGCACGACTAACTTGAGCCTTTTTAACCACATCAACTATTTGCTGAAGCATAGTTTCATTTTCAGTTTTTGTTACTTTAATGACTAAATTTCCATTAGTATTGATCGTAGCACCAATAACCTGGTCACTAATATTTTTTTCCACTGGTAAACTTTCTCCAGTAATAGCAGCTTCATCAACGCTTGAATGCCCATCAATAACGACTCCATCAATTGGAATCTTTTCACCAGGACGAATTAATACTTGATCATTTAGCTTAATTTCAGCTAAAGGTAACCGAACATATTGTTCATTACGCCAAACTTCTGCGTCATTGGCTTGAAGATTTAATAATTTTTCCGTTGCATTGGCAGCTTGATGTCGCATGCGTTCTTCAAAGACTTGTCCTAACAAAACAAAAGTTGTCACAACAGCTGCACTTTCAAAATAAACCGGCTGGTTAACGACCATCGCATAGATACTATAAAAATAAGCAGTTGCTGTCCCAACGGCAACTAAAGTGTCCATATTGGCATGATGCTTCTTAAATGATGCCCAAGCACTCTTCCAAAAAGGTTGCGCGGACAAAAACATAACAAGAGTAGTTAACAGAAAGGCCATCAAGGTATGACCAGGTAATACCCAACCAAGAGGCATTAAGATCATTTCTATTAATAACGGTATAGTCAAAACCAAAGAGATGATAAACCGTTTAGTGATACTTAGACGCATGATAAAACCTTTCTATTAATTACTTAACAATTAATTTTCCATGAAACATATTCATACCGCAAGCCCATGCATATTCACCGGCTTGATCCGTATTAACAGTGACTGAAGTGGTTTCATCTTGTGGTAAAGCCTGATTAATACCAAAATCAGGGAAAACGACATGATCCAAACAACTTGATCCATCAATTTTTGTAAAACGTAGCTCAGTCGGCATACCTTTCTTAACGATCACTTGTTCGGGTGAATAACCACCATCAACTTTAATATTAACAATTTGCTTTTCTTGTTCCATCGTAGCCTCCTCTGTTTCGACTTGATGTTTACCAAAGAACCACCAAGTAATTAATGCAATTAAAACAATACCAATGCTTAAAATAATCATTTGGGTCATAAAACGCTCCTTTTATCTAATTTTAGAAATTAATTATGTTCGCATTGTTGCGGTAAACAATGGCACTCCACTTCCTCAGGAGCATCTGGTAACCGTTTCATTAAAACATTCATCATATTTTTAATATCATTTTGACTTAATGGTACAGTTTCGACTAATTTGGTAATAGCAGCTCCTTTATGATGATCACAAAATTGGTCAAACATATCTTGAGTATATTGGTCCGTAATTTCATGCTCAGTAACTGTGGGTGTATAGATTAATTGCTTCCCATTACGAATAGTATTTAAAATATTTTTTTTAACAAGACGCCCTAATAATGTCTTAATGGTTGATTCCGACCAAGTTTGAGATTGCTGTAATATATCAATTAATTCTCGACTACGAATTTCACCTTGCGCCCAGATTACATGCATAACAGATAATTCAGCAGATGACATAGGTATAGTTGCTTGCTCCATATAAAACCTCCTTTTCGTTTTGGGTTTACATTTGTAAACAAAGTATAAATCAATCGTTTACAAATGTCAATTATCATGTTGATTTCATCTCTATACCTAGTTTTTTAATCTTTGTTAAATAAAAAACCAACCAATGATTTAGTTGGTTTTTTATTTAATTAACTTTTTTTAAAATACGAATTCTTATTAAGAAGTGACATATCTTTGACCATTATTAATATTTTATATTATGATGCAGTTTTTTTAAAGATCCATTACTACCATGAATCTTTTAAATTATATTTTGTCTTCAGCACTTAATAAAAAACGCATTTAATATTATTAAACTTAATATGATTTGTTATAAACATTTAATAATGTTTTAATTTGTTTGAAAGCGTATTCTTAAAAATATGAATTTTTTTATTATATTACTTTACTGGAGGTTTACAATGGATATAAATAGTATTGAATATTTATTGAATTTCCTTAAACATAAAGGGGTTCCAATAATTACAAAAAAACGTCATACATATTTGACTTATCACGGATTTGAAGAAAACATCACCTATATTTTAAAGAAGGGAGTCATTAAAAATTCAATCATTTTACAAGACGGTCGAGAATTTAACATTTCATACATGACAAAGCCCAATGTGGTAAACCTATTACGGGATGATGAAATATCCAAAGATAATGATCAACCATTCAACATCCGAATTGAATCTGATGTTGCAGAGTTTTATAAGATGGATCGCATAGATTTTTGGAATATGGTTAATAATGATGAAAAATTAAGAACTTATGTCAGTGAATATTATAAGAATAAGCTTTCTCAAAATATTACTCATCTCCAAATGATTGCTATGAATGGAAAATCAGGAGCAGTATGCGCTTTCATATATGAATTAACCAATCTTTTTGGAAAACATTTATCCGATCAAAAAGATGTTTATATTGACTTTATAGTAACCAACGAGGATATTGCAAGTTTTTGTGGCATAAATTCACAATCCTCTGTTAACCGTATTTTAACGACATTAAGGCAACAAAAAATTATCGATATCAAAAATCATCATATTATCATTAAAGATATGGAACATTTGTTAGATATTGTGGCAATGTAATTTTAATAGGTTCGTTTGAATCCACTCTGTTAATTACACTTCTTTTTTTGATGAAAAAATCTTTAATATTAGATTCAAAATTATAACTATATTTTTATAATACCATACTACTTTTGTTTTTGACTATTATATTTTTTGCTTAAAATCAACATTTTAATTTTTTAGCTTAACTATATTAACTTAAATATAACCTATTCATCACTTTTTAATGATTTATTAAAGCTATTCTGGCTTATAAAACATACTTAAAATGAAAATTATTTTTGTTAAACTAACTACTGAATTTATTATAAAAAATTAAAAACCTCACAATTTAGCTTTAAGCCAATTAATGAGGTTTAAATAAACATTATCTGCTTATAGATAGTGTTTTTTATTTTAAAAAAATCTAATCTACTAACAAGTTTTTAAATGCTTCAGCATATATCTCCATAGCTATCCGCATATCTCTTACGGGCCAATTTTCATTGGCTTGGTGCATAAAGTCAGGCGTTGTTGTTAGCATTGCACCAAATGCGACACTATTCTTCATGGTACGTGCAAATGTAGCACCACCTGATATACCAGGCTCTGCCATTTGTTCACCTGTAACTTTAATATATGATTGCATCAAAGTTTTCACAAGTGTTCCATCTTTTGGTACATATAGTGGTTCTAGATAATCAAAATTTTCATATTTGAAATTAAATGGAGCTACTTTTTCTTCAATTAATTTAATCAAAGCATCATGTTCTGTTTGGACCGGAATTCGCATATCAATTTGCATTCTGGATTCTTTAGCATTAATTTGCAAACTAGATATATTGAAAGTTAATTGACCAGAGACCTCATCTTTAATAACTCCTAATAAATTAGCACCAGTTGCATCTTCACCAAAATTTTTAATAAACTCCAAGGCAGCGACGCCAGGAAAGACATCGGCTAGAGCAATTCCTAAACGTAAGAGCGCATTTTCCCCCTCAGGTGCATTCATGGCGTGGACTGAGTTGCCTTGAATAATGAGTCCAGCATCTGTCTTCTGATAATTGAAGCCATGTTTTTCTAAGGCTGTTTCCACTTCAGACTGCCTAGCACCATTGTAAGTCGCTAATCCTGGTACAGCATTAAAAGCATTAACTAGATTAAGCTCTAATTCCGTTGAGCCAGGTCCAACCAAATATGATTGTTGAAGTCCCTTTTCGGCATACACAAGTGGAAATTCAGCATCGGGTGCAATTCCCATATCAATTCCAGCTTCTTTTTCATTATATTTAGCCATCCCCCGCCAAAGGATTTCCTCATCCGTTCCGAAAATGAAGCGTACTTTTTTATTAAAGGTCATTCCTTGATCTAGCAAGGCTTTAATGGTAAAGAGTGTCGCAATGGTTGGCCCTTTATCATCTTGGGTTCCACGTCCATAGAGCGAACCATCTTTTTGAGTTAGTTCAAAAGGATTCGTCTTCCAAGCTGCTTTATCTCCAGCTGGGACAACGTCAACATGACAAATTAGGCCAAAAATTTCGTCCCCTTCTCCAATTTCTGCATAACCATAATAACCTTCGGGATCAACATAAGTTTGATATCCTAATTCATCCGCAATTTTTAACACTTCATCTAAAGCTAAACGAATACCAATTCCAAAAGGTGCATTAGGGGCTGCTTCAGTATTATATGAAGGTTGAGAAATCATTCGTCCTAGAGCTTTAATCGCATTATTTTGAATTTCATCTGTAATATAATTTGTCATGAATTTTTCTCCTTAAAATAAGGTGCAGATTACCAAGAAGGCAATCGTAACAACTAGTAGGATTCCCATTAGCTTAGCAGTAAACTTTAGCCAAGTAGTAATATTAACATGTGCAATTGCCAAGGCCCCCATCACAATTCCAGACGTTGGCGTGATAATATTTACCCATCCAACAGCGGCTTGATATGCTGTGATAATTAGGTCAGGTGTAACACCTGAAAACTTCCCTAGTGGTCCCATAATTCCCATCGTAGCAGCTGCTAAACCAGATGTTGATGGAATTAAGAATGACATCGGAATATAGAAAATAAAGGTTAAGACGATGAAAATTCCACCAGGAAGATGTTGAAGTCCTTGTTCACCAGCATGTAAGACAGTAGCTGTTATATTTCCATCATTCATCACAACTTGAATTCCACGAGCCACGGCAATCACGATTGCAACGCTTAGAAATTCATTCATTCCATTTAAGAATGAATCGATAAAATCACTTTCCTTCATCTTGAAAACAAACATTACCACTACAGACATGAAGAGGAATAACATTGTCATTTCACTAAAGTACCAAGTTCCAAATGGAGCCATATCATGTCCTAAGAAATTTCCAAGGAATGGAATTCCTGTTAACCATTTGGTTGCAGAGTCAAAGAAAGTCCATTTTTCATTAATACTATTCCATGGTACCAAACCGATTACCATAACTAAAAAGGTTAGACCAAAAAGCCACAAAACTGCTTTTTGACGTTTAGTCATTTCATTATCAGTATCATTAGTTGAAATTGAAAACTCATTAAGATCCGATTCACGTTGATTAAATACTAATGATTTAGTTGGATCTTGTTTCACCTTATTAGCATAACGCATAATATAAATAATACTAATGGCAGTTGTAATCACTAATAAAATTAAACGTGGAAATAAGCCATCCCCAGGAGAAATATTTAAACTTTGTGAAGCGACTCCTGTTGCAAATGGGTTAACCGTTGAAGCCAGCACCCCTACCTGCGAACCAATTAAGGCAATCGCAATTGCAACTAATGAATCAAATCCCACGCTGATCATCACTGCAATTAAAATAGGATAAAATGCAATGGTCTCTTCACCCATTCCATAAGTTGATCCACCTATTGCAAATAATATCATTAAAATAGGAATCAAAATTTTTTCTTTTCCAGCATATTTTGATAACATTGTCGAAATTCCATCATCTAAGGCTTTGGTTTTATTAACGACTCCCAAAAATCCACCGATAACCAGAATAAATAATGATATGGCGACAGTACCGTCACCATCCTCAGTTCCTACCATCCCTTTAATCGGAGCCATGAAAACATCCCAGATTCCCTGCGGATTAGCTGCGCGACTATGATAAGTTCCCGCAATAATTTCGCCTGCTTTATTTGTTGCATATTGTCCAGCTGGAATAATCCAGGTTAAAACAGCTACGGCAATAATCAAAAAGAACAAAATTGTAAATGACGACGGCATCTGAAATTTTTTCTTTTTTTCTTTCATAATATCATCTCCTTTGATTAGTTAAGCATTTAACTTAACTACATAATATCTCATTTGTAAGCGGTTTTAAAGTTATAAATCATAAGTTTTTAACCTAAATTAAAGCTTGCTATAGATATGCAAACATTTATGCATATATAGATGCATATTATCATTATTTTTTATAAATGATCCCTAAGTTATTATCTATAACTACATAAAAGATAAATTCGAAACATTCATTTTTTTATTTAGGTGGTTATAAATTAAAAGGGATAATCGTTATTACTAACGATTATCCCTTTCTATTTATATTATGATATCCGTTTAATTATTAGGCCACTGTTTTTTTAGACTAGGAATTGAAATACTAAATAAAATCAAAGTTAAAATAAACAGACCGAATAATACCCAAACTCCTGTACGACTACCAAGCATTGCTCCATGCTGAAGATCTTGTTGTTGACCTGAAGCAAATAGACGAGCTGCTAATGCTGTAGCAGCGGCCCCAGTAAATTGTTGCAAGGTATTAAGAACACTATTACCATCCGCTGATAAATTTTGATCTAATTGACTCAAGGTTGCTGTCATCAAATTATTAACCGCTAATCCAGAACCGAACTGAGTCATAATGTGGAATCCCAATAAGAACCAAATAATTTCATATTTGAAAGTTAATGCCATCCCAATCATTGCTAGGGTTGAAATTATTAACCCAATTGAAATCGGCTTAACTGGTCCAATTTGATCTAAAATACGACCAGAGATTGGTCCTAAGACAGCTCCAATTAAGGCACCCGGGAACATAAATAATCCAGCAACAGTTGAAGACTGGTGTAACCCAATTTGAATGAAACTTGGCAAAATGAATGAAAGAGCCAAGAACATAGCTTGGTAAACTAAAACACCAACTAATAATCGATTAAAGACATGATGTTTAAATACTCGTAAATTAAGTAATGTCGTCTTACTATTAAAGTAATAAAAGATTCCTAATGCAATTAAGCTTAACAAGAACCATTTAACTGATAATTGCTCAATAGCTAATAGAAGACTAGCTAATCCAATCGATAACATAATAAAAGCCATAAAATTGAACTTTTCATTACGCATTACCTTTTCAGTTGGAATTGATCGTAGGCCTAAAATAAACGAGATAATAATTAATGGTAACAAAAACCAAAAAATAGCTCGCCAACCCAAAGCAGCCATCACTACTCCACCATAAGTAGGCCCAATAGCAGGTGCTAAAGCGGTTGTCATCGTTCCAATCCCCATCATAGAACCACGCTTTTCTAAAGGCGATTTAGTCAAAATGATATGAAACATCAACGGTAAAGCAATTCCAGTTCCAATTCCTTGAAAAACACGTCCTAATAATAATATAGGCAAGGTTGGTGCAAATCCATCCGTTAAAACCCCTACTAAAAACATTAAATTAGAAATGATAAATAAGCGATAAGCTGAATAATTGCGAATAAAGTATGCTGATAGTGGAACTACCACCGCAATGGCTAATAGATATCCCGTAGTTACCCATTGGACTCCATTTGCATTCACATTAAATTCTTGCATTAAAGTTGGAAAGGTTACGTTCATTGAAGTCTCAATTAAAACCCCACTAAAACACATAATTCCGGCGGCGACAATTGCGGCAAAAACGTGCCATTCTTTTGTTTTCATATGTTTCTCCTCTTCATTTTATAATTTCTAAGACATAAAAAAGACGGCATAATCAATTGAGATTACGCTCGCCTCTATTATCGGTATATTTGAAGTTAAATATACTATCTGTACGAAATAATAATATAATTTTAGCATATCTAATCGGGCTTGCCTAGCTATGACTAGAATTTTTCACAAAATATAATGCACTAACACCTTAGGAATGTTATTCTAGAAGGAATGATTAAAAAAGGATAGGTTTTATTAATAATGGCAAACAGGCAACAATTTATTCGTAATTTTGCAATTATTGCACACATCGATCATGGTAAGTCTACTTTGGCCGATCGAATTATGGAAATGACAAGTACAGTTAGTAATCGTGAATCATCTGCCCAACAATTAGATGATTTAGCAGTCGAAAAAGCTCATGGAGTAACCGTTAAGTCTAAGGCGGTCCAAAACTATTATGTTGATGCAAATGGTGATGAATATCAATATAATTTGATTGATACCCCTGGTCACGTTGATTTTAATTATGAAGTTTCTCGTTCATTATCAGCCACTGATGGTGTGCTACTAGTTGTAGATGCAACTAAGGGTGTTCAGGCTCAAACGGTCGCCAATTTCCGCTTAGCTAAGGAAGCCAATTTAACTATTATTCCTATTGTAAATAAAATTGACAATAATATGGCAGATGTTGAAGGAACTATCGATCAAATTTTAGATCTTGACGTCGATTTTGCTGATCAAGAAATTTTGAAAATTTCAGCTAAAAGTGGTTTAGGCGTTGATAAGGTTTTAGAAGCCATCCGTGATCGTATCCCAGCTCCAGTTGGAGACGATAATGCGCCATTAAAGGCATTAGTTTTTGATTCTAAATTTGACCCTTACAAAGGGGTTGTAGCTCAGGTTAGAATTTTTGAAGGTCAGTTAACCAGCCAAACAAGTCAACTTTTCTTTGCTAGTCAACTAAGCGCGACTAACAAAGAAATTGGGATTTTTGCTCCTGAAATGTTAACTATGAATAAATTATCCGCTGGAGATGTCGGTTATGTTGTAACCGGGGTGAAAGACTCCAATGCAATTAAAATTGGAGATACGATTACGAACACAGATAATCCAGCAACCAAAGCTCTACCTGGTTATCAGGCAGTCGAGCCGATGGTTTATGCTGGTTTGTATCCTAAAAATACCGATTATAAAGAATTAAAAATTGCAATTGAAAAATTGGCATTGAATGATGCTGCCTTTCATTATGAACCCGAACAATCTGAAGCCTTGGGAATGGGATTCCGTGGTGGTTTCTTAGGTATTTTCCATCTTCAAATTATTCGAGAACGTTTACTAGCTGAATTTGGTTTAGAAGTTTTAACAACAATGCCAAATTCAACATTTAAATTAACATTGAAAAATCAAGACGAGCCATTATATGTTGAAAACCCAATTCAATTCCCTGACTGGTCAAAAATTTCCAAGGTTGAGGAACCATATGTTCATGCTAAAATGACTTTGCCAAATGAAATGTTGAATGACATTATGCGCTTAGCCGAAGGACGCCGTGGAATACTAGAAGATCTGGATACATTAGGATCAATGGTTGTTGCCACCTATTTAATGCCAATTTCTGAAATTGCATATGACTTTTTCAATGAATTGAAATCTGTTTCACACGGTTTTGCTACTCTATCAACTGAAGTTGCGGACTATGACTATTCAGATTTAGTTAAATTAGAAATTGCGATTGATTATGTTAATATCGATGCGTTAACTATGATTACACATCGGTTGAAAGCTGAGAGAATGGCCCAAAACATGGTTAATAAATTACGTGATTTAGTACCGCGCAAGTTACAAGTTATGCCAGTACAGGCAATCGTCGAAGGAAAAGTAATCGCACGTGAAAATATCCCACCGCTACGGAAAGTTGCTGCAAAAGGATCTTCGGTTTCTAAGAAACAACAACAACTTCGTCGAACTGGTCAATCTAAATCAAATATCGAGTTACCACAGGCCGTCTTTGACGCTCTATTGGACCTAGGATAATTAAAAATCCGTCAGCTAGCATTACGCTAACCGACGGATTTTTTTAATTAAATATATTAATTTATTCAACATCTTTTTTAAATAACAAATGAACCCCACCATCAGATAATGGTTTAGCACTAACAAAGCTAAATTTATCATTAACTTGGGTTCCTAAGGTATCAAAAGCTGCCTTTTGAATAGCGTTACCATCCACATGAGGTGCCACCACTAATGAAATTTCGTCTACGACATGCGCTTTCAAAAAGGCACCATCAATGACAGCACCACCACAAACAGCCAAGGTATCAATGGTAAAGTGTTGTTTTAATTTAACCAATACTTCTTCGAAATTAAAGTCTTCCTCCCCGCTAATAATATAAGGAATATTCATTGAGCGTAGAAAGGCTAAATAGTTTTTACTGGCTTGTTTGGTCACAATTTCAACAGCATGCATTTTATGCCCATTATATTCAAAATAATTTTGTTCCCAACCACATTGCCCCTTTCGATCAAAAGAAATAGACCAAGTTTCTGATTTAATCTCCGGTAGCCAATCCTCATATTCAATCCCTTCAGGATCATACTGACCTAGATCAGGATGACCTGAAGCAGCATACATTTGAATTGTTTCTCTTCCGTTTGCATCAGCATTACTCATTCGGAAGAGTTCATCCGAATAATAAGCACTTGATACTGCGCTACCATGAGGCCCGTCAATTTTACCATCAATTGAAACATACATGTGAATGATTACTTTACTACGATCCATATTGTTCCTCCACTTATAACTTAATTGTTTTTGATTTTTATTATTCCTACTTAAAAAATCTATAAAGCTAGTATATTCCTTGGAGTGTACTTTAAGGCAAGGCTCAATTTTAAATTTAAATAAAGAAAGATGAGATACGTTATCTCATCTTTCTCCAAAGTAGCATTAAACCATTGCCACAATACTTTTAGTGATCTTATCCGCAACTATCTGAATATCATAATTTTTTACATTACCAAATTTAGTAATTCGCATAAACTCAAAGAATATTTGTCCAACTAAAAGGCGAAACAAATCAACGATTGAAATTTCCGAATTAGGAATTAAGCTTTCCAAAGCAGAACTTAACTGCTTAATTATAGGAGTAAATTTTTGTCTCAACCGATTGAGTAAATCATCATTAACTAAGGCTTCACTCATCAAAATTTGTAAAATAAGACGATTATCATAAATGAAAGTTAAACGATCATTAACAATAAATTGAATAGTTTGTTCAAAATCTTGATTTTGAGGAACTCGTTTTTGAATGAATTCTTGTCCATAACTAGGGATTAAATCGTCCATTAATGGATTGATAATAGCTTCTAATAAACCACGTTTTGTTTTAAAATACTTAAAAATGGTAGCTTCACTCATCCCTGATAATTCTGAAATTTGGGCGGTTGAAGTCCCATTAAAGCCTTGATCAGAGAAAAGTTTGACGGCTGAAATAATCACTTTGCGTTTCCCCGTTGGCATTTCAATTGTGGCAATGAGATCATTAAAATCATCAATTATTCTATCAGTCATATTATTCCCCACTATATATTTATATTTTATACCTTACGATAACGTTTTAAGCCTAAAATATTTCCAATCGTGAGTAATACCAAGAAGACTAACAGGATCAATAGATCAAACCAAATTTGTGAAAAGCCAGCACCGCTCATTACGACGTTAGTTAAGGCCTCTCCAGCATACTTCATTGGCATGATATCGGCAATAACTTTTAACCACCCCGCCATTGAATCTAATGAAACTAATCCCGAGAAAAATATTTGTGGTACAACGACTAAGGGGATAAACTGCATCATCTGGAATTCAGATTTGGCAAAAGTTGACATCAAGATACCAAACGTCAAAGCTACCATCGCTAATAAGATGTTAACTACAACAACCCACCAAATTGAACCAATTACTTCAACATTTAGAACCCAAATAGTATAACTGACAATAATCAAAGTTTGTAAAATTGCCAAAAGTCCATAACTTAAAATATACCCAAAGACAATATCAGAACGCTTGACTGGGGTTGCTAGTAAACGATCTAACGTTCCAGAAGAACGTTCGCGTAAGAGCGCCATTCCAGAAATCAAGAAAACAAAGAAGAAAACAAAAAATCCCATTAGAATTGGTAAAATTTTATCAAAGTAAGATGTATCTTTATTACCATAATTGTAGACATTATGAATCTGAGGTTGCTCATTTTGTGTTGGATTAACCCCTGCGGCTTGTTGTAATTTAGCAAGAGCCGTTGCCATTCCAGAAATTTGATTTTTGACTTGTGCAGAAGCTAATGCTGATTTAGTTAAAGTCGTTTTAGTTGCATCTAAATTAGCATAGGTCACCGTAAAATCAGTTCCATCATATTTAATAATTCCGTCAATTTTTTGATCTTTCAAATCTTCCTTGGCATTTGAAACTTTACTATAGGTTTTCAAATTAATATGATCAGTATCAGCAAGGGTTTCTTTTAATGGCTGCTCCATATTAATAGTAGCAAGATTAACTGTTATATCTGAATTGTTATTAAAGACAACCTTCATTAGACTCAAAACTAACAAAGGGGCCACAAACATTAACATTAGTGTTCTCTTATCCCGAAATAATTCTTTCAGGACACGACGAGCAATTGATAAAATCCGCATTATTTTTCCTCCTCTGCCATCAAAAATACTTCTTCAATCGTATCAACATGATATGCATCTTCCAATTTTGATGGACTGTCATTAGCAATCAGCTTACCACCAAGTAATAAGGCAACCCGATCGACTAATTCTGCTTCATCCATCACGTGAGTTGTCACGAGTATGGTATGCCCATTATTACGCATCGTTTGTAATTCATGCCAAATTTGTCGTCGTAATGATGGATCAATTCCAACAGTTGGCTCATCTAGTATTAATAGTTTAGGATTACCTAAAAAGGCAATTGCTAATGACAGCCGACGCTTCATACCTCCTGAATAACCTGAAGCATACTTATCCAAATGAGGTGTCAAATCAACAATTTCAGCAACTCGCTCAATTTCAGAATCAATATTTTTAACACCACGCATTTCAGCAAAAAACTCCAAATTCTCACGACCGCTTAACTGTTCATATAGAGCATCAGATTGAGCCATATATCCAAGCTCACCTAAAATTTGACGTTCCGGCATTTTCTTATTAAAAACCGTTGCATTACCAGCATCAACTACTTCCATACCTAAGGCAATTTTGATGATAGTTGATTTACCAGCTCCAGAAGGACCAATTAGCCCTACGATTTCTCCTGGATTCACCGCAAAAGAAACATCATCCAAAACAACTTGAGTCCCATATTTTTTACTGACATCGGTTAGTTCAATAATTGCTGTAGTCATATAAATCTCCTTTTATATTTAAGTGAGTGATTACTTACTTACATTTACATATTCTACTCAGCTTTATCCGTTTGTCAAATAAATTTAAGTTTTTGCTTCGCATTAAGTTAAAGATGAACAAATAAAAAAGCCAGGACAGTTATTGTGTCCCAGCTTTATTGCTCTATATTTATTTGATTATTACGAATAATTAGTTTTTAAAAATATTAACTAAAATATCATATTTTTGAATTTATACTTTATTCGGATAACTTAAGCCTTATTTGCATTACCAAAAACATCAATCCGCTCATTTAATGCTTGTTCAATAGCTGAAAACCCAGGCTTCAAGAACTTACGAGGATCATAGTTTTTGCCTTCCAAATCTTTATTTGAAAGAACATAATCACGAATACCTTGATGGAAAGCCAATTGTGCTTCAGTATTAACGTTGACTTTAGCCACCCCTAATTGAATAGCTTGTTTGATTTGATCATCCGGAATCCCAGAACCACCATGTAATACAATTGGCATGGGATGATGAACCGCGTTTGAAACAGCTGTTGAGAGCTCAGATAAATGATCCAAGTGTAAACCATTCCAATTTTCAGGATACTGGCCATGAATGTTACCAATTCCAGCAGCTAAGAAATCAATCCCAGTCTGGGCCATCTGAATAGCATCATCAATCGGAGCAATTTCACCATCACCAACGACCCCATCTTCTTCACCACCGATTGAACCAACTTCGGCTTCAACTGACACATTTGATTTCTTAGCTAATTCAACAATTTCAGCAGTTTTAGTCAAATTTTCAGCAAGTGGTAAGTTTGATCCGTCAAACATAACTGAAGTGAATCCGGCATCAATCGCTTCTTTAGCACCCTCAAATGTTCCATGATCCAGATGAATAGCAATGGGAACATCAATCTCCATTGCTTCATCTAGATTCCGAACCAAGTTGGCAACTACTTTAAAACCACCCATATACTTAACTGCACCCATTGAAATGGCCATTAAAGTTGGAGCTTGACGTTCTTTAGCGACGCGAAGGATTGCTTGTGTCCATTCTAAATTATTAGTATTAAATGCACTAATAGCATATTGCTGTTCACGAGCATTTTGAATCATTTGTTTTGCATTCATAATCGTCATAATATTTTCCTCTTTTACTTTATTCCCAATTTGCTTTTTCAAAATGTTCTAGTGAACCATGAAATGACAAATCCATTGCGTGACTCGCTTGTATTAAGGCCTCGCGCTCAGAAACGTTTTGTGCTTTAAAAATTTGAGCTGTTTGAATCAAGAGATGCATTAACCCATTTTCTGCCATCCAATTCATTTTTTCATTATAATCGAATTGAACCCATGCAGTTCCACTCACCTCGTCATCCCACTTCGCAGCACCATGATATGGACGATCGTCAATTAAGATTCCACCTTCAGCCCTAGCAAGGCCTTTATCATGGGTCATGATCACTCGTTTATAGAACGGGCTTTCTTCATCAGTACCAAAATATTCATTCAACCATTCAATTTTATTTGACCATGAACTTGCATTAAACCAAGGAGCTGTTGATAAAATATATAAATCATAATACTTAGATAAAATTTTGACACTATCCAAAGCACCAGGTAATGGTTTTAAATGGCGAAATATATCTGGAATTTGATCAGGTTTCTCTAAGCCCATTTTAGCTGCTTGTTCAGTTGAAGCTGTTAAAATGGGTAAAGTATCCACCAACGTATTGTCCATATCTAAAAACAATTTAGGCTTTTTAAGCATTATATAATCCTCTTTTTAAAAATTGGTATAGGTAGATAATAACTTGTATTATACCGCAAGTTTGTGAAAAACAAAAATATATTCTGGAATATAAATCGATATTTAAACTATGTTTTTATTTTTCATTTATCATATTTATTTGTGAATATTTTTAACAAAAACGTTTCTAGCACTATAAATTGGTATGGACAAATATTTAATAATAAATAAAAATAACCGTAACTCAATGAGTTACGGTTATTTCATTTGCCTTTGATAAGTAAAACTTACCAAGAAGCTTTTTGTACACCAGGAATCAATCCCTTGTGTGCAAGTTGACGGAAGTTCAAACGTGACATTCCGAACTCACGCATATATGCATGAGGACGTCCATCAAGTTGATCACGATTGTGCATCCGAACAGGGGATGCATTACGTGGCAACTTTGAAAGCCCAACGTAGTCTCCAGCAGCTTTCAATTCAGCGCGCTTTGCAGCGTACTTTGCAACTGTTGCTTCAATTTTCTTAGCCTTAGCGATCTTAGACTTCTTAGCCATGGTTACTTAACCTCCTTGAATGTGGTAACTTTGCGCAACTTTGGAGAATACTTCTTTAACTCCAAACGGTCGGGCGTGTTACGACGATTCTTAGAAGTTAGATAGATACGCTCACCTGTTTCGGCGGCTTCTAACAAAATGTTAATGCGCATTAACATACTCCTTGAATTAATGTATTTGGGGGTTGCCACCACCCACTAGTGTAAACGACAGGTCTAGCTGCATTGGGCTAAACCCCAAGCTTGCGTCGTGCACAATAGCTAGTAAATTACAAAAACTAATATTACACGCATTTTTTACAAATTGCAAGGGTTTTGCCAGAATTGTGTAAAGTATTTTTACTTTACATCTTATTTAATGAATTTTAGCCCATTTAATCCCTAGTTTTTAAGTAATAATATATAAAAAATAATAAAATTATTTCCTTATATATTTGCTTAGTTAATTCTTGCAAATAATTAATTTGTCGCCTTCACAAAATGCCAACTATTAAACATTAATGGATAAACAAGCAAAAAATTCACTAATTGATCAAACAATCCAGCTAAAGGCCAACCAATAAATTGTGTCAATACTATCACAATTTCGAATACAACCATTAAAGCTCCTGATAATTGCCACATATTAGCAAATGAAGTTTGACCAACCACTTGTAAGGCTTGTCCGATCTTCCAATATAGATACCCCATCCCCAACATAATAATCAACATAACAAATAGATATCCAAAGTATAATCCAGTAGTCTGACTAACATCTACTAATTTCAGAACAGGTAACTCCCACCGTATAAACTGAATTAATACAAATGCAAACATAAATTGTTTTAACTTTTGTTGGATGATTTTTTCATGTTGATTCATATAATATTGAACCAAAGCCCAACTGAAAATTAATAAGGAAATTGTTACAACAATATTTATGCTATTAAAAATCAGATGTTTAGGCTGATCTTTAGCTACCAGGACGGCTAGGACATGGGCCGTTGGTTGATAGAACGGCCAGGATAAAACACCGATGATCGGTTGAATTATGTTCAATAATCCACCGAAAAGGCCTAGTGCCCAAATATGTTTACTTTGCCACCACTTCTGATTCATTTAAACTCCTACTTCTCTGTCTTTAAAATATTCAATTCAGATATTTTTAATAATGTATCAACAGCTTTTTGCATAACCTGTAGCGATACATATTCATAGCGACCATGCATATTTTCACCTCCAGCGAACAAATTAGGAGTTGGTAGTCCAAGAAAAGTTATCTTTGAGCCATCCGTTCCACCTCTAATTGGTTCAATCTTAGGCTCAATATCTAAAGCTTTTAAAGCATCAGCGGCTAAATCAACAGGATACATATTATTTTTTAGAATTTCTCCCATGTTGTAATATTCATCTTTGAGCTCGATTTGAATTCGTTCTACTCCAAAAGCTTGATTCATTTCGTTAGCAATGGCCTTTAGCCTTTGTTTACGCAACTCAAAGCTTTCTCGCTCGTGATCACGCACCAAGTACTGCATTTGAGCAGATTCAGGGGTTCCTGTTAATTTGATCAAGTGCCAGAATCCTTCACGACCGGCAGTATGCTCCGGCCGATCATGAGATGGTAATTGAGCATGATAGTCCATAGCTACTTGTAAAGCATTGATCATAGTATTTTTAGCTGAACCAGGATGAACGTTTAGCCCTTGAATCGTAATAGTTGCTGCAGCTGCCGAAAAAGTTTCCCACTCAATTTCACCCAACGGTCCTCCATCAACAGTATAAGCAAAATCAGCTTTAAATTGCTTCACATCAAAATGATCAGCGCCTGTTCCAATTTCTTCATCTGGTCCAAAGGCAAGCATAATTTTACCGTGTGGAACTTCTGGATGTTGAATTAGATATTGTGCAGTAGTCATAATTTCAGCCACACCAGCCTTATCATCAGCGCCTAACAGTGTTGTTCCATCTGTCGTAATGAGGGTATGCCCTTGATAGTTATTTAAATTAGGAAATTGTTCCGGATCTAATTGATAATCTTGATTCAAAGTAATCACAGAATGGCCATCATAATTTTCAACAATTTTAGGCTGAATCTTTTTAGATTCAAAATCAGCTGTGTCAACATGTGAGATTAAACCAATGACTGGTGCATCATAGTTTAAATTACTAGGAAGTTCAGCAAACACATATCCATCATCCATAGTTTGAACATTAGATGCTCCTAAATCAATTAATTCTTGAGCTAATTTTTTTAAGAAATAAATTTCTTTTGGATCAGACGGAATTGTTTTTGAATACTCATTTGAACGGGTATCAATCTTAACATAACGTAAAAATCTTTCTAATAATTCTGGATATTGCTTATCAGTCATTTTAATTCTCCCAACAATCTTTGTTTTTAAATATAAGTATATGGATCCGTATTAACCTGTGAACTAAAAACATCAACTAGATCCCATTTCTTAGTTTGCTGCCAGCGTTTAATCTGTTTGACCATTTGATCCTTGACGATTGACTCCATATGATGATCAGGATCAATAACAATAAAGTCATGAGACAAGACATCATGTCCCGTATGGTAGTAAAGATCAGCGGTAATTAATGCATCAGCCCCACTTTGTTGAGCAACTAAGTATTCTGAACCACCATCACCACCAATAACAGCAATTTTTTGAATAGATCGCTTCAAATCATTTGCGATGACTCGGACTGCCTTGACATTAAATAATTCACGAATAGATTGAGCATATTTTTGAACACTGATTGGATGATCTAACTCTCCAATTCGTCCTAAACCACTATTTGGATCTCCCTTGTCTGGTAATAAAGGCTTAGTATTTTTTATGCCTAAAGCTTCAGCAAGCCAATCATTCATTCCATCTTTAGCTGCATCTAAATTAGTGTGTGCGCTATAAACAGTAATATTATTTTTCAATAAATCAGCATACATTTGGTTTTGAGGATCTTCTAAATCTAAATTTTTAGCTGCATGAAACATAAGGGGATGATGTGAAAAGATAAAATCAACATGTTTCTCAATTGCTTCAGCAACTACCTCGGGGCGAACATCTAAGGTTGTCATGACACGATGGATATCTTGTTGGGAACTTCCCACTTGAATTCCAACGACATCTCTCTCCCATGCTAAATTTAATGGAGCTAGTTCTTCAATAGCTGTGATTAGCTTTTGAGCTTTCATTTTATATCACCTCCTGAATGGTTTGTGCTTGCTTTTGATAATTTTGATAAGCAATTGAATCGCTTTGATCTGCTTTAGTTAAAGTATCGAGTAATTGCTGAAGCCGATCCAATTCTGCTTGCCATTTTGCGATCCAAACGGCATCCTTATTTTGTAAATTAAATGGACCAAATGTAAGTTGTTGTTGCGTGAAATTAGTTTCTCCAGGTTTAGCTACTAATATTTCATAGTAATGACCATCATCAAAAAGCATCGTTTCGTTTATCAAAGCATAATGATGTACTTGTAACCAAGTTCGGACGGTTGAAACGTCAGTATTAGGTTGTAAAATTAGATTATCATATTGAATATGATCATGATGCCCTTGTTCTAATATTTTTTGAATTAACTGGCCACCCATTCCGGCAATAACAGCAGTGTCAATTTGATCAACAGGTTCTACCACCGCAAATCCATCCCCCAAACGCGGTTCTAAACGCCCTGTTAATTCTGCTTTTTCAATTTCATTTTGTGCATTTTGCAATGGCCCTTGGGCAACTTCACCAGCAATCGCAAAAGTTATTTTTTGATTTAATAAAAGATGCGCTGGTAAGTAGGCATGGTCGGACCCAATATCGACTAAGCGCGCACCCATTGGAACAAAGTCAGCAACACGTGCCAACCGATTTGATAAATTAATGGCATCCATTTTAAATTCTCCTGAAAAAAATATAATACTATTATTTTAGCATAAACAGAAAAGAGGCTGGAACAAAACTGTTCCAGCCCCACTAATTTAAATATTTTATCCCTGACTTATTTACTTTTAAAATTCACCTCTAAATATTGATACAAAATCCAAACATCATTATTTAAAGCAGATAAATTGTAACTTTTTACTAGATCAAAAGATTCTTTATGTTTATTATATTAAATAGATCATTATTTTACTAAAAAGCCAACTACACTTAGCAAATAAATACTTTTCTAGTTGATTTTTTCATATCATTAATTATTTAATTCGGGGAACCATAGCTTTATTTCGTGTTGAGCACTTTCTGGAGAATCAGAACCGTGAACAACGTTACGCACTTCATCACCTGGCCAGTCACGTCCAAAATCACCGCGGATCGTTCCAGGAGCAGCTTCAGTGGGATTAGTAAGGCCCATCAAAGTACGCCATCCTTTAATAACGTTATCCCCTTCCACTACAATGGCAACCACAGGGTGCTCCATCATATAATGCATTAATCCAGGGAAAAAGGGCCGATCGGCTAATTCAGCATAATGAGCCCTTAACAAAGCTTCATCAGCTTGTACCATTTTGATATCGATAATATCATAGCCTTTACGCTCAATTCGCCGAATAATTTCACCCACTTTTTTTTGGATGACACCATCTGGTTTAACAATTGCTAATGTACGTTCTGTCATGTTATCGTTCCTCCAACTTTTGAATAAATCTATTATAACGAAAAAAAAATATTTATGAAACCGCTTCCGATAATATAATTCAATTTATTTTCGTTTAATAAATAAATTGAAGGTAATCACATCTATTTATTTCGAATCAATGGGCGCCGGAAATATACTTTCGCTTGCTTTTGATCTAAGCCATGAAGAATAATTGGATCAGCTGCAATGAAACGAGCCTTGATCTCATGAATTTCCTTTTTATCATTTGCCTTTTTATTGTGCTTTTGATTATGTCCATTCTCGGTTTGTGATTGCTGAGTCTTATTTGATTTGGCTTGTACTTTTGACTCATTATGTCTTATTTTATTTTTATTAACTGATTGCTTTGGTTTTGTTAAACGCTTTGAATCATGCTTTGATTCATCGACAATTTTAACATCAACCTTTTTCGATTCTTTCTTTGGAACCTCTTCTTGCACCTTTGGAGAAACGATTTTAGTCGACTTGGCTAAATTATTTTCGCTTAATTTAGGCTTTGCTGGCTTAGGTGCTGTTATGGATCCCACCTCAACAAAGACATAGCTAGAAACTTCACGCCACTGCCAACGCCCTTTATATTTTTGAAGTGCTTTGCGCCAACGTACAACGTATGTTAAAGCAGTTTTAGCAGTATGATTTGGTGGTAAAAGGTCACTTTTTTCAATTTCATAGCGCTTTAAAATTTGTAAATCGGTATTATGCGCAATCCATTGTTCGACAAAGTTAATTGAATTAGTTTCAATATCTGCCACATTGCCAAGTTTGATCCAATTTTGCTGATGCTTTTTTTGCATGTTAACACTCCTTTCTTATCGATTTGATTAAGCCTGATAAAGTATTATAAATTGGTGAATTTTAAAGGTCATTGATTTCTGATTCCATTTGAGCCATTTCAAAATCTTCAGGGTTTAATTGAACATATTTATTCAATAAGTCGCTTAACATCTCATGATTACCAGCTTCACGGAAGTAATAGATCGCTTCTTTTAAGAAAATAGAATTCTCATTGAAGAAAGGTACAGCTGCTTGCCAATATTGATCCGCCATTTCATAACGTTCCAGTTCCGTATACGATTGGGCTAAATTCCAATATTCTTTAGGATCTAACTCAAACTCATCATCAGCACTAACATATTGATTCAAGAAGTTAATTTGTTCCATATATTGTTCTGTATCAACCAACATTTGTGAATAATTACTAATTAGGTTTTGAGAATCCGGTAAATTCTTTAAGCCCTTTTGATACAATTGTTCAGCCTGGTCATTTTCATTAAGTTGAATAGCCACCCGTGTCGCATTAAGATACCCAGCTTCATTAAATTGATCGACAGCCAGTCCGGCTTCATAAATACCCAAAGCGTCCTTTGGCATTTGTTTTTGTTCATATAATTGTCCCAAAGGAACATAAACTCCAGCATATGAAGGATCTATTTCAATCAATTTTTCAAAAGCCTCAATCCCTTGATCTCTGGTTTCTTCATCATTTGCATATAACATTCCTAATTGGAAACGCACCTCTGGAGTTAAATTAGCATCCTTTATTTGCTCTAGATAACCCAACGCTCTATTTTGATCACCAAGCATAGCATATGCGACTCCAATCCGCGAAACTAAATCAATTCCTGAAATTTGCGTCTCCCCTTGAACAATAAGGTTACGATAAAATGGAATTGCTTCAGAATATCGACCAAGTTCAAATAAAAATTCGGCCAAAGCAAATTGAATTACCAATTCATCAGGAGCTAATTGATAGGCTTCAGTTAACTTATTTTCTGCAGCTTCCAACAAACCTTCTGATTGATATAAATCAGCATAAACTAATAGAGCTTCTAAATAAGCTTCTGAATCAGATTGAATTGGTATTAGATATGCTAAAGCTTCATCACTTTGATCTTCTGAAATTGATATTTCGGCTAATTCAGTTCGTAATACATCTTCATCTGGATACTTGTCGAGCAATTTTTGATAAGCTCGTTTAGCATTAGTTGAGAATCCAAGAGCGTAAAGTTCCTCAGCTAATGAATGAATCGTTTCATCATCATCATGACGAAGAGATAAAGCAAAAGATTTTTTAGCTGCTTCTAGTTGCCCACCATCTAATTCATCCAACATTTTTTCAGCATAACTTTGCATTTTAAAATACCTCGTATAATTTTATAGTGCTGAATTATTAATTCTGTTTTTTATTTTGTCGAGCTTTAACCGCATCAATTAAAGCCTGTTTGGCTTGTTGCTTTTCAGCTAAAGTAACTTGCCCTTTTTTAGAGGCACCTCGTGAAAAATCATTGTTTTTAATTGAACCTTTTGTTGACATTTTAAATTCCCTCTTTTTTTATAAATTATTCGAATTTTTTAACATTAACCATGATTACTGCTGAAATGGTAATAACAATAACAATAGCTATCATAATAATGTTTTGTATCATTCCCGTAGGATTTGCTTTGAAGGCAATTCCATATAGACTTGGTCCTAAAGCAGCGATCAAGTATCCACCCGTTTGTGTCATTCCTGACAATTGTGCAGTATCATTTGGACGACTAGTTTTGAGCGCCAAAAGAGTCATTACAGATATGAAAAATCCGCCTATCATTAAACCATAAACCATTGATTCAAATGCCCAGAACCAGAAATTAGCAGTATTTTGGTTGATAATTAACCCCACAGCACTAGTCACACCAAGTAGACCATTTAAAATGATTAACCAAGTAATTCCACGATTGCTCAAAGATACTAAAATTTTAGGGACAATAATTGAAAAAATAATGGTTACAAAAGCATTAAACGACATAATCAATCCAATTTGACCACTTTTAACTTGATGGTAATCCATCAAAGAAGGCATCCAAGCCACAAAGGTATAATTTAATAGTGACTGTCCTCCAAAAGTTAATAAGAAAGCCCAGGCTTGCCAAGTTTTCCATGGGTGCAGCATTTGGACTGGTTGCACATCCAATTCCTCGATAATTTGTTCCTTATTTAGCTTCTTTGAAGTACCTAAGGGTTCTAATTCACGAGTAACATAAATCCAAACTAATAATGCAAGTAAAGTCGCACCAACTAATATTAACATCACACTATTAATTCCACCTAAGTTTAGTAATGGGGCGGTTGTTAAATTACATAGAGCAACGCCAAGCATCATTGATAATGAATAGGTTGTAGTATATAGCGCAATTTTATTTGGAACAAAGGACATAATAACAGCGGGCATCAAAACATTCAGGTGCGCAATTCCAATTCCAATCAAAATAGTGCCCAAAACAATTAGACTGAAATTAGGGCACAAACGGGCTAGACTACCAAGTGTCATCAATCCTGCCGATAACGTGACTGTTCTTTTTAGCCCTAATTTGTTAGCAGTTTTAGATGCAAAATTTGAAAATAGCATAAAAACAACCAACGGAATGGTTGTTAAAACACTAAGCTGTGCCGGATCAACATTCAATCGTTGAGCTAACGGTTTTAAAATCATAGGAATTGCCGAAATGGGGCTACGCATCATTAACCCTAATAAAATTAAGGCAATTAATAATCCCCATTTACCAGCAGAGTTCTTACGATTGTGATTATTTTTTGAGTTCATGCAAGTTTCCTTTAAGTAATATTTTATTTAAAAATATTTGATTGGTTCCGGAAATTACGTTCCAGGATTGGTAATAAGATTAGTGCAATGCCAGCTCCAATTGCAACTTGTAGACAATTTCCGAAAATTTCAGCGAAGGTAATAGTTAAAGCAGCATTTAAAGTTACATGATTCCAAAGCTGTAAAATAATACCACTAATAAAATACCCCCCTACCATAATTAAGCCGCCACCGATGATACTAATTAATTTATTAATTAATCGTGCATTTTTTCGAGTTAAAAGCCCTATCAACCAACCTTCACTACCATGAATGATCATTGAAAAAAGCATCCATTGCGGATAACCGGATATTAAATCAATTAAAAAGCCAGTCAATGCACCAGTAATTCCACCCGCCCGACGACCAAAAAGCCAGGACATCAAGAAAATGCCAACCTCTACCAAACTAATGAAGCCTGTCGGTGTTGGAATTTTCAAGAAAAAATTGGCTACAATATTTAAAGCAATAATAACGGCAACAATAGTCCGTTGATAAATTGGTTTTAAACTATACATCCCGATTTGCTCCTTGCCAAACATTTCCTAAATTTTGATTAATAGCAATACCATTTTCGATTCCATGCTGAACAAATGTTTTAGCTTGTTGTGTGGCAGACAGAACAGTAGCGTTTTGTACTAGCCCACTTAAAATAGCTGCTGAAAAAGTACATCCAGCTCCATTGTTAAAATTATTTTGAATAATCGGATTACTTAGGATTTCAAGCTCGTTGTTTTCCATAATTAAGACATCAACAGCCTCTTGTTTTCCTAATCTCCGACCACCCTTAACAATCACATTTTTAGCACCGGTTTGTTTTAGAATTTGGGCACTTTGTATTAAATCATCCAGTGTTTTAATCGGCTGATTAGTTAACAACTCAGATTCAACTAAATTAGGTGTAATTATAGTTGCCAAAGGAAAAACATTTTCTAAATAAACCTTTTTAATAGCATCTAATTCAGGAGCATGATCTTCTTTAAATACTAGCACCGGATCTACAACCAATGGAATATTTCGATCTAGTTGGTTCAAAAATTGCAGAATAACAATCATTTGTTCCAAATTAGGAATCAAACCTAACTTTATACCTGCTAAGGTAAAATGAGCTTGAACTGAAGCCAGTTGATCCGCTAATAACTTTGCTGATTCTGCATGAATTTCAAAAATTTCAGGTAGGACTGTCACAATACTAGTAATTGCAGTCAGACCGAAAAGATTATATTCATTAAAAGTTGCTAAATCAGCTTGAAGTCCTCCCCCAGATAAACTATCTGATCCTGCGATGGTTAAAACCACAGGCGGTTGTTCTTTAATTTTATTTTGCATCATACCAAGTCTTACCCTCATGCGTTTCAACCTTCAAAGGCACAGTCAACTTTACAGCTGAGTCCATAACTTCAGGTACTAATTTATGCATTAACGTTAATTCGTCTTCAGGTACCTCAAAAATCAATTCATCATGTACTTGAAGTAGCATTTTGGACTTAAGTTGCTTTTGTTCCATTACAGATTGCATTTTAATCATAGCAATTTTGATAATATCAGCCGCTGACCCTTGAACCGGAGTATTCATTGCTGTTCGTTCAGCAAAACTACGTGCATTAAAGCTTTTTGCCTTGATATCTGGTAAATAGCGTCGCCGATGTGCAATCGTCTCAACGTAGCCCTTTTCACGAGCATCTAAAATAATCTCCTCGGTCCACTTTTTAACTCCACTATATTCATTTAAGTAAGTATCAATTATACTTTTAGCAGTTTTACGATCCGTACCAATATTTTTAGCCAAGCCAAACTCAGAAATACCATAAACAATTCCAAAATTAACGGCCTTTGCTTGGCGTCTTAAATTACTATCCACGACTGCATCTTCAGCAAGACCAAAAATACGACGCGCAGTTGCTGCGTGAATGTCTTCATCATTAATGAAGGCTTGCCGCATTTTTTCATCATTTGTAATATGTGCTAATACTCGTAATTCAATTTGTGAATAATCAGCGCTTAATAACGACCACCCAGCTTGTTGTGGTTCAAAAGCTTTTCTAATTTGTCGGCCTTCCTCGACACGTACAGGAATATTTTGCAAATTAGGATCAATAGATGATAAACGACCCGTTTGTGTCAAAGTCTGTAAGTATCGGGTATGTACTTTTGAATCGCTACCATGAATAACTCGTAGTAATCCATCAACATATGTCGATAAGATCTTAGCTAATTGCCGATATTGTAAAATTGATGCAACTAATGGAACGTCTGTCATTTGTTCCAAAACTTCTACTGATGTTGAATAACCAGTTTTAGTTTTCTTCAAAGGTTTTAGACCCATTTCTTCAAATAAAATCACCCCCAGTTGTTTAGGGGATTGAATATTAAATTCGTGGCCCGCTTGTTGATGAATCGTTTGTTCTAATTCTGATAGACGCTCGGTTAATTTTGACTGCATGCCCAATAAACGTTCAGCATTAACCGTAATCCCATTAATTTCCATATGTGCCAAAACAAACGTTAAAGGCAATTCAATTTCAGTATATAAATCAGTCTGTTCATGCTCATCTAATTTTTGCATGAGTGGCTGTTTTAAGGCGCCAATTGCTTGTGCTTTACGACCCAAATGTTCAAAAAAATCAGTATCATTATCTATGATCGCAAATTTGGCTCCTTTTCCATAAACTTCATCATCTGTTTGAACATCGAAATAATTATGCTCATGTGCAATGGTACCTAAATCATTACTATTGTCATTGACATTCAATAAATATGAAACCAGTAGCAAATCAAAATCAACTCCAGTTAAATCAACGTTATAGCGGTGCAAGGCCACAAATGTTTCTTTTGAATTAAAAACATTTTTCTTGATTTTATTATTTTCCAAGATTCTTTTCACAGGTGTATCTTGTGATAATAACTCTAAGTCACGACTAGCTAAATACCCTTGTTGTTGATTCCCGATAACAAAACCAACAATAGCTGCGCGATGATAATTTTCTCCATCTAACTCTACATAAAAGTCAACATCATCTTGTAAAGCTTCTACGTGAGCTAAATTATTAGCTGTTAAAGGAGCAACATTAAGTTTTACAGTAGGGTTACTTTCATTTTGAGTTCCAGTAATTGTGTATCCTTGATTAGCTAATTTTACTAGTTGTTGTTTAAAATCCAAATGCTGATAAAACGGAATTAAATCCTGATATTGAATTCCTCGATATGCTAGATCATCTAAATCCAAAGTCACTGGTGCATCAAGACGAATACGAGCTAAATCCCGTGATAAGAAAGCATCATCCTTATATTGAATCAAATTTTCTTTGCGTTTAGACTTCTTCATCATATCAATTTGTTCATATAATTCAGGAATATCATGATATTCCTGAATTAACTTAATGGCCGTTTTTTCACCAATCCCTGGAACACCAGGATAATTATCAGATGGATCACCTTGTAACCCCTTTACTTCAATCACTTGTTTTGGGGTCAAACCGCCATAAACATCAGCTACTTCAGCGGGAGTATATTTATCAATTTCAGAGATACCCTTTTTAGTGATCCAAACTGTGATATCGTCATCCACTAATTGACGCATGTCTCGATCACCAGTCACAATCGTAACTGCATATCCAGATTCTACGCCTGCGTGAGCCATTGTTCCAATAATATCGTCTGCTTCATAATCAGCTAATTCATAATTTGTAATTCCATGTAAACGAACCATTTCACGCAGCGGTTCAAATTGCTCCACTAATTCTTGGGGCGTTTTATCCCGATTTCCTTTGTAATTATCGTAGGCATTCGTACGGAAAGTTGTTTTCCCAGCGTCCCAAGCGACTAAGGCTTTATCCGGTTCAAATGGATCTACAATCCCATCAAGAAGGTTGTTAAAACCAACTAACGCATTAGTATGTAAGCCATCATGATTAACAAATCTGTCCACCTGATTAATGAGTGCATAAAATGCACGAAATGCTAATGAGTTCCCATCAATTAATAATAGTTTTGGTTTCCCCATGAGTACCCCTTTCAATTTCAAAAGTTAATCAATAATAATCAACTTATTTTGAGTGTGTTGTAATCTTAATTGTAACAAAATTTATAAGCCTAAAACAATTTATTGTTAAAGCTAATTTAATCAACCGAATTTAACCTAAATATATTAAAAATAAGGAGATCAAATTTATATATAAATTATTTAGATAAAAAAAGCAGGAAACATAATCACCCTGCTCTCACTTATTATTCTAATATTAAATATTTTCACGTCTAAAGAGACCAATAAGACTCATTATTCCAGCTTTAGTCAAATTACCTTCGTTGTACTGCAAAACATTTTTCTTATATACTTTTAGCCCAAAGCGACTAAGGAAAATAATCATTAAAATTTGTAAGATAATTGCAATCCACAATTCATATGGTTGCGTCAACTGCAATCCTAGTCTAGCGGGCATTAGAGTTTGCGAAGTGAATGGTACAAACGACAAAATTTTAACAATAACGTTATCTGGTGAGTTTGAGACCATAAAAGTCAAGACATATCCAAGCATTGCAAGATATGTAATAGGTGAAACCGCCTGCTGAACTTGGCTTTGATCATTAACTAATGCTGCGATAATTGCCGTCAGAATCAAGTACATGACAATCCCAAAAAAGACCATAATAATGGTAATTATTGCAAAACTAAAATCAACTCCATTCAAGACACTCATAATCATTTTAAAGGTGGCGTTATCATGAGATATAAATTGATAACTGATCAAACCAACAATAATATAAATTAATAAGTGCACTAAGGCCAGCCCAATGATACCAGCTAGTTTACCAAAAAATTGAACTGCTGGACTAGTAGCTGCCAACAGAATTTCCATAATACGTGAAGATTTTTCATTCGCAATCTCATTGGCAATCATTCCAACATAGGCTGTCAAGAATACAAAAATAAAGATTCCCAGTCCAACCGTTAAAATATAATTAGCTGTTTTGGTTGTTTCACCGCCAACACTAGTTCCCTTAGAACTTACCTGCTGCGTTTTCATCTTAGGCGCTGTAGTTAACTTCTGCAATTGATCATTAGTTAAATTCATCGTCTTAGCTTGCCGTTGCATCGAATACTGATTTAAAACTTGTTTAATTTCATTTTCATCAATTGGATTCCCTTGAGTTGTATTTTTCAATTCATATCCAGTATTATTTTGTTTTAAATAGCTGTCAATCTTTTTATGTTTTAATAGTTGATCGGCCTTCTTATCATCTGACACTATCTTATATTCAGCCTTAATGCTTTTATCTGCTTTTAAGGTTTGAACCAAGCTTTGATCCACATTTAATCCGACAACAGAATCGTTATGATTTGACATTGCTGTAAACACAAAGGCAAATACAGCTACCACTAATGCAATTAAAAGTGGTGATAGAACCAATGACCAATACCCAAGGGTTTTAATTCTAATTTTAAAAGTTTGTTTAGTAACCAACCATAGTTGTCTTTGAAACATCATCATTGTTTCCCTTCTGTTGCTTCACGTCGGAAAATATCATCCAAAGTTGGAGCCTGTTGTGCAAAGGCTGATACATATCCATCAGCACTGACTAATTTGAAAATAGCGTGTCCCGCAAGTGGATCAGATAAATGAATTTGTCGCCCTATCCCTCGCCGTTCAATTGACTTAACCCCATCAATTGATTTTAATTGATCATCTAGTACATCTGATTCAATATATATTTCAGTCCGGCCAAAGGATTCGCGAATATTAGCCACACTCCCTTGTAACACAGTCCTACCAGCGCGTAACATCGTTAATTCATCCGATAATTGTTCAACACCGCTCATATTATGGGAACTAAATATAATCGTTGCTCCACGTTGTTTAAGTTGCTTAATTTCCTGCATAACAATTTCAGTATTAACTGGATCCATTCCGGTGAATGGTTCATCTAAAATCACAAATTCTGGATTAAAAATTAGAGTAGAAATCAACTGAATCTTTTGTGCGTTTCCCTTTGAAAGTTTTTGAACTTTATCATGTATTGTTCCCACTACTTCAAGACGTTTCATCCAATCTTGAAGTTCTAAACGTGCCTCACTACGTTTCATACCATGTAGTTCTGCAAAATATAAAACTTGTTCTTCGATGGTCAATTTTTGATAGAGTCCTCGTTCTTCAGGAAGGAAACCTATTCTAGTCCGCATTAGGTCATCAATAGGATTTCCATCCCAATTGATGGAACCAGTCGTCGGCTCAATAAAATTTAATAGCATGCGAAAAGTGGTCGTTTTACCCGCTCCATTCTGTCCAATGAGTCCCATAATATGACCTGGTTTAACAATTAAATTAATATTATTAACAGCTATTTTATCTCCAAATTTCTTTGAAACATTTTTTAATTCAATCATAAATTTCCTCGATCTCGTTAAGACTAATTATTTATTGTAGCGGCGCCGAATGACTTTAGTATACGCTCGAATAATTAACCAAGCTTTAGTAATTAATGGACTACGTAATAAAACAATTCCAATTAAATAAACTACAAATCCTAAAATCAATTGGAAAACCGTCGTGCTAGGATATGCTGGCCAATTATAAGTCGAAACAATAATCACGAGATACATCAAAAGTCCAGTCACTAAATATTTTGATGTAATTGCTACGATGCGGCCAAAAGCAATGACTTCTCTTGCATAAAATAATTGAATCAAAAAAATTAAAAATTCAGAAATTAGCAAAGCATAGATGGCGCCAAATAATCCATATTTAGGAATAAATAGTAACCCTAACAAAACGTTTAATAACCACCCAAGAACTAGAGTCGCGTGAACGATGTTATTTTTACCAGCTAATCGTAAAAATTGTCCACCTAAAATTGTATTCCAACCCAATAAGAGAATTAATGGCGATAAAACGGTCATCAAAAGTCCAACATCTTTAAACGTTCCACCTAAAAACCAAGTAGTAAAGGTTACCGCTGTGGCAGCAGTACCAAACATAACCGGTACTGCAAAAGCAGTGACATACTCTACCGCATTATCAATATGTTCAATCAATTTATTGTAATTATTTTCGCGATATATTTGATAAAAACGTGGCATTGTACTTAATCCGACAGTAACTACAACTACAATAGAAACTTGATTTAATTGTAATGCAGCTTGATAATATCCGATCCAATCCAGCGTGTATGGTTTTAACAAGGTTACTAACAATTGCCCAGTTAACGAAAATAATTCAACCCCTAAAATAGTAGTAACTGAGGTTAATCCGGTTTTTAAAAATCTCCATGACCCTAATGAAATTTCATTAAATAATTCACGTGGCAAACTAAACCACATTAATCCATTTCCAACAATACGGATCACTCCCATTAAGAACAAATAACGATAAGCATCATTAGATGTCTTAACAGTAATTAAAATCAACATCAAGAATACAATTTTCATTGATGCTGCCTGTAATAGTGGTCGTGTTTTTTGACGAGTTCCAAGGTAGTACCAAGATAAATCTAAAAAGCTTCCTATCATTAATAAATAACTCAGCTTAAGTGTTGATTGATTCTGAAGATAACTAATATTCCAACCTGATGCCCAATTAATTAGAAATGATAGTGCAAGTCCACCCAGAATCAACATCATCAATCGCATAAACAATACATTCCAAAATATTTTAGGAACTTTTTGATCTTCATAGAGAGCATTATTCAAACTAAGTTGAGCTAATAAATTCATTGATCCTAAAAAAATTAAAACAAAAATATCAGTTAGACCTATGGTAAAAGCAACTACCCCATAACTTTGGACACCTAAAACGTGTAACAAGTAGGATAAAGGAATGAGGGGAATAATAACATTGATAAGTTCATAACTCACCTGATTTAAATATATTCTAAGTCCACGCATTTTAAATAATTATTACTCCTTAATTTTTAAAGCATTTATACATAAGTTTATATCTAATTAATGAGGCCTCTTGATAATTAATCAGAGGTAACAATTAGACTAATACTTAACATTATACAGCAAATTTAATATATCTTGATTGTAATATTCTGCCAATATACAATGTTTACAATTTAAAAATTTGTCACCTAATAAATGATTAAATTATGCCTTAGTATTAAGTATTTATTATCCATTAAAAGATCCTGAGACCACAACTTTACCACGAGTATGTCCTTGCTCGACTAATTGGGTTGCTTGCTTAATATTATGAGCATTGATTCCCGTTGAAATTTCATGCGTAAGTGTCGATACTAATAATTCAGTTTCAGCCAAATGTGCAATTTTTTCTAAAATTTTACCTTGTGAAGATAAATTGAAATTATAATCACTTTTAGTAAACATATACTCCCAATCAAAGCTAGCTGACATATCTTTAAAAGCGGTCAATGGTAAATCTTGATTAACCCCTACAATAGTTCCCAAATGACCAAAAGGTTCAATTAGGTTCTTCAATTGATCAAGATATGGAATTACATTATATAAAGCAGCGATAAATCCAACCCGATTGATCTTATACGAATCTAATGCAGGTTGCAATTCTTGATGATAATCTAAGGGATAAGTGACCCCATGCTCTTTTAACCAATCGAAATTTTCAGGACTACTGGTTGCTAATACTTCTAATCCACTCCAATTAGCTAATTGACTCATAATAGAACCTACCCCACCAGCACCATTAATAATTAATAAGCGTTGCGATTGATTAGCATTTGCTTGTGGAATTAAACCGAACTTTTCAAATAATAATTCATAGGCTGTTAATGCTGTTAGCGGCAACGCTGCTGCCTGAGCATCTGATAAATTACGCGGCGCCCGAGCAATCAATCGAGAATCGACAGCCTGAAATTCTGCATAACTTCCATTACGTTTAGTTGATCCTGCATAATAAACGCGATCATTGACCACGAAATTAGTAACTTGTGAACCGACGGCCGTAACAATTCCAACGGCATCATAACCCAAAATTTTTGGTGTTGTTTGTTCTGGTGTTGTCTGACGCAACTTAACATCAATTGGATTGATCGAAACCGCCTTGATTTGCACCAAAACATCATTTGGTAATACCTGGGGCATACCCAATTCAACATCCAAAAAGCTATCACTTGCTTCTAATGACTTACCCTTATAAAAACCTATTGCTTTCATAATGTTTAAATCTCCTGTATTTTCGAGTTCTTTGCCAAATTAACTTAGCTAAAAATATTACTTCAAAATCATAAGTTTATGTTTCTATCTATATTAATATCATTATATGTTATTTGACTAATTTTTTTCATTATTATTCGCTTAAGCCATTAATTATTATTTATCAAAAACAAATTTCAGTTTACCATCAACCAATTCTAAAATTGCACTAAAAGATTTACCTGCCTTACTTTTAAACCCGCTAATCTCTTTAGTATGACCTTTCTTGATTAAATCTTTGATTGCCGTTTTTGGTAGAATTTTACCTGCCCATTTGCTTGGTAAGGAAAAATTACATGCTTCTTTTGAGTTGTAATTACTACATCCATAAAATTTGCCTCGATCAATCATATGGCCTGCCTTACAAACTGGACAAATCCCCATATGCTCTTTATATTGATCAGCATTAGTATCTTTTTGACTATTTATCTGATCAGTTAATTTTTGATTAGTTTCAATTTGATCTGGAACTTCATTGATTAATTTCAAAATAAATTTTTCGATTTGTTTTAAAAACGATGCTTGAGTTCGATTATTTTGACCAATTTCATGTAAGGCCATCTCCCATTGTGCTGTTAATTCAGGCGAATTTAATAGCGGTTGTAACTCAACTGCTTGACATAAAATAATACCCGACATTGTTACAGCTAAACTATTATCTTTAAGTTCAATATAGCTCTTTGCTTTCAATCGTTCGATGATACCCGCCCGAGTCGCTTCAGTTCCAATTCCTTCAGTTTCTTTAAGAATCTCTTTTTGAGCATCTGCTAAGTCTCTTCCAGCATTTTTCATTGCAGTAATTAAGGTTCCCTCAGTATAAGCCGATGGTGCAACTGTCACCTTATGTTCATCTAATAAATCAAAATCGACCTTCTGACCGATATCAACTCGAGGCAAGCTAACCTCCCCATTAGCACTAGATTTTTTACTGTTTGTCTTAAATAATAATTTCCAACCAGGGGTAGTTATTACTCGTCCCATTGCCTTAAACTGTGCCTGACCTGACTTAACAATAATAACCTGTTCATCATAATTCAAATCATCCAAAAACATTGCAATCGTTGTTCTCAATACTAATTCATAAATTGATTTTTCTAAACTAGTTAATTTCATAAATTGATTTTTTGTAGGAATCGTTCGTGTTGGAATAATAGCATGATGTTCTTGAACTTTCTTACTATTTACGTAACGTTTTCTAGGTTCTTTATGAGCAATATTAGCTGTGACATTCGCAAATTCACAATACTGATTAATATTATCCAATAAATATGAAAATTCTTCGTCAGAAATAAATTGCGTATCCGTTCTAGGATAAGTTAAAAATTTCTTTTCATATAACGATTGAACTGCATCCAAAGTATTTTGTGCTGATGCTTTAAAGGCCTTATTAGCCCTAGACTGTAAAGTTGACAATGAAAATAATTTTGGACTAGGTTGCTTCTTTTTATCCTTAATAATGTTATTAATAATTCCAAAGTTATTATTATTTTCTTTTGATTGGCTCTTGTTAACTAAAACTAATTCGTTATCTGATAGGAAAACTTTAACCTTATCTTGATTATCAAACCTGATGAATGGGTCTAATTTAGCCTCAAATTCGCTTTTCCCCGTTTTTACATGTGCCAGCAATTCAATGTATGGTTTTGGTTTAAAATTATCAATCTCCACTTGCCGTTTATAAATCATATAAAGAGTTGGAGTTTGGACACGTCCGATTGAAAACACACCCCTAATTCCTTGTTTTCGTAACGATAAAGAATATAAAGGGCTTGCGTTCATTCCAACTAGCCAATCACTAAATTCTCTTGTTTGTGCTTCAATATATGCCGAATAATGCTGTTTAGCCTCATGCAAATTGGTTAGGCCATCACGAATAGCAGATGATTCTAGTGAATTAATCCATAATCGTTTCATAATTTTTTCCTGAGGATTAATACCAGATTGATTAATAATCGACCAAGCAATATTTTCGCCTTCACGATCAGCATCGGTTGCAATAATAATTTGATCAGCCTCAGAAAGTAAATTTTTGACTATTTTAAATTGCTCTGCCTTCCCTTTACCCGTTTTAAATTTAAATTGATCAGGAATAATTGGTAAATTATTAATACTCCAATTTTTATACTTTTCATCATATTGTTCTGGCAAATAAAGTTCTACCAAATGTCCAAAACCATAAGTTATATAAGTTTCACCATCAAAATATTCATTTGAAACTTCAATATAACCTTCTCGCTTCTTGCTACTTTTAAATGCCTTAGAATATGCAACGGCCTGCGTTGGCTTCTCGGCTAATATAATGGTTCTCATTACACCTTTTTCCCTTCATCACTTAAATATATAGGCTCATACGTTGTAAATATAAATTTCATGTTCAAGCTTATATTTTAATAATTTTTATAAATAAAAAAGCAGCAGATAGTTAAGACAACTTTCGCCTCTTCCATCTGCCTGTTAGCTCAGTAAATTTATATAATAAACGGCCAACCCATAGTTAAATTAGTGATATCGCATATAATTTAACCAACCATTTCAACTTGTCATTCCATTACTGTTGGCTAGTTTGACATAGGTTATTTTATTTATCTGTTTTATTTTGTTAAGTTTAAAATGAGCATCATTAACTTTCCATTATCAAAATTGACGTGTAAAAATTATAAATTAATTTAATAACCTAATTCAGCAAAATTTATACCATTTCAAAAACATATTAATTTCGCCATTAATTCTAACCTAATACATAAAAATTATAAACCACTCTGATTGTAATATGCAAGCTTAAAAAAGGCTGAGACAACTTATGCCTCAGCCTTTCTAATAATAAATTTAATCACCATTTAAGATCGAGTTTCTAACGATCACATAATCAACCAAACGTAAATCTAATAATTTTTTACCGCCAGCATAAGAAATGGATGATTGTAGATCCTCTTTCATTTCATTCAGCGTATTGTAAATACTTCCTCGATAAGGAACAAATAATTTTTTACCTTCGACATTTTGATATGTCCCCTTTTGAAATTGGGATGCTGATCCAAAGTATGCTTTCACAGGTGCTCCATCTAGATCAATTACTTCTCCCGGACCTTCTTGATGGCCCGCTAACATTGAACCAATCATGACCATAGATGCACCAAAGCGAATCGATTTTGCGATATCACCATGATATCGAATACCGCCATCAGCAATAATCGGCTTAGTTGCAACTTGAGCACATTGATTAATCGCAGCTAATTGCCATCCACCAGTTCCAAATCCAGTTTTTAATTTAGTAATGCAAGCTTTACCCGGACCAATACCCACTTTTGTTGCATCAGCTCCGGCATCTTCTAGTGCAATCACCGCATCAGGAGTAGCAACATTTCCTGCAATAACAAATGTTTTAGGTAAAGCTTTTTTAATATATTTAATCATGGCTATCGTTGAATCACTGTAACCATGCGCAATATCAATTGTAATATATTCGGGAATTAATTGTTCATCTTTTAAAAGATCAATAAATTGATATTCAGCCGGTTTTACCCCAACTGAAATTGAAGCAAAAATATGATTAGAGTGAGCACGCTTAATAAAATTTAATCGACGTTCTGGTTCAAATCGATGCATGATATAAAAATAATGTTTTTCTCCCAAATTGAGAGCTAAATCCTCATCAATAACGGTCTGCATATTTGCAGGAACAACTGGCAGATTAAACTTTTCAGGGCCAAATTGAATCGTTGTATCAGCATCTTTACGGCTATTTAATAAACCTTTTTTGGGAATTAATTGAATATCCTCATAATCAAAAATCATATCTTGAGTCATTATAAATATCTCCCTTTTAATAGTTCGTTTTTTGGTGTCATGAATCACAACATTTGACTCCTTTTTCATTATATAACGAACTATATATGATAATCAACTTATAATTAACGTATAAAGCAAACGAATGTTTTAAAATTACCAAAAATATTAAGCTACATTCATTAAAAAAGCCCAATCTCTTCTTACATGAGATTGGGCTTCTTTTATTAAAATAATTATTTTTGTTTATTTCTTTGGTTTTTTTCACGATTAGAAAGTCGTTGTGAGTTTTTTTCTTTATTATTAGGTGTTACATCTTTACGCTCAGTTTGACCTTGTTGTGCTGCTTGCTGTTGTGCTGCAGCCATTTTATCCATGAAACTTGAATTTTTTCCAGTCTCCGGTGTTTTAATACGACCAGCTAAAGCATCTTCAACGACATCTTTAACTTCAAAATTTGCACCAACATGACGACGCAAACGTGGACGCCAAAGATTAATCATAAGTGTTTGAAGCACCATAATTACTGCTCCACCCATAAAGTATAATCCAATTCCGGCATTCGTAAAGAAAGTCATCATGAACATCATGATTGGCATCATAAACATCATTGTCCGCATTTGCTTTTTTTGTTCAGGCGCAATTCCAAGTGTTGATAAGTACGATTGTATTAGATAAATTAATCCAGTTGCAATAGCCAAACCGATACTTGGTTGTGCTAAATGAATTCCAAAGAAAGTGGCACTCTTAATTTCAGCTGCTTGATTAAGCGCCCAGTCCATTCCTTTCCAACCATGAATAATACTAGGGTTAATTGCTGCATACAAACCCGAGAAAATTGGCCATTGGATTACCAAAGTAGAAAAGTTCATACCACCCAGCATTGAAACATTATTTTCTCGATAAATATGCATCATTGCTTGAGTTGCACGAGCTTGTTCATCAGGTGTTTTAGCATTTTTTTGAGCTTCTTGAACCCGCGTTAATTGTGGTTGTAGTAACCGCATCTTTTCTTGTTGAATAGTCATATTTCGTGATTGGTGTAGCTGCATGGGTAGCAAAACTAACCGTACGATGAAGGTCAAAACTAAGATTGACCAGCCAATGGCATTAGAATCATTGAACATACCTTCAACAATCTGCATAAAGTTCGCTAAGTATGGTGCTAAGAAATAGATATGTCCAGTAAAGAACAAAATAATCAATATTACGATTAAAATTGGGGTTAAACCTTTTATTTTCATTTTTTGTTAACTTCCTATATTTTATTAAGAATTATCTTTTTTATTCTAGCTTGCTAATAAAAAATTATAACATAAAAACAGATCAGTTTTCAAAATTCTTTCACTTATCACATTCCTGTAAGGATTAAATTAAAATAAAGAACAGGTTACCCATAAGTTTAGGCAATCTGCTCTTTATTTTACTATATTACTTTAAATATTAATTCAAGTTTTGCTTAAATGAATTAATAAAATTCAGAAAATTCACTCCCTAATGATGGATAAGCATATAAATTAGCCTGGGTTTCTGCAAAAGTTCGCTTCATATTAATAGCTGTAACAAAATAGTTAATTAATTCTTCAGCTTCAAAAGCGAAAATACTAGCCCCCACAATAAGGCCATTAGTATCAATAGCTACCCTAATCCGAGCTTGATCATGATATCGGAAGAAGGTAATTACATTACCCATCTCTAAATCTTTAATCGTAAATCCCTGATTTTTTGCCTCTACCATGGAAACCCCAGTTTGCGCAATTCTTGGTGTTCCGAAGACAACTTGAGGTATCGTTGGATATTCTAAAGGTGCTTGGTCTTGACCAGCTAATTGTCGAGCGACATAACGTCCTTCATAATTTCCAACTGGTACTAATTTTGGTACATCATTATCAGCTACATCGCCAATCGCATAAACATGTGAATTAGAACTCTTAAGATATTGATCTACCGTCACATGACCATCACGCGTTTTAATACCGGCTTTTTCGGCTTGAATTTTATCAGCATTTCCAGTCCGACCCACCGCACTGATGACTAGGTCCGTTAAATAAGTCGTCCCATTTGATAATTTAACTAAATATTTATTATCTTGTTTTTGAATAACATCAATCGTATTATCAAATAAAATTTCAATACCATTATTAAGCATTTCTTTTTCAAATTCACGAACCAAAACTTGATCAAAATCTGACAGCAAATGTGAGCCTTGGGTAATTAAATGAACTCGAGCTCCAGAAAAGTGGCTAATATTAGCAAATTCAACCCCAATATATCCACCACCTAAGAAGGTAATATCTTGCGGCATATCTGACAAATTCAAGAAATCCTCACTATTGCTCATTAATTCAGCTCCAGGGAAATCAAGTTGACGTGAGCGTTGTCCTGTAGCAATGATCCAATTAGTAGCTGTTATCTGGTATTCATCAGTAGCTACAGTGTCTTGATTAATAAATTGAGCATGTCCATAGATATGTTCAATCTCTGCTTGTTCCAAACCTTTAAGTTTACGAGGTTTAACAGCGTCAACATACTCTTGTTTAGTTTCCATTAAAGCTGGCCAATTGATCGTTGCTGATCCGACTAATCCTTTATTTTGTAATGCTTGCTCCCGATGAAGTGTTTCAACTGCACTAAGTAAAATTTTTTTCGGATCGCAGCCATAATTGGGGCAGGTTCCACCCCACATGTATTCTTCAATCATAACAACTTTTTGCCCTAATTGTTTTGCCTCAAAAGCTGCAGCTAATCCAGCTGGGCCTGATCCAATAATACCTAAATCATAATTAATTTGCTTCATATTAATTCTTCTCCTTCGTTATGTTTAAACGAACCGCTCTTATTTTATTATGATGCTAAATAACGTGAAGTTCTTTGTTCTAACCATCGTTGGACAAAAGTTAAAATTGTCGTAATAACTGCATAAACAATCGCCACTAAAATATACATAGATAAGGTTTGATAATTCTCAGAAGCAATTTGCTGGCTGAGATAAAATGTCTCTACAATTGTAATTACACTAGCTAAAGATGTATCTTTTACTAGCGATATTAATGAGTTACTTAATGGTGGAATTGCAATACGCACCGCCTGTGGCAAGACTACATACCAATAGGCTTGAATTCTAGATAATCCGACCGATTGAGCGGCCTCTAACTGCCCTCTATCAACTGATAATATTGATGCACGAATTGTTTCTGCGGCATACGCACCCGTGTTGAGTGAGAATACCGTTATGGCACTAATCCAGGCGTTGGCAAAGAAATCGATATTTGCACTGGGTAGACCGTAGAAAGCAATAAAAAGTTGGACCAACATTGGTGTCGAACGGAAAAGCCAAATATAAAAAGATGCTATTCCTTTTACCAGAATCATAATAATTTTCAATAATCGATTCCTAGGTGCCGTCATGACTCGGATTAACGCCGTCCCAGTTGCAATGATGAGCCCCAACGCAAACGAAATTGCTGCGAGTGGTAAAGTATATAAAATTGCGGCTTGAAATAATTGTGGTAAACATTTCACAGCCAGTTGAATAAATTCCATGCTAGGTTCTACCTTTAATTAAATTATTTTTTAGTTAAGTCTGTTTTGAAGTATTGTTTTGAAAGTTTACTTAATGTTCCATCTTTTGCTAATTTCTTAATTGCCTTATTAATTTGCTTTTGTAACTTTGGATTATTTTTATTTAACATTGGGGCCGCTGGAACTGCTGGAATTTCACTATCCATTTTAATAGCCTTAACTTTTACATCCGGATTTTTATGATGCCATAATTCAAAAGCCCCAGCATCATTTAGTTCAGCATCAGCACGACCTGAATCAATCAAATTCATTGCTTCAACCATCCCCGGAACAGCAACAATCTTAGCACCATTCTTTTTAGCCATTTGACCAAAATTAGAACTTGTTGACTGTGCTAATTTCTTTCCCTTAATGTCTTCTAAGGTTTTTAATTTACCATTTCGTTTTTGAATCAATACCGTTTTAGAATATAAATATGGTTTGGCAAATAAATATCGATTTTTACGTTCTTTAGTTATTCCTACGTTATTAAAAATAACATCATATCTATTAGAATCCAATCCAGTTAGCAGTGAATCCCATTTAGTTTGTACGAATTTTGGTTTCATATTGATTTCCTTAGCAACTGCCTTGGCAACCTCAACCTCATATCCAGTTAACTTACCCTTTTCACGATATGAAAATGGTGCATAAGTTCCTTCTAAGCCAACCGTTAACGTTCCTTTCTTGATGGTATCCGCATGCAGTTGTGTAAAATTGCTGCCAGCTAAGAGCCCAACAATTGAACTGACAACAATAAGTGTACTAAAAATATGCTTTTTCATTACTAATTACCCCTCTTTTCGATAAAAAAAGCACGACCTCATTATAAAATGAGCGCGTGCTTGTTCACTATCAAGAAATTAAGACAAATTACTCGCCAAAAACTCTCAATTGCCATCAAGCAACCAAGTTCCACAAATATAAAACTGTGTTTTTGTTTTCAACATAGTAGTTCCCCTTTGATATTCTTAATTGTACAACGATTTATTTTAATGTCAAATTAAGCATTAAACTTATTTTTTATATCATCAATACCTTTAATCATCAATGTGATTTTACCATCAGGATTATTAATCAATTCAACCTGATTTTTGTCTTGATAGGCTTCAATTGGAATGGAAATTTGAATTCCTGAATCCAAAACAAATTTTTGTGTCGAATACTTTTTTTGATATTTTAGTGGATTGTCAATTTTAATATCATGGTTAATCGATCGGCTTTCCAACGCTTCTTGATAAACCTCTTTGGCACTAAAATTTTGATTAAAGAGTGCATCCCCAATTTTTTCTGGCGAAACTACGCCTTGATCAGAAACGTTTTCATAAATAATCTCTTGAGTATTCGCTAAAGTCTCATGTAAAGGCATATCAAATTTATCAGCTACATGTTTTACTGCTTGTTTTAAGCCTTGCAACTCATTTTTGACACTTGGATTAAGATTTAACTGAGCAAATTTTTCGGCAAAATAGGCCGTGCGTTGCCCATTATGTTGAAAATGCTTTTCAATTAGACGAACTGATCCATCCATTAAGTCAATAATTAGCCCTTCGTCAGGTACAGTCCCAGCATTAGGTAAAATAGATTGATTAACAATTAACTTATTGCTTAAAATATCATCTTCATAATCCACCATATGTGCAAAACGTGGAGTAAAGTTTAATTTAAATAATGCAAAATAATCATGAGCTTCATCACTATATTCTGAAATTAACAAATCACTTCCTGGCACTTCTGGAATATCGCTAATAATTGAAAATAACTTTTGAGCTAATTGACTAGTTTTTTCTACAAAAGTCTCTGAACTATTATCATCTAAAACCTGAGCTAAATAATCATCTCCATTTAACTGGCTAGTTTGATAATCGCTTGAGTTAAACTTTGAAATTTGTTTTTCAAGATAATCATGTAAATTAACTTGATCTAAATTCATTTCATTTTGTGACAAGATTAATTGATGAGCATCTTGATCGAGAATATGCAAAATCGCATGTTTTAAAATCATTATTTATTTTCCTCTTTTACTGGATGTGCTTCTAAATAATCGAGTGCTTGTTGAAAATTAGATACAGGAACCACTTTTAATTGTGGTTCGTATTTTTGAGCAGTTTTTTTAGCTAATTGATAATTGGTTTGATGCTTTTCTTCATACTTCAAATACTTATCTGGCACCTTTAAATATGGAGCGAAGAAAATCTTAGAACCGCTCTCGCCTGCAGAAATAACCTTCTTATCAATCCCACCAATTTCACAAACATTACCTTCACGGTCAATCGTTCCGGTTCCCGAAATTAAGCGTCCTTGTGCCAAATTATTATTACTTAAAGCTTCATACAATTCCAATGAAAACATTAGTCCACCAGAAGGTCCCCCAATTTTACCCATATCAGCGGTAATCTTAGGTTTAGTGGAAATTGTTGTATGATCAATCAAAAGGATCCCAATTCCCGGTATTTTAGCATTAGCTCCGCCTAAGGAAACCGTTGGATGCGTACTATTATATTGCTTATTATTACGGGAATAAGTAATAGTAATGGGATCACCTAATTTATGATTGCGAATGGTGCTTTGAAAATCAGTAACACTTGCCTGCTTTTCTCCATTAATCTTAGTAATCATATCGCCAATTTTAAGATCTTTTTTAAACTTAGAATTGGGTTGAAGCGATCGAACATAAACCCCTTTAAAATTTTATTTGTAATCAATTCCTGCTTTTTTTAGGGCTACTGCTTTGGCATTATTAAATGCTGTATCCATATCAATTTTATCTATTTTCTGTTCTTCACTGCTTGTAGCACCAGCCATAACTTGATCTTTAGTCATAAAGTCAGCGTGCGGATTAGTTAAGGTGATCAATGCGCCTAGCCCCGTTAATTGGCTAAGTGAAATAGCAGTCAAACTATAATCACCCTTAAAATTAGGCTTTTTATTATCAACTTTTATAAAGTTTTTCAGCCCAACTGAAATTCCTGGAGATTCGCTATAAAGCGGTAAAGGCATCATGAGAAAACCAGCTAATAAAATTGCAATAATCGACCAAATCAGCCATTTATATTTTGTTTTTAAAGGACGCATTGTCTTTTTTACTCACTTCTTTGGTATTTTTGGTTAATAGCTTGTGCAACATCACTAGGCACCAGGGTTTTGATATCAGCGCCAAAATGGGCTAATTCCCTGACCATAGAACTAGAAATCGCTTGATTTTCTGGCCGAGCCATCAAAAAAACAGTTTCCGCATCAGCTAATTTTTGATTTAATTCAGCAATGTTTTTCTCATACTGATAATCAGTCGCATTGCGAACACCACGTGCAATAGACTTAGCTCCTAATTGATGAACTAATTCCATTGTGAGACCATCATATGAAATCACTGAAGCATTTGTCAATTGAGCTTCTTTTAACGCTTTTTCAATTAAAATTTTACGCTCTTCTACCGAAAACAATCCTGACTTAGCTTGATTTTTTCCAATCGCAACAATTACTTCATCAAATAGTTCACTCAACCGGTGCACTAGATCTAAATGACCCAGGGTAAACGGATCAAAACTTCCTGGAAAAATAACTTTACGCATCATAAATCACCCCTTAAAACGATAAATTGTAATTACTGTAATTCCATATTCTCTTTGCTTCCATAATTCGAAGCCCCCAATTTGATCTGGTAATTGTGCTTCCTGATCAGTTTCAGCCATTAAAATAGCATTATCAGCAATTAAATTAGCTGCTGATAACTTTTCAACATCTGCTTGAATTGTTTGTTTAGCATAAGGCGGGTCGAAATAGAACAAATCAAAAGCCTGTTGTCCATTTAAGCGTTGAATCGCTTGATCTGCACTACTTTTGATAACGGTAAATTTTTCGCTCTCCTTAGTAACCGCCACATTAGATTGAATTGTTTTAATTGCTGCAAATTGTCGGTCAACTAAGACCGCTTCTTCAATTCCTCGTGAAACCCCTTCAATACTTAATCCACCAGAACCAGCATATAAATCTAATGAGCGACCCCCATCAAAATAAGGGCCGATTAAATTAAAGACAGCTTCTTTGATCTTATCTGTGGTAGGGCGCGTTGCCGAACCTGGGACCGCCTTTAACGCACGGCCTCTATAATCTCCACTTATAATTCGCATTTTAACCTTCCCCTATAATTCATCATCAGCCCCAACCATGTCAGCTAATTCAAATTCATCAACGGCAAAGGCTACACTATCTTGATTGCTACCAACAGTTGAATCAACTTCAGGCCAATTGGAAATTTCAACTGATTTTACAAACCCTAAACGACTAATTAAAATTTGCTTTTTCTCAATATCAGCTTCATCCATATAAATAACCGCATATTTCAACTTATTTGAGATATATTCAATCACTCCAAAGCGTCGTAATTGTTTTGCTTGCTTAACATTATTTAGATAAACAATCACACTCCGACGAGGTTTAATTTCTAATTCCATTCTTAAGCCTGTCCCTTCTTTTTATCAGCTAAATACAATTCTTTTTCAATCTTAATTTGCTTAATCACATTTAAATCAATGGCAAACATTAGTCCTAATGATAATATCGACGAACCTCCCACTGAAATTAAAGGAAAAGTAACTCCGGTAATTGGTAACGCTCCAACGACTCCGCCTAAATTAACAATGATTTGCAGTAACAAGTAACTAGCTGATCCAACCAATAGTAAACGATAACGCATTGAAGGCGTACGGAATGCAAAATAAATCAACCGCCAACTAATAATAACAAGTGCTATGACAACCAAAGCAACTCCAATAGCCCCCATTTCTTCACTAACTACTGCCATAATAAAGTCGGTATTTGGTTCTGGCAAATTACTGTTTTTTTGTAAACTACGTCCTAATCCACGCCCAAATAAACCACCATTACTAATGGCGTAATAAGAATTAATAACTTGATTTCCGGTTGTCTGCGCATACTTCCATGGATTTAGATATGCAGTAAAACGCTGCAAGCTATAATGTGTAGACAGTGACAAAATTGGTTCTAAAGCCCGTAATCCAACTTGCCATATTAATATAACTCCAGTTATTACGATTACCGAAAACCTTTTTTTTACACCTGAGGCCAAAATAATCACGGCCATGATACCAGTGGTAATAATGAATCCTCCAGTATCTGGGAAAAGAAATAATATTACACAGACAAAGGCAAATCTGATCCATCCAAGATGTATAAAATTATATTTATTATCGTGATTACGGGTCATGGCAAATGATCCCCATAAAATTAAACAGACCTTATAAAGTTCCACGGGTTGAATAGAGATTGGTCCCAACACAATCCAACCTCTAGCTCCATTAATTGGTGGAAAGAAAAAAGTCGTTAATAGCAAGAATAATGAGATGAAATACATCATATAGGCAATAGCCCCTAATGAATCAATCCATTTTTTGGATGCATGATAACCAACTAGCATCATAATAAAAGCCATCAAATAAAATGATAGTTGCTTAAATAATGTACCTGACGGCGTACCCGTTAACATACCAGCACTGGCAGAAAAAGACATTACACTTCCAAAAGACATTAGCGCTAAGACTAATATCGCAATCCACCAGTCAAAATAACGCATCCGATATTGTATTTTTTTAAATAATTTTACCAAACCGGTCCCCTCATATTTCTCCAAAGAGTTAATAATAATATTATATACTAATTTTTCTGCAAAAATACTGATTCTAATTGAAGTTTAACCATTTTAGTTTAAATAAAAAGAGAGCCTGGACAAAAACTATCCCGGTCTCTCGATTTATGTTAAAAATATAATTTTTCTAAAACTTAAATTTACGCAATGAACGTAACACCTAAAATTTAAAATATTATCCTTTTTAACTTTTATTAAATATTATTGTTGAGACATCTTACGACGCTTAGCATACTTCTCACGTTCAGAAGTATTCAAGATATCCTTACGAATTCGAACGTTTTCTGGAGTTACTTCAACATATTCATCTTCGTTCAAGAATTCCAAAGAAGCTTCCAATCCCATCTCACGAGGAGTCTTGATTGATGAAGTTTGATCCTTGTTTGAAGAACGAACGTTTGATTGTGGCTTTAACTTAGTAACGTTCACAGAGATATCGTTATCTCGTGAATTCATTCCAACAATCATTCCTTCATAAACTTCAACTCCAGCTCCAACGAACATTTGTCCACGATCTTCAACACCCATGATGGCGTAATTAGTCGTTGTTCCTTGTGTAATTGAAACTAAGGCACCATTACGACGACCTGGTTCCCAGTTACGAACGATTGGACGGTAGTCTTCGTAAGTGTGATTGTAAATTCCATATCCGCGGGTTGCTGATAAGAATTCAGTTGAATATCCGATCAAACCACGTGAAGGAGCTACGTAAGACAAACGAGTTTGTCCGTTTCCCATAGCTTCCATGTTTAACATTTCACCCTTACGTTGGTTCAATGAATCGATAACAGATGAAGCATATTCATCTGGTGTATCAATTTGAACAGATTCGTACGGTTCTGATTGAACGCCATCAATCTCACGATAGATAACTTGTGGACGAGAAGCTTGTAATTCAAAGCCTTCACGACGCATTGTTTCAATCAAGATAGAAAGGTGCAATTCACCACGACCAGAGACTAACCAAGCACCAGCTTCATCAGTATCTTCAACACGCAAAGAAACGTCAGTATGCAATTCTCGACGAAGACGATCTTCAATTTGACGGGCCGTTACAAACTTACCTTCGCGACCAGCGAACGGTGAGTCATTTTGACGGAAAGTCATTTGCAAAGTTGGTTCATCGATACGCAAAACAGGCAATGCTTCAGGATGCTCAGGATCAGCAACTGTTTCACCAACTGAAATTTCTTCCATTCCAGCAAGTGCAATCAAGTCACCAGCTTCGGCTTGTTCGATTTCAACTCGGTCAAGTCCAATAAATCCAAACAACTTAGTAACTCGGAAAGTTTGAGTTGTTCCATCTAATTTCATAACTTCAACAGAATCACCAAGCTTGATAGTTCCACGGAAGACACGTCCAATACCAATACGACCAAGGAAGTCATTATAGTCAAGCAAAGCAACTTGGAATTGCAATGGCTCATCTGAATTATCTTCAGGGGCTGGAATTGTTTCGAATACCTTGTCAAAGACAGGCTTCATTGTGTGTTCTTGCTTATCAACTTCTGGATCTAATGAAGATGTTCCGTTCATAGCTGAAGCAAAGATAACTGGGAATTCCAATTGTTCTTCATCAGCTCCAAGCTCAATGAACAAATCCAAAACTTCATCGACTACTTCAGAAGGACGAGCCCCTGGACGGTCAACTTTGTTAACTACCACAATTGGAGTTAAGTTTTGTTCAAAAGCCTTTTTCAAAACGAAACGAGTTTGTGGCATTGTTCCTTCAAAGGCATCAACAACCAACAAAACTCCATCAACCATCTTCATGATACGTTCAACTTCACCACCGAAGTCAGCGTGGCCGGGAGTATCAACGATGTTAATTTGCTTATCTCCAACCTTAACGGCTGTGTTTTTAGCTAAGATTGTGATTCCACGTTCTTTTTCAAGATCGTTTGTATCCATTGCTCGATCAGTAATGTTATTACGAGCATCCAATGTATCTGATTGCTTCAATAATTCATTCACCAACGTGGTCTTACCATGATCGACGTGGGCGATGATTGCAATGTTACGAATATTATCGCGTTTTGCCAAATTCCTGTTCTCCTTGACGTTTTCGTCACTTTAATTTCTTTTTACTATTCTACACCAAATGTCACAAAATAAAACGCCAAATTGACCTTTTAAAGGTTACTTGACGTATTTGTCAACATTTTAATGTCTGCCATAACCTGTTTTTGAGATGCTAAGATGACATTTGATGATAACATGTCTAACGGTTGACCGTCAAGTGTTTCTACTTGTAACCCTAGACTCCGGCATAGGACTAATCCTGCCGCAAAATCCCAAGGTTTTAAGACACTGGTAAATCCTCCACATTGACCTTTTAATAGCCGAATAAATGAAATACCCGCGGAACCATAAACCCGATAACCTAGAGCCATTCGGGCAATGTTTTGATATTGATAATGATCATATAACAAATGAGTCCCTGAAAAAGAAATTATACTTTGATCTAATTTATTCTCAGTCGGTTCTTCCATTGTGGCTTTATTTAATCGGACACCTTGTGTAGGCCCCCCATGAACGACTTCATTTTTAACAACATCCATAATCCAAGCTCCTTGAGCCTCGCCATCATAAAAATAAGCTAGCATGGAAGCATATTCATCATGTTGTTTGACAAAATTCATCGTACCATCAATAGGATCAATAATCCAAACTGGGCCGTCTAGATTATTAACTTCATCCCCAAATCCCTCTTCACTTAAAATTCGAGCTGCTGGATTTAATTGTTTAATCTTTGCAATATACATTTGTTCAACAGTACGATCTAAATTAGTGACTAAATCACGGGCATTACTTTTAGTTTTAATAGTTAATGGATTTTTTATTTCTTTCAAAATAAATTGACGAATTTCATCCATCCATTCCAAAACTAAGGTATCCAATTGCGCATTATTAATCGGCAATTTGTCCATCTAGGCCTCCATCATCAAAACCTTTTTATTAGTTTGGCGTGCTGCTTGAATTGTCCGATAAATACTATATTCTGAAGTCGTTTCAAATTGCCGACCAAGTTGTTTTTCTTCACTTTTGCTAGTTACAACCGATTTAAAGCCTTGATACGCATTTAGCAACTTGTCTACTTCAACTCCACCTTCATAAGCTTTTGCCACTGATGAATAAAGTGCGCTGACTTTAATAATGTCATCTTTTGACCACCCATTCAAAAGGGGATAGTCGAAATTTAAATCACTTTTCATATTTTATTACCCCAAATATTTGGCATTATCAATTTGATGCCATGGTTCATCACTTTTAATATGATCATAATAAAGAGTTCCCTTTAAATGATCAATTTCATGTTGGAACACAATTGCTGGATAACCTTCCAACTTCAAGTCGTGACTTTCACCTAGTTCATCTTGATAGCGAACTGTAATTCGATATGAACGATGAACATAACCAGGTCGATCTTCATCAACTGAAAGACAACCTTCCCCAATAGTTAAAGCACATTGCTTAACAGATTGTCGAATAATAACTGGATTAAAGATCACTCCTTTGAAGAAATACTTAGGTTCCTCTTCTTCCACACTATCTTCAAAATCTTCAGCTTCATCATCCCAAGCTTGTTCATCTTCTTCAGGAATTAAAATAGCTGAGAACTGCTTTGATATGCCAACTTGAGGGGCTGCTAGCCCAACTCCTGGTCGCAAATCATATTTTTCGTTTAATTCTTCGTCCTGGCTAATCACTAGATATTCCATCATATTGTGCATAGCAGCCTGATCATCAGCACTTAAAGGAAATTCGACTTTCCCAGCCTGCTGTCGCAAGACTTCTGATGGGTCTCGGACGATATCTTTCATTAGATACATTTATGTACGCCTCCATATACGTTTTTATCATTAACTTTAATTATAACCTAATTTGTGAATTTAAGTTATGTTTGAAATGGTTGGTTTAATTTCTTTAGATCATGTAAATAAGCAACGGTTTGCTGGTTGCTTACATTTGCAACATCAATATGCAAAATGGGATGAATTTGGTCATACCATAAATCAGTGATAACAATTGGTGCAATCTCAGTATCAAGTTTAGGTAGATTTTTATCAGCACAATATTGCTTTAAATCATTATTAAAATGCTGTTGTAGTTCTTTTGGATCCAACCGTTGCTCATAATAAATTTTAATTTCAAACGCCATAACATTATGACCCCAAATATTAGCAGTTAATGTTGAATTGATATTCTTTGGTAACTTTAATCCATGCTCAAACGTCGTATTTTTAAATAAATAATTAATAGCCTCATTCACCAACTGCTGAGAATGAATAATTTCAATTTCTGTCTTACGACGGCCAACAAGATGCTTAATTCTAATCGTTAATAAAATACCAATGATAATAATGGCCCCGATAATTAAGACTATTGTCATTTATTTTTTCCTCCGCTATACCTTAATATTTTTGCATAGGTTAACATACCTATGTTTATTGTTCATATCATTACTAATTTATTGTGTTTTAAAGTATAATATTGCATACTAGCTACGAATTTTGAAGGAGAGTAAGATGTTAAAAAAAAGATTATTAACTTTTTCGTTAATCATTTGTTTACTGATCGGTTTAATATGGGCTTGGAATCACCACATTAATCAACCCACTATGCAAAATAAGACTATTCTTAAAACAAAAGAAAAAAGCAGTCTTGCGACAAAACCGACCTACCATACGGATCATAATTTACTAGTAGTAAATAAAAAGCATCCTCTAACTCAAGATTATAATCCATTTAAAGGCGCTTTAGATACTAATAACCCTGATGGAGGTGGTCTTTCCGAAAATGCTAATCAAGCAAAGAATGAAATCATTGCAGCCCTTCAAGCAGCCGGCTTTCCAATTTCAAACCAAGTTTCTGGTTATCGATCATACCAATATCAAACAACATTATACAATAATTATGTCGCAAATCATGGTCAAAAGGAAGCCGATACTTTCTCTGCTCGTCCAGGTTACTCAGAACATCAAAGTGGTTTAGCCTTTGATTTAACTGGTCAAAATGGTCAGCTACCAACGGATGATAAGATGTACAAATGGTTGCAAAATAACGCTTATAAGTATGGACTTATTATCCGATTCCCTAGACATTCCAGCACACAAACCGGTTATATTGGTGAAGAATGGCATCTCCGCTATGTTGGCATTAACAATGCTACTACAATGAATAAAAAAAAGATTTCAACACTTGAAGAATATACTGGTGTAAAGGGTGGTGATTACCATCCAGATGCTAGTCAAGATCAACTAGCGGTTAATGAATAAAATATATATAATCCCATAAATTAGACTAAAATAGTTTGATTTATGGAATTTTTTAGTAGGTCTCATTTCACTTTTACGCCTAACCCAAGGGTTCTATTATTACTTAAACCTTAATTCATGTTACAATATTAGTCAGGAAACATTTCTGTTAGCACATTTCGAGTCTTTTAAAACGATGAAAAGGGCTCAGAAAAAAATTATTTTATTAAAAGGAGCTAAATCAATATGATTTACAAAGTTTATTTCCAACCAACTAAGACTCAAAACCCCAAGCGGGAAAGCACTAAGTCACTTTACATTGAGGCACCTGATTTACCAACTGCTCGTTTGGCGGTTGAAACTAACACCGAATACAATGTTGAGCAAATCGAAGAGCTTTCTGAGGCTGCGTTGACTTATGAGCAACAAAGCCTTGGTGAACGGTTTAAATTAACGGAGTTCTAATATGGCAATGGATATTGATGTACAACCTAATGAAGCAGCAGTTTATGCTTTAGGTGGTCTAGGAGAAATCGGGAAAAATACTTATGCCGTACAATATGGTGATGACATCGTCGTCATTGACGCCGGAGTTAAGTTTCCAGAAGATGAACTATTAGGAATCGATTATGTTATTCCTGATTATTCATATCTTGTAGAAAATATTGATAAAGTGCGCGGTTTGGTAATTACCCACGGGCACGAAGATCATATTGGAGCCATTCATTTTTTCTTGGAAGCTGTAAACGTACCAGTTTATGCTGGTCCCCTAGCAGCTGCTCTGATCACAAATAAATTAGAAGAACATGGTCTAACTAACCGTACTGAACTAAATATCATTGGCGAAGATGATGTTTTAACATTCGGTGAATTATCAGTTGAGTTTTTCCGAACTACCCACTCGATTCCCGATACATTTGGAGTCGCAGTTCATACACCAGTTGGCGTAATTGTCGAGACAGGTGATTTTAAATTTGATCTGACTCCAACTACCCACCAGCCACCTAACTTGCAAAAAATGGCACGTTTGGGTGCTGAGGGTGTTCTCTTATTAATGTCGGATTCAACTAACGCCGAACGTGCTGAGTTTTCAAAGTCTGAACGCTGGGTAGGTAAAACAATTGATCAATTATTTGATGATATTACTGGTCGAATTATATTTGCTACCTTTGCTTCAAATATGTCTCGAGTTCAAATGGCTACCGAATCTGCTTTAGCGCATGGTCGTAAAATTGCTGTCTTCGGGCGTTCAATGGATACAGCAGTCAGAAACGGATTAGCTTTAGGTTATTTAGATATTCCTGAAGATATGTTAATTGACGCCCATGAGGCCAATAAATTACCACCTGAAAAAGTGTTAATCCTATCGACTGGTTCTCAAGGAGAACCAATGGCTGCCCTCGCTCGTATTGCTAACGGAACTCATAAGCAAATTAAAATTCATCCAAATGATACTGTAATCTTCTCTTCTTCGCCGATCCCTGGAAATACTCAATCAGTTAATCACGTGATCAATCTGCTAGAAGAAGCCGGTGCCAATGTAATTTATGGTAAGATCAATAACATTCATACTTCTGGCCATGGTGGTCAAGAAGAACAAAAATTGATGTTATCTCTTATGAAACCTAAATACTTTATGCCAGTCCATGGTGAATATCGGATGCTGAAAGTCCACGCGGGATTAGGTGAGGCAGTTGGTGTACCTTCTGAAAACATCTTTATCATGGATAACGGAGACGTATTAGCACTAACCGCTGATTCAGCCCGAATAGCTGATCATTTCCCTGCTGCCGACACTTATGTCGACGGTAATGGAATTGGTGATGTTGGTACTGCAGTGCTAAAAGATCGACAAATGTTATCCCAAGATGGACTTGTTGTTGTCGTTGCTACCATTGATTTAAAAAATCAAGAAATAACAGCTGGGCCTGACATTCTTTCACGTGGATTTATCTACATGCGCGAATCAGAAGAATTAATCAATGAAGGACGTCGCGAAATTTTTAAGGCTATTTTAACCGCAATGCGCGAACCAAATGCCAACGAAAATACAATCAGAAATGCTGTTATATCAAAACTACAACGTTTCTTATTCAGTCAAACTAAGCGTCGCCCCCTTATTTTACCCATGTTTATCATGATTTAAAGTCAAGCTTTGAAGGAATCGAATTTAAATTCGATTCCTTTTTTGATACTCCATAAAACAAAAGAGACTCAAACAATTATGTTCGAGTCTCTTTTGTTTTAATTTAATATTGATTTAAATAGAACACATTATTATAACCAAAAATCTAATGTTTTTGAAGTAAACCGATAGTTATAAATATGTGCACCTAATTCTTCTCCATCCGCTTGAGCTAATTCTAAACGATGGGTTTGAAATTCTAATTTTTTATTTGTATAGCGATGAACTTCTGGTTGATCGTATAATTTATTTTTCAATAATGCTTTAACAATTTTGAGTAATCTAATTTTATTCTTAGGCTTTTCAATAATAATTAAATCTAATTTACCATCATGTGGATCAGCATCTGGCATAATCTTTACTCCACCCCCAAAATATGGGTGATTTGAAACCGTCATTAAATAAGCATTCTCATAAAAATCGGCTAATCGGCCTTCGCCTTTCACTGTAACCGCGAAAGAATCTTGTTCAGTTAAAACTTTTAAAATTAGTAACGGATAGGCCAAACTTCCCCAACCCATCTTATTTAACCAAACTTTCGCTAGTGAATGATTTGTCATACTAACGACCATAGCATCAAATCCAACACCTAAATTATTTACAAAATATTTACGTTTATGATCTTTAATATTTTCATAGATCCCTAAATCGATCGTTAAAGGTTTTTCTATATTTTGTTTTGTTTTCTTTAAAATTCGTTGCAACGAAGCCATCGGATCAACCGATATTCCGTGAGCCCTGGCAAAGTCATTCCCAGATCCATCTGGAATATATGCAATTGGCTGATGATATTCGCTATTTCGCTCTAAAATGGCATTAATCGTTAAATTTAAGGTTCCATCCCCGCCCATTATCACTAATTGGATGGACTGTTCTTCTTGACGCTTTAAAAATCGTTTAATCCAACGTTCTAGGTCATGCTGATCTTTACTAATATAGAAATCAAAATCAATTGATTCAGAGATTAACTCATCTTTTAAAAGTTCCCAGTTTTCTACCGATTTTCCGGATTTAGCAACGGGATTTATGATAAATTAATATTTATTCTCCATGAATCTAACCGTTCCTAACTTCAAATATTCGGCTTGTGTATTCTCATACACAAAACTATTTTATTATACCTTATTCTTTTGGTTTTTTATAGCAAATAAACCATATATTTCACATTCTTAATATATAAACTAACAAAAAACCAAAGCTTATTTTATGTTATAAGCTTTGGTTTTATTAAAATTAAAATGCAGCAGTCAAAGGTGGAACAACTTGCTTCTTACGCGAAACAACTCCGGGTAAGTCAATAACATTATTCTTAATATCAGTATCAAAAGCTTTGGCGACTTCATTAGAAGCATCTCCCAAATAAAGTGCCTTTGAATTTGAATTTAAAATATCCGTAATAACAAACAAGAAGTTATCATATCCTTCAGCTTGCATAGCAGATTCTAGTTCAGATTGCCGTTCCAAGGTTTCGTCAATATCAACAGTATTAACTTGCCCAATACGGAAAGTATGTCCATTGAAGTCAAATGACTTAGCATCTCCATCAATCAATTCTTGGGCTGTTCGACTTGAAAGATCAGTTCCAGCCTTTAACAACTCCAATCCATATGCTTCATAATCTTTAATTCCAGCAATTTCAGCCAAGGCTTCTAAAGCAGGTTGATCCATTGAAGTTGTGGTAGGACTCTTCAAAAGTAATGTATCAGATATAATAGCTGAAGCCATCATTCCAGCAACATCACTTGGAATCTCAATATTACTTTTCTTAAATTCATAATACAAAATTGTAGCCACTGACCCTAGAGGCATATTAATAAACCAAAGAGGGGCATCAGAACTAAAATTAATCTTATGATGGTCATATACCCCAACCACTTCAACTTCATCAATATTTTTAGCTGATTGTGCTGCTTCATTGTGATCAACCAAATAAACTTGTTCAGTTTCAGCTTTTTCAATAACGCGTAGTGGCTTTACCTTAAAATAATCCAAGGCAAATTGAGTTTCCGCATTTGGCTCACCTAATGCGACTGGCTCAGTTTCTTCTCCCATAGTTTGATTTAATAAATATGATGCCGCAATTGCAGATGCAATTGTATCTGTATCAGGGTTTTGATGTCCAAAGACTAATTTTTTTGTCATTTTTAACTCCAACTTTCTAGGTTTTATTATATTTATATTTTACTATAATCAGACAAATTCTACATCTTTAATTCAAAATTAATTCTGAACTATTAATGTTCATATTAGTTGGTATTCCTACTTTTGATATTTCAATTACGAAACTTCCATTACTTTGACGTTGTCCAAATGAGTGTTCACTTGGATTAATCAACACAATTTGATTTTGATCAGTTGTAATGCTTAATTGAGGCATTTCTTTTATTGGCGTTAAAATCATAGTAACAATTTGATGTGAATCCTTCTTCAATTCACGCATCACCGCTACGCCCTTCTTAGCACGCGATGTCACTGGAATTTCATCAGTCTTCATCAACTTATAAGCTCCTCGATTTGAAATCAAATGAATCGCCATATTAGTTTGCACAAATCCGCCACCTATTAATTGATCATCAGAATTTAAATTAATTGCTTTTACGCCAGCTGTTCGATTACCTTGAACTGGTACTTCATCCAAGCTATAACGTAATCCTTGCGCTTTTTGAGTAATCAATATGACATCAGCTGGATCAAGTTGAGCTTTAGGCTCAATAAATTGCAATAAGGCAACTTTTCCAGTCGCTGTTTTGAATTTAATTAGTGGAATTAATCGCTTCTTGTAATTACTACGAGGGGTCAAAGTAGCGAAATCAACTCGCTTAATATAGCCTTCATTTGAAGCAACCAACCATTGACCATTTAATTTATCAATATCATCTAACACTACAACTTGACTGATAGTTTCATCATTTCTCAAATCACTAACTGTTTGAGAAAGATGCTCCCCAGCATCCTTCCACTTAAATTCTGGAATTTCGTTAATTGGCCGATAGATCACATTTCCATAATTTGTAAAAATGAAAACATGCTGCAGGGTGTTAACCTTTTCAAGGTATACTGGCTCATCATCATCACGTAATCCATTATCATTACCTGAAGCACTAAATGAACGAAGTGAAGAACGCTTTACATAACCAGATTTAGAAATCAACATCACAACATCTTCATCAGCAATTGTAACAGTTTTATCAATTTTGATTTCTTGCACTTCAGCTTGAATTTCAGTTAATCTAGGTGTTGAATATTCCTTTTTAATAGCCGATAATTCACGCTTTAAGACTTTATTTAATTCTTTTGGTTCACTCAAGATCAATTGATACTTTTCAACCAAATCACTCAAATTTTTAGCTTCTGCTTGTAACTGCGTAACATCAGTATTACTCAACCGGTATAGTTGTAGCGTTACAATTGCTTCCGCTTGTTCTTCCGTAAATTGATATTGATCAATTAAGCCTTGCTTGGCACCTTTCCGGTCATTTGCAGCACGAATTGTTTTAATAACTTGGTCTAAAATTGAGAGCGCTCTAATTAGCCCATCAACAATATGCATACGTTCTTGTGCCTTTCTTAAATCAAAGACAGTCCGTTTCATAATGATTTCACGTTGATGTTCAATAAAGGCTGTTAATGCCGTTTTAAGACTAAATAAGACTGGTCGTTCCTTATGGATGGCAACCATATTGAAATTATAAGTAATTTGTAAGTCAGTTTTCTTAAATAGATATTGTAAGATTCCTTCTGCATTACCATCTTTCGCAATTTCAATTGCAATCGTCAATCCATCTCGATCAGATTCATCACGAACTTCAGTTAATCCAGCTACTTCTTTATTCAAACGGAGTTCATCCATTTTATGTACTAGGGCTGCTTTATTAACTTCGTATGGAATTTCCGAAACTCGGATTAATTGCTTACCACCTTTAATTGATTCAATCTGTGTTTTAGCACGGACAACAATTTTACCTTTCCCAGTCTCATAAGCTCGCTTTAATTCACTGGCTCCTTGAATAATGGCACCAGTTGGAAAATCAGGACCTTTGACAAATTCCATTAATTGATCAATATCTGCATCAGGATGACTCAAAAGATAGACAGTGGCATCAATCACTTCACCTAGATTGTGTGGTGGTATTTCTGTAGCATATCCAGCTGAAATTCCTGTAGCTCCATTAACTAGTAAATTAGGGAAATGACCAGGTAAAACAGTTGGCTCATACTCTGTATCATCAAAGTTAAGCACCATCTCAACGGTTTCTTTTTCTAAATCACGAAGCATTTCACCAGAAAGTTTTGATAAACGTGCTTCAGTATAACGCATAGCAGCGGCCGGATCATTATCAATTGAACCATTATTACCATGCATTTCAATCAAAGGAGCACGTAATTTCCAATCTTGTGATAGTCGAACCATCGCTTCATAGATTGAAGAATCACCATGCGGGTGAAAATTACCCATAATATTTCCAACCGACTTGGCTGATTTACGAAATTGCTTATCATAAGTATTTCCATCTTTACTCATTGCATACAAAATTCTTCTCTGAACGGGTTTTAACCCATCACGAATATCTGGTAAAGCTCGTTCTTGAATAATATATTTTGAATAACGACCGAAACGATCACCCATGACTGCTTCTAATGACAATTCTTGAATCGTTCCTTCTTGCTTGTTTTCTAACATAATGAATACCTCCTTTCCTCTTTAATCTTTATCCCAAGTTTCAATCTCTGGCTCAAAAAAACCAGGTAAAATATCATCATTTTGATTAGCATCAGCATCCTTATCAATTGGATCAATTTCTGCCGAAACTTTTGTTAACTGTGCTTCATCAACAACGTCCTTTGATGTTTCATCAGCCTCATTAAATTCCTTTTGTTTATCTAAAAGTGAAGCTTCATCAGCCAAAGAGAATGCGACATTACTTTCAATCCACTTACGTCGTGGCTCAACTTTATCACCCATTAAGGTCGTTACACGCTTGTCAGCTAACATGATGTCATCAATCGTAATTCTAACTAATGTCCGGCTATCTGGATTCATTGTGGTATCCCATAACTGTTCAGCATTCATTTCACCTAGCCCCTTAAATCGTTGTAAGGTATAGCCGCGGCCAATTTCTTTTTGTTTTTCTAACAGCTGCTCGTTAGTCCAAGCGTAAGTAATCGTCTGCTTCTTAGTTCCTTTTCTGAGCATATACAATGGTGGCAAAGCAATATATACTTTTCCAGCTTCAACCAACGGCCGCATATACTTATAGAAAAATGTTAATAGCAAGATTTGAATATGTGCCCCATCATCATCGGCATCGGTCATAATAATAACTTTATCATAATTAGATGCACTGACATCAAATTCAGAACCGACACCAGCTCCAATCGTATAGATCATAGTCGCAATTTCTTCATTTTTCATGATATCAGCTAATTTAGCTTTTTCAGTATTCAAAACTTTTCCTCGCAATGGCAAAATTGCTTGGAATTTACGATCACGTCCTTGCTTAGCCGAACCACCGGCAGAATCACCCTCGACCAAAAACAGTTCATTATGTTTGGCATTTTTTGATTGAGCAGGGGTTAATTTACCTGATAAAACACGGTCTTTACTACCCCTTTTTTTACCAGTTCTGGCATCTTCACGCGCTTTACGAGCAGCTTCACGAGCCTCACGGGCTCTTAAAGATTTACGAATTAATTCTTGAGAGAAATTTCCATTCTCCATCAAATAAAAGCCTAATTGTTCAGCAACAACACTATCTACAATTGAGCGTGCTTCTGGTGTTCCTAATTTTTCCTTCGTTTGGCCCTCAAATTGAAGTAATTCTTCTGGAATTCGAAGCGAGATAACAGCTGATAATCCTTCTCGAACATCCGATCCTTCCAAGTTTTTATCCTTTTCTTTTAAAAGATTAACTTTTCTGGCATATTCATTAAATGCTTTAGTCCAAGCTGAACGTAATCCAACCTCGTGCGTTCCGCCACCAGATGTTCGCACATTATTAACGAATGACATTGTAGTTTCTGAATAACCATCGTTATATTGAGCTGCTACTTCAACTTCAATTCCTTTTTCAGTCCCATTAAAGTAAAGAACATCGCCCATCGTCGTCTTATCTTCATTCAAATATTTCACGAATGAACGAATTCCATCATCATATTTATATTCTTCACTTTTTTCTTGTCCAACGCGTTCATCAGTAAGAGTAATTTTAACCCCACTTAATAAGAACGCTGATTCACGTAAACGTTCAGCTAAAATATCAAAATTATAATTAGTGGTTGAAAAAATCTTAGGATCTGGTTGAAATTCGACAGTTGTTCCATTGCCTTCCTTAGTTTTACCTAGGTTATTCAAAGTTCCATCTGGGTGACCACCATTAATAAAATGTTCTTGATATTTAAAACCATCTCGGACAATTGTAACCATTAAGCTAGATGATAACGCATTAACAACAGATGACCCAACTCCGTGTAAACCACCAGAAGTTTTATATCCACCCTGACCAAATTTACCACCAGCATGTAGAACAGTCAGAATAACTTCTGGTGTAGGTTTACCTGAAGCGTGCATTCCAACAGGCATTCCTCGTCCATGATCGATAACTTTAATCGAATTATTTACGCCAATTGAAACGTTAATTTCCTTACCAAAACCGGCCAAAGCCTCGTCAACAGCATTGTCAAAAATTTCATACACTAAATGATGTAATCCTTTTCCATCCGTTGAACCGATATACATACCTGGACGCTTACGAACGGCATCTAAGCCCTCTAAAACCGTAATATCATTTTCATCGTAGGTATTTGTCTTTACCATCTGTTTGCCTACCTTCATTATTTTATAAAAAGGTTAATATGAAAGATTAACCACCGTAACTATAAAAAGCACTCACAGTCAAAAATACCACGACTTTAAGTGCTGTTGCAACGTTTTTTATTGTTTTTAATTAAATTTAAACCTAATAACGCGTTTGAGTTTGACCACTAATACCCCGTTGAAATGGAACTTCATGCCAAATTTGATCCCGCTTAAATAATTCTGCCTGACCTTTGGTTAAATCACGTAGTTGTTCCATCACACTATCCAAGGCATCTAAATTAACTGGTACCACCATAGTGACTTTTTCAGTAAAAACAGTTTCACTAAGATCCAAAGCATGCTCTGCTAACCAATATTTAATTATTTCAAATTGAGGGTAGTCAATTTGAATGACGAGTTCTTGTTGCAAAATTTTTTGCACTAAGCCACCCGCCATAATGGCATCAGCTAACGTCCCTGCATAAGCCCGAATTAAGCCACCAGCTCCCAACTTAATTCCCCCAAAATAACGGGTTTGGACTACTACAACATCCCGAAGCTGATTATTATTTAATACTTCCAACATTGGTGTTACTGCTGTCCCACTAGGTTCACCATCATCGGAAGCTCTTTGAATTTCAGAATGAGGACCCAAAACATATGTCCAAACATTGTGATTAGCTTTATTATGATTTTTTTGAATTTGTTTGATAAAATCTTGGGCTTCAGTTTCATTTTGCACACGTTGCATCTGAACAATAAAACGTGATTTTTTTATAATTTGTTCATACACAAAACTAGACTTCTCGATAGTGATATACGTTGTATCCACGTTTGATAGCCCCCAATCATTTTAATCTTCGAATTCAAATTGGAAGTCCATGATTTGAACAGTATCCCCATTCTCTGCTCCGGCTCGCCGAAGTGCATCATCTACTCCCATTGTACGTAATTGACGCGCAAAACGCATTAATGATTCTGTGAAATTAGTATTAGTTCGTTGGAATAGATTTTCCAGCTCATCCCCAGTCAAAATCCAATAATGATCATCTTCACGGACAATTTCAAATGGTTGCTCATTTTCTTTATACTCATACATTGTCGATTCTTCAGGTGCTGATTGCATCTCTTGAGCAATAAAGGCATCTGTTTCATCCAAAACATTGGCCGTTTTTTGCAAAAGTGGTTCCAATCCATCACGTGTTAATGAAGAAATTGGCATAATGACAGTATCTTGATCGAAATCAGGATCTTGTGCCAATTTAGCTTTAAATGTTGCTAAAGTTTCTTCTGCATCAGGCATGTCCATCTTCGTTGGAACAATAATCTGAGGCCGCTTTAACAAAGCTGGATCATATTCGGCTAATTCATGATTGATTTGCTTATAATTGTCATATGGATCAGAATCAGGATCAACACCACTCATATCAAGTAAATGGAGAATGACACGAGTTCGTTCTACGTGACGCAAGAATTGAATTCCTAATCCAACTCCATTTGAAGCTCCCTCAATCAATCCAGGCAAGTCAGCCATTACAAAGTCACGTCCATCATTTAATCGGACCATTCCTAAATTAGGAACTAAGGTCGTAAAGTGATATTCAGCAATTTTAGGCTTAGCAGCCGTTACTACTGACAAAAGCGTTGATTTTCCAACTGATGGGAAACCAACCAAACCTACATCAGCTAAGACTTTCAATTCCATTCGAATATCAAGTTCGCGACCAGGCTCACCATTTTCAGCAATTTCAGGTGCTGGATTCTTTGGTGAAGCAAAACGAATATTTCCACGTCCACCACGTCCACCAGCAGCTACGACCAATCGATCATCTTTATCTACTAGGTCCCCGATTAATTCACCAGTTTCAGCATTAGTAACTGTCGTCCCTTGTGGAACTCGGATAATCATGTCATCGGCTGATGCACCAGTCATCCCTTTAGTAGCACCATTACCACCAGGTGTAGCCTTAAAGTGACTCTTGTATCGGAAATCCATCAAAGTGCGTAAACCTTCATCTACAACTAAGATTACATCGCCACCTTTTCCGCCGTCACCACCAAAAGGTCCCCCCATATTAATATACTTTTCATGTCGGAAAGAAACAGCTCCATCGCCACCTTTTCCACCTTTAACAAAAACTTTTACTTGGTCAACGAATGCCATCGTCGTACCCCCTTCTGCTCTATCTAATCATGTGATTAGAGCCGTTAAACTTATTTAAAATCTGTCAATTAGAAAAAATTACCAGCTTCCAAAAAGCAAGATTTGATGCGTTATTAACTTGTCTATTGTATCGTATTTAACTCGATAAAGCTAATACCTACGTCAATGAATTGCACCGAGTGATATTTTAAGTGATTGAATAACCTTATCAGAAAGTCCCAATTGCTTCAACTCATCTACAGGTGCTTTTTCAATTTTACCTAATGATCCATATTTTGTGAGCAATTTTTGCCGCGTTTTAGGGCCAACCCCCGCAATTTCATCTAATTTAGAACCAAGTGATGATTTAGAACGTAAATTACGATGAAATGTTATTACAAATCGGTGTACCTCGTCTTGGATTCTTTGTAATAAAAAGAATCCTTGCGACTTTGGATCTAGCTCGGTATGTTCATTGCCTTCCGACTTCAACAAATCTGCGGTTTTATGATGCTCATTTTTAACCATCGCCGCTACTGGTAAATCAATTAATCCTAACTCATCTTCCAAAACTTCTTTAGCCGCATTTAATTGAATGATCCCACCATCCATTAAAACAAGATCCGGCATTTGAGCATGTTCTTTTAATAAGCGTGAATAACGACGTCGAATCACTTCCATGGTTTCAGCTCGCTCATCTGCATGATCTACACTCTTAATTTTATATTTACGATACTTTTGTTTATTTGGAATTCCATCTTCAAAGACCACCATGGCAGAAACAATTTCTTCACCTTGTGTATGAGAATGATCAAAAGCCTCAATGCGATGAATTTCATCAATTCCTAAAGCATCCGCAATTTCTTGCATGGCTCCGTTAGTTTTTTTCTCATTCATTTCCATTAAACGAAACTTTTCATCTAAAACAATCTTGGCATTTTCGACTGCCAAGTTCATCAATGCTTTTTTCTCACCACGTTGCGGCGTCCGCACTATAGTTTGCAAAACAGAACTAATTAATTTAGTATCAACGCCAGATGGTACTAGGATTTCTTTAGGCAACACCGTATTTTTACGATTGTAAAATTGTAAGATAAAACTAGTTAATTCTTCATTTGGTTCATCAACAATGGCAAATAATCTTTTTTCTCGTTTCAACAACCGGGCTTGACGAATGAAGAAAATTTGGACCGACAGCCACCCCTTATCCATATAAAAGTTAAAAAGGTCACGTGGCGTTCCATCTTTAGAAATTATTTTCTGCTTTTCAACCGTTTCAGCAATAAAATGTAATTGATCTCGTAAATCAGCTGCCCGTTCAAATTCTAACTTTTCTGCCGCTTCTTCCATTTTTTGATGTAGTTTTTTAGTAACAACTTGGGTATTTCCGGCTAAGAAACTTTGAATTTTTTTAATTTGCGCTTGATATTCATCAGCTGGAACTTCATGCCAACAAGCTCCCAAGCACTGCCCCATATTTGCGTACAAGCAAGGACGTCCTTGATATCCACTACATCTTCTTAGTGGATAATTTTTCTGAATAAAATGCAATGTTTCTTGAGCAGCATACACATTCGGATAAGGTCCAAAATACTGTGCATTATCTTTTTTAACAATACTAACTAGCTCAATTTGTGGGTCCTTTTCATTCGTTATTTTAATATAAGGGTAACCCGTTCCTCTTTTTAACCGAATATTATAATATGGTTGATACTTTTGAATCAACGTAATTTCAAGTAAGAGCGATTCTTTTTCAGAACTAGTTACAATAAAATCAAAATCAGCAACATTACGAACTAATTCGGCTGTCTTACCATCATGCTCACTCTTAAAATAAGAACGCACTCTATTTTTTAAGTTTTTAGCCTTACCAACGTAGATAATTTTACCATTCAGATCTTTCATTTGATAAGAACCCGGTAAATCAGGTAATAAGGCTAATTTTTGTTCAATATGTTCTGATGCCATAGAGCCCTCTTTCACAACTATTTTCACCCTATTTATACATTTTCAAGTATTTAAAATTAAATTTTATTCTTGATTGTTGTTTTTTTCAAATTTATCAACAATTAGATAAAATATTATTACCATATCAATCTATTGGTTATAACTTAAAACTTTAATTTTGGAATTATCTAATTCTAATTTGGTAATGCTTCCGTTTTGCGGACGAATCTTCAAATCGAATTGACCTTTTCCATATAATTCCATAAGACTAAGCAATGTATTACCATGGCTAATGACTAATACATTATCTCCATCTTGCAAATTATGATTTTCAGAAATTAATTTGAAACCCTTTTGAATTCTTTCCCAATACTCATGCTGATCTTCTGCATCATGGAATGGATCAGCTAATTTCATCATATCTTTTGCTTCTGCTATAGAAAAGGATTCAATAATCTCAGCAAATGATGTCAAATGTTGTGGTGCACCAACTTTAGCCCAAACCGCATCCATATTATCACCCTCAAAAGATCCATAAAATTGTTCTCTAAAGTAGGATGATTTGGTAGCTTTGGTCAAATTACTTTGATGATTTTCAGCTAAAATTAATTCAGCTGTATCTTCAGCCCGCGTTGTGTCTGAAGAATAAGCAGCAGCAAATTTAACTTCAGCCAATTTTCGACCAGTGTCTAATGCATTTTGGATACCATTTTTAGTCAAAGGCGAATTACTCCAGCCTTGTAATTTGTTATAAATATTAAAATAAGTTTGTCCGTGCCGAACCAAATACAATGTTAATTTAGCCATATCATTCTCCTAATTTCAAAATAAATCAATCAAAATATTAATTAATTCAATTCATAAAGTCTACCTACTATTATTATAGTATAATGAACACAAATAAGGAGGAATTCACCTATGGGATTACAATCAAACCGTCAAAATAGCATGGAAACATCTTTTGATAATTTCATCGAATTACCAAAAAAAGATGATAACGAAAAAAATGCTTTCTTAGGTAAGAAAAAAACACAAGATTTATTATCTGAAGAAAAATAAAAAAACACGATAAATCGTCGATTATTATACAGACGACAGAGAGGCCAGGACATTTTTGTCCCAGCCTCTTTTTTAATTATTATCTTTTTCTTCACGCTTAACTTCAGCTAATAGCTTTCTTTCAGTTGCATCTAATTCATAATTTTCAAGTAAATCAGGCCGTCTTAAATAGGTCCGGCGAAGTGCTTCTTTTTTACGCCATTCTGCAATATTAGCGTGATGTCCACTCATTAAGACATCAGGAACCTTTTTACCTTTAAAATCAGCTGGACGGGTATATTGAGGATATTCCAAAAGCCCAGTTGAAAATGAATCATCAACCGCTGACATATCATCGCCTAAAGCTTCATCTAATAACCGTACAGTTGCATCAATAATAACCATTGATCCTAACTCACCACCAGTTAAAACAAAGTCACCCAAGGAAATTTCATCCGTAACTAGATCGCGTATCCTTTCATCATATCCTTCATAGTGTCCAGAAATAAACGTTAAATGTTCTTCTTGTGATAATTCTTCGGCCATCTTTTGATCAAAAGTACGCCCAGCTGGGTCTAAGAGAATCACACGCCCTCGGTTACCAGCTACAGCTTCAACATGCTCCATCGCTGAATAAATAGGTTGTGGCGTTAAAAGCATTCCCTGCCCACCACCATAAATGACATCATCAACATTATGATGTTTATTTTCAGTGAAATCACGAAAATCAACTACATTAAAATCAACCAGTTTACGTTCAATGGCCTTTCCAATAATGGATTCTCGCATAGGTGCAAACATATTGGGAAATAAACTTAATACATCAATTCTCATCAGCAACCCACTCTTCTAATAGAACAACTTTAGCAGTTTTGTCATCTAAGTTAATTTCTTTGACCACTTGTTCTGTAAATGGTATCAATAAATCTGATCCTTGCTTCCGTTGTATTACCCAAACATCATTTGCTGGTAATTCTAGAATTTCTTTGACGGTTCCAATAACACTTTGATCCTCATTATTAATAATAGAAAGTCCGACAATATCATGATAAAAATATTCATTTTGATCAAGTACTGGTATTTGAGTATCATCAACCATCAAATCCATTCCTTTATATTTTTCAATAAAATTAATATTTTGTAAGTCTTTAAAACTCAATAAGATAAACTGTTTGTGGTTACGTACAGTTGCAATTTCAACTTCTACATTATTTTTTGCCCCAATCACCATTTTGTTACCTGGCACAAACCGTTCAGTTGAAAAATCGGTTGTTGAAATTACCCGAACTTCCCCTTTAATTCCATGGGTATTGACAATAGTTCCTACTTTATATAAAGACATTCAATTGCTCACTCTCTTTTTTGATATACTATATTTCATGAATTTTAATGCTATGCTTCTAAACTTAAATACTTCTGTAAAGCCGCATTGAACTGTTCATCAGGTAATGTTTCATTTGTAAAACGACCCATAACCGTAAAATCATGCCGATTTTTGAAGCTCAAGGATTTTACCTCAACTAGTGCAACCGCCATGTTTTGTTCAGTTAAGAATATCTGTCCAGGCCCTCGTAATTTTCCTTTAGTGTGCTTACCAACACGCCAACTATGAAAATCAGCTAATTGGAGGGCGGTGTTTTCAACATGATATTGACCATTTAAATCTTGTTTAAGCATTACACCTACTAACTCTGCTGTTGAATATTTACTAGCCATATCTTTAACCGTCCTAATTATTCAATGTAATTAATTATAGATAAATCTAACTATCGACGCAATAGCCAACTACTTAGATTATCCGCTATTCTAAAAGAATTACCAACTTTAGATTTGACATTGATGACAAATGAGTTTAGTATAAATCAGGTCGGTTAATATGTGCAGTTGCACATAAAGGAGAAATATATGAACCCAGAGGTAAGTGATGACCAACTTCAAAGCTTTGGAATTGTCAGCCGTGTCATTCGTACTGAACTAAATCGGGTCCTTAAGCCTTACGGATTGAACGACAGCAATTATTTTTTTATATCTTATATTGCAGATCATCCAGAGTCTTCTCAAGGTGACCTAACTCGAACAATGTTTTTAGATCATAGTACGATTACTAGATCTGTTGCTAAACTAGTTGAGTTAGGCTATCTTGAAAAACATCTTGATGAAAAAGATCATCGAACGACACGTCTCTTTTTAACAAATAAGGGTGCTGAAATTCGATATGAAATACATGAACTCACTACGACTATTTTTGATAATACCTTTTCTGAAATTTCATCTGAAGAAAGTGAAACCATTAAAAGTATATTATTAAAAACAGCCAATCATTTAGAAAAAACGAGGTCTAAGAAATGAATAATACCGCTCAAAAGATGTCTACTAGAGACATCCTCTCGATTGCCGCTGCGGCAATCATGGCATTCATTGGTGTCTTAATTGAAACTTCAATGAATGTTACATTCCCAACTTTGATTCGTCAATTTAACGTTGATTTATCAATGGTGCAATGGCTTACAACTGGATATTTATTGGTTGTATCTCTTATTATCGTTTGTTCTTCTTATATTAAAGGAAGATTTAAAGAACGTAATATTTTTATGACAGGTGTTATCTTTTCAATTATTGGAGATCTTGCCTGTGCCCTAGCACCTGGTTTTTCCGTTCTATTACTAGGACGTCTAATCCAAGCAATCGGAACTGGAATTGTTCTACCACTTCTATTTAATATTATTCTTGAACGTGCCCCAATGGAAAAACGTGGAGTCTTCATGGGATTAGGTGGTCTAATTGTTTCAATGGCACCTGCCCTTGGCCCTACCTTTGGTGGAGTTGTCGTTAACTTTGTTAGCTGGCGTTATATTTTCTGGATTGTCCTACCATTAATGATTATTGGTTTTGTCTTAGGATTTTCAATTGAACAAATCACACCACTTGTTAAGCAAAAATTTGATTGGATTCGTTTAATCTTATTAACTATTATGTTTACAACTCTTACTCTAGGATTTAATACAGTTAGCCAACATGGTTGGTTGAATGGTGAATTAGGTCTTAGCCTAGTTATTACTGCTATTGTAGTATGGATTTTCATTGCTGTTTCTAATCGTTCAAAGCGAGTTTTGATTAATATTTCTATTTTTAAAAACCCTGTCTTCACATTGGCTCTAATTGCTTACGTATTAATTCAATTTTCAAATATTGGTATTAATTTCGTCTTACCAAATTATGCACAAATTGCTGATCATGCTACTGCTATGATTAGTGGTCTTATCCTACTTCCTGGTAGCTTAATTTCTGGATTATTAAATCCTGTCTGGGGTCGTATGTATGACACCCTAGGTGCTAAAAAGCCAATTTTCATTGGAAATTCGATCTTATTCTTAGCAATCATCGCCTTCGCTGTCTTTAGTCTTAAACTAGCACCAGTAATGATCTTAGTTTATTACCTAATCTTTGCCGTTGGAGTTGCTATGTCATTTGCTAATACAATGACTTATGCACTTACCATTACCGGTCCTGAAAAAGAAGCTGACGCTAATGCCATTTTCAACACCCTTCAACAATTCGGTGGTTCAATTGGAACTGTTATCGCCTCTAGCTTCCTAGCTTCTGGAACTGGTAACAATGCTGCTGAAGTAATGCAATCTGGTACACAACATGTCTTCATGTTCTTTGGTATCTTAATCTTCATTAACTTCTTCTTATACCACTTCACATTTAAATTAGGTCATAAATTAATGCCTAATCTATAAATAAATAATTAAAAAAGACTGGTCTATAAAAGACTAGTCTTTTTTTACGTATATAATGAATTACAATAAAACAAAACACTTAATAATTTACTGCATTCTTTTTGATATTTATTTGTATGTATCATTTTAAATTTGACATGATGATGTATTTACAACACTTTGGCTTTTATATTCGACTAAAACATCGTAAGCATCTCATTTTAAGCATTTATCATCATGGTATGAATACTTCATCAGTCTTTGCCTCTTATCACGTTAATAACCATTAAAATTTCATCTAAAAGACACTATAAAAAAGGTTAGTCCCTATTTCTACGGACTAACCTTTTTATAAAACCCTCAAATTACTTTGAGAACTTAGCTTCATGGTACTTCTTCATGATTCCAGCTTCTGATAACAAGTTTTTAACTGTATCAGAAGGTTGTGCACCATTGTTCAACCATCCCATGATAACTTCTTCTTCCAACTTAACTTCAGCTGGTTCAACCAATGGGTTGTAAGTTCCAACGTTTTCAATGAAACGTCCGTCACGAGGTGAACGTGAATCTGCTACAACTACGCGATAAAATGGGCGCTTCTTTGATCCCATACGCTTTAAACGAATTTTAACTGCCATGTTTAATTTCCTCCGGTAATTTTCTACTCTTATTATAATACCAGAGTTATATAACAGTGTAAAGTGTTTTTCCTTTACACATTATTTTTATTTTAGCGGCGCTTTTTCTTATTTTTTTTAATTTGACGCGCCATACGCTTCATAGCCATATCTTGCATCTTTTTACCCATATTACCGCCCATACCAGGCATGTTCGGCATTCCACTAGGCATACCAGGCATACCGCCACCTTGTAATGAACCCATCATTTGTTCCATTTGAGCGGTATTACCATTCATGGCTTTGCTCATCATGCCCTTCATTTGATTAAATTGTTTAATCATTCGGTTAACTTCAACAATCGGACGACCTGCTCCAGCAGCCAAACGACGACGTCTTGAAGGATTAATTAGATCTGGGTCTTCTCGCTCAGCTGGTGTCATTGATAGCACAATAGCTTTCATATGATCAATTTGCTTAGGATCCATCTGCATATTTTGCAAAGCAGGATTATTAGCCATTCCTGGAATCATTTTCATCAAATCTTCCAAAGGACCCATATTTTGAACTTGGTCCATTTGATCAATGAAATCATTGAAATCAAATGTGTTTTGACGCATCTTTTCAGCCTGTTCAGCGGCCTTTTTCTCATCAACATCTTTTTGGGCTTTTTCGATCAGGGTCATTAAATCACCCATTCCCAAAATTCGTGAAGCCATTCGTTCCGGATAGAAGACATCCAAATCGGTCATCTTCTCCCCTTGTCCTACGAATTTAATGGGTTTATTAGTGATCGCACGAATTGAAAGTGCTGCTCCGCCACGAGTATCACCATCCAACTTAGTCAAAACAACCCCAGTAATACCCAAACGATCATTAAAACCAGTTGCCGTTTCAGTAGCGTTTTGCCCAGTCATTGCATCAACAACCAATAAAATTTCATCAGGTTGCGCAATTTCCTTAACATCAGCTAATTCTTGCATTAATGCTTCATCAATTTGTAAACGTCCCGCAGCGTCAATAAAGACATAATCAGACTTCAATTCTTCAGCTTTAGCAAGCCCTTGCTTCACAATTTCACGAGGATCTACATTAGTTCCCATTGAGAATACTGGCACATCAATTTGTTGTCCCAAAGTTTCCAATTGATCAATGGCAGCTGGTCGATAAATGTCAGCAGCAATCATAAGTGGACGTGCGTTTTGTTCTTTCTTTAACTTAAAAGCAAGTTTACCGGCAGTGGTAGTTTTACCGGCTCCTTGTAACCCTACCATCATAATAACAGTGGGTATTTTTGGTGAACGATTTAAGGGAACATCTTGTTCCCCCATCATTGCTGTTAACTCATCATTCACAATTTTAACAATTTGTTGAGCCGGATTTAATCCTTCTAGAACTTTCTGCCCCGCAGCCTTTTCACGAACATCGCGAACGAAACTTTTTACAACCGTATAATCCACGTCGGCTTCCAACAAAGCCATACGAATTTCTCGCATTGTATCCCGTAAGTCAGCGTCTGTAACTTTTCCCTTTTTTCGTAATCCGCTCAATGCAGATTGTAGTCTTTCTGTTAATCCCTCAAAAGCCATTTTATTTAATCCTCCTCAAGCGTAATTAATTGTTCCATTAAATCAATTAATTGCTGATCATTTTGATAATTTTTTTTAATATATGTCTCAATTTCAGCAGCAGCTACCTGCCTTTTTAAATATTCAGCATATAAATGCAATTTATTTTCATAATTTTCTAAAAGCTGCGTACTTCGTTTTAAGTTATCATAGACAGCTTGTCTTGAAACAGAAAATTCATCTGCAATTTCACCTAGTGAATAATCATCTGCATAATATAATTCTAAATAATCATCCTGCTTACTCGTCAATAAAGAACGATAAAAATCAAACAGAATATTAAGCCGCATACTTTTTTCTAGTTCCATCTTATAACTCCAATAATGGTCCGAATAAGCTTTTGGCAAAATCATTAGCATCAAACGGTTTTAAATCACCTACTTGCTCGCCAAGGCCAATCCATTTAACAGGTAAGTGTAATTCATTTCGAATTGGCAAAACAATTCCACCTTTGGCTGTTCCGTCTAATTTAGTTAAGACTATTCCTGTAACATCCGTTGAACTTTTGAATAACTTAGCCTGCTGCAAAGCATTTTGACCCGTTGTTGAATCCAATACTAGGAGAACTTCAGCTGGCTGATCAGGTAATTCACGTTCAATAATACGTTTCATTTTAGCTAATTCTTGCATCAGATTAACATTATTTTGTAAACGTCCAGCTGTATCAACAAATAAGATATCAGCTTGCTGGTCAATCGCCGCCTTCACCCCATCAAATACTACAGAAGCCGGATCTGATTCCGGTGGTCCAGCAATGACTTCAACACCATCTCGTTCACCCCAAACTTGTAACTGTTGTGTTGCCCCTGCTCTAAATGTATCTGCAGCTGCGAGCAAGACCTTCTTTCCTTCTTGCTTATAACGTGCAGCCAACTTTCCAATCGTAGTCGTCTTTCCGACACCATTAACTCCTACAAACAAAATAACCGTTGGCCCAGATTGAGCGAAATGCATTGATGAATCTTCATCACGGCCTTGTTCAGTATAATGATCAACTAATTTCTGTAAAATAACGTTTGAAACTTCTTCTTTGCTCTTAGCATTTTGAAGCTTAACTTCATCTCGTAATTCATCAGTTAATTTAAAGGCGGTTTCAGCACCCACATCAGCCTTGATCAAAGTTTCTTCCAGATCATCAAAAAAGTCCTCATCGACGCGTCTAAAGTTGGCCATAAATTGGTTCCAACGTTGGCTCCAAGACTTTTTAGTTTTATTCAAACCTTGATCCAAGTCTGATTCTGTTGGTTGATTTGGCTCTTCAATGTCCTTCTCTACTTCTGATTCATATACTTCTGTCTGTTCTAAATCAGATGAAGAAGCAACCACATCAGTATTTGGCTCATAAACAGCAGACGCTTCTTCAACTATCTCAATATCCGAATTTTTAACTGCATGAATTTGTTCATTGTTTTGATCTAATAATTCAGCGGTTTTCTCTATTTCATAATCATTTGATACTAATTCAGATTCATTGGCATCAAAGTTATCCTCAACTGGACTTGCTTGTTCACTTGGTTCAGAAAAAGTAATCGTATCATTAGAATTAACTTTTGATATATCACTAACCTTCTCTGCTTCTGTATGAGCTTCTAGTGATTCGTTAACTTTCTCTGCTTCATCAATTACAGAATCAATCTCGATTGCCTTAGGTATCAATTGTTCGACTTTAACAATTGCCTGCTTCACTTTGGGCTGAAAAGGATTATCAGCCGTGATTCGTGGATATAACGTTACTACTTCAACCGGCTGTTTCGTTATCTTGGGTTCAGAAGGCTCTCCGGTAAATGCCTTTTTTATTGCATCAAATAATCCCATAATTTGAATTCCTCATTTGTAATTTTAATTTGTTAAACTTTGATAAGCATCTCGTGCAGCCGCTTTTTCCGCTTCTTTTGTCGATTTACCTTGACCTGCACCCAGCTTTTTATCATTGACACTCACAGCTACTGTGAAAATTTGCTCATTATTTTCAATTTGTTCTTCAGCTATTTTTTCATAATTAATTTCCACTGATCCATGCTTCTGCAACAATTCTTGTAATTTCGATTTATAATCAACAAAACGATCATAGAAACCTGTTTTAATTTTAGAAAAGAAAACAAGATCTAACAAATGCATTACTGCATCTTGACCTTGATCCAGGAATAATGCCCCGATAAAGGCTTCCCACAAATCTTCTAAAAGCGAATCTCGATTTCTCGCCCCAGACATCTCTTCTCCATGACCCAATTGGACATATTTATCAAGATGTAACTCACGTGACAAAGCTGCAAATGAACGGGTTTGTACCATTAAGATTCGCAACTCTGTCAATCGACCTTCATCCCAGTCTGGGTAATTTTGAAAAAGATAGACCGCAGATGATTGTTGCATAATTGCATCGCCCAAAAATTCGAGACGTTGATAATCGCGACCTTGATAACCTGGATGTTCATTAATATAATTAGCTTGCGTTAAAGCCTCTTCTAGTAATTTTAAATCATTAAATTGTAAGCCGTATTTATCGGCAATTTCTGCTTGTAATTGCGCAAACATTAAAAATCTCCTTCGATATTCTTCTTTGATTATTCTCTGTATAAGTATACCAAAAAACCGGACCCACAAACGTTCCGGTTTTTAAATTATCATGATATTGCTTACTTTTTAGCTTGATGTTCATAAATGTAATCAACGGTTTGATTAATCGTTGTTAACTTATCAGCATCTTCATCTGGAATTTCGGCATCAAATTCATCTTCCATTTCCAAAACCAATTCCACAAAATCAATAGAATCAGCGTCAATATCATTTAAAAAGTTCAAATCACCACTGATTTGATCTGTTGAAAGTTCAAAATGGTCAGCCACTAAGGCTGCCACACGATCATAAATTACTTTTTTCTCTAACATTTTATTTCTCCCTTAATTACTCTTGACTGTCAATTCTAGCGGCCAAATCATTTTTATGTTCAGCCACAAAAGTTTCAACCTTATTAATTAAATCACTACTTAACATTGATTCGATTTGAACCATCGTGGCAGAAATTGCCTCTGCACTGGCGGAACCATGCGCTTTAACAACCGGAGCTTTAACACCCAAAACAACTGCTCCACCATACTGCTCAGGATTCCATTGATGTGCTATATCTTTTAATGTTGGAAGTAATAATCCCGCTCCCATTTTAGCACGAATTCCACCATTTGAAAGTGAATGTTTTAATGTTTTCATAACGGTTTTAGCAGTTCCTTCAATTGCCTTTAAGGTTGCATTACCTGTAAAGCCATCCGATACTACTACGTCGGCCGGTCCTTGTAAAATATTTGCAGCTTCAACATTTCCTACAAAGTTAACCAAATGTTTTGCATGACCCGCCTTAAGCAACTGATGAGCGTCTTTATGCATTTGATCGCCCTTATCTTCTTCGCCACCATTGTTTAACAAACCTACCCGTGGCTGGTCATAGTGTAAGATTTCATGTGCGTAAAACGATCCCAAAACACCATATTCATAAAGATGATTAGCACGATTATCTGCGTTGGCCCCAACATCCATCATCACAAAAGCATCGTGTTCACCACCCATTGCTGGCAATAAAGTCATTAAAGCTGGACGACTAATCCCTTTAATACGTCCCACTAAGAAAATACCTGCCGCTAAAAGAGCTCCAGTATTCCCAGCTGAAAATAAAGCATCAGCCTCACCATGTTTGACCGCATTGGCAGCCATAACTAATGAACTATTTTTACGAGTACGAACCGATTTAACAGGTTCATCTGCCATTGCAATTGCATCATCTGCTTGAACTAAACTAATTCGGGTCATATCTTTAATTAGAGGCTTAACTTGATCAAGTTTTCCAAATAATACAAATTCTACATTTGGTAATTTGTCTCGAGCACTCTCTACCCCGGATACTACAGTGGTTGGTGCATCATCCCCACCCATTGCATCTACGGCGATTTTATACATCTTTTTTTCCTCTTTTTCTAGTATTATTACATAATATCATATAGATAAAATCACACCTAATCAAAATTTCGATATCTTTCCATCGTTTCTGACAAAAATTTACTAAGCATAATATTTTCAGGTTGATCAGCCCAATCGGGAGTATTCACAATTTCAAGAGCTTCTTGTTGAGCGGTTTCCATCATAATTAAATCATGAACTGGATCCCCCACCTTAAACTCAGGCATTCCAGATTGTCGATTTCCCAAAACGTCCCCTGACCCTCTTAATTCTAGATCTTTTTGAGCTAAAACAAAACCATTGGTCGTTTTAGTCATCGCTTCCATCCGTTCGATTCCAAATTGAGTTTTCGGATCTGAAATCAAAAAAGTATATGATTGACGTTGACCTCGACCAACTCGTCCACGTAACTGATGTAATTGAGCTAGTCCAAAGCGATCAGCATCTAAAATCAACATAACTGTAGAATTAGGCACATCAACCCCGACTTCAATCACCGTAGTTGCCACTAAGACTTGAAATTCATTCCGTTTAAAAGATTCCATCACAGTATCTTTTTCTTGATTAGACAAACGCCCGTGTAGCAATCCTACTTGATACTGTGGTGCAAAATATTTCATAAGGTCTTCATAAACGGCTTGTGCATTTTGAACATCTAAAGTTTCAGATTCTTCAATTAACGGAGTAACTACATAAGCCTGTGCACCTTCATCTAGTTGTTTTCGAATAAAGCTAACAGCCTTTTCAAATTCATTATTTCTTAACCATTGTGTTTTGATGGGCTTTCGTCCAGATGGTAACTGATCAATAACTGAAACATCCATTTCCCCATAAGCCGTAATAGCTAATGTACGAGGAATAGGAGTTGCAGTCATCGCTAAAATATCGGGATTCATTCCAATTTCACGCAATTTTGCACGCTGCTTTACTCCGAATCGATGCTGCTCGTCAATGACAGCCAGGCCAAGATTGTGAAAAGCAATATCCGTTTGTATTAAAGCATGCGTTCCAATTAAAATATCAATATCCCCATTTACTAAATCAGCTAATATCTGCCTTCGCGGACCAGCTTTCATTGATCCAGTCAATATTTCGATGCGAACATCATTTACATCAAAGAATTGGCTCAAAGTTTTGGCATGTTGCTGAGCTAAAATTTCAGTGGGAGCCATTAATGCTGCCTGCATACCAGCTGATACAGCTGCGTACATAGCTAAGGCAGCCACCACCGTTTTACCAGACCCTACATCTCCTTGCAGCAAACGATTCATATGCTTAGGTCGACGTAGGTCAGCCACAATTTCGTTCACCACTTTTTTTTGAGCAGCTGTTAGTTCAAAAGGCAATGTCTGAATAAAGGCTTTTAATTTATTATTATTAAACTCAATAGATCGTCCATGATAACTTTGGTCTGTCATTTTTAATAATTGTAAGCGCATTTGAAATAAAAAAAACTCTTCAAAAGATGCCGTTCGACGAGCAGCATGAGCCTCAATTGCATTTTTTGGTACATGCACTCCAAACAGCATTTCCATTCGTGGTAATAGGCGGTAACGGAATCGAATAGGCTCGGGAATTAAATCTACAAAGAGTTCTTTATATTTACCAAGTGCTTGCTCAATCAGCGCTTTCAATGTTTTTTGAGTAACTTCTTTTGAAGCAGGATAAGTAGCTTGTAGTTCATCCATACTATCTTTGGCTAAAATTTTAATTCCCATCAGGGTTTGGCGCCTTTGTTCATAGGTCCCATATATAGCAACCTCTTCACCTAACTTTAACTTTTCCTGCACCCAAGGTTGATTAAAGAATGTTACTACAATATTTTCGTTTTCGACAAGCAGTCTGAAATTTATGCGTGTTTTTCGATATCCATAACGGGATAAGACCGGTTCAGAAGAAACAAGACCTTTGAATGTTACTTTTTCCCCACTCCCTACTTCGGAGGGTAGTTTGGTGGCCAGATCACTATAGCGTAAGGGAAAATGGCTTAAAAGGTCTTCAATCGTAAAAATTCCTAAATGATGCAACCCATCAAGACGTTTAGGACCTACACCACTCAGTTCTGCGACCGAATCATTTAATTGCATTGTCTCCCCTCCTTTTTTATTATTCTATTAATTATACATTGTTTTTTTACAATAACTAACGAGCTTTATCATAAATCACTTAAATTTAGACCTATTTTTATCACATAATAAATTAAAAAAAGATCGCTTCAATTAGGCGATCTTTTTCTTAATATTTTAAATTAAAATGCTAATGAAATGAAATTTAGTAAGAATAGCAAAGCCACTACCCACAGTACCGGTGTAATTTCAGAAGCTTTCTTTTTGGCAAGCTTAACGATGATAAAGAAAATGAACCCAGCTGCAATTCCATATGAAATTGAATATGATAGGGCCATAAATGCGGAAGTAAAGAAGGCCGGGATGGCGACTTCTAAGTCATTCCAATCAATGGCCTTGAACTCATTCATCATTGAGATTCCCACAATGATCAAAATCGGTGCCGTGGCTGCAGAAGGTATTACCCCCACAAGTGGTGCTGCCACAATTGAGAACATAAATCCAATTGCAATGACCAAAGAAGTTAGTCCAGTACGACCTCCAGCATTAATTCCAGAAGCTGATTCAATGAAAGTCGTCGTATTTGAAGTTCCATATATTCCAGCAAACATTGTGGCAAAAGTATCAGCGACTAGTCCACGATCCATTTTAGATTTAAAGCCTTTACCTTCTTCAAATTCTTTTTGATCTTGCTTTGAAAAAATACCAGTTGTTAAACCAGTTCCAATGAATGTCCCAATCGCATCAAACAATCCGGAAAGTCCCATTGAAAATACCGTTAAAATAACTACTAAAATTTGCTTAGGCGTAGTGAACATCGACCAAAGGCCGTCTTTACCCAACGCTGCCCCAAATACAGTCCCAAAATCATGGAAAGTAGTAACAAATGAATTATGAATATCAACATGAATATTCGTTACTCCCATAGGTATTCCAATTAAGGTTGTTAATAATACAGTAATCAAATAGGCTCCACGAACTTGTTTCACTACTAAAATCACAATAATAATCAAACCAATTAAAGCTAATATAACTGGGGCAGTATTAAAGTTAGCTAATGATGGAGTTGTACCACCACCAGCAACCATTGTTTCAATTGCCTTAGTTCCTTGTCCTGAATGAAAAGGTTTATTATTAATGCTTAAAATACTATCACCACCAACAATAAAGTTAATAAATCCCGCATTTTTTAAACCAATATAGGCAATAAACATTCCAATTCCAGCAGCAATTGCATGCTTTAAAGAAATTGGAATAGCCTTGACGATGGCTGATCTTAATTTTGTCAACGTAATGATCACATCAACTAATCCAACCAAGAAAACCATCCCTAACGCTTGTTGCCAACTAAAGCCTAAGCCAAATACAATGGTATAAGTAAACATTGCTTGCATCCCAATTGAAGGTCCAATGGCATACGGTAAATTAGCAAAAAGTCCTGTAATTAATGTTCCAGTAATTATTGTTAGAATTGTGGCCATGAAGACACCTTGTGATGGCATCCCGGTCATTGATAAAACAGCTGGATTCAAGAAAATAATATAGGCCATCGCCACAAAGGTTGTTAAACCAGCTGTGACTTCCGTTCTAACCGTTGTATGGTTCTCCGATAATTTAAAAAAATGCTCAAACACGATTTATATCCCCCGAGAAATAAAATATGCGTCTCCGAATCCATACCAAAGACGCATGAAATAAAAGACGACGTAAAGTAATAAACTTTACGTCGTCAACAAAAACCTATAATGCCACTTAAAAAAGCAACATCAAAGTATTTTATTTCAAGTCTGTGGCAGAACACGTTAACGACTGATTGATTTAAAATGTTGTTTTAACAATACCGCTCATTTCAAAATTAGTCAAGATAATATCACAATTAAACAGATCTTAAATTTTTTTAAATATTTCTATAAAAAAACTAAAACTACGTTAAGACGTAATTTTAGTTTTTTATTTATAATTTAATATTACATCTCACTTGGTGCTTTAACTCCCAAAAGGCGCAAAGACTCAGTCAGATTATTTGATACCGCTTGTACAAGGGCTAAACGAGCATTCAATTCATCATCTTCTACCAAGATTTTTGAATTAGCATAATACTTGCTAAAAGTACGTGCTAAGTTCAAAGCATATTTAGCAATCACTGATGGTTCACGATCACGCCAGGCCCGACGAATAACTTCATTAAAAGTCCCAAGTAACTTAACTGTCTCCCAGACTTTTTCATCTGAAATTTCTAAGTGTTCTGGATCAATTTCTGGATTACCTGCTTTTCGCAAAATTGAGTGGGCCCGAGCATTAGCATATTGCACATATGGTCCAGTATCACCTTCAAAACGCACAACATCTTCTAGTTTAAAGTCAAAATTCAAAGTCCGTTCATTCATCAAATCATGGAAAACGACCGCTCCAGTTCCAACTTCATGAGCAACTTCTTCTTTATTTGGAAGATCAGGATTCTTTTCATTAATTTGAGCCAAAGCCAAATTTTCAGAATCAGCCAAAACATTCTTCAATAAAATAATTCGACCTGAACGTGTTGATAATTTCTTCCCATCAACCGTAATCATTCCAAATACGATATGTTCAATATCGTCAGACCATTCATAACCCATTTCTTTCAAAATAGCTTTCAATTGTTCGAAATGTTCACGTTGTTCCCCACCAACAATGTAAAGAGATTTTACAAAGTTGTAGTTCTTCTTACGATAAGTCGCAGCAGCAAGGTCACGAGTCATATACAAAGTAGCACCATCGGTTCGTTTGATCATAGCTACATTTAAATCATAATCATCCAAGTTAACAACTTGCGCTCCTTGTGACTCAACTAGCTTTCCTTTTTCTTCCAAGCGATCGATCACAGCTTCCATCTTATCGTTGTAGAAAGCCTCACCGTTGAATGAATCAAATTGAATATCCAAAGAATCATAGACATCCATAAACTCCTTTAATGATTCATCTCTAAACCATTGCCAAAGTTCCAAAGCCTCAGTATCGCCATCTTCTAGCTTTTTAAACCAAGCTCGACCTTGATCATTTAATTCTGGTTCATTTTCAGCTTTAGCATGGAATTCAACATAATAACGAACCAACGTATTAATTGGATCAGCTCTGACCTCAGCCTCTGAGCCCCATTGCTTGTAAGCAACAATCAACTTACCAAATTGAGTTCCCCAATCACCTAAATGGTTAATTTTAATTGGTTGATAACCATTGGCTTTTGATATTTCTGCCAAAGAATTTCCAATGACAGTTGACCGTAAGTGTCCCATCGACATTGGCTTGGCAATATTTGGAGAAGACATATCAATTGTAATATGTCCTGCTTCTCCATCTGTATTATGCCCATAATTTTCATTGGAAATAATTTCTTTTAAGATATTCGCCCCAGCAGCCTTAGGATCTAAAAAGAAATTAACATAAGGTCCCATTGCAATAACTTTTTGATAATCACTAGTATCCATTGCGTCAACTAAGTCACTTGCAATCAAATTGGGCGCTTTTTTTAATTCCTTTGCTAAGGTGAAGGTTGGGAAAGCATAGTCACCCTTGCTTGAATCTTTTGGAACTTCTATCTTGGCCTTTAACGTCTCAACATCTAAATCAGGTAAAATCGTTGACAATGTTGATGCTATTTTTACTTTATAATCCATCGACTTTTCTCCTAGTTCGTTTCTTCTGGCTTCTCATCCGTGGTTTCTTCTTCAGGCAATTCACGAGGAGCTGGGTTTTCAGTCTTAACTAAAATTTTTGTTTCACTCATTCGGGTAATTGCTCGTCGGTTATATTCAACCACAGTTGCATCGTCAGCTGGATCATTTTCAGTAATCATGACCAATAAGGCATGTTCGTATATTTTTTCAATAATTCCTTTAAAGGAATGTTCGAAATTAGCAAATGCGGGTGCTTCAACATAGTCACCAATATCAAATTCTGATGTATTTACAAGCGGTTCTTTTTTAGCCATTCGTCAATCCTCTTTTGTTTTTGTATTTAATTAATTTTGTATAAAAATTCAACGCCAATCAACATATTATACCAATTTTTAGGTTAATTTTCCAGCTCTGAAACAACTCGTTGTGCAACATTCCAGTCATTTTCATATGGGGTATCCACCCCATTAACTTTTTGATATTCATCTAGACCTTTTGCTGCTATTACTACAACATCATTAATTCCAGAAGCACTAATCGCTCGTTCAATAGCAAGCGAACGATCCATTTCTCTTAAAATTTCTACCTTTGGATTTATAATATTTTGTTCAATCTCATCCGCAATGGCTGAAGGATCTTCAAATTGAGGATCATCCGCCGTTAAAATGGCAACATCAGCTCCTTCACTTAAAGCTTTCCCAATGCCTGGGCGACGAGAAACCCCTTTATTTCCAGGAGCCCCAACCACTACGCGTAAGACCTTTACTGCTTCATTTGATCGTACGAATTTTAATAAGGCCGCAATTGAGGCATAGTTATGTGCATAATCCACATAGATTGTCCCATGCTTTTGCGTCGAAAACATTTGCATTCTTCCAGGAATTTGAACTTCTTCTAATCCAGCTTCAATTGCATCTGGATCAGCACCGACTAACCGACTTGCTAAAGCTGCCGCAGTGGCATTACTTTCGTTAAAATCGCCTGGCAAATCTAGATCATAATTTCCTTGAATATTTAGTCTTTGTGCCTGTTGATTCATTTCAATCAGATCAAAATTTGAACCGCTTAAATTAGCAGAATTTGTCCTAAATTCTAAGTCCGGTTTAACTCCATCATCTTGTTGCGCTCCATAAAGCCAAATCCCATCACGAGGAATTAACTCTGTAGCTCGAGCCATCAATTCTGAAAAATGTTGACTTTCTGCATTCAAAATAATCTGATCAGAATGATCAATTAACATCATTTTATGTGCTAAGTAGTCTTCAAATGTCGGATGTTCATTTTCTCCGACATGATCAGGAGAAATATTCAAAAAAATACCAACGTTATATCGGAGGCCATAAACCCGTCGCATTTTAAACGCTTGTGAAGAAACTTCCATCACCATATGTGTCATGCCATTATCAACAGCTTCGCGCATTAATTTAAATAGATCTAATGATTCTGGTGTTGTCAAATGAGCACGGTAATGATTTTCTGGTTTTGGTCCAGTAATCTGACTAATTGTTGATGACAAGGCGACTTTATTATCTGTAGCATGTTTTAAAATATCATAAATCATGTATGTCGTTGAAGTCTTCCCTTTTGTTCCCGTCACACCAATTAAGTTTAGGGAACGTTGAGGATAATCATAATAAGTCATACTTAAAATACTCATAGCCGCCAAACTATCTTCAACATACCAGATTGGAATTGTTATATCATTTAATACTGGCTTTTGTTGGGTAACAATTCCATTTGCCCCTTTTCGTAAGGCCTCTTCTAAATATTTAGCAGGTAATTCCCCTTTAATAATAAAAAGAGAATCTGATTCCACTTGCTTTGAATTATAACTAATCGTTTGAAAGACACGTTCTTGATCTTCTGGTGCCTGTACTAATAATCCTTCATCTGATAATACATTAGTTATTTGCTCTGATGTTAATACCATTGAAAATTATCCCTCTTCCTCGTTAAAAATTGCTCTTAATGTATAAATTGATCCCGTCACAACAATTAAAGCATTCGATGAAGCTCGATACTTACGGGCTAATTGTATTGCTGCACTAGGATCATCGGCAATTTCAACATCTATATTATTTTTAGTGTTGTGTAGACAATATGATGCCATTGCTTCAGCCGACATCCCCTCTTTTGACTCAGGGGTTACGGCAATAATTGTTGACGCGATACTAGCTACCAAATCAATTATTTCATGTGCATTTCGATCATCCAATAACCCTAAAACAAAAACAGGTTTAAATGGTAAATGCCAAGCTTTAATTGAATCTCTTAATCCGCTAATTCCATCTAAATTACTAGCACCATCATACAATATATTACGATCAGCAACATATTCCATCCGCCCAGGAATTGATATGTTAGATAAAGCTGCCATTGTCTTATCCTTGGACAATTGGAACCCTTTTTGCTGTAAATAATTAACGATTTGAAGCACCGTACTTAAATTACTAGCTTGATATGCTCCGGCCAATGGTAAATGAATATCAGGAATATCATCAATTTTTAATGATAATCCCTGTGGTGCAGTAGATAGAATCGTTATCTGAGGCAATGGGTAAGGGTTCCAAAATGCATGAACTGCATCAGTCTGTTCATGCAAAACTTTTTGAACATCATAATCTTGACCTGGGTAACTAACAATTAATGCACCTGGCTTTATAATTTTGGCATACTCATTAGCTACTTGTTTTAAAGTTGAGCCCGTTGAACAAATATTATCAACTGAAATTTTAGTATACGCAATTAAATAGGGGGTTCGGACCGCATTAGTGACATCATTACTTCCTCCTGGCCCCTCTTCTAAGATTACAAATTGAGTATCTTGTTGTGCAAAATAAACTAAGGCGATCAGAACCCACCACTCAAAAGTGCTGAGTAGTGAAAAATCACCATCATGTTTTTTAATTTGGAGTGTAATTTCATGAACAATTTTGACCACATCTTTTTGACCAATTGGTTGACCATCAATGGTGATCATCGTTAAATCATCTTGAATGGCTGGTGCCGAAAAATGGCCAACATGGTACTGACTCTCCTGTAGGATGCTTTTCAGCATAGTTCCTGTTGATCCTTTACCATTGGTCCCAGCAATATGAATAATTCGTAGCCGTTTATCTGGATTCCCTAACCACGATAAAATTTCGCTAATCATACCCACGCGGGCTAACGAAGGTTTTACAGCTTTCGCAGCTGTAATTTTTTTATTAATTTTACTGTAATCTTCACGACCAACCATATCATCACTATCCTTATTATTATTGTTCCATTTCAAAACTTCTTACCAAATTATACAATGTTTTGTCGAAAAAAAACGTTATTCACAAAAACTTCAAATTTAGAGCATTAAAATCACACATAATATGCAATAAAAGAGGATTGAAGTCATGCATAATTCTTCAATCCTCTTATTAAATTAACATTAACTCTATGTGTTCAGTATACAAAAAATTTATAACTTTTCAAGTGCTGCAATTCTTTGTTCCATCGGTGGATGAGTCGAAAATAGATTGTTCATCTTATCTCGACTTAAAGGATTACTAATATATAATCCTGCGCTCGATGGCGCGACATTATCTTCTTGCATAGGTTCGCTCTGCGATATTTTTTGTAAAGCTGAAATCAGCCCTTGCGGATTTCGTGTTAACTCAACAGCACCAGCATCAGCCAAATATTCGCGATTTCGCGAAATAGCAAGTTGGACAACAGTTCCCATAATAGGAGCTAAGATCAGTACCAGTAATGAAACAATTATACCTAAAATATTATTACTGTTATTGTCTTCATCGTCTCGACGTCCGCCACCCCAAAACATAAAATTAGTTCCAAAGTTAGCTAACAAGGCAATTACTGATGTTAAAGCAACTGCCAATGTTTGAATCCGAATATCATAATTTCGTACGTGCGTCATTTCATGAGCCATAACGCCTTCTAATTCTGTCCGATTTAATCGTTGTAGAATTCCAGTCGTGGCTGCAACTGCTGCATTTTTAGGATTATTACCAGTTGCAAATGCATTTGGCGAAGGATCATCAACAATAAAAACACGCGGCATTGGAACATTTGCTACTAAAGCCATATCTTCCACAATGTGCCACAGTTCTGGTGCATCATCTGGACCTTGCAACTCCTGAGCATGATTCATTTGCATTACAATATCAGTCGATTGGCTATAGATGTAACCAACATAAACAATTCCTACAACCAAGGTAATCATTAACCCCATAGACACTGATCGCCACATAAAGTAGCCCAAAGCCGCTCCTACAATTGCCAAAAAGATAAAGAATCCGATAAATAACAACACCGTTTTTCGCTTATTTTGACTAATCTGGTCATACAACATATTTATATTCCTTGATCATTAAATGAAACTTTTGGTGCGACTTTTTCCTCACTAGGAACTTCTAAGAAAGCAGACGGTTCAAAATGTCCCATCTTAGCAACAATTGAAGTTGGAAACATTTGAATCTTCGCATTGTAATTTGAAGTTGTTGAATTAAATAATTGACGAGAATATGCAATTTTATTTTCAGTATTAGTTAATTCTTCCATCAAATTAGTATATTGCTGATTAGCTTTTAAATCAGGATAGGCTTCTGATAAAGCAAAAACAGATTTCAAAGCTGATGATAATTGATTAGAAACCTCCATAGTTGCTTCTTGATCATTTGCTGGAATCTCCATCAATTGGTTTCGCAAACCTATTACTTTTTCCAAAGTACCTTGTTCATACTTGGCATAACCCTTAACCGTCTCAATTAAATTTGGAATCAAATCATTACGTCGCTTCAATTGAACATCAATTTGAGCCCATGACTCCTTAGTGTGCATCCGTGCTGAAACTAAGCCATTATAAATGACTACATAAGCAATCACTAATACTACTATTATTACAATTAAAATAAGTATACTCATATAAATTATTTATCCCCTTTAACTATTAAAGATAAGTTGCAATCGTGGCTTGAATGGCAGTTAATTGATCATCAGCCTCAGCGGATGTTGCGCCTTTCGTCCCCACGTAAAACTTAATCTTTGGCTCAGTTCCTGAAGGGCGAACAGCTACCCATGAACCATCAGACAACCAATATTTCAATACTTCTGCAGTTGGTAATGTTATTTTTTGAACTGCCCCTGTTTGCATATCAGTTTCAGTTCCAGCTGCAAAGTCCTCGACCTTAATAACATTCAATGAACCAAAATGTTTAGGTGTTTCTTGACGGAATTTAGCAATTAATTGTTCAATTTGTTCTTTTCCATCAATACCCTTAAAGGTCAATGACTTAGTGTTTTCAACAAAATAACCAAATTTTTCAAATAATTCTTGGACACCATCATAGACAGTTTTACCAAGTGATTTATAGTAAGCGGCCACTTCAGCCATCAAAATTGTTGCTTGAACTGAATCTTTATCACGTGCAAACGGCTTTACCAAGTAACCATATGATTCTTCAAAACCAAAGAGAAAAGTATGATCATGGTTAATTTCATAATTTTTAATCTGTTCAGCAATATATTTAAATCCAGTCAAAACGTTAATAGTCTCAATCCCAAAGCTGGCAGCAATATCTGCAGCAAATTCTGAAGAAACGATTGACTTAACTAACACCCCATTTTCAGGTAACTTATTAGCTTCCTTTTGAGCAGTTAAGATATAATTCATCAAAACTGCACCAATTTGATTACCCGTCAACATAACATATTCACCAGATGGTTGACGTACGGCAGTTCCCATTCGATCAGCATCGGGGTCAACAGCGATTACTACATCAGCACCTTCTTGTTTAGCTAGTTCAATCCCCATAGCCAAAGCTTTTGGATCCTCGGGATTAGGTAATTCAACAGTTGGGAAATCACCATTTGGTTCTTTTTGTTCTGGAACCATTAATACATTTTTAAAACCTGCATTTTCTAAAGCTTGACCAGTAATCATCGCCCCAGTTCCATGCAAAGGTGAGTAGACTAACTTCATATCACGCCCAACAGTGTCGATTAATTCATGATTAATTGATACTGTTTTAACGTTTTCAAGATAAGCTTGATCTAAATCATCAGATAAATCTTGATATAAATCTTTAGCTCGTAAATCATCTAAGTTAGCCACTGGAACATTAAACATATCAACCTGTCGAATTGCATCAGTAATGATATCAGACTCTTTAGGTGGCATCTGCCCACCATCTTCACCATATATCTTATAACCATTGTAGTTTTTAGGATTATGAGAAGCTGTAATCATAATTCCTGCATAAGTATTTAAATGTCTAACCGCAAATGATAGCTCTGGCGTTGGTCGAAGGCTTTCAAAGACGAACGCTTTGATACCATGCGCTCCCAACACGCGTCCTGCTTCTTGAGCAAATTCCTGTGAATAATGTCTTGAATCATATGAAATTGCTACACCACGTGCTTTTATAGCGTCATCATTAAATGAATCAATTAACTGTGAAAGGCCTTCAGTGGCTTGACGAACAGTATAAATGTTCATCCGATTAATTCCAGCCCCAAGGATCCCACGCATTCCAGCTGTTCCAAAACTTAATGGTGTATAAAAAGCATCCTCTCGTTCACTATCATTTTGCATGTTAGCTAAATCAGCTTTTAAATCGGCAGGTAAATCGTGCTTTTCTGACCAAATTTTATATGTTTCTTCCCAACTCATATTATTTCTCCTAGTTCTAACTAATCTTTATCGTATTACATCTTTGAAATTGTTTACATTATTATATCACAGCACTATTAGTACCACTATCCTGACATGTATTAATTAGTAAAACATTATAAATGCAGCTTAAAGCAAAAAAGCAAATTAGACAAAATATGTCTAATCTGCTTTTTAAAATTTAATGTTATTAATAACTTTTAACATTATATTCTTTTTATTTAATTGAAAAGTTAGTTATTCTACTGCCAAATAAATAGGATAAAGAGGTTGATTTCCAGAATGAATTTCGACTTCCATCTCACTATCTAATTCTTCAATATAGTTAGCCAACTCTTCAGCCTCAGACTTAGTTGAATCTGCTCCATAAATTAATGTAACAATTTCATCATCCTCATCTAACATTTTTTCCAGCAATTTTTGGGCTGCTGCTTTTATATCACCCGCAGGTTCGGCGACAACGATGTCTCCATCCAAAAGGCCAATCGCATCACCAACATGAATCTCTAACCCACCAATTGTTGTATCTCGTACTGAAGTTGTGACAGAACCAGACTTAACATCAGCAAGTGCCAAAGTCATATTTTTAGCATTATCTACTAACGATGCATCTGGATTGAAACCAACTAGCAAGGCTGTTAACCCTTGTTGAACTGTTCTGGTTTTAATAATTTCAACCGGAATGTCTAACATCGACTTGGCTTGATCAGCTGCCATAAAGATATTGGAATCATTTGGCAAAACAATTGCTTGTTTGGCTCCACTATCTTTAATCGCTGAAACAATATCAGATGTTGATGGTGCTTGGGTACTATCAATAATAATATTAGCCCCTGACGTCTTAAAGAGGTCTTGTACACCATCACCAGCTGCAATTCCAATGACTGCCAATTCAACTTGAAGTGGTTCATTCTTTTGTTCATCTTTAGCTTTTTGCGCTGCCATAGATGCTTCTACTTGTTGATAACGCATGTTATCAACTTTAGTCTTACGTAACGACCCATACTTCAAGCCCCATTCAAAGACTTTTCCTGGATGCTCAGTATGAATATGAACTTTAACAACTTCTTCATCATTAATAACCAACAATGAATCACCTAAATTAGCTAAGTAATCGTAAAATTGATCATAATCAAATTCAGTATCATAAGTTGTTCCAACAGCAAGATCGACCATCATTTCAGTACAATAACCATATTTAATACTATCTGGATTAAGCTCACCCTGAACTCCAGTATTATGCAAATCTTGAATCATAGCTTCAAGACCAGCATTATCAACAGCATTATGCTTGATTTCTTGACCAGACAAAACAGCATAAAATGCTTCAAGAACAATAACTAACCCTTGTCCACCAGAATCAACCACACCCACTTCCTTTAAAACAGGAAGCAAATCAGGTGTAGATGCTAAAGCCTTTTCAGAAGCATCATAAGCTGCTTTTGCAATTTCAACTACGTTATCAGATTGTTTAGCTGCATTATTTGCTGCTGATGCTGCCTCGCGAATAACAGTTAAAATAGTCCCCTCAGTGGGCTTCATAACAGCTTTATAGGCCGTTTCAGCTCCACCCATTAAACCATTAGCAAAAGTCCGGGCTGTCAATACCTCTTCATCTTTAACGGCATTAGCAAACCCACGGAAAATTTGAGATAGAATAACTCCAGAGTTTCCACGAGCGCCCATCAATAAACCTTTTGAGGTTGCCTTAGCTAAAGAACCAAGGCGCAAATCAGTTTCATCACGCTCATACTCAGCTCCAGAAGCCATCGACAAAGTCATATTAGTTCCCGTATCCCCATCTGGAACTGGAAAAACATTTAATTTATTAATTTTTTCTGCATTATCTTGCAATGTATTTGCTGCAGCGTTGATCATTTTACCAAATTCAACGTTTGTAATTTCTGTTACAACTTCCACAATTTCAAATCCTCCGAAATACTCCGATTATTCACCCAAAATACGAACGCCTTGGACAATCACATTGACTTCATCGGCGATAATTCCCAGCATACTACTTAAATCATTTTTAACACGTGCTTGCACGCTCTTTGATATTTCTGAGATCTTCATTCCATAACCCACAATCACATAAACATCTACAGCAATTCCAGTTTCAGTCTCACGAACAACTACCCCTTTAGCATAATTGTCTCCACTCAAAGCTTGGTTAATTCCATCACGTAAAGGATTTTGGCTGGCCATCCCAACCACACCATAATTATCAGTTGCTGCGCCACCAACAATTTTAGCAATTACATCATTTTCAATTTGAACGGTTCCTTGTTCGGTTTGAATCTTTACTGCCATATCCTAAAACCCCCTTATAAAATCCATAATCAATATTTTATCACAGAACTTAAGACAGCTCTATCAATTGTCACTAAATTCAATGGTTACTTTATTTTAACGCAACTGATTAAAAATGTGTAAATTATTGTTAAATCAGCCTACCATTACTGGTAAATAAAAATTGTCATTTTCTCTTTTTTGTAAAGAAAAAGCTACCTAAATAATTAGATAGCCATAATCTATTTGATATTAAACACGTTCGATTGAACCGTTCTTCAACCCAGCCTTCAAAGTACGGGCTGATAAGTAAACTTTTTTAGGTGCTGCTCCGTTAATTTTAACGGTTACCTTTTGCAAGTTTGGCTTCCAGCTACGACGGCTTGAGTTAAGGGCGTGTGAACGTTGGTTACCGAAGCGCGTACGCTTTCCGTTGACTGCATCAACTGCCATGGTGTGACCCTCCCATCTTAAGCTCTTTATTTCAGTGCTTTAATTTACTTAAATAATCTTATCAAAGCGCGGAACAATATGCAAGCACTTTGTGTAAAGTAATATTACTTTACATCATTTTTTTTGAATAATTAGTCGGCATCTTTAGATTGAATGACCGCAATAAGTCCCGATTTAAATGAAAAATGGTTTGTTTCACCCACAAATTCATTAGATCCCCAAATAGTGACTGGACCATTCCAATCAGTTAAAGGATATTTTTCATCAATTAACGTTAATCCAGTGACAGGTTCAATCGCGGCAAATCCAACATATTTCATCCCAGAAATCTTTTCAATAGTATAATTACCAGGAAGATAGAAATCAATCACATTATTTTTATCAATAATACGACACTGATCGGCTATTCTTTTCAAATTAGGCTTCGCAAACATCAAAATATTATGCAACAAATGATCTAAACGACCACCAGTTGCACCATATATTTCAATCAATTTTGGCTGGTATTTTTGTTCAATTACCTGCAAAATTGCCTCAGCGTCTGTTTGAACTTGTTCTTCTTTGCTAATTATTTCCGGCAATTTCGATGCAAGATCAGAATGATGTTCAAAATGAATTGAATCTAAGTCACCAAACGTTAATATAGGAGTTATGCCTAGCTTCATTAAATATAGTGCGCCACGATCAGCAGCCACCCATGGTCCCGATAAAGATCCATTTTTTAACTCTAACGGCCATTCAGACTGAGGTCCACCAACTAGTAATCGAATTAATGGATTAGTTTTATCCTGTGCCTGCATCAATCCTCACCTCATTTGACTCGAATTACTTAGTGACTTCCTTTAAACGTGCAACCTTAGCTGCAGGATCAACTTTGTCATAAACATATGAACCAGCAACAGCAACAGTAGCACCTGCTTCGTAAGCTAGCTTAGTCGTCTCATCATTGGCACCACCATCAATTTCAATATCATAATGATATCCATTTTTAGTCTTTAATTCAGATAATTCAGCAATCTTAGCTAAAGTTTCGGGCAAGAATTTTTGTCCCCCGAAGCCAGGATTAACAGTCATAACCAATACTTGGTCAACCATATGTAATACTGGTGCAATTGATGAAACAGGTGTTGCTGGGTTGATTACAACCTCAGATTTGATCCCATGCTCATTAATTTGTTGTAATGCTCGGTGAAGATGTTGAGTAGCTTCATAATGAACACCTAAAATATCTGCCCCAGCTTCAACGAAAGTATCAATATAACGTTCTGGTTGTTCAACCATTAGGTGCACATCCAAGACCATGTTAGTTTTTGGCTTCAAGGCTTTCACCCACCCTGGACCATATGAAATAGATGGTACAAACATTCCGTCCATCACATCAATATGCAAATATTCAGCGCCTGCTTTCTCAACAAGCTTGACATCTTGTTCTAAGTTCAAATAATCAGCTGCTAAAATTGATGGTGCTACTTTAATTGACATAATATCCCCATTTCCTGTTGAATTTGAATGTAATTCAAATTATTCTAAATTAACTCACCTAGATTGGTAAAGTTAATGTTTTTTATCATGTTTATTATATACCGGCCGGCGGTCTTCAATCAAATCATAAAACAATTTATAGTTATTATATCTTGATTGCATTATTTCACCATTCTCAACGGCTTCCTTTACTGCGCAATTTGGCTCATTCAAATGGACACATCCGCGAAAACGGCATTGGCTAGAATATTGGTTAATTTCACGGAAATATTTGGTTAAATCCCGAGCTTTCATTTTGAAAACTTCAAAAGTAGAAAAACCAGGTGTATCTGCAACCCATCCTTGTCCCATTGCAACTAAGCTCACTTGTCTAGTAGTGTGTTTCCCACGGCTTAAGGCCTGTGACACTTCTCCTGTAGCAAGATTTAGCGTTTCATTTAGATGGTTTAACAGTGTTGATTTACCAGCTCCTGTTTGCCCCATCACTACACTTAACCCCTCGTTTAAAATCTCCCGTAATTCTTTTAAGCTAGGTTCATCAAATGATTTTTCTGGCAAGACCACCTGATAACCAGCATTTCGATAACCAACAACTACTTCGGCTAAATTTTCATACTCCACTGGTGTTAATAAATCGATTTTAGAAAAATAAATAATCGGTTCAATTCCATCATCTTCTAATGCTACCAATTGTCGATCTAATAAATTGGTTGAAAAATCAGGCAACTTAACTGCTGTTACTAAAATCGCTTGATCAACATTGGCCACGGGTGGTCGAACTAAACTATTTTTACGTGCATCAATTTTTAACAAATAACCATCTTGATCAGCATCAGCGGAAAACTCCACAAAATCACCAACCAAAGGTGTCAAACCTTTTTTCCTGAAATTCCCGCGTGCTCGAGTTCGTTTCATTTTGCCGTCATCCGTTAAAACATCATAAAATCCAGCTAATGATAGATGAATTTGTCCATGATAATTGGTCATTCAATTTCCTCAATTTTCTATAGATATTAGTATTCCTTAATTTTAGCGTAATATTGATTTAAAAACCATGCTGAAAATTTTCTTACTCTCACTAAACTATCAAAATTAAAAAAATATCAGATCCGGTCAATTCTTTAGAATTACCTTTTCTGATATATATTTCTTTAAATATTATGTTTGATCTTCTATCTGATTAACTTGATGAACTACTAGTACTAGATACGCTACTGCTAGCGCTAGAACTACTGCTACTTGAACTATTACCTGATCCGCTTGAGACACTAATCTTCAAAGTTCCACCCTTTTTAAGGGTTCCACCTGAGGAGATATTTTGACTAGTTACCTTGCTGCTATCATCTGCTCCAGCTGGATCAACATTAACCTCAATCCCATTCTTATCAGCCCAAGACTTAACATCTCCATATGTTTTACCTACGAAATCTGGAACTGAAATTGGGTTTGCCCCAGATGAAATTGCTACCGTAACAACAGTCCCATCTTTAATTTTTGTTCCAGCCTTAATCGACTGTGAAATAACGTTATTTTCATCAACAGAATCCGAGGCTTGCTGAGCAAATGAAACGATAACCCCCTGTTTATTAGCTAATTTTTGTGCCTCATTTTGAGTCATATCACTAAAATCAGGTACAACTAATGACTTTTGTCCTCTTGATACCGTAAAGGTAATCGTTGTTTTTGAAGGATCTACCTTATATTCAGCAGGAATATCTTGTTCACTAATATAACCTGACGGTACATCAGCATTATACTGATGTACGGCTTTGATCTTATAGCCTCTGGTTCGTAGCTGACTGGCAACTTTTGAATATTTCTCACCTGTATAATCGCCAACACGAACCATCTTAGCGCCACTTGAAATATAAAGATCAACACTATCACCTTTATTAATTTTTTGACCAGCTTTTGGATCAGTTTTAATCACATAGCCCTTTTTAACATCTTTATTATTAACATGATAAACTTGTCCAACTGTAACCCCATCTTGTTTCAAAGATTGGCGTGCCGAACTTTCGGTATCTCCTGTAAAATCAGAAATCGTTACTTTATTAGGTGTTAGACCAAAAATCAAAAAGATAGCCAAAATTGCAGCAAATGCAATCGCAATCCAGGTCATAATCCGACGAGGTTTACTCCAAATTTTAATACTAGATTGTTCCTTACCCTTACCTGATTTTTTCTTAACATCCCGTTGAGCTTTACGTGATATTGGTTCTGATGTTGTATTATGCTTAGACTCTTGATTAGCCACCGCTCCCAAAACATCATTAGGAATAATTTTAGTAACTGTTGTCGTATCGTCAGCTTGGTTATTCAAATTCAAACGCGGCTCATTTAAACGTTCAGTCGACATTACATTTGATAAATCTTGGCGCATCTCATTAACTGAACTATAACGGTCCATTGGATTTTTCTGTGTAGCCCGTAAAATCACGTTTTCCAACGCTTGTGGAATTCGTGGATCAATATCACGTACAAATGGCATTGGCTCTGACGAATGCATCAATGCCACACTAACTGCCTCTTGGGCATCAAATGGCACCTTACCAACCAACATTTCATAGAGAATAATACCTAATGCATAAATATCGCTACGCGTTGTTGCCATCCCCCCTTTAACTTGCTCAGGAGACATATAATGTATTGAACCAATTGCAACGTCAGTTTTAGTTAATCCCAAACTAGATTGTGCTAATGCAATCCCAAAATCAGTAATCTTAGCGCGGCTACTTTCATCAATTAAAATATTTTGTGGTTTTAAATCACGATGAACAATGTTATGACTATGTGCCATTGCCACTCCAGCCAAAACATCATCCATAATTTCTAATGTCCGCGTTATCGTTAGCGGATGATGACTAGCAATGTAACGTTTTAAATCTTCTCCCTTAACATATTCACTGACTAAAAATTGCAGTTGATTAGATTCACCAAAATCGTAAACTTGGATAATATTTGGATGGACCAACTCAGTTGAGGCAGCGATTTCATTTTCAAAACGTTGACGACTAGTACTGTTATCACGCATATCCAAACGAAGCAATTTAACGGAAACATCCCGATTTAAAATTTGGTCATGTGCACGATAAACATTGGCCATACCACCTTCACCTAATGGCTCAATGATTTGATAACGATCGGCAATTAATTCATTAACTTGCATTAGTATTCCCCTTCTCCTTCCTGCATACCTAAGAGCACTGTTATATTATCTGGCGTACTCTTCTGATTAGCTGTTGCAATTAAATGCGCTACTGCTAAGGAAATGTTATCACTATCTTGAATGATTTTAACAACCTCATAATCAGAAAGCGCCTTTCCTAATCCATCTGTGGTGAGGAGGAGGAGGTCTCCTTCTTCTATTTTCATATCTTGAATATCTGGTTTTGCCTCAGTATTAACTCCTAATTGACGAGTAATCATATTACGACCAGGATGATCTTTTGCTTCTTCTGAAGTAATAGCTCCCCGTCGTAATAACTCGCTCGCCAAATTGTGATCCTGTGTTAGTTGTAAAATACTATCACGACGTAAAAGATAGGCTCTCGAATCGCCTAAATTTGATATAACCAAAGAATTGGGCAAGATTACTGCAATGACTAATGTTGTTGCCATCCCTTTTAAAGTTTTATAGCGATTAGCGGTTGTTAAAATTTTTTTATTTTCTTGGAGTGTCTGTGCTAACAGCCAATCTTTAGCCGCGCTTGGAGTGTATATCTGTGTCATAAGCCAGTCATTTCCAAAATGTGAAACGGCCATAGTCGCCGCTACATCACCGGCATTTTGACCACCAACGCCATCCGCAACAATCGCTAATTGAACTCCTCGTTGATTCACAAAAACATCAACATAATCTTGATTATCAGCACGAACAGTTCCACGATCTGTTGCAAATGCGATTTTCATAACTTGCCCTCTCCTTTTAGTTTCTCCAATATAAATTATATATTACTTTTTTTTACGTAACGTCGCAACGAAAAATCCATCTGAATCAAAATCGTCAGGGAAAACTTGCATTGTTAATTGTGATCGTTGAGGCAAAGGGCCAATGGTGGGTACTAATTCATAATCTGAATTTTGCTCTAAAAAGTCTTGAACAACAGCATCATTTTCAATTTCTAAAATAGTGCAAGTCCCATAGACCAAATTTCCACCCTTTTTTAATTTAGGAGCCACTGCATTTAGCATATCTAGTTGAATTTGGTGTAATTTCATACTATCAGCGTAGCTTTTTTCATATCTAATCTCAGGCTTTCGACGTAATAATCCAAAACCTGAACATGGAGCATCAACTAAAATCGCATCAAAGGTTTCATCATCAAACTGTTCATCGACTTTACGAGCATCTAATTCTTGAGCGTGCACCTGATCAGATACGTGCAGTCTTTGTGCATTTTCTTCGATCAATTTGATCTTATGAGGGTGGATATCAAGTGCTTCCACGATACCGCCTTGCTTTGGATCTAAATAACTGGCGATTTGTGTTGTCTTACCACCAGGAGCGGCCGCAGCATCTAATACTTTCATTGATGGTGTTAAATTTAGATTAGGAACCATTAGCATAGCTGATTCATCTTGTAATGTTAGCAAGCCATCTTCAAATGCTTTAGAAGAAGCAACATGTCCATGTTTGATACGAAGTGCCTCAGGTGTAACTTTAGAAGCTTCTACTTCAAAGCCTTCTGCCTCCAAAACAGTAGTAACTTGTTCCTGCGTTGTAACTGCCCGATTAATTCGTGCAGATTGAGCTGGTGCATCATTAATAGAACGAGCGATCTTAACCATTTTTTCATGGCCAACTTCACTTTCTAGTTGCTTTAGTAGCCAAACTGGTAACGAAGCTTCAATTGATAATTGTTCAATTGGATCTTTAATTGTCGTAAATTCAGGTAATCCTTGCCGTTCAAGGCTATGCAAAACCCCCGTTACATACTTACGAATTCCATCATGACCACGGCGCTTAGCAATTTGAATTGCCTCATCAAAAATGGCATGTTGTGGTATTTTATCAAGGTATTGCATTTGATAAACTGATATCATTAATAACTCTTTGACAAATGGATCAACATTCCCACGTAAGAATGGTTTTAACCAATATTCTAAAGTCAGGCGATGTTGAATCACACCATAAACAATTGTTGTGAGTAAATGTATATCTCGCTCCTCTAATTTTGAGGCTTTCGCAAGTTGATTTAATTGCAAATTTGAATATGCGCCATCTTTGACCCGTTCTAATACCCGAACTGATAACGCGCGGGCATTACTTTGTTCCCACCCCGCGATTTGTTTTGAATTTCCTTTACTCATGAGTAATTATTTGTTCTCCTTCGGTAAAATTAGCATGCCCATTTAAGTAGGCGGTAACATCCATTTTTGGTTTTCCAGCTGGCTGCAATTCATCAATTGCTAAAATATTTCCATCACCAGCGACTATCCATAATTCATGTTTATTCTTTTTGAAAACTGTTCCGCTTGGTAAATCACTATGTTCATCAATTAAATGGGATTTTTGAACTTTTGTACGTTTCCCTTTAATTTCAGTATGTGCAATCGGAAAAGGATATAATCCTCGAATTTGATTAAATATTTCTCGTGCCGATTTTGAAAAATCAAGTGACTCTTCTTCTGGCTTAATATTCGGTGAAAAGGTTACCAAATCAGGATCTTGCGGTGTCGCTACATTCGTTCCATCGATTAATTCCGGCAATGTTTTTAATAATAAATCGCGGCCAAGAATAGATAATTTTTCAAATAAAGTTCCAGTGTTGTCATCATCTGTAATAGGTAATGTAGCTTGTGATAGAACATCACCAGCATCCATTTGCTTAATCATATACATGATTGAAACACCCGTTTCAGTATCACCATTAAGTAAGGCATAGTGAATTGGAGCCCCGCCTCGATACTTTGGCAGCAATGAAGCATGGACATTAATAGCACCAATTTTAGCTGCATTCAATAATTTTGTTGGTAAAAATTGACCATAAGCAGCTGTAATCATAATATCAGGCTGTAAATCAATTAAAGCCTGTAATTCTGGTGAACCACTTAACTTAGCCGGTTGAAACACAGGAATCCCCGCTTTAACAGCAACTTCTTTGACGGGTGTAGGCGTCATGACTTTCTTGCGCCCCACTGGTCGATCTGGTTGTGTTAAAACAGCAATCACATCGTAATCAGGATGATTAATTAATGATTCTAAAATACCAACTGAAAACTGGGGAGTTCCCATAAAAATAATTTTTGTTTGCATATTTACTCCTAATTTTACAAATTAATAGGGTCACGATTAATACTAATTTGAATATTTTTATCAATAATCTTTTGAGCATCATTAACTAAAAGATTAAGCGCTTGTTCTAATTTATCATCATACTTAAATCGTAATGAAATTTGATAAACATACCGATTTTTAACTCGACGAATTGATCCCGGAGCGGGCCCAAATATCATAGTACTAGGCATAATTTGTTCTCGTAACCAGTTAACAATTTTATATGCTATTTTAGCTACATCCTGCTCGTTTGGATGAGTCAATTTAATCTGAATAGCATAATAATATGGCGAATAATGCCAAGTTTTACGTAGACTCATTTCTTGCTGATAGAAAGCTTCATAATCTTGATTTTGAGCTAATTTGATAGCATAATGCTGTGGATTAAAGGTCTGAATAACGACATTCCCAACCTTATCAGCCCGACCTGCTCGACCTGCAACTTGAGTGATTAACTGAAAGGTCCTTTCACTAGCACGATAATCTGGAATTTTCAAAGTTGTATCCGCATTTAAAACTCCTACAAGAGTCACATTGGGGAAATCTAATCCCTTTGCAATCATTTGCGTTCCAATCAAAATATCCGCCTTTTGTTGACCAAACTGTTCCAACAGTTGATCTGTAGCGCCTTTTTTACGCGTCGTATCATTATCCATACGGATAATACGTGCTTGAGGAAACTTGTCTTGCAATTGTTCTTCCACTTTTTGCGTTCCAGTCCCAAAAGGCCTAATCCGAGTGGACCCACATACTGGACATTTATGAGGTATCGGCTGTGTAGCACCACAGACATGGCACTCCATTCGATGAGTATCTTTATGCATTGTCAATGCTAAATCGCAATTAGGACACATTGGAACATAGCCACAATCTCGACACATCATAAAATTAGCATAACCACGTCGATTAAGCATTAAAATAATTTGTTGCTTTTTTTCTAAACGTTCTTCAATTTGATCAAGCAATTGTGGTGAAAAAACTTCATCCCCTCCCGACTTAATCACTTCACTCATATCAATAATTTGAGCTGTTGGTAATGGATTTGCGAGTGCCCGCTTTTTCAATTCCAACAACTGATAGACATGCTTTTGTGCCCGTGCTCGACTTTCTAATGAAGGCGTGGCTGATCCCAAAATAAGGACTGCTTGATGTCTATTAGCACGCCACGAGGCAATATCACGAGCATGATATCGTGGATTATCATCTTGCTTATAAGAACTTTCATGTTCTTCATCCATAATTATCAAGCCAATCTGTTCCAAAGGGGCAAAAATAGCCGAACGTACTCCTACAACTACATGGACCTCTTGGCGCTGAATTCGACGCCACTCATCATATCGTTCACCATCTGATAAAGCCGAATGCAATAAAGCCACATCATCTCCAAAACGTCCTTTTACACGTCGGACCATCTGTGGAGTTAATGTAATTTCAGGAACTAAAAATAGGGCTGTTTTTCCGGCCTCAATAGTTCTAGCAATTGCTTGTAAATATATTTCGGTTTTACCCGAACCAGTCACACCCTCTAAGAGGAAAGTTGTTGAAATTTGTTGGTTCAATGCGCTATTAATCGCATCAAAGGCAACTGATTGTTCTTCATTCAAAACTAATGGCTTAGTTTTTTGAATAGTGCTTGATAATGTTGGCGTACGATACGTTTCCATTTCAGTCATAGAAATCCAACCATTGGTAACCGCCTGATTTATATCTTGTGCTGTTAATTTATATGAATGTTGCAACGAACTAACTAATTGCCAATCTGGTGTTGGATTTTCCATTAAAGCAGTTACAAAACGCGCCTGCTTTTTAGCATTTTTGTTAAGATTCCTTCTAATCTCATCATATTGATCAGATGACAATTTATTTTTATATTTTTTGACTTTTTTAATCTTAGCCTTATTTTTTAAATAATATTTAAACCCTAGAGCCTTTATTGCTTGATAGTGTTTAATTTTGCTCATCAATTCAATTGGAATAAAATCTAATTCAAACGGAATTTCATCGCGATCAATAAACAAATCATTAATATTATTATCGTCAATCAAATTTGGATCTAATAAAATTAGCGTTTTTTGATATTTAGCTTTCATCACATTAGGCAACATCGCCTGTAAAACATTAATTTGAAAATTAAAATTATGTTCAGCAATTTTTGCACTTAATTGAAGCAATTCTTGATTTAAAACCGGTTCTAAATCTAAAACATTAGTTATCGGTTTCAACGGCTTAGTAGTTGTCTCGCCTTTAACCACCTCTAATACGAAGCCTTGAATTTGGCGTCCCCCGTTACCAAAAGGAACTTGTACTCGCATACCTGGCTGTACAATTGATTGAAGATTTTCTGGAATTTGATATGTCCATGGTTTATTCGTTTGTCGTGTGGAAACATCTACAATAATTTTTGCGACATCCATTAAGATCATCTCCTTCCAAAAATTACACTTCTAATAATTATAGCAGACCATGCACCTTTTCGGACCGTATAAATTATATTATGATTTATTTTAAAAAATTGACTGAATTTTACCTTGGAATTAAAAAGAACTAGATACACGTAAATTCGTCTATCCAGCTCTTTTAAAATTAAATTTACTTTTTCAATGATTCAACATCGCGTGCAATCATGATTTCTTCATCTGTTGGCACAATCAAAACCTCAGCAGTTGATCCTTCGGCAGTCAAAATTGTTTCTTTACCGTAAACATCATTCTTTGATTCGTCCATCTTAATACCCATAAAGTTCAAGCGTTCAATAATGTGAGAACGTTGTTCCTTAGAATTTTCTCCAACTCCACCAGAAAATACTAAGACGTCCACACCGCCCATTTCTACGATATATTGACCAATATATCGTAGAACACGGTCTTCCCACATATCAATAGCTAACTTAGCATGTGGATTAGTTTCGGCTACTTCTTTCAAATCACGCATATCTGAAGAAATAGTAGACACTCCTAACAAACCAGACTTTTTGTTCATAATTTCAAGCATTTGCTCATTAGTTAATCCTTCACGCTCTTGGATATAGTTAACTAATGATGGATCAATGTCACCCGTTCGCGTAGCCATCATTACTCCAGCTAATGGTGTGAAGCCCATTGAAGTATCAAATGACTTTCCATCCTTAATGGCTGTAATTGATGATCCAGCTCCCAAATGCAATGTAATAACCTTTAGTGATTCTAATGGCTTACCTAACATTTCAGCGGCACGAGCTGAAATATAACGGTGTGAAGTTCCATGTGCACCATATTTACGTGCACCGTACTTCGTATAATATTCATATGGTAAACCATATAAATAGTTAACTTGCGGCATTGTCTGATGAAAGGCAGTGTCGAAAACTGCAACTGATAATGCATTTGGAATTAATTTTTTAAAAGTCTTAATCCCTACAATGTTAGCTGGTTCATGTAGTGGTGCATAATCAATTAGTTTTTGTAATTTCTCCATAACATCGTCATCGATTACTACGGAATGATTATACCATTCACCCCCAGCAACGACACGATGTCCTACACCTGTAATTTCTTGAATATCAGAAATTACACCGTGTTGCTTAAATTGTTCAAGTACATAAGCAATTCCTTGCTCATGATCTTTGATATCTAAGATGTTTTCAAACTTTTCTCCATTAAATTTCAATGAAAAAATAGAATCAGATAGTCCGATTCGTTCAATTTGTCCCTTTGCAATTACCTCTTCACTTGGCATTTCAATTAATTGAAATTTCAAAGATGAAGATCCTGCATTAATTGCTATTGTCTTCGCCATTCTTAAATATCTCCTTTATTTTTCGCATTACATCAAAGTTAATAGTAACTTTATATAAATTATATTTTACCATGAAAATAAGAATCTAGGGTTTGCTATTTCTAAATCTTAGTTTTCCAGTCTAAGAAGTCTCCAATAAATTGTTTATTAGAGGAACTATCACCGATTTCTGGTATTTGGGCTAACAAAACAGGTTCAGCTTGAGTATGACTTTCATCACGCCTTTGTAAAATCATTAACTCTTTACCAACTGCTCCTTGTTTAAACAGCTTTTGAGGGAATTTAATAATTGCCTGTAGTAGAACTGTATCATCTGCAAATAGTCTTAAAAGATCAGGACCTTGCTCTGTTTCTAGGATGTTTTCGGGAACTAGCAATAAAGCTGTCCCACCAGGAACCAATGTATTCAATGCTTTTTCAATCAATAAATGGTGAACGTATGTTAAATCGTTATCTTGTTTAGTTTTAACGTTATAGCCATCTTCGACCTGTTTAGGATACATTCCAACTGGTAAGTCACCCACTACGATATTAAATTTATTCGTGAAATTAAAATCAACAGCATCGGCTAACTGTAAATTCCAATCATAACCTAAAATTGAATTCATTCCACTTGCCAAGGTAAGCATTGTATCGTCATTATCAATTCCCGTTATTTTAACCTGATCACCATTTTCAACGACTTGCTGAATTGTTGCACTCAAATTACCTGACCCAACTCCCAAATCTAATATTGATAGATTACTCTTATTTTCTATATTATTAAACTGATCTACAAAATATGCTACCCACATTCCTATAGCGTCTGGTGTAATTTGATAATTAGCCTGTAACTGGTCCTCCATCAAAGTTCCCACCAAAACCAATTGTAAAATTTGACGTCTATCTGTAACGTTCATTTTTTCTAATGACAATGAATTTACATTGTTTTCCCAAGCCGTAACCATTTCTTGATCTAACATGTTCAAATCTTCATGATCATGCTCCACAATCATAGAAAACACTTCTATTAAAGCTTCAATAGATGAAATATCCATTTCATCGCTTATTTCATTCCGCGTTAATTGTAGAACATTAACTGCTTGCTCAATTTTTTCAAACATGCTTTCACCTCTAAAAATTTTATATTAAATATAATTTTCAGTTTAGTCATTTTTAAAGCTTTTAGCAAGGGATGTTTTCTGCTTATTCTCTCGTTCAATCAGTAATCGATAATGTTTAATTTCACGTTTTAGTCGTTTATTTTGTTCAATTATTACTGCATATTGTCTACGTTCAATTCGTGAAAAACAATTCAAAGTTGTCATACATACCAAACTAAACAATAAAATTGTTACTGTAATATGTCCTTTTCTACGCAATATAAATCCTCTATTTACATTAATCATTGTTTAAATAAATTATGCGTTTCGCATATAAGCAGTCGTCATTTCTACCGGTATGCTTAAGATGCTCCAATTCCCTGATAATAATATTAAAATAATTAGGTTTATCAGATGTTAATATTTTTTCTACATAAATGCCTTTGCTCAATGGCATAAACCCTTTATTACTACCCGTTAGAACTAACCGTCGATGCCAAATTATCAACCGATAATCTTTATTATTTTTTTTAGAATAAAAATGATAAACTGGTCTCTTTTCAATTTTAGTATTACCCATAACAAATTTTAAATTTAGCTTAGGATGATTTAAATCTAAAATTAATCGGTTGGCTTGATATTTAAAATAGTCTTTTTCTTCTAATATCTTGAAATTAATTAACTGGTGTACATTGACCGTAATCATTTGAGCCACTATCCCCAAAACAAAAAGCGAAGCCAAAACCTCAACCAGTGAAAATGCCTTTCGTTCAACTTGCATAAATCGCCCACTGTTCTCTTACCTCTTGCAATTGTTTTGACAACTTTATCTGTTCCTGAATTAATCTGTTTGTATTTTGATGATGATTAGATATGACCATCTGACAAGTAATTGTTGTTTGACATATAACAACTAAAGCCAACAAAGCATCTAACATCAAATATCCTTTACGGCGTTCTAAGATCAAAATCACCCCACCCCATTGAGAAAACTAATTCTTTAAATTCTTTCTTTTTAAGATTTTTAAGCGTTATGGTTCCAGGTTGGACCCAACCCGAGTGTACTGAAATAGCACCATAATATACAGCCCACCCCTCGGGTAAGTAAACCATAGACTTCATTCTATTTTGTATCATAATTGCTCGATTATCTTTTTGTTCACAACCCTCAATTAAAACCTGAGATGTTTGTGACAAATTACGCGCTCTATCAACTTCAAATTGTAACTCTCGTCTAAAGTTAGCCCAGTTTTGCTTAGTTGGGGTTGAAGGTTTAAAATACGCGAATGTACTTAATATTAAAAACGTCAACATCGCTGCTATAAGAACTTCAATCATTGTAAAACCTGATCTTTTCGATTTCATCATTTCCCGTTTTTGTGGCGTTTTACATTCCCTTCATGGTCAAAATCAAGACCTAATTGTTCCATACGAGCTGATTGTTGATTGCTTAAATAGTTGTCCTTTAACAATTTTTCCTTAGTGACAGGCCTGTCTTCTGGATGCTCTAATAAATATAAATCAGCTTGGCTTTGAATTGTTCTTTCCATCGTTTCTGCCTGACGTCGATTAGCAATATCGCGAACTCTATGAATATTGGGCAAAATCAACATTGTTAATAACCCAATTATAAATAACGCAGTTACCACTTCGATCAATGTAAAACCTTTTCTTTTTTTCACCATCCGTTAAAATCCCCCATATTAGAATAAATCGGTAATAAAAACTTCAAATATAATGCGATAATCAAACATCCAATTATGCCAAAACAAATTGGCTGGATTAACAACAATACTCTTTCCATCAAACGATCTAATTGTTCTTTCTTCAAAAGAGCTAGGCGAATAAAATCGCAGCCAATTGTCGCTTGTGATTTACCAGTCTTAAATAAGCATTCTGCTTCTATTGGTAAAAAAGGCATTTCTTTTAAGGCAGTTACTAAATCTTCACCCTGTAAAAGATGTTTTTGCATCTCCGAACCAAGCATTTCAATAAAAGGAACTGTCCTCACTCTATTAATTCGTGTAATGACTGTTGCTAAGCTAACCCCTGATTTCAATAAAATTCCCATATGAAATAAAAAATAATAAGATATCAACAAATTTAATATCTTATTTAAAAGTGGAATTTTTGAATAAAGATACCAATAATTTAAAATAGTTTTACGAAATACGTTTTTCATCAAAATTATTATTATTATTATTAAAATTAATACCAAGCCCATCCCTAACAATTCAGGAGAATTTAATAATGTATTGCTATTATTAGACCAAATATCATTCGAGAAAAATAATACTAATCCAATACCTAATAAAGTTACTAAAAGCAGCAATATTCCTGGATATAATAACAACATTTTAATTTTTTGTTGATGAATAAAATGAATATATTCTTGTTTACCAATCTCTTGCACTACTACCCTCATATTGCCGTGCAATTGAATAAAGCTTAATTGAAAATTTATTCTAATTGGCATATATGATTTAATCGCCAGTTCAAAACTTGTTCCTTGCCTCATATCCAATAAAACACTTTCTAATATATTTCTATTTTTAGGCTGCAACATTTGAATCGAATTTAATGCGTCTTGTAGTGAATAGCCTGAATTTAGTAAATCTCCTAAAACTTCAAAAAATTGCACTTGATCATGACGCGACCATTGCGAACGTTTAAATCCCATTTTTCTCCATTTCAATCAATAAATCTTGTTGGGTTAAATACTGTAAATCAGCCATTTTTTCAGCATTTACCGTTGTCATTATTTGATAACCAACGCCTGATAAAACATGTTTCAATGCCCACTCATCTACGCCCAACCCCAGCATGCGATACCATACTCCTAAACAAGAATCGGCATGTACAGTGCTCAAAACCAAATGACCGCTCATCCCGGCTTCAACCGCTATTTTTGCAGTTTTAGAGTCTCTAATTTCTCCAATAATTAAAATTTCAGGATGATGTCGTAATGCCAATTTCAATAATTGTTGATAGCTCATATCAGCAAGTGTATTGATTTGAAGTTGTAATATTTCACTATCTTCAATTTCAACTGGATCTTCAATGCTTAGTACCAATCGAGCTGTTTTTAACTGCTGAATAGCATAATAAAGTGTACTTGTTTTACCAACTCCTGTCCTCCCACTTAATAAAATTAAGCCACTCATATTTTTTACTGATTCAATTAACTTATAAATTGGTTCAGGATCTTTAAATTTAATACCTATATTGCAAATTTGATATAAAAATCTAATAACCATTGATTCTTTATTCAAAAAATCACCAACGCTTGAAATTCTACAATTGTAATTAGTTCCCCCTACTTGGTAAGTCATTCTACTTAACTGAGGTCTACGTGTTTCACTAATATCCATCCCACTACAAAACTTAATATAACGAAGCAACCGTAAGCCAATATCAACTTCAACTTGCCGCAATTTTTTTAAACCATTATTAGTAATCATAATAATACGATAATAATTACTGGACGGTAAAATATATAAATCACTCCCCTTTTCTTTAATAACACATTCAACTAATTCATTAAAAATATTTTCAATTGTCATTTTGACCCCCTTACACAGTAAGGAACCAATAAAACATAAAGTGTTTTTTAATTTTTAAAATAAAATAAAAAGCCAAACGCGCTAATGCACATTTGACTTTAAAAAAATTATTATTCAGCTGTAGTAAATACCGCGGAAACATCATCATCAGCTTCTAATTCTTCAACTAGTTTTGCTAATGATTCTGCATTATCTTCTGGAACTTCCATTGGATTATCAGCGATCATTGTTACTTCATCATTAATCAATGTGTAACCTTTTGCTTCTAGTGCATCTCGAACTTCTGGGAAAACCTTTGGATCTGTATAAATTTCAAATTGATCATCATACGTCTTCATATCATCGGCACCAGCTTCTAACATGTCCTCAAACAATTGATCTTCATCAATTTCAGGAGCGTCTTCACCACGGGCAATTTCGATATATCCCTTACGTTCAAACTGAAAAGCAACTGAACCAGAAGTTCCCAATTCTCCACCAGCATGCTTAAAGGCAGAACGAACATTTGAAGCAGTTCGATTAGTGTTATCAGTCAATGTTTCAACCAAAACAGCAATTCCAGCTGGTCCATAACCTTCATATGTTAACTCTTGGTAATTTGCACCACCAGCACCAGAAGCCTTATCAAGGGCACGTTGCACGTTGTCCTTAGGCATGTTAGCTGCTTTTGCTTTTTCCATCACTAACCGTAATCCAGGGTTACCATCTGGATCTACTCCACCCGACTTAGCCGCAGTATATAAGTCACGTGATAACTTTTGGAAAATTTTTCCACGTTTAGCATCTTGGGCGTTCTTACGTCCTTGAATGTTATGCCACTTACTGTGTCCTGACATTTCAAAAACCTCTTTTCAATCTATTTTGACAGTCTACTCATTAATTATATAATAAATCAAATTTACAACAATATCAATATTTGAACCAAATATATTTGATTTAAATATCATTACTCTTTACTAAACTAATTCGGTTATTATTTTTAACTTTAATGATAATAAAAAAATTATCGATGATATGCAAACTTTTGAGCAGCTTTAACGGATTTTTGCCAATTTTCATAATGTTTTTGCATTGTCTGTTTATGCTCTTCATTATAGTCAACCGTTAGCATCTCAGGATTATCGGGTAGTTGATCAATAGATGACCAAAATCCACTTTGTAATCCAGCTAAATACGCAATTCCACGAGCAGTCATTTCAAGTTTTCGTGGTCTCGTGATTTTTATTTGAAGTAAATCAGCCATAAATTCATGCAAATATTCGTTCGCTGCAGCACCACCATCAATAGACAGATGAGTTCGTGTGAGTCCTGTATCAACGGTCATTACATCTAAAACATCTTTAGTTTGATATGCCAAAGATTCAATTGTAGCTCGTACCAAATCTTGATTTCGAGTTGCTCTAGTTAATCCAAAAGCAGCTCCACGAATTTTTTGATCCCAATAAGGTGCACCAAGGCCCGTAAAAGCTGGTACCAGGTAAATATCTTGATAAGGAACTGACTGGCTTGACTGATAAGCATATTCTGCTGACATTGCTGAATTATCAATGATATCCATTCCTTCTTCTAACCACTGAACTGCTGATCCAGCGACGAAAATTGAACCTTCAAGTGCATATGTGATTTTTCCGTTTAAACCATAAGCAATCGTTGTTAGCAAACCATGCTTTGAAACTTTTGGTTGATCTCCAGTGTTCATGACAATAAACGCGCCAGTCCCATATGTACTTTTAATAGAACCAGGCTTAAATGCTTGATGTCCAAACAAGGCAGCTTGCTGATCACCAGCTAATGCTCCAATCTTAATTGGAACACCTTTCAGAATCGTTTCACCAAAATCATCTGATGAATTTTTAACTTTCGGCAATAAGTTTGGGTTAATTCCATAAAGCTCCAATAACTCTGGATCCCATTGCAAAGTATGAATATTAAAAAGCATAGTTCGTGATGCATTGGTATAATCCGTAGCATGGACCTTTCCTCTAGTGAGCTTCCACAACAGCCACGAATCTATTGTCCCAAAACGAAGTCGATTCTCATCCATCAATTGTTTTAATTCTGAATTTTGGTCTAATAACCACATTATTTTAGTTGCTGAAAAATATGAATCAATCCATAGACCCGTTTTATCATATATTTTTTCTTCTAAATGATTTTCTTTGAGTTTATCAGCCATTATATTTGACTGCTTAGATTGCCAAACAATAGCTGGCGCTACTGGTTCACCGGTTTCTCGGTCCCATAAAACTGTTGTTTCGCGTTGATTAGTAATTCCAATTGAATCAATCTCCTGAGCAGGAATATCATATTTTGTTAAAACTTGCTGCATCAACCACTCAGTGTCAATCCAAATTTGATTTGCATCGTGTTCAACCCAGCCTGGCTCCTGAAAAATTTGAGGTAGCTCTTTTTTAACCATCCCTACTGTATTACCATTTTTATCATATAAAATGACGCGAGTACTAGTGGTTCCTTGATCAATTGCCATTACATATTCTTTTGTCATTATTTTTTACCTATTACCCTCAAATAAAAATTAGTTGGTTAAATATTTTTAAATAAAAAGGCGAGGCAAGTTTGCCTCACCTAAATTATTGACTAAGCTAAAACTATCTCAGTCCCCTATAATCGTAATATCAAACGTTTTTTCACATTTTAAGCTAATACGTGCTTTAAAAATAAAGATAACTTTATTTTATGCTTCGGACTTTAGAGTTCCGCCATCCATATAACGATTTTTAGGCATTTCATTAACGATTACTTTAATTGCATCACGTGGTGCGCCGGCATTTTTTTCGACTGCATCTGTAATTTCTGACATCATTGCTTTTAATTGAGCTTCTGAACGTCCTTCTACTAATTCAACATGTACAAATGGCATCTTTTCTCTCCTATTATTAATTATTTAAAACATCTGAAATTTGCTTTTTAGCAGCAATTTTCTCAACCTGAATTTGACGCTGTAAATCCTCATTAATGAAATTATTAGATACATTTACAGTATTCAATACATTGATGAAGGCATCTGGATCAGCTTCTTTAGTTAAATTTTCCATATCTGCTAATTCATAACGCGAAAGGACCATCATCAATGTTTTTGATGGGTGCTTGGTATAGGCACCCACAGAATCAAGAATTGTAATACCACGAACAACATTCGCCTGTAAGTTTTCAATGACTTCATCAGGATGCTTTGTGACAATAAATGCGGTTAATTTTCGGTGTTTAGTATAAATATTATCCATAGCAACAGATGTTGCATAAATTCCAATAATCGTATACATCGCATTTTGCCAGCCAATAAAGAAGCCGGCAATCAAAACTATACCCCCATTAATCATCATACTAACAGATCCAATTGACCGACCCGTTCGTTTTTGAACAATAGCAGCAACAACATCCATTCCACCAGTAGAAAAACCTAATCTAAAAGTAATCCCAATGGCAACCCCTAATAACATTCCACCAAATAACGCAGCTAAGATCGGCTCATTATTTACAATGCTCACTTTTGGCATCCAAACTTGTAGACCAGATGCCAATAAATTGTTCAAGAAACTTAATACTACGAAACGACGACCAGCCCAAAACCAACCTGCAATCGCAATCGGAATATTAAAGACCAAAATCATTGTTCCTACTTCAATATGAATATGAAACAAATAGGTCAAAAATAAATTTAACAGTTGCGCAATTCCATTAAATCCAGCTGAAAAAATATTATTAGGAATAAAGAAGAAATTCATGGATACCGCAACAAGTAATGAACCAAATATAAATCCCCCCACGAGGATACTGTAATTTTTAACTGATGTCCAAACCAAAGCATCTTCCTCCTAAATGTTATTTTCCGCGAGCCTGATCAGATGCTTTCTTTTTAGTCTTACGATTAGCACGTAACTCTTCACGGTCAGAAACTCGTTTCTTAAAGCGAGCATCTTTAGCAATTGCTGCCTTAATTTGATGCTTATATCCTGGTTTAACGTGCTTCTTCTTCTTTTTAACCATCCCCAACATCGTTGGATCAAGCTTTTGGGTAGACTTATGTCGTTGACGACGACGACGACGATCAATTCCGTCCTTCAATTCCCCATGACTAAAGTTTTTAGGTTGGAATTCAATCCCCATTTTTTCAACACTAGCTACTCGGTCTTCTTCATCTGGATTATAAATTGTAATTGCCGTTCCAGTTTGACCATTACGACCAGTTCGTCCAACTCGATGAATAAAGAATTCCAATTCATTTGGAATACCATCATTAATAATCAAGTCAACCCCTGGAATATCAATTCCTCGAGCGGCTAAGTCGGTTGCCACGACATATTGATAATCAAGTCGTTGAATAGCAGTCATCACTCGACGACGTTCTCGTGGTTGAATATCTCCGTGAATTTCAGCAACTTTAAGTCCCTGTTGTCGTAAATACTTAGCCAATTCTTTGGCACGAACCTTAGTATTAGTAAATACTAAGGCCATGTATGGATTACCCATCGTTAACAAACTATAAACGACTTCATCTTTTGTCTTACCCTTAGTTCCAACCAATAGATTTGTAATAGTATTAGCAATTACCGTCTCACTTGGAATTTCTTCAATAATTGGGTTATTTAAATACTTTTTCAAAAATGGTTGTAATTTTTTAGGAATCGTAGCCGAAAATACCATCATTTGTAGATCACTTGGCAACGCTCCAGCAATCGCATCAACATCTGGTAAGAAACCACCATCCAATGTCATATCAGCTTCATCAATAACTAAAGTTGATGCTTTATGTATATCTAAAGCTCCATTTTTTGAAAGGTCATGAATTCGACCAGGTGTTCCGATAACAATTTGTGGTTGTTTATTTTCTAGTTGTGCAGTTTGACGGGCTTTATCGGTTCCACCAACGTAGTACCCGATTTGAGGCCGAATTTTTTCATCAAACATATCCGCAATTTGCTTAGCAGCACGATTAATTTGAGCCGCTAATTCTCTTGAAGGTGTAGTGATAATAACTTGTACTGTTGATTCCGTTAAATTCAATTTTTCAAAGATTGGGATCAAGAAAGCATGAGTCTTACCCGATCCAGTTTGTGACTGTCCCACAACTGAACGACCTTGTAGAATCACTGGAATCATTTTCTCTTGAACCGGTGTTGGCTCTTTAAAGTTGATTGCACCTAGAGCTTGATATATTTCTGATTTTAAATTATAATCCGTAAATTTTGCCATTAATTTCTCCTGTTTTATTCGTTAATGGTTGTTTATAATACAGCATTAACTTCATCAATAATTGTGTTTATTTCAGTTTGATCTTGTGCTAAAGCACCCGAAGCAAATGGGTGTCCACCTCCACCGTGACGTGCCGCAACTTTGTTAATGACCACGTCACGAGAGCGCATGCGAACTCGATAAAAACCTTCTTCTTGTTCTTCAAAGATAATCCAAGCTTTCATCGTATTAACTTTTCCTAAGAGTGGCACTACAAAGGCAGTCCCAAAATCTCCCAATTCAAAGCTTTCAACAACATCATGTTTCAAAATAATATAATTTAAACCTAGATCGTTCATTTGCATATTACTTAAAACATAACCAGACATTTTAGCAGCAGCTGGTGAAATAGTATCCATCATTTGATTAATTTTAAACCAATCAAAATCAAATTCCATTAATCCTGCAACAACTTCCATTGTCTTAGCATTTGTAGCATATAAGAATCTTCCAGTATCACCAACAATTCCGTTATACAAATATGAAGCACCACTATTTGATAACGCTAATTCATTTTTAAATTGTTGATAGAAACTAAAAATTATTGCAGAGGTTGAAGAGGCACCTTCAATCACCCAATTATAATCTCCATAAGGTTCTTCGTTTGGATGATGGTCAATTTTTACAATTGTATCCCCTTGTTCCCAACGTTGATCATCCACTCGGGGAGTATTGGCAGTATCTACTACAATAACTAGTGCATCCTCATAGAGTTGGTCCTCAATTTCATCCATAGTTCCCATCCAAAGGGCACTGTGTTGCATTTTACCAACTGTATAAACTTTTTTTTCTGGGAATGAGTTTTGAATTAAATCCGCTAGACCAAATTGTGCACCAAAAGCATCTGGATCGGGTCTTTGATGTCGATGAATGATAATTGTATCATGCTTTTTAATTTGCTCTAAAATAACTGTTTCAGCCGTCATATTTTTATCTCAATTCTTTCAATTATATTTTTAATTATTTTCTAATCACTAACAACAAATTATAGCACAGATAAGCTGGTTAAACCCCATATAAATCCAGCGGAACATCGGTAAAAGTTATTGGTGCCAAATTCGTCATCGTCAATCCTAATAACCGAATTGGTTCTTGAAAACCTCCTAATTCATCCCAAAGTTCCAATGCCAAATCGTAAAATAAATCAGCTTTATTTTCCATAAAGTCTAGATTAGTTCGACGCCGTGTTTCAGTTTTAAATTCTGAATCTCTAACTTTCAATACTAAAGTCTTTCCATGCTTTTTTTCTTGTTGCACGGACGTTTCTAATAAATTAGCTAAATGATGAAATGCCTCGAAAACATCAGCTTCTTCAGATAAAAAGGGACCATAAGTTCTTTCATTTCCAATCGATTTTCGTTCTCTTTTCCACTCCACCTCACGATCATCAACTCCTCGAATTCTTTGATAAAAATCAAAACCTGCACGACCAAAATGATCAATCAAGGTCGCTTGACTTTGCTGATATAAATCATATCCATTATAGATTCCCAAATCGTTCATTTTAGGAATCGTTTTTTTACCAATCCCTCGAATTTCTTGAATCTTAAGATCATTCAAAAATTCTCTAATTTGGCTAGGATCAATATATGTAAATCCGACCGGTTTATTGTGTTCTGAAGCTAACTTAGCCATAAATTTGTTATATGAAACGCCCACCGATGAGGTAAGCTTTAATTCATCAAAAATCGTCTGTTGCAAATGATGCGCCAAATCTAAATCTGAATCAAATGTCGATAAATCATTAGTAACATCCAAATAGGCTTCATCAAACGCTACTGGTTCTATTTTTTCGGTATATCGATGGAAAATTTCATGAACTAATTGAGACGTTTTTCGATATAATTTGAAATTAGGAACTACGAAACGGGCATGAGGTGCCAATTTCAAGGCTTCTACAGCACTCATTGCTGAATGCACCCCTAGTTTACGAGCTTGATAATTAGCAGTTGCAACTACTCCACGTCCTCCCGTTAAACGTGGATCATTGGCCAAAATTATTGCTTCATCTCGATATTCTGGATGGTCTCGCATTTCAATTTGCGCATAAAATGCATCCATATCAATATGTATAATATGACGATCACTATTTAATTTTAATGGAATATCAAATAAATCAGCCATATCATTTACTATCCTAACTTTAGAATGCATTTAAACATTATGTCGATATAAAAAGAGACTTGGATATAAATACACCAAGCCTCCTCACCAGATTAAAAATTAATCTTCTTTTGTTGAAACAGCATCCTCTTTAACAGAACTAGTTTCATCAACAATCTTTGTGTTTTCTGCTACTACTGGAGCATCTGTAGTTTCAACTACTTCAGCTGCATCCTTATTCTCAACGACTGTTCTAATAGCAGACCGTTCAAAAGTTAAGAATACACCATCAGCATCAAGACTAAATGTATCTTTATCAAGTGAATCAATCTTACCATGCAAACCACCAATGGTAACAATTTCAGTACCTGGCTTTATTTCGTTTAACATACTTTGACGCTTTTTTGCAGTTTTTTGTTGTGGGCGAATCATCATGAAATACATCAAGGCGATAAACGCAACAAAAATCAATAAACTTTGTGACATGTGTTAAAATCTCCTTCTCTAAAACAACCGTGCATTTGGCTGATTATAACCATAATCTTCCAAAACTTGCGCTCTGAAATCTAATAATTCATCATGATAGATTGCCTCACGCATCTCTTCCATTAACTTTAACAGATATCTTAAATTGTGAACAGATGCAATATTTTGACCATACAATTCATTGGCCTTAAATAAGTGATGTAAATAAGCTTTAGTAAACGTATTTGAACCATAATCTTCAGTATCTTCATCAATTAAGCTAAAGTCATCTTTATACTTACTATTTGTTATGACAATTCGACCATGCTTTGTCATTAGTGATCCATTTCGAGCAATTCGAGTTGGCAAAACGCAATCAAACATATCAATTCCCCGGATAGCTGAATCAATTAATGAGTCTGGGGCTGCTACTCCCATCAAATAACGAGGCTTATCCGCTGGCATCCAATCCACGGTGAAATCAAGTACACGATTCATTTCTTCCTTAGATTCACCAACAGAAAGCCCCCCTACTGCATAACCAGGTAGGTCTAAATCGATCAAACCATCTGCAGAAAGTTTACGTAAGTCTTTGAATCCCGCTCCCTGAATAATTCCAAACAAAGCTTGATCATTTGGCCGATTATGAGCTTCCTTAGCTCTTTTGGCCCAGCGGGTCGTTCGTTCAACTGAATTTTTAACATAATCATAAGTTTCAAAATATGGTATTGCCTCATCGAGTTGCATCATTACATCAGATCCCAAATTATTTTGAATTGACATAGCTACTTCTGGCGAGAGGAACATCTGTGAGCCATCAACATGGTTCTTAAAATCAACACCTTTTTCAGAAATCTTATTGTTTTTAGACAATGACCAAACTTGGAACCCACCTGAATCAGTTAAAATTGGTCCGTTCCACTGCATAAATTTATGCAACCCACCAGCTTTAGCGATTAACTCATCTCCTGGACGAACCCATAAATGATAAGTATTTGAAAGAATAAATTGAGAATTAATATCCTCTAAATCTCGCGGTGAAACATTTTTAACTGAAGCTTGAGTTCCAACTGGCATAAACATTGGCGTATGTACCACTCCATGCCGTGTATAAATTCTTCCTAAACGTGCACCAGTATGTTTTTCAACATGCAATAATTCATAAACAACTGGCCGCTTGGGATCATTCATTAATTCTTCTTTTAATGGATATTTTTCCATTAAAAATTGATCAAATTCACTATATTGACGCATTTTTTCTCCTTTTAATGATGAATAAACATCGCATCTCCAAATGAAAAGAAACGATATTGTTCTTCAATAGCATGCTGATAAGCATTTAAAATATTTTCTCGTCCCGTAAAAGCCGCCACCAGCATTACCAAAGTTGATTTTGGTAAATGGAAATTAGTGATAAAAGCATCAACCGTTGTCCATTGATAACCCGGCTTGATAAAGATATCAGTCCATCCAGAATCAGCTTTTAGTTCCCCATTGAACTTTGACCCAATGGTCTCCAAAGTCCTAATGGAAGTCGTTCCAGTCGCAATAATCCGACCGCCATTTGCCCTGACATCATTCAAAGTATCAGCTGCAGATTGATTTAATTGGTAAAATTCAGAATGCATCTTATGATCTTCTAAATTATTAGTTTCAACTGGTCGAAAAGTTCCCAATCCAACGTGTAAAGTCAATTCTACTAGTTTAACACCCTTATCTGCAACTTTTTGTAGTAATTCCGGTGTCCAATGCAATCCAGCTGTTGGTGCTGCTGCTGATCCATTTACCTTAGAATAAACTGTTTGATAACGTTCTTGATCTTCCAATTTTTCCTTAATATAAGGTGGCAAAGGCATTTCACCTAAGGATTCCAAAATTTCCAAGAAAATTCCATTATAATGAAATTCGACCATTCGGCCACCGTGCTCTAGCTCTTCAGTTACCGTGGCAGTTAATTCACCATTCCCAAAGGAAATTTCCGCACCAATTGGATATTTACGGGCCGGATTAACCAAAGTCTCCCAGACATCCCCATGATCTTGTCGAAGCATCAATACTTCAACGTGACCACCTGTCTCAGGGCGAATTCCATGAAGTCGTGCAGGCAACACTCGCGAATTATTCATCACAATAGCATCACCTGGCTTTAAATATTCTAAAATATCGTAAAAATGACGATCTTCAAGCATCCCAGTATCTGCATTCAATGCTAATAAACGTGAAGTATCCCTTTTTTCTAATGGAGTTTGTGCAATCAATTCTACTGGTAAATCATAATCAAAATCATCCAAAGTATAATTTGATAAATTCATTTTTTATCTTCTTTCTTTATCATAAGCAATTTGCAGATGATCATAGGCTTTCATAGTCACCATACGACCGCGTGGTGTTCTTTTTAGATAACCGATCTGCAATAAGTATGGTTCATACATTGACTCAATAGTATCAACTTCTTCACCAACATTTGCCGCCAATGTTTTAATCCCTACCGGTCCACCATCATAATTTTCAATCATCGTATTCAGAATTTTTAAATCAACTTGATCTAATCCCGATCGATCAATTTTGAGCAATCCTAAGGCAAAATCCACCAAGGACAAATCAATCGAATCATAATTTTTGACCATAGCAAAGTCTCTAACTCGGCGTAAAAGGCGATTTGCAATTCGTGGTGTCCCATGAGATCTTCGAGCTAACTCTGCTGCCCCAGATTTCTCAATTTCAATCCCGAATACACCAGCTGAGCGCAAAATAATTTCACTAAGCTCTTGTTGATTATAATAATTCATATGTTCAACGATTCCGAAACGATCTCGCAATGGTTGCGAAAGCATTCCACCACGGGTTGTTGCCCCAATCAATGTAAAAGGAGGCAGCGGAAAATGCACAGGTCGTGAATTTTCACCTTCGCCCACAATGATATCAACATAAAAATCTTCCATAGCAGAATATAACATTTCTTCGACCGTTTTAGGTAAACGATGAATTTCATCAATAAACAAAACATCGCCTGGTTGTAATTCATTTAAAACTGCCAGTAAGTCTCCCTGCTTTTCAATAACAGGACCTGTCGTCGTTTTAATATTAACTCCTAGCTCTGTCGCAATTACCAGTGCAAGAGTTGTTTTACCAAGTCCTGGTGGACCATAGAGCAACGTGTGATCTAATGCTTCTTCTCGTTGTTTAGCCGCTTGAATATAAACTTGCAAACGTTCTTTTAATTCTGCTTGCCCGATGTACTGTTTCAACGTATTAGGCCTTAAATTAAGATCACTTTGCTCCTCGTCCGGATTCAGGGACGTTTGATCTAAAATCCCATCACTCATGTTATTACTCCTTCAGGCTTACTTAGTTAAACAATTTTAAACCTGCTGAAACATATCCAGCAGTATCCAAAGTATCTAAGGCTGCCAATTTATTAGACACCTTATCTACTTCACGCGCTCCGTACCCAAGCGCTTTTAAAGCTTCCAAAGCATCATCTAATGCTGGATTTTCCGACTGTTTTGGTTGCTCAATTCCAGTAATATTATTAAAATCAAATGGTAATTTAGCTAAATTATTCTGTAAATCAAGGACAATTTGTTGCGCAGTCTTTTTTCCGATACCGGGGAACTTAACCAAATAATTAACATCACCCGAAACAATGGCCTGAATAAGACCGGTATGATCAGAATTTGCTAAAATTGCTAAAGCACTCTTCGGTCCAATCCCAGAAACAGCTAGTAATTGCTCAAAAAGCTGTTTTTCACCAGACGTTTGAAAGCCATATAACGTTTCTTCATCTTGGCGTAAAATCTGTTCAATATAAACCTTGGCTGACTTATTTTGTTCAAAGGCGTAGGGATTACCAACGATAACCCGATACCCAACTCCACCGGCTTCAACGACAATAAATTTTGGCGCTAAAACTGTAATTAAGCCATTTAAATATTCATACATTATCTCATTTCCCCTCATCTAAAATCGCATAAATTAATTATAACCTATCTGGAAGAATAAACGACCATGTCAAATAACTAATTCAATATAGATTATCTGGAATAAATTATTAGTAAATAGGATTTATTACCTAAATTCAAACACCTTATTTAACATCCTGATTTTCTTTTTTTATTCCAATTCCCGTCCAAGCTGATAATAACGAAAAGACTGGCGACAAGATGGCAAAGAAAACAAAAGGCGCAAAATCTGCCACTGGAACTCCCAAAGTTTGAGCCGCAAAGCTACCGGCAACTCCCCATGGAACTAAGTAGTTCATAACAGTTCCTGAATCTTCTAATGCTCTTCCTAAAGCCAAACGACTCAATTTAATTCGGTCAAAAGCTGGTTTCCAAAGTTGTCCAGGTAATATCGTAGACAGGTATTGTTCTCCGATTAAAAAATTTGCGGCAATTCCTGTAAAGATTACACCAGTTAAGACTCCAGATGCTGAATTAATTTTTTGTGAAAGTGGCGCCATAACCGTTTGTAGAATCCGTTGTTCCGTTAAAATTCCACCTAAAGATAATGCTAACATAATAACGATGACAGTTGGCATCATCGACATCATTCCTCCACGATTTAAAAGGTTTACTAAATTAGGATTAGTTGATGTTGTTTTAAATCCGTCCATTAAAATTTGACTAAGGGCTTGGGGTGAATGATTAAACAAGTATACCGTACCAGTCAAGCCAATGTTTAATAATAAAGTTGGAATAGCTGGAACTTTCAAAATGGCCATACCGACTAGTAATACCAGCGGAATAATGCTCCACCAAGTGGGTGTAATCAATTGACTTAGTGTAGCTAACCGACTTGTTGATCCACCATGATGACCCAAACCAAGAATAATAAAAATTATCAAAGAACCTAATAATGCTGGTAAAGTCGTCCACATTAAATTTTTAATATGTGCAAATAGATCAGTTTCAGCAATTGACGCTGCTAAGTTCGTAGAATCCGATAATGGTGATGATTTATCTCCAAAAATTGCTCCTGATAAAATTGCCCCTGCTACTAAGGCTGGGTTAAATCCAAGCGTTACTCCCACCCCCATTAAGGCTACCCCTACTGTTCCAATTGTAGTAAAGGCTGAACCAATCATTGAACCAACCAAAGCAGTTACTAATAAGGTACTTGGCAAAAACCATGTACTATTAGCTGACTTAAACCCTAACCATAACATTGAGGGGATGACTCCAGTTCCCATCCACAATGCAATTAGCATACCAATTAATAAGAATAAAAATAATGGAGCTAAACCAGTTCTTATCCCTGCCAATATGTTATCTTGCATCTCAGACCATGAAACTTTTTTAAAACGTAATATTATCGTGAGTAAAACTAAGCTGACAATCAATGGCATAAAAGCTGGAAGATTGAGACCAATAATTCCAGTACTAAAAATCAAAATAAGTCCTAGAACAATACTTAATGCTAATTTAAAGCTCACTTTATTTGTATTTTCATTCATATTCATTTTCCTTTTCAATAAAAAAGTCCCAACTACGTTAAAAAACGTAGTTGGGACGAAGCATCATTTTCCGCGGTACCACCCAAAATTACCCGTCCAAAAAAGAACGAGTCACTTTACAAAGTTAAATTGTTAATAGTTCAACGAAATTACCTGCACCACTCACAGCAACCGTGGCTTCTCTGACATTGAATAAGGTCGTCTACTGAATATCAAAAGTCTAACCAAATTTTCATAAACTGTCAACCATTTTAATTATCTTACAAATATACAAAAAGTTTTATATTAATTTAACCAATAATATTCATTAAAAGCTGATATCACATCTTTAGCAGATAAAACTGGTTGAGCACCCTGTACTAATAATTCATTACAACCCCTTGATAAGGCAAAGTCCACCCGACCTGGAATGGTCAAAACACCTCGGTTTAAATCAAGTGCTAAATCAGCAGTAATTAAAGATCCCGATCTGTACCGTGCTTCTACTACCAATACGCAGTGACTTAAAGCCGCAATCAAACGATTTCTTTGCGGAAATTGATATTTACGAGGACCCTGATTTGGTAAATATTCACTAATAACTAATCCTTTTTCGCCAATAGTTTGTTGGAGCCTCTTATGGTGCCGTGGATAAATTTGATTCAAACCCGTCCCCAACACACCAATCGTGCGTCCCCCAACCTTTAAGGTATTATGATGAGCAATCGCATCAATACCCTCAGCTAACCCTGAAACAATAGTTAATCCCGCCGTATTTAAAGATGGAATCCAAGATTGCAATAAAAAATTACCATAGCTACTATTTTTACGTGCCCCAACAATCGCTAAACAAGGCGTTTTTAACAAGTCCAAATTACCTTGATAAAACAAAACCAGTGGCGGATATGCTAATACATGTAATTTTAATGGATAAAATTCATCTAAAATACAAATATAATCTGTTCTTTCGATTCGTCGTAATTGTTCAATTAAATCTTCTAACAAATTGTCTAAGCCAATCTTTTTAGCTAAATTAAGTTTATCCATAGCAATCATTAAACAGTCCATCCATGACGACCAGGACTGTTCTTGAGGCCAATCAATATTTTGATAAATTTTAATACGCTGTTCCAAGGTTATTTTTGGAATTAACAATAAAACTAAAATAAAAATTCGATTTGTCATAGACCACTTCCTCCAATATAAAGAAAGGATCTCAAAAATAATATTAATTCAGATAATTTTTAACGGGTGAAAAAGTTTTTCGGTGAATTGGTGTAATGCCAAACTTTTCTAGTCCAGATAAATGCTTAGCAGTACCATATCCGGCATTATTTTTAAAATCATAACCTGGATATTTTAAATCGTATTCTGCCATTAAATTATCTCGATAATCTTTAGCTAAAATGCTAGCAGCTCCAATACTAATACTACGATCATCACCTTTAATTAAACTAGTTTGATCAAGCTCTATGTCCAAGTCCATTGCATCGATTAATAAACCATTTACATTATATTGGAGCCCTTTATAAGCCTCAAGCATAGCAACTCGAGCAGCTTGATATATATTAATTTCGTCAATCTGTTCAGATGTAACTACTCCAAAGGCATAATCTAAAGCTTGGGATTTTATTTTAGGAACTAGCGCTTCTCTTTTTTTCAAAGACAATTGTTTTGAATCATGGACTTCAATTAAATCAAAATTGTCATCTAATACCACTGCTGCCGCAACAACAGGGCCAGCTAAAGGGCCACGTCCAACTTCATCAATACCAGCAACAAATTGACCTTTTTTCCAATATGCTTGTTCAAAAACTTGTCGTTCATTAAAAGTAGCTTGCATCTTTTGCTGCTTCTCAATTCGGCGTTGATAACTAACTAATAAACGTTGAACGCCTTTACGATCATCCTCTGCTAAATGTTTTAAAATGTCAGCCTTAATTTTTGGTTGTTGTAAGATTGATTTAACTTCGGCTATCGTTAATTTATCCATTTTTAACATCATTTTGCCCGATTTGATCATTAGGCACTTCAATCGTATATTTTCCCAATTTACCACGACGCAAATCTAGCAGAATTCTTTCACCAGCACGATTATAATCATCCTTAAAACCTAATTTTTGAGTAATCAAAAGCAAGATGTTAACATCAGTTTCTTCGTCCCAAATATCTGATGGCAGTTTATACCGCTCAGTAATCGATTGTGGATTATACTCACGCATAAATTTCAAAACTTCTAAAGCAATATCATCCACATTAATCAATTGATCTTTAATTGCACCAGTCATAGCTAAATGTTGACCAACGCGTTGATCATCAAATTTAGGCCATAAAACTCCTGGTGTATCTAATAACTCTAAGTTAGTAGGTGTTTTTAGCCATTGTAATTTTTTAGTAACTCCAGGTCGATCACCAGTAATGGCTACATTTTTCATCACCAGATGATTCAAAAGTGTTGATTTACCAACGTTTGGAATCCCAGCTACTAAAGCTCGAATCGCCTTGTCTTTAACTCCTTTTTCCAAAAGATGATCCCACTTTTCAGCCAAAACTTTACGCGCCGCTTTTGTAATAGTCTGAGGGGTCTTCCGGTCACGTGAATCAAGAGCGACTACTGCTAATCCTCGTGTTTCAAAATATGTAATCCATTCCTTAGTCCGGGATGGATCAGCTAAATCGGTCTTAGTCATTACCAATAACCGTGGCTTATCTCCTAAGACATCATCTAGTTCAGGATTCCGTGAAGACAATGGAATCCTGGCATCTACTAATTCAAATACAATATCTACATACTTCATATTTTCGCGCATTAAGCGGAAGGCCTTCGCCATGTGGCCTGGATACCACTGAATAATTTGTCCCATAAAAATAAACCTCTATTCTTCTGATGCTAGATATTGACGCCAAGCTGCATCAAAAATATCCATTGCTTGTAAATAATTGCCATTTTCTTCCAAATATCTTGAAAGTTCATCAAAATCTGTGCTTTGCTTTGGAAATGCTTGATCATAAAAAGTTCCATTCGCAAAATTTTTAACTTCATCGTGTGTGACTGGATCTCTTTGTGTCATCAACCATTGATAAAATGAACGCCTCATTATTTTGGTAACCCCACTTGGAACACAAAGTGATCCTTTTTCATATTAATTTGCTTAATTTTAATCTGCATACCAGAAACCTTAGGAACTTTTTTAAAATCAATTAAAATTGTCTGCTTCTTAGGATTCACATCGGCCCATGCTGGCAAATCTAAGTGCGAAGCTAGTCCACCCATCACATAATTGACTGGTAAAGGCAACTGCCCCACTGCAACTGAATCAGCGTGCAATAATAAATTACCATCTTTAGTGACAGATGGTGTCATCTTCATTCCATAGTCTACATCTTGCCCTAAAAGGCGTTCTGTTCCATAGACCATCATACTTGACTGCCCCATTTCAAAGCGTAATCGTTTTTTCAATGATGGATCATCATTCAAATATTTATTCATCCAAGCATTCAAATTTTTCTTCGTTAATTGTACATCCATTGAAGCATCGGTCATTTTAACTTGTTGCTGGGTACTAAATTGTTTTTCCTTTCCTTGTGGCATCACCATTAAAATTAAAGCCACAAAAACTAAAACAATTAAAGCTCCTCCAATCCCCCACAAAATTCCTTGTTGTCTAAACTGATGTTGTTCTTTAGTCAATCCTTTTTTAACCATTATTTATATATCCACTCATCCTTTTGTTTTTGAACAGTTTTAAAAAGTGCCTTACTCATCTGATCATACCCCTTATTATTTGGATGATAATGATCTGAACTAGTAATATATTCGTTTTTCTCTTTATTGGGACCATTTAAAGTCGATTTAACTACTTTATTATCTACTGTTCCTGTAAAAGACGCTGCTGATTGTTTTTCTAGCTTAGCCTGCTGTTTTTTGCTTTGAAACTGACCATAAGTAAGTTTATTAAAAACTGAAACATAATATGCATTATTATTCTCACGAGCTGTTTCACTATTTATTGAATTATAAAGATGCACAGCTTGATTAATATCAGGTCGATTAGCTAAATAAACATACAAAGGATTATAATTTCCAAAAATAAATATAGGAGCATCTGGGTTCAAACTTCTAATGTAATTCATAAGTTCATTCAAACTATCAGAATATTCGTCTTTATGTGATTTTACCTTTAACAAAATATCTTTTTCTTCTTTAGTTTGAATTAATTTAAATAATTCTTGTTGTAAGTCATTTCCACCTGATGTCATTACAATGATATCAGCCTCTTTAATATTTTTCTGTGCTATTCCATTTTTTTGAACACGCTTTAAAATTTGGTCGGAACGATCACCCGATTTACCATAATTATTGGTTTTAACCTTAACATGATCTTTTTTCTCAATTAATTTCGCAATTCTTTTTTCATAACCACCCTGATTAGTGGTATCTCCCACACCTTGTGTTAAAGAATCACCAACCGTCACTAATTGAACTTGATTCTTAACAATTTCCTTAGCCTCAATATACGGTGAAAGACTAAAACTAATCAATAATGTCATTAAAACGATTAGTATTCTTTTCATAATCGATCCCCCCTTTCACGCAGAAATTAATTATACCAAATAAAATTCAAGACATTTCTAATCATTATACTTTATTTTTAGTAAATTCTAACATAATACCTTTTCCTAATCATGAATTAACAATTATTAAGACCTTATTTTAAGGATGATATACTAAATTATTTCTGTTAAATGAAAAAAAATAGAACTGAAACAAGTTCCAGCACTATTCTTCATTAGTAATAATTAATATTGTTTTAAATAACTAAGCCCAAATGCACCAGCGCCAGTATGCGTTGATACAACTGGTGTCGTTTGTTGAACATGAACTTGGGCTTCAGGAAACTCAGTTCTTAAAATATCAGCTAATTCTTGCGCCAATTCTGGAATTCCAGCATGTGATAATCCAATTCTTTGAATACCTTTAGCTTCATGCATTTGATCCACAATTTTCTTCAAATAATTCTTAATTGTTTTTGACCCACGTCCTTTAGTCTCGGCAATAATGTCACCATTAACAATATGAGCCCCAATTTTAATATTTAACAAACCACTAATAAAGCCAGTTGCTTTCGAAATACGTCCACCCGCTGTTAGATTATCTAAAGAACTCAAAGTTAAGTACAATTCCGTATTTGCATGAACCGCTTTAATTTCTTGCATAATTTCTGTCGCAGACTTACCTTGTTGGGCTAATTCAGCAGCCTTAATTGCTTGGAACCCTAATGCACAATCAATGAAGGTTGAATCAATAACATGAATTTTATCAGTTTCCAACATCTTAGCTGCTTGTTGTGCAGTGTCAAAAGTCCCTGACAAACCTGGAGTTAAGTGAATACTAATAATTTCCACATCATCATCATTAGCTAATAAATCTTCATAAGCATCGGTAAAAACACCCAACGCAGGAGTTGATGTCTTAGGTAGATTTTTGGCCTGTGCCATTTTATCCATGAATTCCTCACGTGATAAATCAACACCATCTGTATACGTCTTATCATCAATCATAACATTCAAAGGAATTACTTTAATCCCCAAATCCTTAATTTCTGCATCTGACAAAACTGCCGTCGAATCGGTTACAATTTTAACTTTAGTCATCTTTCTCTCCTACCTAATAAATGTAATACTAATAATTTAATTTTTTACAAACTTTCTGGATCACGCATCCAAGCAACCGCTAATGCTCCCTGACCCAAATGGGTTCCTACCACCGGGCCAAAATAAGAAAGTTCAAAGTTCAATTCAGGATACATTCCTTCAAGCTCTTGACGCCACTTCTCACCTTCAATTGGATCATTTGCATGAATAACCAATGGTTTCAAAGGATAATCAGTATTCATCAATACATCCTTAAAAATGGCTTCAACTCGTTTTTTAGCTTTCTTCATTGAACGAACTTTTTCAAATGGGACAATATAGTTTGAATCGTTATCAAAGGTTAAAATTGGTTTAACCTTTAACATTGTTCCAATAATGGCCCCAGCATTTGACAAACGTCCGCCACGCACTAAATTATTCAAATCATCAACTACGAAATATTCATCTATCGAATCACGAAGTTGATCTAAAGTTGATAAAATTTCATCAACACTTTTGTCATCTTGTGCCATTTTAGCAGCTTTTAAAACCAACCATCCCATCAAACGAACCGTTATTTTTGAATCATATGGAATAACTTCCAAACCATCAATTTTATCTGCAATTGATGCTACATTATTGATAAACCCTGAAATTGTAGATGCTAAGTGAATTGAAATTACTTTATCATAGCCTTCGGATTTCAAATCTTCATAAATTTCCATCAATTCTCCAATAGCTGGTTGGGAAGTTGATGGAAATGAATCTGAAGTTTTTAATTTCTCATAAAACTGTTTTGGTGTAATTTCAGTTCCTTCTTTATACGCCTTACCATCTAAAATAATTGGAATTGGAATTACTTTAATATTGTATCGTTCAGCCTCTTCAGAGCTAATTGTTGCCGTTGAATCGGTCATAATTGCAATCTTCATAAATAAATCTCTTTTCTAATCTAAAAATATTTGGGCATCTAAATAATTCAAATAATAAATTAATTATTCATTATACGCTGTTCCACTAGAACTGACTAGCTTCCACCCGAGATTTACAATCCTTTTTGAATTGATTTGTCCAATCGATTTATTAAAATTTGCAACATTGACTTTTCTTCTTCAGACCAAACGGAAAAAATTTGTTGCTCAGTCGCCTGATACTGTGCTTTAATTTTGGCCAAACTTTCTGCCCCTAACGGTGTAACTTGATATATAAAATGTCGATGATCATGGCCAACAACCTGATGTTCAATCATCTTTTTTTTCATTAAAGCATTTAACTGTCGTGAGAGGGTTGAAGTATCTAACCCTGTTGTTTGGCTCAATTGATCTTGAGTATCAAATTCATTGTCCACTTTCATTAAAAGATGCCATTCTGCAATGGTTATTTTATAATCTTTCATAATTTCTTTTAAAATTTTTTGAAAATCTTTATCTGTTTCATGTAATGCATTTAAAATTTCTTTCATTAGCAACTCCTCCCAATAGGACTAGCTCAATTTTAAATAATCTTAAATCATGGCTACTTTTTCTCAAAATTTAAAAATAAAAGTGCTTAATAAATATTATAATCGCTTCCATGGTAGTTTCCTATTAAATTTTATGATAAGAATAAATATATTTAAAAATAAAGAATAATATTATCTATGTTTTATTTAAATTATATTTTTCACATTCCGCCGGTTAGATTTAAAAAATATTTAGTGTTTATATAAGTTTATAAAAAGGCTGGGACAGACTGTCCCAACCTTAAAAATTTTTAGAAATTTAACAATAGCTTATTGCTTTGCTGCTGCCATAGCCACTGCCCCTAAGAAATTAATTGGTTGGCTGAAATTTGGTTGGAATAAGAAGTCTGAAAGCGCCAATTCATCAATTGTCATCTTATTTTGAATCGCTAATGATAAGGCATTAGCAGTTTGTGAAATATCATGTTCAGAATAAAATGATCCACCCAAAACAGCCCGAGTGTTTTCATCCCAAACCAAAGTAGCACGTACAGGGGTTGTCGTTAACATGAAATCAGGTCGATAATCTTGTTCAATGGTAACGGTCTTGATTCCTTCAATACCACGTGCTTGAGCTAATTGCTGATTTAATCCAGAACTGGCCATTGCCTTACCATAAAGCTCAACAGCCGACGTTGCTTGAGTTCCCAAGTATGCTACAGTGGGCTTCAAAATGTTTTTACCAACTAAAATTCCTTGACGTACTGCATTTGTTGCCAATGGAATGTAGTCATCTTGCTGTGTTGGATTATAAAATACAGTCGCAGAATCACCAGCCGCATAAACATCTTTAACTGAAGTTTGCATATACTTATCAACAATAATAGCTCCATTCTTAATCATATCAACTTGCCCAGTAAATAAATCAGTCCGTGGTAAGAATCCAATTCCTAAGACAACAATATCTGCTTCATAAGATCCCTTATCAGTTGTTACCTTAACACTGTCATCAGTAGATTCAAACGCTTGTACCATTTGCCCTAAGCCTAAAGTAACATCGTGTTTTTGATATTCAATCTCAACTTCATCCGTAATATCTTTATCAAAGTTTTTTGCCAGAACCCGATCAAGACCATCAATCAAAGTTGTTTTAATTCCGCTTACTGAAAATTGTTCTGCAATTTCAGCTCCAATATATCCAGCCCCGATTACGATCGCTGATTTAACATCTTTGACGGCCTCATTAATAGCTTTGGCATCATCCCAATTCTTGCATAGATAAATATTTTTTCCATTAATTCCAGGAATTGGTGGCATAACTGGCTTTGAACCAGTTGTCACAACAATTTTATCGAATTTTTCAGTTTTCTCTTGTTGATTCTCCAAACTTTGATATGTTACAACTTTATTTTCCAAGTCAACATTCGTAACTTCATGCTGCATCTTCATATCAATACCATCATTTTTCATGGCTTCAACTGAATCATAAAACATTTTCTCAGGGTCAGAAACGTGATTACCTACCCATAGAGCAATTCCACATGAAAGAAAAGAGACAGTATCATTCTTTTCAAAAACTGTAATTTCAGCCGTTGGATCTGTTTCTAGAATTCCACGAGCTGAGAAAATACCTGCATGAGTACATCCGATAATTGCAACTTTCATTAGTCCATCCTCCGATAATAAAAAAACGCTTTCATTTGTATAAGTCAATTATACAACGTTAGCGTCTTTTTTCATATACTATCTTTTAAAGAATATATATTTATAATTATTTCGACTTACGATCATTGTTTTTAATAGGTAATGTAATTCTAAAAATCGACCCATGACCTTCAGCAGATTCCAAGATGATGGTCCCACCATAGCCCTCAATCAATTTTTGAGCAATACTTAAGCCCAAACCATTTCCACCTTGCTTACGTGATCGAGCTTTATCAACACGATAAAAGCGATCAAAAACATGATGGGCTTCCTCAGGACTAATCCCTTCACCAAAATCTTGTACCGCAATCTGAACTTGTCCTCCATTACGTGACACAGAATAGTGAATTTCTTTGCGATCGCGTGAGTATTTCACAGCATTATCAGATAAAATAATCATAATTTGCTCCAAATGATCTCGTGACATATTTACAAAAGTTGGATGTTTTAAATCATCATCCAGAATAAAAGTAAAATCATCATGGATCATTTTGAAATTATTATATACTAAGGTTACCACTTCACGAATATCAGTATTTCCATCTTTAAAAGCTAATTCCACTTGGTCTGCACGTGTCAAATCCAACATTTCTTGGACCAATCCTTGCATCCGGCTAATTTCCTTTAAAGATGCTTCAATTGATTCATTTAAAATCTTAGGATCATCCTTACCCCAACGGTTTAAGAGTTCCATATGGCCCTTAACAATTGCTACTGGCGTACGAAGTTCGTGCGAAACATCTTCCACAAACTGATGTTGAGCCATCATAGTATGTTGCATTTGATCTAAACTACGATTCACAATTTTACCTAAATCAGTTATTTCATCATTTCTAGTTCCATCTGAGTCAACTCGAGCCTGCGATTGAGAATCAATTCTAGCTGCATCTACCACTTTTTTAATATCATCCATCGGTCTCAACAGATAATCAGCTAACCAGTAACCCCAAATTGCAGTAAAGAAAACTCCCAAAAGTGTTGCTATAATCGTAATCATATAAATTCGATTAAATAAACGGTTAAATTGTTCTAAATTATTATCTAATCGAATGACTCCGATCGTTTTACCATTTTTATTATGAATGGTTTTATAACCAACCAATGTTTGATTACCATTTTGGTCATGTTCTAAATGAATCTTTCTATTTTCTAAATTAATCATTGCCGGTTTATGTTTGGGATAAACTTGATACGATCCATCGTAAATTATGATTTTAAAGTCAGGGCGCATAGTTTCTACCAATCCGACCTCTTGTTTTTGTGACAAGGCGTTATCTCCAATAATCGCTGATTCAATTTCTTGCGATTTAACCTTGTCAATTGGGACCTTTTCTAATCGTTGGGCTACCCAATTAAGAGATTCCCGCGATGAAATTTTTTCATCCACCAACATACGATTAGCAAATGCCATAATTAAAATGTAACTAAAAATTATAAATATTAAAAAAAATCCCAATGCTGAGCCCATGGCCCACTTCCATTTAAGTGACAAACCTGGCTTTTGCTTGGGATTATTTTTAACAATGGCTGTTTTATCCATTGTATCTCTCCAAATTCTATTGACGCATCACATAACCGGTTCCACGAACAGTTTGAATATATGAAGTTTTAGAGTCACTATAATCAATTTTATTACGTAGGTAACGGATATAAACATCTACAACATTGGTTTCAACGTTATCATCATATCCCCAAACCTTGGCCAAAAGTACTTCTCTTGATTGAACAACATTAATATTCTCCATCAAAATAACAAGTAATTCATATTCGCGTTTCGTTAAATTGATAATTTCATCACCACGTCGCGCAATTCGATTTTCTTTTTCAACCACCAAATCACGATACTTTACAATACTTTGATGACTAGCATGCTCTTCAGTTTCAATATTAATTCGACGCAATAAAGCCCGGATACGTGCCAACAATTCTTCAATTGCAAACGGCTTTACAACATAATCGTCAGCCCCATAGTCTAACCCTGAAACGCGATCAATAACTGAATCACGAGCCGTCATCATAATAATAGGTGTGTTTTTGACTTCTCGAAGTCTACGTGCAACTTCTAACCCACTTAATTCTGGTAACATTAGATCTAATAGAATCAAATCGAAATTTTCTTCTAACGATATTTCTAACCCAGTTCGACCATTATCGGCAACTGTCGTTTCATAGCCTTCATGTTGTAATTCTAACTCAACAAATCGTGCTAAATTTTCCTCATCTTCAATTATCAAAATTTTATTCATCTTAGCACCCTATTCTTTCAAAACATTATTTTTAACAAACTTATTAAGTTTAACATAAATATCTAATTTTCATCAAGTAAATACTAATTTAATAGAGTTTTTTCATATTTAACGCAGCGAGGTATTATATTGCATACAATTTAAAAATATTTTTAACTTTAATTCTCAGAATTTATTACTTTTAGTTGATGAATCTTAATCAAACCCAAGGTTATTGGTAACACCATAATAACACCAAAAAAGGCATACAGCATTGATAAAATAGCTGAAACTAATAATTTAGAATTAACGATATCTCCAATACCATAATTAAGTTTAGCAAACATAATTCCCAAGCTCAAAAAATCAGCCATAAAACCAAATAAAACAGTATTTAAAGCCGTTCCTATAATTTGATAACCTAGTTGGTAACCTGATCGTATTAATTTATTTACTTCCATATCTGGGTGGTGTTCCATAATCTCAGATAATCCTGATGTAATTGCTACAGACGCTTCAGCGATTGCTCCAAGTGTTGCTAACAGTGCGGCTGCAATTCCCAACTGCCCAAAATTTAAACCAATTTGCAAAGATAAGCCTTCCAACTCTTCTGAATTTTCAACGGTAAATCCTTGTACAAAGTTTAAATGTTCAACAGGAATAATCACCAAAATTAAAATCAACATAACGATTAAACTACTTTTCAATGATACCATCGTAGTTTCTTCATCAGCTCCAGCACTATATATCGTAATCAATAAGACCAAACTACTCCCAATTAATAACACCATAAACATACTAAATCCCCAACTAATTAAGAGAAGCATGCCCATTAATAAAATAAAATTAATCCATAGACTAACAAAAGCACCCATTCCTTTTTTACCACCAATAACTACCATTAATACTAGTAAAATGAGTGCTAAAACGAATGTAACTGACATTAATTAAGCCTCCTTTTATGCATTTCATACTTAGAATCAATGATAACCCACAAAATTCCAGCTGGAACTGTTAACACAATTCCGATCGCACTAATCAGAGTTTGAACCATCCCCAATGCCATGTTCATATCATAAGTATACCCAATGTTATTCCCATTTCTTAAAAACAAAATAGCCATCGGGATCTGTCCAGCAATAAAAATCAAGAATAACACGTTGGTTAATGCTCCGAATATTTCTTGTCCTACATGTCGTCCTGCAATTATTAATTCTTTCGTTGTTACATCATGATTTTCTTTTCTTAATGCAAATAAAGTAGCAATCATGTCCGTTGATTCATCCATGACTGCCCCCAAAACTCCTACTAACGTCATTGAAAAAAACATTGGAACTGGTAATTGTGTAATGAACCCTAACAATTCAAAGTTAACACCTTGATTATGATTCAACTTAAAAACTAAAGCAGCTAAAAGCATTATAATAAGTGTAGTTGTAACCACTGTTGCAAAAATCACCCATGTTTGCCTTTTTTTAAATCCCATCACCAATCCAAGAGTCAATGCAGACACAATTAAACTAAAGATCACAAATAATGGTAATAAATAATGGGTCCCAGTTTTTAAATTTAAATCAATAGTAATAATAAATAAAATTGTATTTAAAACCAAAGAAATGGCTGTTAGACGTCCAGACTTCCCCATCAAATTAATTAACAAACCAATTAGTGCAATTAATAACGGAATCCAGGTGGCATCTCTTTTAACATTATCAAAGTTCCAAGCATCCCCTTGTTGACGTAAAAAAATCTGCATTTTTGGCTTTAATTTTTGATCCATTCCTTGACTACTATCATAATTATTTTCAATCCAAATTTTTTCACCTTGACGATCAGTGTTTAAAAATTTAGCTTTAACTTTTTGTCGATAATTAGTCACATGATTCAGATATGCATCAGTCGAATTATTTTCATCAATTACTTTAACTTTTTCTATCAATACAACAGGTTTACTGTATAACGATGCATCATGCCGTAATCCAAAATATGTAAATAATATAACTGTTAATAAACATAGCCAAAACAAAAAATGTCTCTTGCCTTTATTTAATATCATGGATTTAGCCTTCTATTTTGGCCGTTAACTGGGATCTCCTTTGCTAAATATTTAATTCTTTGCATAATTCGAGCAGCTTTAACTGGTTCAGCCCCATTCTTGGTCAATGTGAAGTGTTCTTCCTCTAATTGTTTCATAGAGAAGTTAGATGTAAAAAATGTTGCTAGTCCATTTTGCATTCGATAATCAAGAACAACACTCAAAACATCATCTCGAATCCAACCACTTCCATCACTTTCAGCTCCAATGTCATCTAAAACTAGAATATCTACCAATTTCATATCTGACCGTACTGTCTTAGTGTCAATACTGTGATCACTTATTGCATCTTTCATATTGGTAGCCAAAGTTGGATAGTGCAACAATAATACATCAATATCATCAAAAGACAGTTGATTAGCCATTGCTCCCATCAAATAAGTTTTACCTACCCCATATGGTCCTTGTAAATAAGCACCTTGATGAAATTCTTGAGGCCGATCAACATAATCTTCAATAAATTCCGAAACTGCTAAGACAGCGGCAGTCATTCCCGAATCCATTGACTTAAAATCATTCATTGTGGCCGATTTTAATTGTTTAGGCATACCAATTGCCATAATTTTACTAGCTGCTCGTAACTTTTCATGTTGTTTTTGCATTTTTTGACTTGCTCGATATTGAATCACCACACGTTTATCAACAAATAACAACTCTGGATCATAACCAGGATGAACATCTGGTAAGCCATCTTGTTGTTTTTTATTTTGCAAATAATATTCATAGATGGTTGCTAAATCGCGATTGAAAATTGCTTCGCTTAAATCCGGCTGATGCTCTTGAATAAAATTTTTAATTTCTGCATCTTCCAACATAATTTGCCTTATTTTTTCATATTCATTTCTCATTTGAGGCCGCTTTTTTAAAATATCTTGGAATGATTTTCCGATATTTTGAGTTCCTCGATTATTTTGAAAATTAAATGGTTCTACATTTGGCATTATCACTCCTTTTTGATGGCACGCTTAGCTTCCATCTGGGCTAACATTTTATCTAGTTTAGCCTGATCGGCTGAGCTAACCTCCTGAATTGGTTGATTTTCCCAATCGGGTTTTGTTTCATGTTTCTGCTGTCCAGCTCGACTTGATGTACGATTTTGCTGACCTTGTTTAATTTTTCTCTCTCGTTGCTGAATATACTTAATGGCCTCACTGGGCGTTTTAATGTTAGCCTGAGCCCAGTCTGAATAAGTTGCCTCTAAGATTGCTTTCGGCAAAGTTTTGCGATCTTGTAAAACACTCAGTGTATATAATTCTATATTTATAACCGGGTTAGGTAACCGTCCATATTTTATTAATTGCTCAATTGCATATTGTTCGCTTGCCGTTACGACACCCCCACGTTGTTCGCGAATATTTTTTAAAAATTCTAATGGGCTCAACTGGTTAGCTTGATCAATTAGGATATTTCCTGTCTTGGGTTGTACATCAGTTACAGGTTGGATCGTAACTTCTTGTCGCTGCTGAAATTCTTGACGTAACTCATTTTCGATTCCTTTGATGTCAATTTGATGATCGTCAAGCATATGCCCTTGTATAAGTCGAATTAATTTTAAATCATCAATTGCATATAATTTTTTGAAAAGCATTAAATTATCTTTATTTTTCAATAAAGTCATCCGAGAAACTCCATACACCTTTAACATTTCAAACATTAAATCAAAATCAATAGTTGGCTGATCCTTTTGACGAGCTTCATCCCATGCTGTTGACCTTTTATTAATCGGCTTCAACGGTTCAATCTGATCAAAATTATCCTCTCGAATAATATCAAATAATCCCTTTGACACATTATTTCCCTCGATTTCTGCTGAATCAGGTAATAAACTTGTTTTTAATATCTCAAATTGATCATCACCTAAATAAGATGAAAGAAGTTTCACTAGCAATTTATCACTAAGAAAATTTTCAGCATCAATCGGTTGATTTATTTCATAAACCCATTGTGATTCTAATGTTAATACTTGTTCGAAAGTCCGAATCAGCCCATAGCCTTCTAGCTTTTCACGTGCTTGAATCAAACGTGGACCAGATAGGTTCAATTGATTCAATAATTCAACGTGCGTGATGGTTACATCTTTATTTGATCTTTGAGGTTGATGCATCAAGGCCATATAAACTGTAAAGGCTTCAATCCCAATTAATGGTAAGTATAAATTACTTAAACTGGTTAAATTTTTAAGGGTTAAATTTTCAATACCCACGACTTTAAATTTTTGATGAATATTAAAAGACATTAGTCCCCCACTTTCATAATTTTTAATTCTTCAATTCACTGATAATATGATCAACTTTAGCATGCATTCGATCTAACCGATCATTTTCAACAACATAATCAGCCATCTGCACTTTTTGGTCTAATGGCATTTGTGCCTTAATACGCTGACGAGCTTCTAGTAAAGTTAGATGATTTCGCTTCATCAACCGTATTTGTTGCTCTTCAGGTTCAACCGTAACCACAATAGTTTTATCTACTCCTGCTGCATTGTTAGTTTCAAACAATAAAGGAATTTCCAAAAACACAAGTTCATGCCCATCATTAAATAGTTTTTGTGCCTGTTGAATCAAAATTTGATTGATTTTTGGATGCATAATTGCATTCAATTGATCTATTTTTTGTGTATCACCAAAAACAACACTCCCCAACAATTGTCGATTGAGTGACCCGTTTTGGTTTATGATTTGAGGACCAAATTGCAACTCCAGCGCATGTAACGTAGATGAACCAGGTTCAACAATTTCACGACTAATAACATCTGCATCTAAGACTGGATACCCTTTTTCACGAATATAATTTGCAACACTCGATTTACCGGTTGCAATCCCTCCAGTAATTCCAATTTCAAGCATGTTTAAATCCTCTTTAATCGTGCAACACTTGGCAATGTGGGCAATAAGTAGTTCCACGTTGTGCTACCTTAGTTTTAACAAGAATCGTTCCACATCGATAACAAGGTTCTCCTACTCGACCATAAACCTTCAATTGATTTTGAAAGGTCCCGGCCTCACCAAAAGCAGTGGTAAATGAATGAACTGTTGTTCCATGATTTTTAGTGGCCAAAGCTAATTCATCAATAATAGCTTTGCGTAAATGGGTCAGATGTTCTAAATCAATAGTATTTGCTGGTTGTAATGGGTGAATTTTTGCCATCCATAATGTTTCATCAACATAAATATTACCTAACCCAGCGATATGACTTTGATCCAATAGAAATGGTTTAATAGCACCTTTCCTTTGAAACTCTTTTTGCATGTACTCTAAAGTCAAATCATCTTCAGTTGGCTCAGGTCCAATTTTAGCCAACCCGGCCACCTGCATTGTATTAGGTGTATCGACTAAATTCATCCGTCCAAATTTACGAGTATCCCGATAAAAAAGATCGATCTCATCATCCAGATGGAAGGTGATCAAATCATGCTTTCCTGGCTCTGTCCCAGCGGGAACTGTATAATACGCCCCTTCCATGCGTAAATGCGACACTAACGTTTTATTTCCACTCAATCTGAATAACAAATATTTTCCACGACGATCTATTTTTTCTATCTTACGATCAGCCATTTCTGCATCAAATTCCGCTTCTGACATACCGACAATTTTTTCCCAACGTACTTCAACTTTTAAAATTGTCCGACCTTGAACAAGATTTGTTAATCCTCGTCGAACTGTTTCTACTTCTGGTAGCTCTGGCATATAGTCTCCTAACCGTTGATATAACAACACTTTAACGTACAACCACTAACTGAGGCGCTAATTTTTTATTTTATATCTTTTTTCTTTGTGAAATCAAATAATTCCATGTCAATTATTACTTCCCTATTGTACCAAATAATTGAAGAATTTATTAATATCAGTTATGCGTTGTATCACACTGAAATTAAATTTAAAGAAAGCTATCATTTAATGTTTCATCATCGCATGCAAAAAACGTCTTACAAATAAATGCATTTATAATTTAGTACAAAAAAACGTATTCCTTCCTTACTCTGGAATACGTATTAAACATAATAACAATTAAAACTCTTATTTTTTATACAAAACATCAATTCATTAAAAAACTTGAATTGAATACTCACCAACATATTCATCATTTACATCTAACCGATTAATAGCATATTTATCAACTAATTGCCCAGTTGTTTCCAATGTATCCGCAATTCCCCACCAAGGCTCGATGCAAATAAATGGTGCTTCAACATTCGATTTGGTCCAAATACCTGCAAATTTAGCATTTTCAATATTAACTTTAATACCATGTTTCTTATCAGTATCAATGATTTTGATTTCAACTGGACGTTCATCTAGTTCAAGAATTATTGCATCATTTTTGTAGTCTGAACGATTTAATACCAATTCTTTTTTGGCATCAAACATAATGTCTTGGTGTAAATCTAAAAACGGTCCATTTAAAACTTTACGTTGATACAACTTAGCTGGCGTAATTTGGATTTGATAGTCTTCAAATTTTTTGACACCTGACAATGGAATATTGAAACCAGGGTGTCCTCCCAAGCCAAAATAAATCACTTGCTGATCAATATTTTTAACTAAGTATTTAACTCCAATTTCACCAATTTCAGATAAGGTAAATATTACATCAAATTGAAATTTAAAAGGATATTGCCGGTGTGTCTCAATAGAATCTTCTAATCGTAATTGAATCATCTTTGAATCAGCATTAATTATCTTAAAAACTAGATCACGAGCAAATCCATGTTGCGTCATATCATATGTTTGGTCTTCAAATTGATATGTATCGTTTTGTAAGCGTCCAACAATGGGGAAAAGATGAGGTGCATGTCTTCCCCAAATTTCAGGATTAGCTTGCCAAAGATACTCTGTCTCATTATTTTTCAAATAAATACTATTTAATTCCGCCCCCTGTTCATTTACAGCTACTCGGACTTTTTCATTTTCTAAATATAGCATGCTATCCCCCGTGAATTGTATAAAGCGCTTTCAATAATTTTATTTTACCAAAGTTTAATCTATTTTCAAAATATAATTTAGATAATAAAAGGCTGAGATTATAACAATCTCAGCCAAAAATTCAAAATGATCATTCAACTGCGCTTATCAAGCTTTATTACTTTTTAGCAGCTTTCTTTTTAGTTGCTTTTTTCGTGGCTGGTTTCTTACTTTTAGTGGTCTTAGATTTTTTATTATCTTCACCATCTTTAGGTGTAGTTCCATCAGCTAATGTCTTTTCAGTTGGCTTATCCCATGAGATAAACTCACAATCAGGATAACGTGAGCAACCATAGAAAGTCCGACCGCGTTTTGTCTTTCGTTCAATAATTTGACCTTGATGACACTTAGGGCAAACTAAGCCAATTTCTTTTACAATTGTTTTAGTATTCCGACAATCAGGAAAACGTGAGCAAGCAAAGAATTTACCATATCGTCCAAGGCGTTCCAACATAGGAGCCCCACAAATTTCACAGTTTTCACCGGCTAACTTATCTTTGACAACAATTTTTTCCATTTCTGATTCAGCTATATCTAGCTCACCTTTAAATGGTTTATAAAATTCATCAACTACTTTAACCCAATCTTCATTCCCAGTTTCAACATTATCTAGTTCCCCTTCAATTTGGGCAGTAAATTTTAGATCAGCTACATCAGGGAAATAATCTCGAACGGCGTCTTGAACCATTTTACCAATTTCAGTTGGAATAAATTTCTTTGCGTCCATTTTGACATATGCTCGTGATTTCAAAGTTTCAATCGTAGCAGCATAAGTTGATGGTCGTCCAACACCAGCTTCTTCCAAAGCTTTAACCAACGCAGCTTCAGTATAACGTGGCTTGGGCTGAGTAAACTTTTGTTCAGGATTAATTTTATCAAGCTTAACATTACCACCCTCTACCATTTCAGGTAGAACATTATCTTTAGCTTTAGCAGCTGGGTAAGCTTTTGTATAACCAGCAAATTTAGTCGTAGCTCCATTAGCTCTGAACATAACTCCATTTTGTGTCAAAGTAACTCGGACCCGATCAATAACTTCTGCTGTCATTTGAGAGGCCACAAAACGTGACCAAATCAATTGATAAAGTTTAAATTGGTCATTAGTTAACTTGTCCTTAATTGATTTAGGTGTTCGGAAAACCGAAGTAGGTCGAACTGCCTCATGAGCATCCTGTGCCCCTTCTTGCAATTTACCTTGTACTGGTTTAGTGGCAGCATATTCATCACCATATTCTTCATGAATAAATTTAGATGCATCATTTTTAGCAATGGATGATATTCGTGTGGAATCGGTACGCATATAGGTAATTAACCCAACTGAACCTTCTTTACCACCCAGATTAATTCCTTCATATAATTGTTGCGCTGTAGACATCGTACGCCGAGTTTGAAAACTCAATTGCGTGTTAGCTGCCTGTTGCAAAGTTGAAGTTGTAAAAGCTGGACTGGGATTGTTTTTTCCTTCGCTCTTAACGACTTCACTTATATCAAATTCTTGATTTTGATCGATTCGTTTCAAAATTGATTGAACCATTTCATTGTCTGGGATTCGCTTAACCTTTTGACCATCTAACCCATAAAATCCAGCTTTAAATTTCTTATTAGATTTTTTGAATTCAGCTGGTAATTCCCAGTATTCTTCAGGCTGAAAGGCTTGAATATCATTCTCACGATCAATAATTAAACCCAATGCTCCAGATTGAACCCGACCAGCACTCAGTCCTTTTTTAATTTTCTTCCATAGAAGAGGCGAGATTGAGTAGCCAACCAAACGGTCTAAAATTCGGCGTGCCTGTTGAGCATTAACCAAATTCATATCCAATTGGCGTGGGCGTTTAAAGGCATCTTTAACTGCATCTTTAGTAATTTCATTAAAGACCACTCGATTTTCTTCAGAACTAGTATCAAGATCTAAAATATGCGCCAAATGCCAGGCAATTGATTCTCCTTCACGATCCGGGTCAGATGCTAAATAAACATGTTTAGCTGCTTTAGCTTCTTTTTTCAAGTTTTTTATGACATCCCCCTTTCCACGAATATTTATATATTTAGGGTTATAGTCATTTTCAGTATCAACTCCCATTTGTGACTTTGGTAAATCACGAATATGTCCGATACTGGCAACTACTTTATATCCAGATCCTAAGTATTTTTCAATGGTTTTGGCTTTTGATGGTGATTCAACAATTACTAAATTTTTCTTTCGTTTAGTGGTGGTACGCTTTTTAGCTTTTGGTTTATCTTTTGTCGTTGTTGGCACGTACTCATCCCCTTTTCTTTAATATTTTTATTCTTTATGTTTGCTTACTATAATATAAAAAATAAAAAATTACCATACTATTGTAAATAAATCATTTTTTTCAACATTGGCTAATGTTATGCCAATTATGAATTTTTTTAAAGTAACAGATTATCCCATTAACTTAATTTACCATACTTAAATCATAAATTCAGTTTAAATTTCACCCTTTTAAATCTATACTTTATTAATGAAACTTTTGAAACAATATATTGCTTATTTTATACAAAAGTATTCATTTAATATCTTATATAAAAAGCTTGAAACATAAAATGCTTCAAGCTTTTTTAAGGTTATTCAAAATGACCTAAAAATTGATAAATTGGGAAACCGGCACTTGAAAACTTCTCTTCATATTCAGTTTCTATATTATCTTCCATCTTTTCAGTGTCTTCATGTAAATTCAAAGAAATTCCCTTTGGATCAAATTTAATACCAAAATTAGCAAAACTATATAGTGAATACTCAAAAAGTCCTCGATTGTCAGTTTTAAATGCAAGATCTCCACCAGCTGGTAAAATTGACTTATACCCAGCTAAAAATGATTTATACGTTAATCGACGGGTTTCATGTTTATTTTTGGGCCATGGATCTGAAAAGTTTAAATAAACTTTACTTACTTCACCCTTTGAGAAATAGGTTTCAACTCCTGCACCATCACCATATATAAATTTAAGATTAGGAAGTTCAGCTTCATCTTCATCGGCTTTTCGTGCTGCAACAGCAATTGCTGATTCTTGAATTTCCATCCCAATAAAATTAATATCGGGATATTTTTTAGCCATTCCAATAATGAATTGACCTTTCCCAGTTCCAACTTCAATATGAATTGGGGCTTCTTGAGCAAAAATATTCATCCAATTTCCTTGAAGTCCGGTTGCTCGATCTTGTGTAATAACTAATTCATCATGATTAGTTAACCAAGTATCAGCCCATTTTTTATTTCTTAATCTCATTTTTCTTCCTTTTCCTGAATTTAAAATTGAATCAACACGTAAATAACAATAATTGATTCTAATGAAAAATTCAACGTCCCAGATAAGATAAACTCTTACCAACATTAATTGCCATAGTTAAGCACTAATAAATCTAAATTGGCTAACTTTTAAGCTAAAACCAATTAAAACACAACATTGTCAATAATAACAAGATAATTACTAGATTGGTACCTAAATTTATTATTGAACGATCTAGTGCTTTAAAAACATTCGATAATTTAAGTATAGTAATAAGTCTGAATATTATGCTGATTTAATTAACAACATGGTACAATATTCGTATATTGAATTTTTTATTCTACGGAGGAAATCCTATCATGCCTGATATTTTTGATAAAATTATTGCTGGTGATGTTCCATCATTTAAAATTTATGAAGATGATGACGCCCTTGCCTTTTTAGATCTCTCTCAAATCACACCTGGACATACCCTTCTAATTCCGAAAAATGACGTTACTGATATCTTTGATTATGATGATGAAACGGCCGCTAAAGTTCTTTCTAAGTTACCAATCATCGCCCGCGCCATTCGTGCTTCTAATCCTGATATTATCGGAATTAACATCTTTTCAAATAACGGAACTGGAGCCGGTCAAGTTGTTCCCCATTCTCATTTCCATATTGTACCTCGATATAAAGATGATGACTTTAATATTACTGAATTTAGTAACGCTGACCTTTATGATACTGATAAATATCAGACAATTGCAGATTCCATTATTGAAAAATTAGAGGATTAATTTATGCCTATTAACAATTTTTCAAGCCGCTTAAAAAAAGAATTTAATAGTTGGAAAGTCCTTTTTAATCAAGCCAAGGACGCTAATCACCACTTTCAAAAGGCTCAAGCGGATTTGAAACATGAAATTCCAAAAGCAGAAGAAACGATTGTTGACTTACAACATAAACTTGATTTATACCAAGAAAAAAATTCTTTTAAAATTAATCGCATAAAAAACACTTCCGAAAAAATAAATCGCAAATTAAAGTAAGAATTGGAAACCTAAGTTACTTTTATAAAGTAACCTAGGTTTTTATTCTTTATCAAAGATAACAATGTTTTTACGTATTCAATTTTATATAATTAATGATATTAATAGTTTCTATTAATAATATTATTTTAGAAGCAATACATTCAAAAGGAGAAATACATGATTTTATTCTTGACCACTATTATTGCATTAGAATATCTTATTTTTATGCTTATTGAAATATTTGCTAAGCCTGAATTACAATCCAAATTGTTTGATTTGCCAACATCATTCTTAGAAAACCCCTACGCTAAAAGTGCTTTGGGAAATCAAGGAATTTACAATGGAATGTTAGCAGTAACCATTATTCTATCTAATTTTCTAATCCCATACCCTCAACTAAAAACCATCTTAATTTTGTTAATGTTTTATATTTCAGTTGTTGGGATCTATGGTTCACTTACCGTGACGAAAAAAATATTCTTTATTCAATCCTTACCAGCGATGATCACAATGCTTCTTATCTTTATTACTAAATAAGTAATAAATTAATCGCAAAATTGATAATTATATAAAAATAATATGGTATAAAACATTTTTATTTAGAATGGGCATAAAAATTAATATATTAGATATATTGATTAGTCAAAGTGTAATTGTTAAAATTAAATTAGTTAATTATGTGCTTTATATAATCAAACAAACATGGAGGTTTTTAATGAATCATTCTAATACTCTATCAAAAAGTTTCTTATATTCTATAATAATTATTGTTCTAGGTTCTATCTCATCTTTTCTCGTCCCTATCTTTTCTAATATGTCGATAAAAGATATTTACAGTTCATTATCATTGCCTGCAATCTCGCCTCCCAATTGGATTTTTGGACCAGTCTGGATTATTCTCTACATTCTTTTAGGAATTTATCTAGCTAATTCAAATAAGCATAATGTCAAGCTTAATTGGCTGATGTACATTCAACTAATCCTAAACTTCATTTGGACCCCTATATTCTTTGGGACAGGTAATTATCTATTAGCATCAATCATCATTGTTTTGATGGATGTTTTCACTTTAATAATATTCTACAAAGATAGAAGCAATCATAAGTATCTACTATTGCCCTATATTGTCTGGATACTATTTGCAACGTATTTAACAATATCAGTATTCATTATGAATTAAATCAAAAAAGGCCACTGACAATTAAATCGGTAGGCCTTTTAATTTCAACTAACATTTAAGTTGTGATATTATCTTAGATAATTAAAATATTGCTTCAATAACTCAAATATGGGAGGTGTTACTTTGAAAATAATAATCAATACTAGTTTAATAATTATGCTAATTATAACAATTACCTTAAATTTCATGTACGACGCAGACTGGCTCTACCTGGCCATGGCTATTGTATTATTTATATGGCAAGTATCTCAATTTCAGCAAACTAAAAATCATACTAATAAATATCTAGCAATAACGTTTTTAATTTTAGGCATATTCTTCGTTTTTATGAAATTAATTGGATGGAATTAAAATATTCGATGGTAAACTAACCATTTTATAAACATGTTTAAATTTGAATATATTGGGTACTTACTTAAGCTTTGCCTTCCCAACCGCCTTTAGTATTAACGTTTGCTTCCAAAGCAGCCGTTTCTAATTGCTTCATCTCAAAATCACTTAATTGAATATTTAATGCCAGTTTTGCATCAGAAACCTGAGGCAATTTAGTCACACCAAGAATGGGTGTTGTTCCTTTTTTAATAGCCCAAGCAACCGCAATCTGCGCAGGATTGACTTGGTGAACATCTGCAATCTGATTCATTAAATCTAGCAAATTATCCATCTTAGAGAATATTGGATTATATGTTTTTCCACGAGTGGAATCAGCTGGCATTGGATTATCAATATTGTACTTTCCAGACAAAGCTCCTTGCTCCAAAACCATGTATGAGAAAAACTCAATGTCATTATTTTTACTATATTCTAATAGACCAGAATCAATTGATGCTGGATATAACAAACTAAAATGATTTTGAACTGCATCAAGTTTTATACCGTGTGGTGCTAAAATTTCTTGAACTCTTTTTACTTGTTCCAGATCATGATTAGATACACCAATCCGCTTAACCTTACCTGACTTTACAACATCTACAATATATGGCGTCCATCGTTCAATATCAGCAGCATTATGAATCCAGTACATATCAATGTAATCAGTACCCAAACGTTCAAGACTACCATTTAACATGTCCATAATTGGGTTTTCGGCATTATCATTCTGCATTCCTGGGGTAAATTTATCAGAAATAGTTAAATCTTTACGAATATAATTTTTAGCTAATAACCCTAAAATTTTTTCAGATTGACCATTCGCATAAGCATAAGCTGTATCAAATAATTTAAGATCATTATCTATTGCTGCATCAAAGACTGGTTTTAATTCATTAACGCCTAAATTATTACCAAATACAACGTTACCGCCAGCTGCTCCGCCGACCCCCCATGACCATGTTCCAATTGCAATTTTATTTTTCATTTTAAAGCCTCTTACTTCTTTCTTCTAATTTATAATTACTAACTATGATAAAAGACTTGCTGGAACACCAACGACAGTACTATCATCCGCGACATCATGAGTAACTACTGAACCAGCACCCACAATTGCATTTTTACCGATTGTTACTCCTGGTGTAATCGTACTATTTGCGCCAATCCAAGCATTTTCTTTAATATGAACTGGTTTTAATTCTAAATCGCGCCGTCTATTCGGATCTTTAGCATGATTCACAGACACAATGGTTACATTTGGTGCAATGAGAACATTATCGTCGATTACAATACCGCCAACATCAACAAACATCGCATTTTTATTAACAAAAACATTTTTACCAAATCTAATATTCGCTCCATAATCCGTTTGAAACGGTAAATTAATTTCTACAGTTTCATCAATATTTGAGTTAGTTATTATCGAAATTTTTTCCCTAACTGATTTAGGACTTTGCACATTAGTATTTAATTGTTGTATTAATATCTCATTATCTGTTTTAATTTCATTTATATTATTAAATTCCGAACTATTAGCAGAAATAATCTTGTTTGTAAATTCCATCTGTCCATTAAACCTCTTGAGCCGTTGGTCGTACAATCATATCTGAAATCGTGACATGTTTTGGTTGATCAATAATGTATGCAACTGCATTAGCAATATCCTCAGGGTCGAGAACATTCATTCTTAAGTCTTCAGGGTTAGACCCCGCAAACATTTTAGTCATTTCTTTTTCTAGTGCTGGGTTATCTAATGTTGAGTTTAGTTCAGAATTAACTGCACCAGGCGATACTATTGATGATCTAATTCCATGCAAACGTTCTTCTTGACGAAGACCTTCCATAATAGCTCGAACGGCAAATTTTGTTCCATTATATACAGCTGATTCAGGATAGACGACATGTCCAGCGACAGAATCTGTCGTAATAATGAGACCATCATTTTGTTTTTTCATAATTGGCAAAACTGCCCCAATCCCATGTAAAACTCCCATAATATTTATTTGAATTTCATTTTCCCAATTTTCATATTTTGCATCTGAAAGATTTTCTCGGGGCATAATACCAGCGTTGTTATATAAAACATCTACTCGACCATATTTGGTCATTGCAAAATCAATTAGCTTTTTTACGTCTTCTTTACTTGCTACGTCGGTAACCTTATAATCAATCTCGCCATCAATTTCAGTCACGAGTTGCTGTAAGCGTTCTTCACGCCTAGCACCTAGAATTAATTTTGCTCCTTTGCTAGCAAGTAATTTTGCCGTCGCTGCTCCAATCCCTGATGAAGCCCCTACTATAACTACTACTTTATTTTCGATTGCCATTATTTTTTCCTCTTTTTAGATTAAGTTTTATCAATAAATATATCTTACTACCATTCATTAATGATGTATAATATCAATATTGCATGTCTAATTATGCAAAAAAACGCATACATAGATAAGGATATTTTATGGAAATTCAAACTTTGAAAAATTTCATCTCAGTTATTAACGAAGGGAATATATCTGCTGCTGCCAAAATAAATAACATTTCACAGTCAACTTTATCAAGACAAATGACTGAACTAGAAAGAGAAATAAATATTAAATTATTCGATCGAGGTAGTCGGAAAATTTCATTAACCGAGGCGGGAACAATATATTATCAACGAATTAGAGAACTTCTATTATTACTAAATAGAGCCGAAAAAGAAGTTCATCAAACTAAAATATTGTCAGGTGAATTATATATAGGTGCCCCAGAGACTGAAGGTATGGAGATAATTGCAAGTGCAATCAGCAATCTTACGAAAAAGAGCCCTGATATTCGTGTCCATTTATATAGTGGAAATGCAGAAGATTTGAATTTCAAAATGAATAATGGAATCCTTGATTTTGTAATATCACTTAATAACGATACCCAAAATGCCAACTTTATCCGTCTCCCAAAGGCAGATTCTTGGGGAATAATAATGAAGTCCAATGATTCTCTAGCCAATAAACATGAAATAACCCCTGAAATGTTAGAAAATAGAAAATTAATTATCTCTAATCAAAGTAGTGCAAGAAGTGAACTAGAATCATGGCTAGGATACTCGCTGCTAGATTCACAGATTACTGGTACTTATAATCTGATTTTTAATGCGGCCCTTTTAGTCCAAAAAGAAATCGGGATTGCCATCGGTATAGACAAATTAATCGAATCAACGGCAATGAATGGCTTAATATTTAAACCATTCGCTAACTATCTAACTTCTCATCTAGATATTACTTGGAGTAAAGGGAAAGAATTATCAGAAATTTCATCGGCATTTTTAGAAGAATTAAGAAAGTTACTTTAAGGTAAATAAAAATAAGAGAGGTGTCATTATGACCACCCCTCTTTTTTAATTTATAGTAACAATTTATTAAATATATTGTAACTTTAATTTTTACTGCGTCCATATAGCCATGAAACAATTGCTACAATGATAACGGCTCCAATAATAGATGGCACCAATGCCATTCCAGCTACTTGTGGTCCCCAAGAACCAAATAACATCTCGCCTATCCAAGAACCTGCTAACCCAGCAATAATATTAGCAATCCATCCCATCGATGTCTTTGTAATAGCCCCACCGATAGCTCCAATAATTGCACCAATAATAAGTGTCCAAATTAATCCCATAATAGAACTCCTCCTAACATATTTTTTAGCGCTTACTTTTTGATCTTTTCTTTTAATTTATCATCCATGTCTGATGCTGCATCCTTAACGTCACCTACAACTTCTTTAACCTTACCCATAAATCCTTCAGCTTTTCCTTCGGCTTCAGTCTTAGTGTCACCAGTCACCTTACCTGATACTTCCTTAACTTTACCTGTTGTCTGATCCTTCATTCCAGCTAACTTGTCGTCTAAAGCCATAATAGATTCCTCCTGTAGTTGTGTAAACGAATATTTCATTTAGGGCGTCATTTGTTTGTACTTAAATTATAACACAATTAACAAAACGTTACCATTGCCATCGTTTTATAATAAAAAAGCAATAACATAAGTCATTGCTTTAAATATAATTTAAAATTAAATGATTTTTGCCTCATATGCTCTTGAAGCGATATCCAAGAAATTAAATGATTCAAACTCATCTGGATTATATACATAATTATCAGCACTAAAGCTAACCATCAAATTAACTGGATTTTCATTAATATCGCCATAATAACCTATCACAACTGGTTTATTAGTTCCAACAGCATATCCAATTTCTATGGCTCCACCCATATCAGGAGCATCAGCAGGATACGTTGCAACCACTAAATCAGCATTATTAATTGCTCGAATATCTGCCTTATACGTCATAGTTGCCCATTCGAAATCTGGCTCAAACTCGCCACCTTCGACAAAGACTAACCCTTTATATTGATGTAACAATGGAACATGGATATGTGCGATTGTTGGGTTTTGCAATAATGCTTCATAAGTAGCTAAAGTTGCATCAATTTGTGTTTCAGTCCACCATGAATGAGCTAAATAAACTGAACGAGCTCCTGGAAGCTTTTCAAGATCTTGGTACTTTTCTTCTAACGCAAGTAGTTCTTTCATAACTTCATTTTCAGATAACATTGTCTAATCTCCTAAAGTATTTGATCTAATAAGTTTACGATTTATTTTCTTATTTTTCAAGAAATGAATAATCATGTTACTAATTTATAAGTACTTAAGATACATGAATAATCTAACATGATTTTATACGATTAAATGAGCCTATAAATTATTATCATAGATGAATTCTTGAACTTTAACCGTAACTTCAATTAGTAAAACATTCAATTTATTCTTAATAATATTAAAAAAATATATATTGATTATTTTTTTATTTATTACTTAACATTTTTTTGATATTATTAAATTGTTTTGGCTTATTACTGCCCTAAACTTACGTAATAAATCATATACCATTACTATAAGCTATAATTACGAATTAACTTGTTTAGTAGATCTGGATAAAGATCTACAATAAAAATTTAGATCTAAAAATCATTCATGTCTAAACATAAATATTCAATAAAATGTCTTATATACATTTACTTAATAAATACGTGCTGAATATCCACGTTAAACTGTTCCCTTTAAGGAGTAGATAATTCGTCATGAATAAGATCAAAGAATTATGGACCACTACATTGTGGTTTAAAGTCGTTATCATACTAATTGCAATTTTTATCGCGTATAGTTTACCAAGCTTTGCCGTCTTTATTGGTTTTATAGGTTTAATTTATTCTTTTATTTCGTATATACGAAAATTATTATTAAAAAAGAAAACAAAATTTAATCCAAACTATCTTTTATTAGCTGGTTTAATTTTTATAATCATTGGCTCAAGTAATCCTGCTTTTCATAAAGGCACTACGAACCAAAATGAGCCAATCTCGTCTTCATCATCTATTAAAAAGTCTAAAGCAGAGTCTGAAAGCAAAGTTAATTCTGAGAGCAAAGCTAAGGCCAGCTCAGAAAGCAAAGCTAGGTCTGAGAGCAAAGCCAAAGCCACCTCAGAAAGCAAAGCTAAGTCTGAAAGTCAATTAGAGTCTGAATCCATTGCTTCTAGTGAGTCTGCTGAAGAATCACAAAGAATAGTTAATTCGGAATCAGCCGCAAGTTCCAGCGTTGCTGCAGCTGCATCTCAAGTACAGCAAGCCCAAGTTCAATCCACACCAAGTAGCTCTGGTGGTTCTAGAACTGGTAGCCATTGGGCAATTCAAGACGGTTATGATTGGTCTACTAGAAAAGGGCATTCTCATATTATTCCGGCTGGTGGCGCTCTTCCTGCTGGATATCATTGGGAAGTCGCCCAATAGACATTTTTATCGATTAAATATAAACCAACGTATTAATGATTTATGATATTATAGAATAGGCTCAATACCCAGTAAATTTTAGTATTTAGTTTAATAAACATTATATTTTTAAGGAGTAGTTGACTTGCGTATTAATAAATTGTCGATATTTAGCCTTATTGAAAAGATAATAAATACATTATTTTTTATCTGGATTTTTATCATTTTAATCGGGGCTTTATATTCAGACCATCTTTTTTCTTTAGATAATCCTTATCGATTATCCACAATAACTGGTTTGGTCGCATTAATATTAATTGTATTAGGTGCTTTTAAATTCTCAAAATTCAAATCCTTATCATTGCCCATTTTTAATTCATCTAAAAAACATAAAATATATTTACTATTATGTATATCTGTAATTGTTTTTTCATGGCAAATATATTTTATAAATAAAGCGAATACCGGAATTGGTTTTGATGCTGGAATCGTTGCTTCTGAAGTAATAAATCATAGTAATATTAATGACTGGTTTAGATACAATTATTTTAGCTTTTATCCAAATAATTTGTTACTTTTATATACAGAATATTTTTGGAGTAGCCTTTTCGGTTCATCATGGTTATCTTTTAGTTATCTATCTTTACTTTGCGTTGATTTATTCATGGTTACTTCTTTAATATCAATATATTTAATTGATAAAACTAAGACATTTAAAACTTGGTCAATTTTCCTTATATGGTTAAGTGTATTTCCTTATATCATTGTCCCTTATACTGATACTACAGTATTACCACTAATTAGCACTTATATTTTAGGCTACACGCTACTTAAAAAAGCTACAAGCCGTAGTCAACAAATAATCGGTGCTTTCTTACTTGGTATTTTTGCAATGTTGGGATATTTGATGAAGCCTACAGCAGTCATACCTTTAATAGCCATTATCGTAGTTGAATTATTATACCTATTTTTTAATCGATCAAAAAAAGAAGATAATCTAAAATTAATAATAAAATGCATACTAGTTATCATAGCTGCACTTTGTGTTCAATTTGGTTACCAAATAAAAACAAATAATCAAAAATTTGTACATATTGATCAAAAATTAAAGGTACCTGCTATTCACTTTATCTCTATGGGTATGCATGACGAAGGCGGATTTTCTCAGATTGACGCAGGGCCTATGTACTCGGCTCATAGTTCAGATGAAATGAAAAAAATATCAAAAAAAGATATTCAAACTCGAATTAGTGAATATACACCTTATACATATGGTTTATTTTTAATTTATAAAAATTACAATAATACCGCTGATGGTTCGTTTGGATGGCTACAAGAAGGTAACTTTATAGATCAACAACCAAGTAATTTTGTGCAAAATTGGGTTTATCCCAATGGTAAGTATTTAAATAGCTTTTACGTTATCGTACAAATATTGTGGATTTTGGCGTTATTAATGTTGATACTAACCAAGGCATCTTCCGAAAATTCACGGTTATATTTACTATTATTTAAAGTAGCTTTGCTTGGTGGTTTTGCTTATCTTTTGATTTTTGAAGGTGGTAGAAGTAGATACTTAATTCAATTTATTCCAGTTATAATATTACTATTAGGATTATCAAATTTTAGCCATTCAACAAATAACTTAAACTAAAATATTATTTATAAAAAGATTATTGAACAAGATATATGTTTTTGTAGCATATACCGTTAATAATTCCTAATGTTAGAAAAAATAAATTTATTTATATCAAAAAGGACTTTGTTAAATATAACAAAGTCCTTTTTAGTATATTTTATCAATATGGCAGGTTCTAAAATTAATCTAACACTTTAATTTGGAGGAATAAGAATGAAACACGAGGAACGTCACAATTTAACAACACCTGCTTCACTTCCATTGATAAAATAAATCATTTTATGCACTGATAAGTTGATAGTGACACAAACAAAAAAGCAATAACCTGAGTCACTGCTTTAATGTGTAAAAATAATTAAACTAGTAACGCTGGAATAGCTTATTTATAGATTAATAACTAATTCAATCTTATAAACAGGGGAAGGCTACCCAGCGTCACCGCAAGCATAACACTTTAATCTATATATACCTATTTCATTAATCAATTTAAAAAACGCCTGAACCTGATCAGACGTTAATATATAATACTTATAATTTAATTCTTTTTATGATGTACCAAAACAGCGGTTGTAACCGCCGCAACTGCTGCGGCGACAATGATTGAAGTCATTATTGGCATTTGAGAAGCGTTATCTTTAACCACTTCCCACTTCTCCTCAGTCTTACCCATCAATTCTTCAGCCATACCTTCAGCTTCAGTTTTATGATCACCAGTGACCTTACCTGCTACATCTTTAACTTTACCTGTTACTTGATCCTTCATTCCATCTAACTTGTCATCTAAAGCCATAATAGATTCCTCCTCTAGTTGAATAAATGAATTTTCATCCATAGTTAATACTGCTAATATTTATATTATAACACGATAAAGAAACCGCTGTTATTGTTATCTTAAAACAAAAAAACAATAACCGAGGCCATTGTTTTTCATTATGGACTATGTCCATTGACGCCGGATAAGCTTTTTAAAGAGAGTGCTTCTTACATAAAAAAGAGGAATAATATCCGACGTCTGAGCAAGCATAACACGTTTATCTAATTATACCTATTTTATTGGTAAATTTAAAAAACGTATGTTACGACTATCAGACGTCCATAAAATATTTTTATTTAATCTTCTAACATATAATCAGTGACATAAAGATGATCCAAAAAATCCTGTGCATTATCTTTATCCGTAGTTTCATTATCAATTTCAGACTGTACAGACTTTTCAATTTCTTTGCGCACTTCTTCTGAGCGTCCATATTCAACACTAATGTGAACACGGTGGACTTTTTCATTCCAATCAATAGTAGTTGGGCCCCATGTGCTTAAGTGTAAATCTTCTATCCAGTTTGATACCTCTTCTTTTGAATATGCCATTCTTCACTCCTTTATTATGCCATCATGGGCCCATCACGGACAATAACACTATCATCCAAAATACCTTGTTCACTAGTAATAACTAGTCCACCAAACGTTGACACTTCAACCTTCATATTTTCTGCTAAGTACTCTTTAGCATAGCCTTTAACTGGAATCTTTCCATAATTAGAATCGACTTCCATATCAAACCATGGTAATAGTGGTTGATCATTTCGCAAAATTAATATGACTAATGAAATTTGCATTGCTCCTTCTGCTGTTATTGAATAGGGTGAAACACCATCTTCATACATAAGTACAATACGTCGATCATTCTTTTGATTTAAAATGGGACTGATTTTTTTCATTGCTTCATCAGTGAAAGTAATATACATTTGCTTACCTCCTAATTTTATAAATAAATTATACAACTTTTTCAAAAATATAGATTAAAAAAAGCAACAACCTAAGTCATTGCTTTTCGTATGTGACATTAAAAAATCTCGGTGTATTAATACTATTAAGAAATATATAATACTAATTCAATGTCTTTTTAAAATTTAACTAGTTTTTACTACGTCCCATTAACCATGAAACTAAAATTACAACAATTACTGCACCTATAATAGATGGGAAAAGTGCCATTCCTGCTAAATGTGGTCCCCATGATCCCAGTAATGTTTCACCTAACCATGAACCAATCAATCCAGCGACAATATTACTTATCCATCCCATCGATGTTTTGGTAATAGCACCACCAATTGCTCCAATAATCGCTCCAATAATTAACGTCCAAATTAATCCCATATTGCCCCCCTAAATTAATTCTTTAGTTTTTAAATTTTTCCTTAACATCTTCAGCCATTTCAGAAGCGGAATCTTTAACCTCACCTAACTTCTCTTTAGCTTTACCCATTAAGCCTTCAGCTTTACCTTCAGCTTCTTTTTGTGAATCACCGGTAACCTTACCAGAGACTTCCTTAACCTTACCTGTTGCTTGATCCTTCATTCCATCTAACTTGTCATCTAAAGCCATATAGAATCCTCCTCTAATAAAAAAATGAATTTACATTCATAGTTACGTTATTTACATTAATATTATATCATAGCCAAGAAAGCGCTGTCATCATACTTTTTAAATATTTAAAAAAGCAATAACCGAAGTCATTGCTTTTCATTATGGACGGCTGTCCCTGACGTCGAATATTTTTTTAATAGAGTTAAAAGAAATAATATTCGTCCGACGTCTGGGCAAGCATAACACGTTTATTCATTTATACCTATTTTATTTAAAATTTAAACATTATTAGCCGCTGTAGGATTAACTCTTTAGAATAAATATTAACCTTTTAGTCCCTTTGCTTGGCGTTCCATATTTTCTATCACTACATCAAATACAGTCCCAATAGTAATTAGATAATCTATAACACGTCCTGGATTATCAGTATGATAATGTACCTTCATTAGTTCATCATCCCCACCAACGATTAAACTATTACCTGGAAATTTAGTTTCTATTTGTTCAGTTAAATCATCTTCATTTAAAGTTGATCCTTCAATCAGTGCTTGAGTATCAAAAATATATTCATCATTCATTTTGTAGGCCTCCGTAAATTTTAAGATAATTATACTGCTTTAATATTCTTAATACCATTTATATATACAAAAAAAGCAACGACCTAAGTCATTACTTTTATGTAGAACAATAATTCCACGCAACGTCAAATTATACTTTTAGATATGTGTCTCTTGAGGGGTAACACAAATCCATTCGACGTTATTATAAGCATAACACTTTTGTTCTATGAAACTTAAACATATCATATTGAACCAGTATGTTAAAATCGATTACTCAATTTTTAAATTCACATGGGTCTGAATGAATTATTTAATTATAATTTATCGTTTAAAAATTGTGCTTCTCCATTTCCAAAGCTCCAGTCATCATCATTATTAGGAATAAGGCTAAACATAATGTCCTCTTCACGTATACCTAATTCATTATGTAGTCTTTCAACCACCTTGCTATAAAATTGTTGTTTAGCCTTCGTCGAACGTGGTCGTGTTACTAGATTGAATAAAACAAAATCATCAGTACGTTCCATCCCCAAACCTGTATCCAAAATTTGCATCTCAAACTTTTCATGTTGCGTCAAAATTTGGTATCGGTCTGCTACTGGTGTTTTAAAAGTTTCCACTTGAACCTCATAAGCAATTTGAAGTAATGTTTTTAAATATTTTTCATCATGACCTTTGATCACGTCAATCCTCATTAATGGCATATTATTATCTCCCGTTTATGGATCATTATATTCCTTGCAAGTCATACATTCAAATTAACCATTAACAATATATTTAATTGAACAATAAGCCAATAAATTTAGTCTGACCTGATTTAAGTCATCCCATAAAAACATGTTCTATAATTTTTTATACATTTTATAGTTATATAATTCTACATGGTCCCTTATAACCGATTGCTTAAGCAAAATTTTAAATCCTTGATTTTGGAACATACTTTTTGCAATGGCACTAGCATGTACCGTCATTTCTTTTAGCTCTAATTCATAAGCATGGATTTCAAGTTCTTTTAAAATTTTTGTAGCTATTTTTTGATGTTGGTATTCAGGAAGTACATACATTAAATCGATGTATCCATCATTTTTGATATTCGAAAAACCAACTATTTTATCATCTTTAATCGCAACTAATGTATATGTTTTTTGTAACTCATATTGCCATATAAGCATTAATTCGTCTCTTTTATCTATATTTCCCCATGCTTTCAATTGCTCCACAGAGTAAGATGTATCTATGGAAAGAATTGCCGTAAAAAATATATCTATTATAGACTTGAGATCATTATCGGAGTATTGTCGTATAATCATTAAATTAATTCCTTTTTATTAAAAATTATTTGCTAAACTAAGTCGGAAAGCTCATAACGCCTTTAATTAAATGTTTTAAATATCTGTATTATACTCAAATACAGTAAGCAAGGATAGCTAGTTGAAAATGTTAAAAAGACCTTTAAAGACAATTATTGGATATGAATTATTTTGATCACATATTTACATAGATTAAAAAAATTATTATTATGGATGAAATTAATTTATATTTATATCTTACTATTAAGTTATTGATAAATTGTTATATTTAAGCTAAAGTATAGTATCATTAACTTAATAATATAAATAAGTAAGGATTAAAATATGCAAATATATTTCTTGTGTACTGGTAACTCATGCAGAAGCCAAATGGCTGAAGGATTCGCTAAGCAATATGCCCCTTCAGATTGGATTATTAAAAGTGCTGGTGTCGAACAACATGGTTTAAATAATATTGCTGTTAAGGTAATGGCTGAACGTGGCATTGATATTTCCGCCAACACATCTGATTTAATTAATAATGATTATTTACAATCAAGCGATTATGTCATTACATTATGCGGAGATGCAAAAGATAAGTGTCCTATGACGCCAGCCAGCGTTAAAAAAGAACATTGGCCATTAAATGACCCCGCACAAGCTACTGGGTCAAATGATCAAATATTAAATGTTTTTCGAACTACCCGTGATGACATTGATAATTTAGTATATGACTTAATAAATAAAATAAAATAGCTAACATCACTTCTAAAACGTCGTCTTGGACGTTTATTTTTTTACAATAATTTATTGCAATTTCCTTTTGCTTGAAGAACATTTAAAAAGATAATCCTCCATAAAAAACGTCCGATAATAATTATCGGACGTTTCAATTTATAAATTATAATTTTCTTGCTGATAAAATCATCATCATTGGACGACGGAACTCATCCTTCATACCAGGAATATCCAGCATTGAATCTGGTGGTGTTGGCTCAACTAGATGTTGAATTGTAAATCCATTTTTAATCAAAGTTTCAATATACGTTTCCAACGTACGGTGATACTTGATAACTGGTGTCTCCCAAAAGTTTGTTTCCCTAACTGACTCATCAAAATAACGATCAACTGGAAAATTTTTAATTGACCCATCTTCATTTAACGTCCATTGTTCCGTTCCTTCAGACGTAAATATTGGATGTTCCACTGAAAAAATAAATTCTCCATTTGGATTCAATAATGTTTGAACATTAGCGACGACTTTTTCAAAATCTTCTACATAATGTAAAGCTAAAGAACTAAATACTAAATCGAATTTAGCATTCATAGAATTCAAATTATTAATATCAATTTTCTTAAACTCTACATTATTAAATTTATTTTTTTGCTTTGCAATAGCCAACATTTTATCTGAACTATCTATTCCTAAAACGCTATTAGCTCCATTTTCCGCAGCATAAAAACTATGCCAACCATAACCACTGCCCAAATCTAACATAGTTTTATTTTTTAAATTAGGTAATATTTTTTTTAGCTGCTCCCATTCACCAGCGCCATTTAATCCATATTTACTTCTATTCATTTTTGAATATTCATCAAAAAACTTTTCATTATCATATATATTGCTCATAATCCCACCTCTAATGAAAAATTATAGCAAAAAAATCTTTATTCCTGTTTATTTTTATTCTAATTTTGTTATCTATACCGATTAAAATAAAATCTAAAATCAATCGTTTCAATCAATGTATCCGTAAATTTCAAATAGATCGTATTATATTTCAACCACTATCCCTTGGATTTTTTAATCATCATACATACAAACATATCTTTGATATACTTTTATTTATGAATATTGAAAATGACTTATCATTTATTTATCAAGGTAAAGTTTTCGGAATTAATATATTTATTGCTCGCTTTTAAAGCAGGTAGAAACACGTGCTAAGTAACCACGTTAAAAGACAAAAGGAGAATGAAACATGGACTTAATCAATGGTTTGATGGGTAATGCTTCGGAAGTATCGATTAAAAGTGTTCGATCAGAAATAGCACCATTACTAATTCCAAATGAGGGAATTGAACATGCATTCAAGTTAGTTAGGGATATGCTTATATTTACTAACAAACGATTAATTGTTGTTAATAAGCAAGGAATTACTGCTTCAAAAGTTGAATATAAATCAATTATCTACCGCTCTATTTCAAAATTTTCTACTGAAACTTCTGGACATTTTGACTTGGATGGAGAAGTTAAAATTTGGATTTCAGGTCAAGCTGAGCCATCTGAAATTTTAACTTTCAAAAAAGGCGGAGATTTGAAAGATGTTCAAAGATTACTTGCAGTAAATGTTTTGTTATAAAAAATCAATGAATATTAATTGACCTGTAAGTCATTAAACTGCCACGGACTCTTAGCTCAGTTAGTTAGTTCGAATGGTTCAATAATCGTTCGATCGTTGGTTCGAGTCCGACAGGGTCCTTTCATCTAAGCTCTTAGTTAAAATAGTGATATCAAACTCATTATTTTCAGTTAATAATTAATAATAATGACTTAAAATATCATTGATGCTGCTCATTTTTATGTACCAATTTTGTGACCGATCAAAAATGATTATATTGATCCCTTCAACAAAGGTTTTACAACATTGAGTGATAAAGATTTGGTATTCTAAATAAAGATATATTTGATCATGAAAAGAAAAAAATGTAAAATAATGCATAACTAATACAATCAACTCTTTTCAATATTAATTGTATTGGTTATAAAGTTTCCTAAGCATTTCTCGAAACTGCTTAAATAATAAAAAGTAGAGGTTTCAATATATTGAATAATAACCAGAATAAAACACTACATATGATCGCTGTAATTGCTTCTATCATGTCTGTGCTTATGTATGTTTCTTACATTCCTCAAATCATGTCTAACTTGAGTGGTGAGCAAGGTAATCCTATCCAACCATTAGTTGCTACTATTAACTGTGTTTTTTGGACAATTCATGGTATCTTTGGTGAAGATGGTCATACTCGCGATGCGTCTATTATTTTCGCAAATGTCCCTGGAATCATTTTTGGACTATTAGCATTTATCACTGCTATAATTTAATAAAATAATTAAAATTAAAACTTGACCTACAAGTCGTTAAACTGTTTTGGACCTTTAGCTCAGTTGGTTAGAGCACACGGCTCATAACCGTTCGGTCGTCGGTTCGAGTCCGACAGGGTCCATAAATAAAGATATTTATCTATAAATAATTGAGGATTATGAACATGAGACTCTGGCATGAAAATTTAATCTCTAAATTACCAAGGCAGCAGCTTTTAGGCCAACATAGGGAATGCTGCGCTTTAAGAGGTGGAGGATGGGGAAAGAAGCACTCTACCGTTGATTATGTGTTTAATTACTCTCCTTATAAATTATTTCAGTACCATCAAAAGGTTATGTCCGAGATGGCAAGACGTGGTTACAAACCTAATGAATTATGGCTAGATCAAAATTATAGAGGATCGAAACTTTCACGTCACACAAATTTACAAAAAACATCTCTTGATTCACCAATCTATCCTGAGCATAATGATAATTACTATTTAGATTGTATTTTGAATTTAGAATCAAAAGGTATATATATAAAATAACAAACACCCTAAAATATAAGGATAAATATATGAAAATAAGACCGTTAGAAAAGAAAGACTTGAGTTATATTTATACGCAAGAAAATTCACGTAAGATTATGGCACTTTGGTTTGAAGAACCATATACGTCTTTTGATGAACTACAAACTCTCTATGATAAGCATGTACTCGATCAAACTGAGAGACGTTTTGTTGTAGAAGAAGATTCTCAATTTATAGGCGTAGTTGAATTGATGGAAATTGACTCGCTCCATCGTAATACTGAAATTCAAATTATTATTCATTCAAAATACCAAGGTCATGGCTATGCACAAATGGCAATGAGTGCTGGTATTGATTATGCATTTAATGTTTTAAACATGCATAAAGTTTATTTATATGTTGATGCAGATAATTCCACAGCTATTCACATATACAAAAAATTAGGTTTCGTTGAAGAAGGTAAATTAAGAAAACACTTCTTTGCAGAAGGTGATTATCATGATAGTTTGATCATGGGAATTTTTAAAGAAGAAATTTCAAATTAGCTTCTATCAATGGATTCGCCACAAAAGCTACTACTCTTTGGCCTCAAATAATTTATTAGATTTAAATAAAGTCAGCTACCTCAAGCCGGATACTAATATTTTTTATATAGTCTTCGACCTGTAAGTCGTTAAACTACTACGTACCTTTATCTGATATCTGACGGTTAAAACACGTGAATAATGAATATTCAAATCGCCAATCATAGTCTGACATATTCATTGTACTATTAAATTAATATTAAAGTGTACTAAATATTATATAGGAGTTTTATATGCACAAAAAGAAAATAAATAACATTAACGAAGCCTATGGTAATGAAATATTTGATAGCCCAGAGCTTAATTTTTCAGATGAATTTAAAGAGATCATTTTAGATGATTTAAATAATTTTGAAGGACTTAACAAAGCATAAAAATTAGATTAAATAGATGTTTTTCAAGATAAATATAAAAAGTAGCTGCTAAACCCAATTTGAGACTTAAAAGTTAATAGCTAGCTAAACATCAACCATATTTTTTTATAAAAAAGCATAAAATAAACTCCTTATTTAAAAGATAAGGGGTTTATTTTTTCTAATAGTTCCTTACGTCTTATACTTGATCTAATATAGGTACAGGATGAATATTTCTTCAAGTTGTTCACTTGCATATTAATTGTTAACTTGCCTGATAATTTTCTGTTTTGGAAAACATATTCTTAATTATTCTCTCCCTACTTATATTTTAACAAACAAAAAAAGAGCCATAACATTAAAAGCTCTATCAACAAACATTATTTATTTTTTCGAACATAAGTATCACCGATTTTAAAAATATTTCCATCTTCTAAGTGGTCCCTAGCAAAACAATAATAATCAAATTCTTCTTCATTATTTTCCAATACCAATTCTGATAAACCACCAATATTATCAACTAACTCTTTACCCAAATCATTTAAATTATGAGATGCAAAAACATCGAATTTTTTAACTTCATCTAAAATTGTATTAGATAAATCTAGTAAATCGTTATCAATTAAAAATTTAACCTTATCCCCATCCATAATCTAATACCCTCACTTCCACTTTTATTATGGATTATAGCCTGCTTATTATTTTTTGATGTATCAAATGTAACTGAATTTTTAATGATTTCATTTTTTTACTTCCTTAGATTCCAATATATTTGATGAATTCATGCAAATTATTATTTTTTGGAATTTCCGGTGAGTAGAATGTATGCATCGACCCATCATGCTTCTTTACAGCACCCCAACCTTTTAATTCAGAATACAAAGCAGGAACAGTTCCATTATCATCTAACATACCCATGAAAATATTTAAATTTATCTGGCTACGTATTATTGAGGGTAATACACTTAATAAACTGTCCTGTATAGAAATAATTACATAAATTCCTAAAGCACGACCTCTAATCAAAATTTCAAAAAAATCTGATAACGCTAATTTATAAGCTTGACGTTCATCAGAATTATCAGAATATTTTTGGCCATCTAAAATCCACAGACTAATTTCATCAAATACAATAAATTGAGGCTTCACATCATCTTCAGTATAAGAATTTAATTTGTCTTCAATATTCATTTTCATATTTATTTTAGATCGACGAATCATTCCTTCATAAATATTATGAATTTGCTTACTAATTTCATAATTATCATTAAATATTTTATCTTTTAAACTGTCTATATCATTAAAATTAGATATATATGAATAAGTCGGATCAAATATATTCACAAATTTAGTCTTAGTTAATATTTGTACTAACATAGATAAAATCAAGCATGTCTTACCACTGCCACTTTTACCTTGAATCAATAAGTTTGGCGAATTAATATAATCCCAATCAATATCTTTATCGATTTTAATTTTTTCATTTTCGATTTTTAAATTAAAAATACTGTATCTATTTTCTATCATATTAATAAGTTCATTAATTGATCCTTTATTTTTTAAATTAAACATAAGTGTCTATCTATTCAACCTCTCTTAAACTCCCCATATGCCCCATAAATTATTAATGTCGATTCAAATGATTTAGAATTGAATTGCTTGTTAAAAAATGCACGTACAATATATCAAAAGAATTCGTTAAAAACTACACAATATCCATAATAACTAAATATCAAAAAATATACGTAACAATTGATACATCCATCATTTGAAGTTAAATTCAATTAATAATATAAAAGCACTAACAATTAAATTATAAAAAACATCCTCGCTAGTACCTAATTCTGATATTTAATTTTCTTAAACCATTTCCTGCTTTAATTCTAAGACGTACCCAATGGTATCAAAAGCTATTTTGAACTTTCCCTATCTTTTTCCAATTTTCTATTCTTATAAAATTTGCGTACAGTCCACGCATTTACCAACACAATTGGCCAGAAATATGAACCCTCTAATTTAAAACCACCATTGCTCATCTCAATCAAAATAGGTTCATTATTAAAGTAAACAGCTATCAACGCCATTATGGTTAAAATAATTGAAATTATGAACCAAAATAATACTTTTTTCATGTGCTATTCCTCCTTACACCAAGGTTAATTCAACAGAGAATCAATTACAAATATATAACTAACAATGAGCATAAATTAATAATTACTTCTGTTTCGTTTATGATTAACTTTAAATAAGCAAAACAAAACAAAAAACACATAGCCCCTACTTCGCAAAAAGTTAGGATATGTGTAAAACTGAAAATAACTATTACTAGCTCTTTCCGGTATTAATTATAACAGAACTAAATATGATCTAAAACTGTTTCGCTTTTAGACAAAGGAATTACAGAATAACATAAGATAAGTATTCAAAGATTCAAAAGTGTAAATAATTTTGTTCCAATTGGCTATACAGTTTAAACTTGATAACACATCATTATTTAATAAATATCTGAAATACCTTATTTCAGACAATAAACGTGACATGATGTATCTATTTTACTTTTACATCAATAAAATCAAAACTACAGACAAATCTTTTTCCAGTTCGGTATCGTGAGATATAATGTCCATCTCATCAAAAGAATCTTGAATTCTTTCCTGGTGATGCTGTATGGATAAATGGGTTTCCTGTAACAAATCCCAACAGCCATGTCAGTAACATACTTAGAGTGATTTATTACTACCTTATTATCTTTACTATTATTACTTAACTTACGAGTCAACACATCGTGTTTGCCGTTATAATAACGATCTAACTTATCGAATCGTTTCTTGCTATGAGCTTGTTTTCGCAATATAAAGTCTAATAATTCAAGACTAGGATTATTAACGTCCCCTGCCAATTCTCTATCAATTGGAAATCCCAAAATGTTACTCCTAACCAAAAAGGCCAGACGGTTTGTCTGACACTTTTACTGTTCTATTCTTATAAAGAACCATGAATACAAAGTAACGTATTGCGTCCATACTATGATCATGTTCTTTAACTGGCTTATCTTCACCACGTTTTCTGCGGTTACGTCCCAAATTATTCGTTAAAAAATAATTCTTCAAGGGCTTCAGTTGTCACCTTAGAAACATTAATATTTTGCTTCTTAGCAATGTTATTTAAATATTCTGGAATAGATATATTACGTCTAACTGTCTTTGAACGACCTTTTCTATACTCTTTCATATCATACGCAACAATAATAACTTTGGTATTTTCTTCTGATTCCCATTCTTCTAAATCAATATCAAATAAGTTACTTGGTTCTGGATAGTCGGTTTTTTCTTCCAACATTAATCCGACTGCATCTTGAGCCATTCTTACAGCATCTTGATAATCCGATCCAAAGGTAGAAGCTCCTACGTCCGGAATGCGTACATTTACAGCTCCATCTTCCTCGGAAAAAACAGTGGGATAAAATAATAACGTATTTTTTGTCATAATTATATACAGCAAAACAAACAAGGTTATTTCAACCCCGCTTGCTTTAAGATGCTACTTTCAGTTCCTTTTGGTATTTCTCTTCAGCTGGTGTGATATGGTACAACAGCAATCTTTCCAGTAGCCTTATTTTCAAATTTTTTATGACTTACCTCTTTGAAACCATTATCTTCCAGCTTTTTAATCATCTTACGAACTGACAACGGCACCTTGCTAACTCCTTTCCATAATTTATAATTATAGCATACACAACTATACACACAGATTCGATCTTTTTTTAAATATATTCCCAAACTAAATAGCCGATATTTCCATTTACCCTGGATAAATACCGACTATACATTTATAAAGTTAACAATTAAACTATTATTGTTTATAGAATTCATCAATATTATTAAAAATAAGAATATTGTTTACAATGTTCGTATTAAAAAATATACTAAAATTCCAATCCATAGTCCACTAATCAAATATTCCATATTAATTCCAATATGATATATTTCATAAGTCGGATATTTTATACCACTAATTTGAATCGCTATAGTAACAACCAGAACTATTAAAGAGCTGGTTATTGCCATCATCATCACATCATTTAATTCCCTTCTGCTTTTTTTGTCATTTAGAATACGCTTCATAATGTTTGTACTTGTTATAGATATTAATACTCCAAACATGCCAACATAGAATCCAAAAACGATAGATACAAAAGTTACTATAGAATTCATTTCATCTTTAATTCCACTCATAGAAAAGATATTAAATTTAAAATTATAAATAAATATTCCAATAAATATAGATATAACTATTGGCATTACTTTAAATTTATTCATAGTATCACCTCTTTTCTCTAATCCCTTATATCCTCTTTTATTGTATTAGGTGTAAAAACGGTTTGCATCTTTATTCTTATCATATGTAGGCTTTACGTAAATCATCTATAAACTTCCATCTTCGCTTACCACTCATAAAATAATATTCTTGAAAGTAAAGTCCATCTGTATTTTTATATGCGTATTTCATCGCCCTAACATCTTTTCTAATCTGCAAAATTTAAAATATTCTTCATTTCTTCAATGTATTTCTTTTCATATTTTGTAAATTCTGAATCGTTTTGCATTTTTTGAATTAATGAACTCAAATAAAAACCTTTTAATGTTGTTCCCTTGCTGTTATAAATTTATCCAGCCAACCACTCATATGATCCATCTCCTTTTCTGTTTAATTTGTTAATTGAATTAATAAATTCATTTACGAAAAGTACAATATATTGTACTATAAATACATACGAAATAAACCTATATATAACGCGCTTGCACTTTTTATAGTATGACAGCTAAAGCTTTCTTGTTATATTTCTAGGTTTTATTTGTTATTCAAAATAATTAATTGTCTTAACAAACGTTATAGTACAACCTTTTGTGATTATTATAAAGGGTTAATTTCAATCAATTGTACTTTTATTAGAAATACCGGAGTGAATTAAAAATGTCTCTTTTAGATATAACTAAAAAAACAGCTAAAGAACGTGGCTTATCCCTTACAGATGTAGCAACAAAAGCAGGAATTGCACAAAAATCAATTTATCAATGGAAGACGGTTACACCGAAAGTTGATACTTTGAAAGCTGTTGCAGATGTATTAGGAGTAACTACCGATTATCTTTTAGGGACCACAGATGAAAAAAATCCCCATCGAGCTGATGAGGATGGCATGGAAGAATTTTACAGAATAGATCTCTCTCGTGTCCCAAAGTCAGAAAGAGACACGATTAAAAAAGCGTTAGATAAATATACACGTTTCCTCTTAGATGATATGTGGAAATAATATATATGCTAGATACTCAATTTAAATCATTATTCAATAAATCAGCATCCTTAGCATTAAAAGTGGCAATTTTTACTGATACAAAAGTTGACTTAATAACATGGGAAAACTATGTCCAACTTAAACTTAGAAATAAAAATAGGTGAAGAGTATTTCCCATATGAAATTAAAGACTTTTTATCTGGTAAGACTGTCTATAAAAATGGTCAACCAAGAATTGGAATAAACCCATACCTGCCTATAACTCGTCAGCCTTTCACTCTATCTCACGAATTGAGCCACTATATTTTACATATAAATAATAATTTATTTCAATCTCAAAACTTTAATAGTTTGATTAACGATGAATTTAATGGACGAAATTTAGAAGAACAAGAAGCTGATACGTTAGTAAGCTATATAATGGTTAATCCGTATGCTTTTATGCGTGCATTCGCTCTCAAAAACAATTAGGATGACATAACAGAATATTTTGAAATGTCCTCCACTGCTCTTTATCATCGAGTAATGTATTATCATGTTTCTCAAAAAGAGTGCGATTTTTATGAATCACAACGCATTATTAAAAACTATGAAAATGGTAATTATGATGAGTTGTCTTCTATGCTATATATGGATATAAATAATTTAATCGATTATGCTGGTAGTTCTGAATTCGATTTGATTTCTGAATCTACATTTGAAATTATAAGTTAATATCATGTGCTAAGCATCCACAATAAAAGGCTCAAGGAGTAGGTATTATGAGTAAGAAGATCACTGACGAGAACGGAAACACATACGTTCAAAAGAAGCCTTTTTATAAGCGCGTCTAGTTCTGGATATTAGCAATCATTGTTGTAGCAATTATTGCTTCAAGTATGGGTGGAGATTCAGATGATAATAGTTCAAATGGATCATCACAAGCTGCTGATTCAAGTATTAGTAATGATTCTGAATCTAGTTCAGAATCAGAAAGTGACTCATCAGTTCCAACTGAATATAAATCAGCATTAAACAAAGCTAAGTCGTATTCATCTATGATGAACATGTCTAAGGCAGGTATTTACGACCAATTAACCGCTGATGCTGGTGAACAATTTAGTGCTGTAGCTGCACAATATGCAATTGATAATTTAGATGCTGATTATAATAAAAATGCTCTGAAGAAAGCAAAGTCATACCAAGATGATATGTCAATGTCTCCAGATGCAATCCAAGAACAATTAACTTCTGACGCTGGAGAAAAATTCACTCCAGAAGAAGCAGCTTATGCTATTCAACATTTGAACGATTAATCCACTTCCCGCCTCTGGCGGGATACATATACGTGTTTAAAATTCACGATAAACTTTTTAAGGAGTAGTTAGTTATGAATGAAGAAAATAGTAAAGTAACGCCGCAAGAAGTTAAAGGATGGAGTTGGGGAGCCTTTATGTTTAGTTGGATCTGGGGATTTGGAAACAAGTCTTATCTAACATTTTTTACATTAATTCCTATCTTTGGTTTCATTTGGCGTTTCGTTTGCGGATTCAAAGGAAACGATTGGGCTTGGAAAAAAGGTAATTATTCATCTGTTGATGAATTTAAAAAAGTTCAGTCTACTTGGAATCGTGCTGGATTGTTCTTATTTATTTTCGCCATAGCTTTATCCGTTATTATTAACATAGCCATCCGCTTTATTTTGATTCCCGATCTTTTAAACATGTAATACTAGTAACCTCATCCCGTCTCTGCGGGATACATAAATATTTACATTGAAAGGCATAACAAGGATTTAATATGACACACTTTTCAAACACTATAGCTCCACCCTATATAATGTTAATTACAGCTTTACTAACATTTTTATGCGTAATAATTTTCATTATATTGCTTAATTTTTATGAAAAACATTTAAAAAAATAATAAATAAAAATTTCTACCAAAGTAAGGAATTATTGACCTGCAAGTCATTAAACTGCCACGGACCTTTAGCTCAGTTGGTTAGAGCAAACGGCTCATAACCGTTCGGTCGTCGGTTCGAGTCCGACAGGGTCCATACGTGCTTAATATCCACGGTAAACTGTTTATTTTAAGGAGCAGGAAATGGATTTAGATAAAATATTATCTATATTTAAGAAGAAAAGTTTTTTGATAACATTGCTTTGTGTATTGTTAAGCATTGTCATGCTAATTGTGAGTGATAAAGCTAGTAAACAAAATACAGAACATAAACATGATCAAAAAACTTATTTATATATATCTGATAAATTGCTCTCTTATGATGATCTTTCATATCATAATACTGATAAAAATGGATTATTTAAATTCAAACCGAAAACCCATAAAAATACTCATTTGACAATTTATAATGGTGAAGTTAAAAATAAAGAAATTATCTTTGAATCTAAAAAATATGATAATTCTGAAATAACTTTAGATCTATCTAAAACAGAAGATTTTGAACAAAGCGGTGGCTTTCACATCATCGTAGTTGCAAAGCAAAAAGGACTTCCTAAAAATAAGAAATCATTTGATTTATCAAATAAATCTCCACTATATGAATCTTACGTTAGTTCACTAAATAGCGTTGAAGATGAAAAAGCAAGAAAAGAATATAGTGAGAGTGTTGAAAATGCAAAAACATCTAGTTCGAGTTCCGAACAAAGTTCCACAGAAATATCTACTTCGTCAGACTCTTCTACTGATATGAATAGCACAATTAAAGATTTAGTTGGTACTAGTTCTGATTTTAAGAAGGTAAAGGTCAATGGTAGTTACGTTGCTGATCCATATAATGCAGTAATAACCGTAACTTCTGATAAAGATGTTCGTGTAGTCATGGCGGCCATTCTTGGAAATATGCAAAAAAATGCTGGTGATAAGTTAAATAATTTTGATTCTATTTCAATCAGCATAAAAGATTCTAATGGAAATTATGCACTTAAAACTGATTACAATGTATCTACTATTATGAATAATTCAAAAGTGTACGAACCATTTAAGGTCAAGTCATTGGCTAATAGCTGGTCTGAAAATTAACACAACAAATAAAAAAACGCATATCCCCCACTCCGCTAAAAGTAAGGATATGCGTAAAAAAAGAAACTAAATAATTAGCTCTTCCTGGTATTTATTATACCAGACCTAAGCATGTCTTTAAACTGCTTACTCATTATTCGATTTTTTAGGCTGGGGGCCTTAAAGGAGAAATAAAATGAGTATTAAAAAACAATCTGACGGAACTTATAATGTTAGAGTTACTTTCTCGGATAATTTAGGTAAGCGCCGTGAGAAAAATAAAAAAGTATCAATTCCCTAACTTTGGCCAAGAAATGGGAACGTGATATCTTAAATAAAGTTGATGATGGTGAATTTGATAAGTTCAATTCAAACATGACACTAAATGACGCTTTTAAATCTTGGTTAGATATTTATTCTAAAAAAGTTTTGCCATCAACTTATCGTAAAGCTGAAAATTTTATCCATTTAAACAAGGTCATGAGTACATTGGTTTCACTTGAAGTAATTCAGAAGAACCCATTTGATAAAGTTACTTTTCCAAAAGCAAAGCCTGCTCCAGTATTCATGGACCGAGTTGATTATTATAAAAAGGATCAGCTAAAATCATTTTTAGATACAGCTGAAATTTTATATGCTGATAAAAAGTACCATGTGTATGCTCTCTTCCGTCTCTTAGCGTTTTCTGGAATGCGTAAAGGTGAAGCTTTAGCTTTGGAATGGAAAGACATTAATTTTGACGGATGTACCATTGCTATTAATAAAGCCTTATCAGTAGACAAGAATGGCAATACGATTTTGAGTACGCCTAAGACAAAAGCTGGTAATCGTATTGTCAAAATTGATAAAATTACCATTAACATATTAAAACATTATCAAGCTATTCAAGCCACATCTATTCTTAAAAGTGGTCTAAAGGCTAAAGGATTTGTCTTTACGAATAATGACCTACAATCTTATATGAAAATTCAAAAGCCACGTAAATGGTGTGAAACAATTACTAAGAAAGCAGATTTACCTCGTATTAAAATTCATGGATTTAGACATACCTATGCTGCTCTTTCAGCTCAAGCTGGAATGAATATCAAGCAACTTCAATATCAATTGGGGCATGATGATGTTCAAACAACCTTGGCAAATTATACTGCTGTAACTGAAGAAATGAAGGAAACTACTGCTGATATCTTTACCAGTTTAGTTAATTTCTAAAAAGTACCCACTCAGGTACCCTTTTATTCGAACTTCGGCGAACATTTGGGGACTTCAACGAACACATGTATAAAAAACAAACCCCGTCATATCAACGATTATCGCGATACAACGGGATTTGTTTTTTTATATTAAGGAGACAACGGGATTTGAACCCGTGCGCCGGCTCTACACCGGTTCGGCGGATTTCGAGTCCGCTGCATTACCACTCTGCCATATCTCCAACAAATACTATAGTTAATTATAACCATAATATTTAAGCGAATCAACTAAAAAAACCACATCAAATTAAATTTGACATGGATTACAAATGTGATTTAAGTAAAAAAAGAACCCTTAATTCTTTGTTGATTCACGTTTAGCATAGCCGTGTGCCAACAAGACTTCAGACGTTTCTAATTCTTCATTATTCATTAATTTTGTTAACATCCGCATCGAAACAGCCCCAATATCATAAATTGGTTGGATAACTGAACTCAATTGTGGTCGAGTCATAAGAGTAATATGTGAATTATTCACAGTAACTACTTCAAAATTATCAGGAATCTTAACATTATTATCAGTCATATAGTTAAGTACTCCAGCAGCCATTTCATCATCTACTACTACAGATGCTGTAGCACCAGAATCACGAATTTCATCACCTAATTGGTAACCACTCTCATACTCATATTCACCAGCAAAAATCAAATCTTCATCATATTCAATTCCAGCATCTTCCAATGCATTTTGATAACCCTTTAATTTAAAATCACTATTAATTGTTTGATTAAGTGGTCCTGAAATGAAACTAATTTTTTTATGTCCGCTTGCAATTAATTTTTCTGTAATTTCTTGCACAGCAGAAATATAATCAATGTTGACTGACGGCTTTTGATTTTTTAAATCTACCGATCCTGATAAGACAACTGGCACATTAGACTTATCCAATTCTTCTCGTAAACGATCATCAATGATATTTCCCATGTATAAAATACCATCAACTTGTTTACTTAATAATGATTCCACTACTTCAGATGCATTCTTTTCTTCCGAATTAGCTAAAATAATTTGATAGTTGTACATTCGTGCAACGTCATCAATTCCACGTGATAATTCTGAAAAATAGATATTTGTTACATCAGGAATCACGATTCCAACAGTTGTACTTTTCCGTGATGCCAATCCACGCGCAACTGCATTAGGTCGATAATTTAAATTAGCAATAACTGCTTCAACTTTATCTTTAGTTTCGCTACGCACATTTGTATTTCCGTTGACAACCCGTGAAACGGTAGCCATTGATACTCCTGCTTCGCGTGCAACATCATAAATTGTAACCGCTTGTTTTTCCATATTAAGTACCTCCTTTTGATAAATTAATTGATATAAAGGCTATTATATCAATTTATGAAAATAAATACAACCGTTTTCATTCCTAATTTACCAGGGGCTAAGCAACATTTTCACAATGTCTTTATTAAAAAAACTACTAAATTATGTAAATCAAATGAAAATTTTATCATAAAAGTGTAAAATATACATTAATATATTGATAAGGAGTAATATTATGTCTTCAAAAATTAATCAAGTTCAACAATGGCTAAACACCAACCAATTAGATGTTGCATATTTTTCGGATTTCCATTCTATCTCATACTTAACTGGTTTCGAGTCGGACCCTATTGAGCGCATTTTAGCATTAGTTGTTTTTGCTCAAGATGATCCAATTATCTTCGCTCCGGCGCTAGAAGTTGAGGCGGTTAAATCAACAGGTTGGCAATTCCCAGTTTATGGATACCAAGACCATGAAAATGGTTGGCAAATCCTTGCTAATCACATTAAAGAAAATACCAATCACTTAACTCATTGGGCGATTGAAAGTGAACAATTAACATTAGCTCGCGCCAAATTGATTAAATCTGCATTGCCCGAAATTAAATTTGAAGGTGATCTGACAGAAATAATTCAAAATATGCGCTTGCATAAGTCAGACGATGAAATTAAGAAAATGCATTTAGCTGGTGATGATGCCGACTTGGCATTCGAAGCAGGCTTTGCTGCTCTTCAAACTGGAACGACTGAATTATCAGTCGCAGCCAGTCTAGAATTTGAGACTAAGAAACGTGGAATTCCTGGAATGTCATTTGAGACATTAGTCCAATTTGGTGCCCATGCTGCCGAACCTCATGGTGCCACGGGGTTAACTGAATTAAAGAAGGGTGATATGGCGCTCTTTGACCTAGGTACAATTCATGATGGTTATGTCTCTGATGCAACTCGAACAGTCGCTTTTGGTAATGTTTCGGACCATCAACGCGATGTTTATCAAGTCGTCTTAGAAGCTCAACTTGCTGCTCAATCACAAGTTAAGCCCGGTATGACTGCCAGTGAATTAGATGGTATTGCTCGTGATGTCATTACCAAAGCAGGTTATGGAGAATACTTTGTCCATCGTCTAGGCCATGGACTTGGTTCTTCTGTCCATGAATTCCCACAAATCATGGGTGGAAATGATTTAGTACTTGAACCTGGAATGGCCTTCTCAATTGAACCTGGAATTTATATTCCTGGTGACATGGGAGTTCGGATTGAAGATTCAATCGTATTAACAGAATCAGGTGCTGATTCATTTACTCATCTATCAAAAGATCTTAGAATTATTGATTAATTTAAAATATAATAATATCTCTTGTAAACTCTGAAAATTGAGCTTAATTTTCAGGAATTTATGCTGTTTAATATGTTAACTCCAAATTAAAAGACTAGTTAGAACCAATCTCTAACTAGTCTTTTTTTACTTATTAATTTAACCCATAATTGTAATCACTATCATCCATAACTTCAACTTGACCAAGTCTATAACCGTTTCCAACCTGTGAGAAGAAGTCATGATTAGATGTAGTCGTTGAAATCCCATTCATAACAATGGGATTAACATCATCAGCACTATCTGGGAAAATAGGATCTTGCCCCAAATTCATCAAAGCCTTGTTGGCGTTATAACGAATGAAAGTTAAGACTGATTCTGACCATCCCATTGGGTCATATAATTCATGTGTAAATTGCTCTTCATTATTATATAAATCTAGTAAGAATTCATACATCCAATTCTTAAATTCAGCTTGCTCACCTTCACCCAACTCATTAAAGCCAAGTTGGAATTTATATCCAATGTATGTTCCATGCACAGATTCATCACGTAAAATTAATTTAATAATTTCAGCAACATTGTTCAACTTATTATGTCCTAAATAGTAAAGCGGGGTGTAAAATCCTGAATAAAATAAGAATGTCTCCAAAAAGACAGATGCTACCTTCTTTTGAAGGGCTGTTCCATTTTGATAGACAGCATTAATTTTATTTGCCTTATATTGTAAATATTCATTTTGATTAGTCCATGAAAAAATCTCATCAATTTCTTCTGAACTATTTAATGTTTCAAAAATTGATGAATATGACTTAGCATGCACTGATTCCATAAACTCGATATTATTTAAAACCGCTTCTTCATGTTGTGTTCGAATATTTTCCTTTAATGAAGTCATCCCATCTTGAGATTGTAGCGTGTCTAATAGGGTTAAACCACCAAACACATGCCCTACCAAATAATGTTCCTCTTCAGTCATTTTTCGCCAATCATCCAAGTCATTTGACAAAGGAATTCTGGTATCGAGCCAAAACTGTTCAGTTAATTTCTCCCATGTTGCCTTATCAATCTGATCCTCAATAACATTCCAATTGATTGCTTGATAATTCTCCGCCATAACTAATAATTCTCCCTATCATTTACTTAAATTGAACATGATTCACACTCATTGACACCCAATTCACCGTCATCATCAGTATAAGTTCGAATATAATAAACTGATTTAATATTCTTATGATAAGCATACATTCTTAAGATATTCAAATCACGAGTGGTCATCTTATTGGTACGCCCATTTTTCCACTCATAAAGTCCTTCTGGTAAAGTAGAACGCATAAACAAAGTCAAAGCCATCCCCTGATCAATATGTTGTTGAGCAGTCGAATAAACATCAATTACTTTTCTCATATCAAGATCATACGCTGATTCATAATATGGAAGTGTATCATTTTGTAAATAGGGCGCTGGATAATAAATTTTACCAATCTTTTTCTCTTGTCGTTCCTCAATTTTATTAATAATCGGATGTAGCGAAGCCGTTGAATCATTTACATATGAAATTGATCCAGTCGGTGCAATGGCTAACCGGTAAGCATTATAAAGTCCAAATTCTTGTATTTGCTCTTTTAAATACTGCCAATCAGATTGATTTGGAATATGGTGTTGTTTGAATAATTCCTGAACCTTTTCTGTCTTAGGTTGGTAATTATTTTGTAGATACTTATCAAAATATTTTCCATTAGCATATTCAGATTCTTCAAATCCATCAAAAGTAATTTTACGTTCTTTAGCAATCTTATTTGAGGCCAATAATGAGTAATAGTTTAACATCATGAAATACATGTTGGTAAAGTCCAAAGATTCTTCATCACCATAATACATCTTGTTTTTAGCAAAATACGCTGCTAAGCCCATAGCACCAAGGCCGACAGCATGTAGGGCTTGATTCCCCTTTTGAACTGATGGTACAACGTCTAATTTTGAATTATCTGAGACGAATGAAAGGGCCCGAATCATAGTTTCAACTGATGAAGAAAAATCATCAGTCTCCATCATATTAACAATATTAGTTGATCCCAAATTACATGAGATATCAGTTCCCATTTCTTCATACTCTTGTTTATTATTAATAATGCTTGGCGTTTGAACCTGCAAAATTTCTGAACAAAGATTGGAAGAAACTACCTTACCTGCAATTGGATTAGCGCGATTCACTACATCCAAATTAATAATATATGGATAACCCGACTCTTGCTGTAACTTTGAAATTTCATTTTCTAAATCGCGGGCCTTAATCATAGTTTTCTTAATACGCGGATTAGCAACCAAATTATCATACTCAGCAGTTATGTCGATATAGTTGAAAGGTTTCCCATACTCTCTTTCCACGTCATAAGGTGAAAACAGATGCATCATAGCGTCTTTTTTGATTAATTCATAAAACTTATCTGGAACAGTAAGCCCCAAAGAAAGGGTCTTAACCCGTATTTTCTCATCAGCATTTTCTTTTTTAGTCGATAAAAATTGAATAATATCTGGATGGAAAACTGATAGATATACTACCCCTGCTCCTTGACGTTGACCCATTTGATTGGAATAACTAAATGAATCTTCTAATAACTTCATCACTGGTACAACCCCAGATGCGGCATTAGCAATTCCTTTAATCGTTGAACCTGCTTCTCGTAAATTAGACAAATTAATTCCAACACCACCACCCATTTTAGACAACTGTAATGCTGAATTAATAACGCGTCCAATTGAATTCATATCATCAGTCGTCTGCAAGACGAAACATGAAACTAATTCTCCTCGACGTGCCTTTCCAGCATTCAAGAATGATGGAGTAGCCGGTTGGTAACGTTGATGAATCATTTCATTAGCTAAATTCATGGCTAATATCTCATCCCCATTAGCATAAAACAAAGAGTTCATGGCCACACGATCAATATAATTTTCAACATAGAAACGTTGGTCGTTTGTTTTTAATGCATATTGTGCATAAAATTTGTATGCTGCCATAAATGATTTAAATTTAAATTGTTCTGACTTGAGGAAAGCATATAGTTGTTCAATAAAAGCAAAGTCATATTGATTCAACATATCTTTATCAATAAACTCGTTCTCTAGTAAATAATCAAATTTAGCTTTTAAAGAATCAAATTTAAGTGTATTTGGAATAACATTTTCTTTTAAAAATGCTTCTAATGCTTCACGATCTTTGTCAATTTGAATCATCCCATTTTTTGGAATATTTAATTCATTATTCAAATCAAAATAAGTTACTTCATCTTGATTCAACGTGTCTAATGCCATTTCATATACTCCCTTATTATCAGATCAAATAAAAAAGACCAATGGTTAAAATAACTTTGGCCCTCTTTATAAACCAACCACTCAATTAATATTTTGTATTAATTGCATCTTAATTTAGATTGCCATACGTAATTTCTTTAATAAATCTGGTCGGAATCCCTTAATGGGCTCTTGTTGATCTGCAAAAACAACTGGGACAGCTTGATAACCTGCACTTTTCAAAAAGTTCATTGCTTCAGCATCATCCTCAACATTTTTTTCAGTAAATTCAATCCCGTACTGTATTAATGTTTTCTTAGTCATCATACATTGCACACAATTATTCTTTGTATAAACTGTGACTGACATGGTTAAAATCCTCCAATTTATTTCTTTTATTTGCACCTTTTTCGGAATGCTTTATGTGCTTTAGTATACCTACGAAAATAACATAAAGCAATATTGAAATTAAATCATTTTCGTGTTAAGGATAAAATAAACCGCTTTAATTAGCTATTTAAAGCCATTTAACAACAAACGTTATTGAGAAACTAAATCTAACGCAATGTTATATTTATTATGCAAAAGAGTTGTTTAACTTTTAAAAATGGAGTATCTTTATACTATTATATTTAACAAGGAGCCTCAAATGATTATCAACTTAATCTATACCTCAATTGCTGGAAATACTAAAAAATTCATTGATAATTTAATTGAATTCTCACAACATAACGAAATTAATTATCAATTTAAAGCTATTGAAATTTCTGAAAACACACAACTAAACACTTTAAATCACCCAAGTTTTGTTTTTGTCCCAACCTATTTAGATGGTGGTAATGGCATTCATAGCGGTGTGAAAGAGATCCTCACTACTCCACTCTTTGAATTTCTTGAAGATCTACCTGATACCAAAAATCTTTTAGGCGTCATTGGATCAGGCAACAAAAATTTTAATGCGCAATATGTTTTAACTGCTCGACGTTATGCTATTAAATTTGGTGTTCCTTTAATTGACAACTTCGAATTACGTGGTGTTCCAACAGATGTTGAACGTATCTTTAATAATATTATGACCAGGCTAGATCAAAAGATATCAAATCGACCACTTCAATTTAAACCAACAAAGGCCTATCAATGCATTTCTAACGCTGTGACTGAACTTATAATGATTGATGAAAACCAACAGTTGGTTTCCCCTATCTTTGCTGGAAGCAATTTTAACTTGTCTTCGCAGGCATTAGACCCTATAGAATTAGAAAGACCCGAGGAACTGTATTCTATTCAAGTTAAAGCCTTAACCATTCAACACTATTGGTTGGTACCTCGAACAATCTAAGAACAATCTAATTTTTTATATAATTAATAAAAATACCCTTACCATTGAAAGTTAAACTCCAACGGTAAGGGTATTTTTATATTTTTAACTAATCAACTAAATTTTTCAAATAGTCTTGCAATCTAAAAATAGCATTTTGTACTGTATTTGATTCTTCACTATCAAGGTCACTAAACATCGTATGTGTAAGTCCCCGGTGAAAAGCATCATGGGGACGACAAACTGCTTGTCCTTTGGCAGTTAAAACGATTAGAACAAGACGTCGATCAACATCATCACGCTGACGTTCAACATAACCCTTGCGGAATAATTTATCAATCGAACTAGTCATTGTACTTGGTGTTACATGTACAATATGAGCTAGTTTTGATGCGGCCACTTCACCTTGTCCACCAATCGCCGCAATAATGTGCATATCCTTTAGTGTAATATCACTAAACTCAGAGTCACGCAGTGAGGCCTCTTCTATCCACATTGCATTATTAAAAACATCAACAAGTGAAGTATTCACATCTTCAAAAGAAATTTTATCCGCCATTTTCACCATCCTTATTTCTATCAAATTATCTAGAAACATCCGATAATTTGAACTTCTAAATATTCGACACTTCATCTTAACGTGATATTTATTTTTTGTCAAATATCATCGTAAAGATAAAAGCGACCGGGTAAAAAAATTCCGATCGCTTCTCTTCTATTCAGTAATTTATCAAATGATAGAATTATTTATTAAATTATTCTAAACCTTCATCCAATGCCTCTGGGAAATTATCACGAACAATCTGTGCTTCGTGTTTAGACAGCATTGGGAAGTCTGAATCTTGACCAAGATCCAAGTGATACATTCGATCACGTGGTGACATTTCACCAGCAGCATGTTCCACCTCAACAAAGTAATCATCAAATTGATCAACGGTGTCTGGCTTATCTGCAATTGACTTCAATTCCAACTGTGATACCAACAAAAGAACTCGAATGTCTTGACCCAAACTATCGATTAATTCTTTTTGTTCTGGTTGTAGATACAAAGTTACAGCGGCTTCAGCTGGCTTACCAATCAAGTCATTATTACGAGCTACTTCTAAGGCTTTATTGACCGCTGATCGGATATCCATAAACTTAGTCCAACGCGTTAACAATTCGCTATCATGATCCAAATCTTCCACTTCAGGCATATCTGTCAAATAAGCAAATTCACCTGTCTCATTAGGCAAATATTCAAAAATTTCTTCTGCTGTATGAGGCAAAATTGGTAGCATCAGTTTATTTAAGCTCACTAAGATTTTATACAAAACTGTTTGCACTGAGCGACGTAAAATACCATTTGGTGCTTCAACATACAAAACATCCTTGTTGAAGTCCAAGTAAAATGCTGACAAATCAACATTAATAAAGTTCATTAATGATTTATTAACGGCTTGGAAATCATAACGATCATATGCAGACTTCAATTCAGCAACTAGATCATTAAAACGCGCATAGAAATATTGATCAACAGGTGTCATATCAGCAAAAGCGACTTGATCTTTCTGAGAATCAAAGTCACTAGTATTAGCTAGCAAGAATCGCATTGTATTTCTAATCTTACGATAACTGTCTGAAGTTTGCTTAAACCCATCCATGGTAACACGGACATCCTGAGATGTATCAACCGTTGATACCCAAAGACGAATAATATCAGCTCCCATACTATCAGTAATCTCATTTGGTTCAATCGTATTTCCAATGGATTTAGACATTTTTTCACCATTAGCATCTAAAGTGAATCCTTGTGAAAGAACGCTCTTGTATGGTGCATGACCAGTTGCTGCAACCGAAGTAATAATTGATGAGTTAAACCATCCACGGTATTGATCAGAACCTTCCAAGACAAGATCAGCTGGGAACTCCAAATTATCTCGCGTTGCCAAAACACCTTGATGAGAAGTCCCTGAATCAAACCAAACATCCATAATGTCATTTTCTTTAGTAAATTGGCCATTTGGTGAATGTTCATTTGTATAACCTTCTGGCAAAAGTTCCTTAGGCTCTTTTTCAAACCAATAAGTTGAACCATTCTCTTCCACTAATTTGGCTACATGTTCAATAACATCTGGGTCTAGGATTGCTGTTCCATCTTCTGCATAGAAAATTGGAAGAGGCACGCCCCAAACACGTTGTCGTGAAATTACCCAATCACCACGATCTTTCAACATATTGTAAAGGCGTTTTTTACCCCAAGCTGGTGAGAAAGTAACATTATCCAATTCAGATAGTAAATCATCTCTAAAATCAGCTACTGAAGCAAACCATTGTGGCACAGCTCGATATATAACTGGTTTCTTAGTTCGCCAATCAAACGGATATGAATGCGTAATATCTTCTTGCTTTAAGAGAACCCCTTGATCAGATAACTTCTTTAATGAGATTGCATTTGCATCCTCATAGAAGACACCTGCAAAGTCAACTCCAGCTTCTTCAGTCATTTTACCTTGATAGTCTACCGGTACTGCTATTTCTAGGTTGTACTTTTGCCCAACATAAAAATCATCTTCCCCAAATCCAGGCGCAGTATGAACTAATCCGGTCCCTGCATCAAGAGTAACAAAGTCTGCCAACATTACTAATAACTCAACATCATCATAGAATGGATGTTGTGCAGTAATATATTCCAAATCTTTTCCAGTAAATTCAGCCAAAACTTCATAGTCTGACCAACCAAATATTTCAGCATCATGAGCTAACAATTCAGTAGCAATGATATACTTCTTATCTGATCCAGATGGCTTTACTTGTGAATACTTAAATTCAGCATTCAATGAAATTCCACGAGAACCAGGAATGGTCCAAGGAGTTGTCGTCCAAACCACAAAGTAAGTATCATTATCTAGAAGTCCCTTACCGTCCTTCACTTGCTCTGCATAATATGCAGTTGGTGAAGTTACATCATGATACTCAATTTCTGAAAGAGCCAAAGCAGATTCAGAAGACCATGACCAAAAGACTGGCTTTTTACCTTTATAGATATAACCTTTTTTAGCCATGTCACCAAAGACTCGCAATTGAGCTGCTTCAAATTCAGGCATTAAGGTAAGATATGGTTGGTCCCAATCGGCAGCAATTCCCAAGCGCTTAAAGTCATTCATTTGCTTTTTAACTTGCTTGTGAGCAAATTCATCGGCCATTTTACGCCAAATTACTGGTCCAACTGCTTTACGATCTTTTCCCATCTTGGTCAATTGTTGTTCAATTGGCAAACCGTGTGTATCCCAACCAGGAATAAATGGTGAACGGAATCCGTTCATTGACTTGTAACGAACAATAATATCCTTAGAAATTTTGTTCATCGCATGTCCAATATGAATATTTCCATTGGCGTATGGAGGTCCATCATGCAAAATAAACGTAGGTTTTCCTTCGTTTAGTTTCTGACGAGCTTCATAGACTTTATTCTCTGCCCAAATCTTTTCACGTCGTACTTCATTGACGGGTAAATTACCACGCATCGGAAATTTAGTTTTACCGATATTCAATGTATTTTTAATTTTCATTAATTTAGCACTCCTATTTTGTATTTTTAAATAAAAAGTCCGCATTGATTAACTTAATAATCAATGCGGGACGTTAGTTTATTAACGTGGTACCACCCGAGTTCGCCAAAAGGCCTCAAAATATTATCATCTTTAATTTGGTCTTTTAGTGATAAGTATTAAGTTTAACTTTTTCGGCTCACACCATCCCGAAATCGCTTAAAAGTACTCTTAATACCGTTTGGTTAAAAAACTCTATTTATAATAAACTAAAATTAATCTTTATTCAAGAATTGATCCCGATTTTGATCTTTTTCAGGTAGAACAACTACAGTATCAACGTCATCAGATTTAGACGTTGCTTTAGCTTCATCAGAAAATTCTGCTAACTTTGCTTGTACAGCAGACTCAAAATCTAAATCAGCTGTTGAAGATATTGGCATAGTAGCTGCTGAAGACATTGGATTAACCGCAGCTGAAGATGTTGGCATAGTAGCTGCTGAAGATGCGGCTACTAATTTTTCATTCGCTGCTGAACCAACTGTTAAGCCTTCAATTTCAGACCAACCATTATCATTATTCACTAAATCAATTTGATTTTTAAGAATTCCTGTCAACTTACTTTTAAATGATAACATTTCTTGAGTTAAAGCATCTTTCTCGGCTTTCAAACGATCAATTTCAACTTGTGAATCATTCTTAATTTTATCTGCATCTCCATTGGCCTTAGTAATAATTTCATTGGCCTTTGAAGTAGCATCCAAAACAGTCTTTTGAGCTTGAGATTCGGCTTGTGAACGAGTTGCTTCCACCTCTGACTCAGTTTGCTTCTTCAAACGTTCGGCAGCTTCTTGCGCAATCAAGATTGAGGAATTAACTGATTGTTTCATTTCCTCTACTTGTTGGGCGTTGGCTTCTGCATCAGCCACCTTAGTCTTCAAAGTTTGATTCTCATTAATCAAATTTTCAAAATCAATTACAATTTGATCCAAAAAGTCATTAACCTCAACTTTATCGAATCCGCGACCGCGACTAGTAAAATCTTTTGAATGAATTTCTTGTGGTGTTAATGCCATATCTCTAACCTCTTCCTATTTTTTGATAACATTTAAGCTAATTCGCCATTTATCTTTTTTTGTTTGTCCATTTATTTCAGTTATTTTTAATCGGCCATAGCGCCGGACCGAAATCAAATCGTTAATTGCTACGACCTCATCCGGGCGATCCATTACGGTCCAATTGATTTTAACTGAACCATGTTCAATCAACTCTTTTGCTTTGGACCTAGATATATTATACCCATTTGCGACAATAATATCCAACCTTAACGAAGCTGCCAACGTTTCTTCTAGTAAGTAATCCTGTAAGGGGTGTAATACGTCCCTGATATCTACTTCTAAATATCGAACTTTAACCCGTCCAATCCGCTCTAAATCAGGTGATTGTTGAACAAATTGTGCAATTGGATTAGTGACAATAATTTGCCAATTTTTCTGTTCGTCGGTAATAATATCGCCAATTCTATTTCGCTGTAAACCAGAATTAATTAATGCCCCTAAAATATCACTGTGATGTAATTCAGCAAATTTGATTGGATAATTAATTTGTATAACTTTCAAATCAAAATCATTAATATTCCAATCATAATAACTAGGAACTAATAAACCACGTTGGCTTTCAGCGTCTTCATAACCGCCCCAAAAATTAACTTTAATTTCATCATCACCATTAATCAACGTTTCCAAAATATAACGTTGACGAGGGTTCAAAAAATTGGTCAGGATAGGTCGATATTCATCATGCGCTTGTCGTAAAAGTCCTTCAGCAAAATCAATAAATTCTGATTCATAAGGTCGAAAATGTTGTTTAATTTTATCAACCATTTTCTCATCTCATTTCATTTTTAATTAATAAAACATTTGGCTAAGCATTCTTAATCCGAATTCAGCTGCTTCTAAAATTAAAATTGCAATCAGTGGTGAAAAATCTAACATACCAGTTCTAGGTAAAAGTTTTCGAACTGGTTCAACAATTAAATCACTCATCCATGTAGCCCATTGACCAAATTTACTTTGTAAGGCACCTGGAAACCATGACATCAAAGCAGTAATTACAATTAATAATTCTAATCCAGAAATTGCAAAGTGTAATAAAGCAAAGATTAAATTCATAAATACCCCTATTTAATTTTCAAAAGAGTTTCCTAGATTTTGTGAAATCGTTCCTGAAATTTCAAAATTATGTGGTGTCGCTAGGAAAATAGATTCTCCAATTCTTTGGACACTACCTTCAACAGATTGTGCAGCTCCAGCTAAATAATCTACTATCCTCATTGATTGAGAATTATCAATTGAACTAAAATTGATCAATGCTGCATTACCATTTAAAATCTCATTTACAATTTCTTTAACATCAGAATAAATTCGCGGCTCAAAAACCACTATTTTAGCTGTGTCTCCTAATTGTGCATCCATAGCTAACACATTTGGCCGTTGAACTTTAGGCTTTGGTCGTGAATCCGCATTATTAGCTGTATTAGCATTTCCAGTATTAGTGGATGGCTCTTCTTCATTATTATTTGATTCATCATAATACTCTTGTGATGATGAATTATATTCATAGTCTTCTTCATTAGAATTAAAAAAATTAGAAACTTTTTGCATAAAGCTCATATCCTATTCTCCGTTAGTTGTTACCCCGGTTTTTCCAGTTAAAGAATGGTGGACGTTCTACTTCTTCGTCATCTACTGTGTCATTTGATGAAAAAGTATCAAATGATTGAGTCCCAGCATTAGGGTCAGTCATTTTTGTTGCATCCGCTGGATTTGAATTCATATTTTGATTCGTATCGTAAGCATTCCATCCATCAAAAGGATCATTAGTTTTGACATTATTATTGATAGAAGAATTACCATCTGTCGCTGCTGCAGTATTATTAGTATTTGCTTGATTTAAATTTAATTCTGGCTTAGTTTGTGCTTCTCGATCGATTCCAGTTGCAACAACCGTCACAACAATTTCTTCACCCAAAGCTTCATCCAAAGTGGTACCAAAGATAACATTGACATCATCCCCAGCAGCCTCTTTAATTGCATCAGCTGCTTGCTGAGCCGCAAACAATGGCATACTGTAGCTTCCCTTAACAGAGAGCAAGACGTCTGTTGCTCCATCGATCTTAGACTCTAATAAGGGTGACTTAATGGCAGCCTTAGTGGCATCGGTTGCTGCACTTTCTCCACTAGCTGAAGCAATTCCCATGACAGCAGTTCCCTTATTCTCCATTACCGTTTTAACGTCAGCAAAGTCGACGTTGATTAGTCCTGGATTCGTGATCAATTGTGAAATTCCACTAACTCCATTTACGAGGACAGAATCGGCCATTTTAAAGGCGTCAACCATTGTAGTATTTCGATCCAAAACTTGAAGAAGGTTGTTATTTGAAACAACGATTAATGAATCAACATTTTTCTTTAGATTGGCAAGTCCTTCTGCTGCTGCTGTTCCACGCTTAGGGCCTTCAAAACTAAATGGTCGGGTTACAACCCCAACAGTCAAAGCACCTGCTTCTTTAGCAATACGGGCAATAATAGGGGCAGCCCCAGTTCCTGTACCACCTCCCATTCCAGCAGTAACGAAGACCATATCAGCACCGTTTAAAGCTTCTGCAATTTCAGCTTCAGATTCAGATGCCGCATCGGCTCCAACTTCTGGTCGAGCACCAGCACCTAATCCTTTAGTCTCTTTTGATCCAATTTGGATTTTAATTTCCGCTGGTGAACTAGCGAGGGCTTGAGCGTCGGTATTGGCAACAATAAATTGCACACCACTAACACCACTGGCGACCATCTGAGCGATTGCGTTTCCACCACCACCACCAACACCAATTACTTTAATTGCTGCTCCTACCGGTTGATTTTCGATTTGCATTTCCATTCGGATAATCCTCTTTCATAAATTAATTCTTTAATTAAACAACTCACTAAACCAATTTTTTATTCTATCCATAATACCAGGTTTACTATCATTGTTTATTGAGTTATTTGGAATACTTGGTTGAATCAGTTGTTCTTCTTCAATAATCTGTTCATTTGGAACTCGAACAACATTTTTTTCATATTTCTTAGATTCATCATTTGTAGGCTCAACTGTAAATGGTAACCCTAGCATCGCCTGTTTTACAATTAAAGCAACTTTATTTTGTTGTGCTGCATAATTCACTAAAGCCCAAGCCCCAACGTATGCCGGATTCTGCAAACCAATTTCATGAGGCATAAATAATTTTGCATTAATCCCATATGCTGCTTGTAAAATATCTTGGGTGTATCGCAAGGAAGAACTCCCTCCTGACACGATCATACCACCAGGTAATTGAAAGGCCGAAATAGTATCTAAACGTTCACCTAACTTAGTTACAATTTGTTGCATCCGAGCACCGATAATTTCACTTAATTCTAATTCAGAAATTCGAATCGGCTTTTTACCAACTGGTTCAACAGTTAGTAAATGTGCCTCATTAGCATATTGTGGTGCCGACACTCCAGCATCTAGTTTAAGTTGTTCCGCATCTTGATTACTGATATTCAAGACCTGACTGATATCATTAGTAATATTAAATCCACCAGCCCCATAGGTTGAAATGAATTTAATTTGATGATTTTGCACGATTGTGGCAGTCGTTTGACCTGCACCCAGATCCAGCAAAATTGTGCCAAATTCTTGTTCGGCATCTGTTGCAATGGTCTGGCTTGCAGCCAAGGGGGCCAAAACCAAATCTCGAAGATTTAGACCAGCCTTTTGAATTGCCGAGCGTAAGTTAGAAACCAATAGACGTGGACCAATATAGGCCGTGGCACTCAATGTTAAATGCGTTCCAACCATATCATTTGGATCAAGAACCCCACCTAAATCATCAACAGTGAATTCTTGAGCCGTTAAATCTAATACAGTTTGATCATGTTCCAATGGGATATTAACGGCAGCTTTTGTTGCAGCTACTACATCTTGGTAAGAAATATGTTGTGAATCTTGTGTTGTTACTGTTCCACGCACCAACCTCATTTGAATTGAATTGGCGGGGATACTTGCAATAACTTCAGTAAATTCTTGATTTGTCTGTTTTTTAACTTGCGATAAAGCTGCTTTGATATCCTGCGCCGTAGCGTCTATATCAACAACAACTCCTCGTTTTACGCCGTGGGAAATTGACCTCCCGACCGCAATCACATTCACTTGTTGATCTCTAACATCAGAAACTAAAACCTTAACTGTACTAGTTCCTACATCAAGACCAACAATAACGCCGTGATTAGCCATTGCCGATCCTCCTCTACCGTCTATTTTTTTATTATATTATTTTCAGTTTTATACTTAAAATAATACCATACATAACTGGATAAATCCTATTAATTATACGCATCATTCATGTTTTTTCAAAACAAATGATGCGTTTTCATTTAATATTGCTGAAAATAAGTTCCCACTTGGAAATTAAATGTTCCATTTTTATCGATCTGTGCAACCATACCTGGATAGTATTTTAATTTATTTTTAATATCAGACGCTTTAATTAAAACCTTATTACCATCATCCATGATCAAAATAACTTTCTCATCATCTTCATGATCTGGGCTCCAGATTACTTCTGAAACACTATTTTGCAATGCCTTAGAGATACCATTAAATTGCATCGCAACTCTTTTTATTGTTTTGTCATTTGGAAATTTCTCATAATTAGGGAGCCGTTGTGGTTTTTCGCCTACGGATTGAGCAGGGATAAATTTACCATCAGCTAAAATATAATAATTCTTATCTTTTTTGGTGACTAACCCCACCTTGGAATTCTCTTCAATTTTAATTTGAGCTACTTGCATGTTCAAATAACTAATTTTAACTTTTTTAATTTGTGAATTTTTTTCTGCACGCTGTATAAAATAATGCTGTTCACTGAGAAGTTGCCAGGCTGGTATTTTTTTATTAATACCACTTGCTGCTAAAACTTCTGCCTTAGTTAAGTCATGATTACCCGTGATTTCCACCTTTTGAAAACGCATCAAAGGTGATAATAACAAGATTAAAAGCAACGAAATAATTGATAGTATCACGATCATATGTATGCTATTTCGTTCCATCGCATTAAATCGATTTAATATTCGAAATGATTGTGATTTTGAAATAGCCTTAGGTTTCGGAGCACGTTTAGCTGATTGTCCTATACTTCTCGAAAAAAACTTATTGATCCTATTCCACATTTTTTGATCTTGTAATTTATCTTCTTGATGCTTCGATTCATCATTTTTATTTTTTTCATTCATAAGTGCTCCTCCCCTCCTTTTTGATATTTAGATAGCTGACTTAATTAGAGTAATAAATTGATCAGCAGAATCTGTTACACCCAATTCTTTAGCATGCTGAGCCATTATTTTTCGTTGATCCTTATTTAACATTAATTGATTAACTTTATTAACTAACGTCCCGCCTGTCAATTCATTTTCAAGAATCATCAACGCTGCACCAGCATCAACCATACTTTGCGCATTTTTCGTTTGATGATCATTTGTAACATACGGACTAGGAATTAGAATCATTGGTTTACCTAATGCTGTTTGTTCCGCCAAGCTTGTTGCTCCTGATCGCCCGATAACCAAATCAACACGAGGCATAAGATCTTGCATGTTTGCAATATACGGAACAATTTTAATATTATGCTTTACTGTTAGTTTTTCAGACATGATTTGATCTTGAACTTGTTGAAATCTATTCTTACCCGTAGCAAAAATAATTTGGTAATCTTGCTCATTAAATGCTGGTAATGCTTCGACCATAGCTTGATTTATTTTTGGTGCTCCTTGTGAACCACCGAAAACTAAAACAGTTGGTAAATCATTTGATAAATTAAGTTCATCAAAATTAAATTTAGAATTCAAACTACCAGTCACCACCTGCTGCGCTCGTGGATTACCAACTAATGTAGCTGTATCAAAGAATTGTTCTGCCGCTGGAAATGCGATTCCAACTTTGCTCACCTTGCGTTTTAAAAATTTATTTGTAACTCCAATAACTGAATTTTGTTCATGAATCACTGTCGGAATTTTTAATAACTGAGCTGCGTAAAGGACTGGTCCGGCTACATATCCACCTGTCCCCACAACAACATCCGGTTGAAAGGCTTTTAGCAATTTTTTTGCTTTGGTTACAGCTTTTAAAAACAAGTAAACGGTTTTGAAATTATCCAATGAAAGACTACGCACAAATCCTTGAATTTTAACTGATTCAAAATAGATACCTGCTGCTGGAACAATTTCTTTTTCCAACCCCCGTTCACCACCAATATAAAGAAATTCGACGGATGAATCCTGTTTCGACCATTCATCAATGGTCGCCAATGCTGGATAAATATGTCCGCCTGTTCCACCGCCTGAAAATACAACTTTCATTAATTTTGCTCCTTTTGCGCAATGAATTCCTGCATCGATTCTACGAAAATATCACCGCGAATTTCAAAGTTGTCAAATTGATCCCACGAAGCTGCTGCTGGTGAAAATAAAATAATATCGTCTTCATCACTAAACTCAAAAGCAGGTACAAAAGCATCTTTGACGCTCTCAGTTTCAACCACCGGAATGTCTAATTCAGACGCCAACTTTGTTAGTTTCGAACCTGTTTGACCAAATGTCACCATTGCTTTAACGTGCTCTTTTATATCTGGCAATAGCCGTGATAGATCGTCTCCTCGATCTAATCCACCAGCTAATAATATAACCGGTTGAGTAAATCCAGAGAGGGCTTTTTGTGTGGCTTCAATATCAGTAGCCTTGGAATCATTATAAATTTTACGATTCTTATATTCACTAACAAATTGCAAACGATGCTTAACTCCACTAAACTCATGTAACACTTTAGCAATAATCGAGGCTGGAACTTGATTTAAACGACCTATCGCTATCGCGGCCAGTGCGTTTTCTATATTATGATCACCTGGAACGCCTATCTGATCAGCAGCCATAATTTGTTCATCTTTAAAATAAAGCCAACCATCTTTCAAATACGAACCTGTTTGCGTTAGATTGTTCCGAGAAAATGGAATAATTTGAGCATGACTAGTCCGTGCAAGCGTCTGCCATTCATCATTATCCCAATTAATAATCAAATAATCATCATTTGTTTGGTTGCTTGTAATCTTTCTTTTCGCTGATACATATGATTCACGTGTTTTATGCCAGTCCAAATGAGACGAAAATATATTGGTAATAACGGCAAAATGCGGATGTATATTTGGGGTATCAGTCAGTTGAAAACTCGACAATTCAGTAACAATGACATCGTCTTTTGATGAATCTGGTGTCACTTCACTCACAGGGGTCCCAATATTTCCTGCAACCAAGGTGTGACCCTTAGCATTTGGCATTGCTCGCATCACGGCGGCAATCATCTCTGTCGTAGTCGTTTTACCATTTGAGCCTGTGATAGCTATCCAATTACCTTTGATATATTTTTGAGCTTCTGCTACTTCAACTTCAGTCTTAATACCACGTTCTTGGGCTGCTTGTAAAATCGGAATCGTATGAGGAATTCCTGGATTTTTAATAATTAAATCAATTTTATCCAACAATTCCACTCCTTGTTGCTGAGTGAATTTTATTCCCTGAGTTCTTAATTGTTGAATATGCGAATCTTCCAAATCCAAATTTGGATCTGAAACAAGTACATTTGCCCCTTCACGGTTTAATAATTTCGCTGCTGCAGCACCTGAACGTGCAAATCCAATTATTAATACTTGCTTAGTCATCAATCAACGCCCCTTTTCTTACTATTAAAATTACATTTTTATTCTTTATAACCAAATCACAAGATATAAAATTGCTGCTAGAAGACCAACTGCCCAAAATAATGTGTCAACTTGCCATTCATTCCAAGGATGCTTAGGATCCATTCGCCAACCACCTTTTTCAAAGGCGTGATGAATCGGTGCCATCAAAAAGACCCGCTTTTTGAAGAAATGATAAGTTCCAACTTGGATCATAACAGATAAAGTTTCTAGCATAAATACTAATCCAATAATCAGCAATGACCATTCAATATTTAAAACTAAAGAATTCATTGCTAAACCAGCCCCCAAGGCCAAAGATCCAGTATCCCCCATGAAAATTTTAGCAGGATTTTGATTCCAAACGAAGAAGCCTAACAAAGCTCCAATTACTAAGGCATTTAATGCCACAACGTCATAATTTCCTTGCTTTAAAGCCACAATTAAGTAAGCACCATAAGCAATCACTGTTAATCCAGTTGCCAAACCATCTAATCCATCAGAAAAATTAACTGAATTAGACCATCCGACCAACCAAATAATCGTAAACAATCCAAAAATAACCACATTTTGAATATTAACAAAACCTAGGTGTAGGACAAAATCAAAGTTACCCAATAACAAAAGTGAAAAAGCAACTAACGCTGCTAAGATCTCAGCAAACAATTTTGGCAAAAATCGAAAACCTTCATCCCGTTTTTCAAATATTTTTACACTATCATCAAAACCACCAACTAAGGCATACAATAAAATTGCTAACAAAATTGCCCAACTAGTAGGGTTCATTGATCCAAAGAAAATTTGCTTAATGACAAATAAAATTGTAATCGTCAAAATAAAACCTGCTCCACCCATTGTGGGTGTTCCTGCCTTAGCTTGATGATCAGGACCTTTTTCAGAATTTCGAATCACTAATTGTTGAAACTTTATTTTATTAAACCAATTCTTTAATAGATAAGTTCCTCCTAGGGAAACTAAAAAGGCAATTAAAAGCTCAGGTAACCACTTTTCGATCATTATTCATACTCCTCCAAAATTATTATTATTAATTTTAACATTATTTAATCACGGGGTTTTAAATTTAACAGTAATTTCATGGATTCCGTCAGCAATTCTAGTATCGGGCAAAACCGACTGTTCTACTAAGAAGCCTTCACCACTTGAATTGATTTTAATATCCACTAATCGTCCCCAATTTTTAACATCTTTTTTAGACCAACCTTGCATATTAGGGACTTTAACGTTTCCTCCAGATACAATAAATACCCGTTGATTCAACAAGGTTTTCCCTCCACCTAATGGGTACTGATTTTTAACAACTTTACCATCACCAATCACTTCAGGTTTTAAATGGTTAGCTTCAATTTCAGATTTAGCTTTTTTCATTGACTCATTTTTAACAGCTGGTATTTTCGTCTGCTGCTTATCACTGATCACTGCTTTTTTATCTGAAGTGTTCATCTGCAAAGCTTGTTCCATCGTTGAAACGAATACATTCGACATATCCTTGGCAATATTATCGGTATTAGATTGTGGTTCTTTAACAACAATATACATCATGTAGCGCGGATTATCAGACGGAGCCATTCCCATCCAAGAATGTATTTCGTTAGTATTATCACCAGGTTGAGTATATCCAGCTGATGTTGAAATTTGAGCCGTTCCAGACTTACCAGTCGTTTTAACATTCGGAATTGCGTACATTGCACCTAATCCCTTAGGGTTATAAATAACATTTTCTAATTCTTTTCGAGTTGCTTTAGCCGTTGACTCTTTAATTGGCTTAGCCACTTTTGTTCGTTTTGCGCTATAGATAACTTTTTGTGTGTTAGGATCAACAATCTTAGAAATAATATTGGGCTTAATTTCCTCACCATTTCCAGCAATTGCTGAATAGGCTTGAATCATCTGAGCCGGCGTTACTTTAATTCCTTGACCAAATGCAGTATTCGCCTGTTCAATTGGATAGCGAAAATTCATTGATCCTGATGTTTCGGAGCTAAACCCCATGTCAGTAGGTTTTAAGAATTGGAAACGATCCAAGTACTTACCCCAAGTTTTAGAACCCATTTTTTGCTCAGTTAAAACCATTGCCACATTCGATGAAAGTGCAATTCCGTCAGTATATGAAATTCTTCCCCAACCATCACCGTTGTTCCAATCCTTAACAACCTTGTCATCAACTTGAATTTTCCCAGAAGAATAAGTATTATCCCCATTCCAATTGTTTGTATCAATCGCTGAAGCTAAAGTAATTCCCTTTAAGACAGATCCTGGTTCATAAGGTTCCTGTACTAACAAATTTGACCAAAAATTACCAAAGCCAGATTTAGTCGTCGCGTTATAGGTCGGTCGTTGCGTCTCAGCAACAATATCACCCGTTTTAGTATCAACTATCGCTGCAAACGCCTGTTTTGGTTGCATATCAGCTTGCAATGCATTCATTTTATCTTCAAGAGTCGACTGAAGTTTAGTATTCAGAGTTGTGTAGATGTCATAACCATTTTTAGCTTCCACATTTTTAGTTTTTTGACTAAGATTACCATTTTTAATATTATTAGCACTAACCCCAGACTGTTCTGTTAATTGTTTGTTCCACGAACCTTCTATTCCCGAAACCCCTTTAATCTTATTTGAACCAGACGAACTGGCTTCACCAATTAAATCTGAAGCAAATTGTCCATTTGGATAAAGACGTGCCGGATGGGCTTCAAAAATCAATCCAGGAATATTTTTTTTCTTAATAGTACGATATTTTTCTTGAGAAATATTAACCCCATTACTTCCAAACTGAACTTGAAAATAATGATGTTTAATTCCATTTTTAATTATTTTTTTATAATATGAAGCATCGCCGCCTAACTCTTGCGCAAGCTCTTTTGAAACAGTGTTAACTTGGCTATTTTTTAAATATTTAGGCTGATCTTTTTGTAAGACAATAATAGCCGTGTAAACTGAAGAATTTTCGGCTAACACATTTCCAATTGAATCATAAATTTGTCCTCGTTTAACCGATTCTTGATCTTGATTTTCATAAAGATTTTGGGCTCGTTGCTCCAAATTAACGTGATCAACTGAGTGAGTTACGGCAACACTAAAAAAACGGGAGCCAATATAGAAAATCACTCCTGTCAGAATACACAGCATAAAAATAATTGCGCCATGTGATCGCTTCATGTTTCCTTTATTTAACATCCGTTTTCCTCTGTTGTTATTTAACATTCTTAATATTACTATTCTCTAACGACATTCCCGCCTTCTGTGCGACTTCATTGAGTCGTTGTTGTGTCGTTAAATTACTAATTTGTTCCTTAGTATCATTATTTTTATTTCTAACATTGTCTAGTTTCGTAGAGTTAGCTTGAGCAACCTCATTTAGAATCGTAGCTCGGTTAGAAATCCAGACGCTGGCTACTCCAAAACACATCGTAATGAGAATCGCACAAATAATATGTTTTATTTCATTACGCCAAGGCGTTTTAGCATATCGAACCCGTTGTGCTGGCATTTTCTTTGGCCGTTGCTTTGGATTTGGTTGTTGCGGTTGCCATTGTTGCGCATTTTGGGCCATAGTCTCATTCCTTTCATACCCGATTTAGCGAATTCTTTCAATTATTCTTAATTTAGCCGAATGTGCTCGACGGTTTTCTTCTAATTCATGTTCATTAGCATAAATTGGCTTGCGATTGACTAATTTAAAATCGGGCTGCATCTCATCTGGTATTACTGGTAGTCCCGATGGTAAATCTGGCAACTGTGTTTTTTCTTTAAACATCGTTTTAACCAAACGATCTTCTAAACTATGAAAAGTAATCACTGCAATCCGGCCATTAACGTTTAACATATCTAATGCTTGTTGGAGTGATTCTTCAACTGCCCCTAATTCATCGTTTACGGCAATTCGAATTGCTTGAAATGATTTTTTGGCAGGATGACCACCTGTTCGCCGAGCTCCCATAGGAATTGCTGACTTAATAATATCAACCAATTCAAACGTGGTTTCTATTGGTTGTTCCATACGAGCCCGTTCAATAGCACGGGCAATTCTTTTAGCAAATTTTTCTTCACCATAACGTGATAGAATTCGCATCAAATCATTGAAAGACCATTCATTAACTACTGTTCGAGCATTCAAAGTTTGCTTCTGATTCATTCGCATATCTAACGGTGCATCATAATTGTACGAAAACCCGCGTTGACCATCATCAAATTGAGGCGATGAGACACCCAAATCATAAACAATTCCATCAATGCTTTGTACACCGACCTCATTTAAAGCTGTCGTTAGATTTCTAAAATTATTTTGAATTAAAGAAACTTTATTTGTTTCAATTTCATTTTTTAAATGTTCTTGATTATAATCAATTGCCGTTTGATCTTGATCAAATGACCATAATTTTCCAGTCGTTAACTCACTGGCTAAAAGCTTAGAATGTCCGCCTCCGCCTAAAGTTGCATCAACATAGGTACCTGTTGGCTGAACTGCCAGATTTTCAATTGCCTCGTCTAAAAGGACCGTGATATGTTTAAATTCCGTCATACTATTTCCCTTCATCCATTCAGTTAAATATCAAAGCCTAATTCAGCTAGCTCATTTGAAATGTCATCAAAGTTATCCGTAACATCAGCATTGTATTGCTCAAAACGTTCAGTATCCCAAATTTCAAATTCATCATCTCCATAACCAATAATGGTGATGCTTTTTTGTAACAAGGCGTGTTCTTTTAAATTATTAGGTAAAACAATTCGGCCTTGCTTATCAAATTCAACCTCTGTTGCCCCAGCTAAAATAATTCGCTTAAATTGACGCACTTTTGCGTTATTTGATGGTAATTGATTCAACTTACTCTGGTAGGTCTCCCATCCAGCCTGACTATATGCATGTAAAGAATGTTCATTCCCTTTGGTAATAACAAAACCGCTTCCTAATTGATTTCGGAATTTAGCCGGAATAATTAAACGATTTTTAGAATCCAACATATGTTGGTATGTTCCCATAAACATTTAACTATCCCTTCTTTACACTTGAATTAGAGCATATTTTTAAATTTATTAATTGCTTTTCAATATGTATAATTTACCACTTTACACCACTTAATACCACTCTAAACCACCGCCATTCACCATTCAGTGGAATAGTTTTTGCAATTTTTTTTTTAAAGCCTATTCCTATGCGTATAATTCGGTTAAGCTCAAATGTTAAAAAACGTTTAAGAATATTTATATTCAATTAATTTTTATACGTTTTATCAAAAAAAAGACCTAATTCTTTCTTAGAATCAGATCTTGTTATAATTAATTTTAATCTATTTAACTTCTTTAATTCCCCCATCAATTGGGATTTGGTCATCAATATCAACTTCAGATTCTTGTCCCATCGTGTATGCATAAAGTTCAATAATAAAATATACAATTCCAAAATAGTATCCATATGCATCTGGAAATAGATTTAAAACAACGCCTAGGCAAAAAATAAGTGGCCAAACAATTAATAAATACCAAAATGATCCATGACGACGTAGATAAATACCCACAAAGACACTAAAAATAATATTAATAATAAATAAGCTAATAATTACTCCCAAAATTTTTAAATTACCTGTTAATTCTTTAATAGCAAATGGGATTAACAATCCAAAAACTGGCATTAAAATCCAAAATTTCCAGTCAGCAATCTTTTTAAATTCGCGCATAATAGCCCCTCCTTATTTAATTTTAATTTGCGAATGATCTAATTCTAATGCAAAGCTCAATACACTCATGGCATACAAAGGTGCTGTTTCTGCTCGTAAAATACGCGCACCTAAACTAGCTTTTTTGAACCCTAAGTCCTCTATCCTACCTAATTCTTGCACTGAAAGGCCACCTTCAGGTCCTATCATAAAGCCAATTGATTTGGCTACCTCTGCATCTTCAATCGATTGAACTAATTGACTTTTTTCACCGGATTTGGCACTTTCTTCCCAAGCTACCACTTTAACCATTTGATCTGGTAAATCAAGCTGTTCGATTTTTTCACAATACTGAACCGTTGGTATTCTTAAACGATGACTCTGTTCAGCTGCCCCTTGAGCAATTTTATTTAAACGTTCGATTTTACGCGGAGCTTTGCTTCCCCAATGTGCTACCGACCAGTCCGTTTCTACTAAAATAAAATGATGTGCTCCTAATTCCGTCGCTTTTTTTATGACATCATCAGGTTTATCACCCTTTGTTAATCCTAGAATCAACGTTACTTCCACAGGCAATTCTACAGTTTGCTCTAGAAGTGGTCCCAACTTAACAATTGTTTCCATATCATCAATTGAAATCACCTCACCCACCCGAATGGTTTGCTGATCATTAAAAACAAACTCAGCCTTTGTACCAATTTTACCACGCAAGACTTTCATCAAATGATGTTTTATGTCATCTGGTAATTTAACTAAATCATTTTCAGGTATTTCATCTAAAAAATAACGTTGCATATTATTCTCCTGCAATTTTCAAATGTGCAATTACTCCGTACCAATCACCAATCTGCATAACCTCATCAATAGCATAATTTGCATTAACCAAATTAGTTTTTATAACCTCAATCTTATCAAAATAGATACCTGATAATAAGAAATCACCACCTGGTTGCAAATATCCCTCCACTTCTGGAATTAACGGTAGCAAAACCTCTGTTAACATATTTGCTACTACCAAATTATATTTTTCCGTTTTTGGAACACTTTTTAATAAATCACTAGCTATAACAGATACATCTTTTGCGATCGGATTTAAATCTAAATTAGTCTGAGCTGATCGAACCGCCACTTCATCAATATCAGTGGCTAAAATATCTCCCACGCCCAATTGTTTAGCCGCAATACTCAAAACCCCAGATCCCGTCCCGACATCCAAAACGCGTTCGTTTCCCCGAACTACCATTTCTAAAGCTTGCAGCATCAATTTAGTAGTTGGATGTGTCCCCGTTCCAAAAGCCAAACCAGGATCTAAAACAATTAATTTCTCCATTTGATCTTGGGGTGTATATTCTTCCCATTTAGGAACGATTGTTAATTGCCGAGTTACACGAACTGGATGATAATACTTTTGCCATTCTGTTTCCCAATCCTGATCCAACACTACATTTGACGTAACAGTTCCTGGTGCAGCATCTAATCCAAATTCATTTAGTTGTTGCACTTTGTTAGTAATTTCAAGTGTTATTTCAGGCAGATGAAGTCCAAATGCAAAGAAGCCAATGACTAATGCTCCATTTTCACGATGTTTTACATCATCCCAATCTATAAAAACAGTTGCATCATTTGGTTCAAAGTGATCAACGTCAGCAGAATCTTCAATTTGAACACCTTCAGCCCCTGCTTCCATTAAAATATTACTAACTGCATCAACTGCTTCAGTTTGAGTCTCCACTTCAATTGTGTGCCAGCTCATCTTATTTTCCTCACTTAATTTAATTTAATAATATTAAGAATATCATATCATTCTATTTAATACATTCTGAATTTTAAAGATAAAATTATCCTTTAATATTTTACTTAACTTTTAAACCATTTTATTTTCTATCAATTTAAAATAATATTTTATTTAAAAATAAAAGCCCGAATGTCAAATTGACATTCAAGGCCCATCTAAGGAAAATAATTCCTTATTTTATTTATAATAATATTTCAAACATTAAGCCTATTTTTTAGCCTCACCAACAGCTCCTAAATCAATTTCTTCTAATTTTCTTAGTTTAGATTTATTTTTAATCTTATATCCAAAATATAAAAGCAAAAATAAAGGAATTGCCATATAGGTAGTAATAATACCTTCCCAGTTCCACTCGGAAATTTTTCCATGAAAGGCACTTAAATCTTGTCCGACTACGACAACAATACTCAAGAACAATGCTAGCAATGGACCGATCGGGAACCATTTAGCATGATATTTCAATTCATGAACTGAATGGTTTTGACGGTGTAGGGCTCGACGGAAACGATAATGTGAAATAGCGATTCCCATCCAAGCGATAAAACCAGACAATCCAGAAGCGGCTACCAAGTAATAATAAATATTTGGCCCCAAAATGGCAGTTAAAAATGTCAATAAACCTATAAAGACTGTTGCCAAAACTGCTGGTACTGGTATTCCTGTTTTACTATTAACTTTACTAAAAATTTTCGGTGCTAACTTAGTTTCACCCATTGACCATAACATTCTTGATGATGCATATAGACCAGAATTAGCAGCTGAAATAACGGCCGTCAAGATCACAGCATTCATAATCGAAGCAGCTGCAGCAAATCCAGCACGTTTAAATACCAAGGTAAAGGGTGACATCGCAATATTACTTTCTGATGACCGTAATAAATTTGGATCTTTGTAATAAATGATGGCCCCAATGATAAAGATAGCTAAAATATAAAATATCAAGATTCGCCAAAATACTTGTCGAATCGCCTTTGGAATAGACTTAGTTGGATTTTCTGATTCACCAGCTGTAATTCCAATTAATTCAGTTCCTTGAAATGAGAATCCTGCAACCATAAAGACAGCTAAAATCCCATTAATTCCGCCTACAAATCCATGTTTACCACCAGCACTCAAATTATGAGCTACATCTGGCTGATAAGTGAAAGCTCCAAATATCATTAAGGCTCCAATAATCAAGAAAGCAATAACTGCAATCACCTTGACCATCGACATCCAAAATTCTGTTTCACCATATGCTTTAGCCGAAAGTAAATTGATTGATGTAATTAAAACTAATACTAATGCTGACCAAATCCAAGATGGAACATTAGGTAACCAAAAGCCCATTACCACACCCACAGTAGCTGCTTCAACTGCAACTGTGATGGCCCAATTAAACCAATAATTCCACCCCATAGCAAATCCAAGGGCCGGTTCAACATACTGATCGGCATAAACCGAAAATGATCCCGAAACTGGATTGTTAGTTGCCATCTCACCCAAAGAAGTCATTAGGAAGAAAACCATAATTCCCATAACCCCATATGCAGTTAACGCTCCTAGAGGGCCGGCTTGCGAAATTGTAGCTCCAGAAGTAACAAATAAGCCTGTTCCTAATGTTCCTCCTAATGAAATCATCGACAAATGTCGTGTTTTCATGGTTCGCTTAAGCTTTTGCGGACTATCACCATTATCTGACATAAAAAGTCTCCTATCCTTTTATTCATAACACAATATAGTATATTTAAACAAATAAAAAGCCTACGAAATACTATGTAAGATTGTTACATAACGTTTCGCAGACTTATTTAAAGTCAATTCGATAGGAATCATCGATAAGCGCTCCGTAATGTATCATTACGACAATCTAGTTGCTATTAACACCTAGACCAATGAAAAATATGTCTATTTTCCATTTCGGCAATATCCCCTTTCTTTAGTCTCTAAGCCTACCAGCTCCGCTAAATAATGATGTCAATTGCGACCTCTAATCTTTATTCGTTTATAATAGCAAATTATACTTTGCTATATAATATATGTCAATTATTAAATAATTATTACTTTTGACTAATTCCAAAAATCATCGCAACAATCAATATCAGCAAAACTAATGATGTAATCCACATGTAAGTCCAATCTTTAACCTTCATAAAAGCAAACACAGAGGTTAAAACTCGTATCACTGGCGTTAGAATGAGGACAAACAATCCACCCATAAGCCATGCATTGGGCTGTAACACTAAAATTCCACTTAAAATTTTATTTAATTCAAGATATGAATAGTATGGAATAATCTCTTTATTATTCCTAAAGACTAAGAGCAAGCAACCAAATAGCATTAACCCGATAGAAATTGCTACTCCAACACGCAATATTTTACCGATAATTAATTCCAATCGACTCATTTCATCTTTCATTAGCCTATCCCCAACCCCTTCAAGATTAACTGTAACGCCATCAATAACACAAATGGTATAAAAATTTGGCGAATTAACTTAGCTGGTAAATGTTGCATTAATCGAGCTCCAATGGAAGACCCTACGATAATTCCTAAAGCAATTGGTACTGCAATTACTGGCTGAATCATCCCACTGAAAAAATAAATCACAGCCGAGGCCGCTGCAGTAACTCCCATCATTAGATTAGAAGTTGACGTTGAAGGCTTAAGTGGCATTTTCATTACGCCATCCATCGCCATCACTTTGAAAGCACCTGAGCCAATTCCAAGCAATCCAGATGCAATACCAGCTCCAAACATAACGGCTGCTCCCCCTGGAACATTCTTCAAAGAATAACTTACATATTTTTTAATGTTTTTATCATAATATGATCCATTTAATTGTAGTTTTTCAGCTAAATCATCATGATTAACCTCAATTTTTTCATAATTTTTTGCCCGTAATTTCTTCCACATATTCCAAGCTTGAAATATCAATAAAGCTCCAAATAGGAAATATAGAACTACTCCATTAAAATAACCGGTTAATAAAGCCCCGATTAATGCTCCAACAGTAGTAAATATTTCTAAAAACATGGCAACTCTAAGGTTTAAAACATCATCTTTTAAAAATGCAATGGATGAACCAGAAGAAGTTGCGATAACCGCAATAATTGATGCTGCAATTGCATATTTAATATCAACACCCATTAAGGTTAACGCCGGCGTTATTAAAATACCCCCACCTAATCCTAAAATGGAACCTATTAAGCCTGCAATAATACCAACTAATAACATTATCATTGCTTGTGTAAGCATTTTTAATCCTCATTTTCTTTACTCGAAAAAACAAGAGATTTGGAACAATTCCAAACCTCTTGTAATTAATTTCAATGATCAAGTATGTAGTTACTTCTGAATAGCAACAGAAACAACTGGAATATTATTGAAATTCATTGAAGGTTTGATATAGATTTTCTTTGACAAACCATAATCATTCGCTTCAACTGAGCTAACTGTTCCAACAAATAATCCTGCTGGAGTAACTCCGCCTAATCCTGATGTAGTAACTTTATCTCCAGGTTTGATTTCAACATCTGAAGTAACATATTCCATTAAAATTTTATTCTTAGTCTGATTAAATCCAGTAATTAGTCCATCAACCATTTGTCCCTTGTCAGTTGCAATACGAATCGCAAATCGATTTGCGGTTTGACTATTATCTGACAACAATTCAACCTTTGAACTGGTATTTGAAACCTGTGAAATTCGACCAACCAAACCACCTGACCCCATGACTGGCATATTCTTCTTAATTCCAGCATTTGACCCCTGATCAATCACCAATTGAGTTTGCCAATTTACAGGTGAACGTGAAATAACTGAGGCATTCACTAAGGAATAGTCTGTTAATGTATCTGTTAATTTAAGTTGATCTTTTAACGCTTTATTTTCTGAGCGCATAACTTGTAGTTGAACTTTAGCTTGTGCTAATTCGTCCACCTTCGCACTCATTTGTTTATTTTCTTGATAGGTACTAATTAGATTATCAATACTGTTAAAACCATGTTGTACACCACCAACTGGAATGGACACTGTATTGGAAATCCAACTAGTAACATCGTTTAACATTCGATTTGGCATTGATGGTCCTTTATCAGAACGCAATGAATACGAACTAAATGTCAAAACACCTAGAGTCAAAATTGTAATAATAACCCCAATTACTAATCGTCGTGCCGTAAATATTTTTTTCATTACAATACCCTTTTTTCAGTTCCACTTTCTTAAGCGAATCCGGTCCCTCCAGGATTAATTGTTTTTCATTGCATCAATTGACTTCAACGCTTCTCCAGTACCGATCGCCACAGCTTCCAATGGATCATTCGCAATAAACACCGGCACTTTAGTCTGTTCTGAGATCACTTCATCAATATTTTTTAACAAAGCGCCCCCCCCAGTCAGTACAATTCCATGATCAATAATATCGGCTGCAATTTCAGGTGAAGTTTCTTCTAGGGTTTCTTTAATCGCAATAATAATTTCTGCGATCACATCACGTATAGATGTAGCCACATCCACGGCCGTAATTTCGATTGTTTTAGGCAAACCAGTCACTAAATCACGTCCCCGAGCACTACTTGATGGCATTTCTTTTGCAGATTCAATATCAGCTGATCCGATTTCCATCTTTAAGCGTTCTGCTGTCTGTTCCCCAATCAAAACTGAGTACTTTTGGCGAATATATGATGCAATTGATTCATCTAACCGATCACCCGCTAAACGAATCGAACGAGATGAAACAATCCCCCCAAGTGAGATCGTCGCAACATCAGTTGTTCCACCACCCATATCAACGACCATTGAACCAGTTGGCTCTGATACAGGCAATCCAGCACCTACAGCAGCAGCAAATGGTTCCTCAATTACATAAGCATCTCTGGCACCAGCTACCCGAGCAGCATCAATCACAGCTCGTTTTTCAACTGCCGTTACACCTGAAGGAACTCCTACAGTAACATAAGGTTTTGAACCATAACCCGATAATGCAGTTCCTAAATAATGTTTGAGCATTTCTACCGTGGTGTCGTAATCAGCAATTACACCATCGCGCATTGGACGAATAGCATTAATTGATCCAGGAGTACGTCCAAGCATATCTTTGGCAGCAGACCCCACAGCAACAACCTTATTTGTTTTCTTATTTCTTGCTACAACGGTGGGTTCTCGAAGTACAATACCCTTCCCCTCAATGTAGACAAGTGTATTAACAGTTCCTAAATCGATTCCTACATTTCGAGTTCCAAATGAAAACACAACAATCACCCACTTTTCTCTATAATCTGATCTTATCCAATAATAGTTTAAATTTTATCACAAATATGACTTGTCTTCCAATTAAATATCATAATAATTATGCCAGCTTGTAAACTTATTCTACACCGTTTATGAAGCACAAACTATCCCCAATGTTAACGACCTTTTTTAGACTGATTTTACTATCAAAATTAAGTCTATAATTATTAAACTAATTCCAGGATAATATAATTGTAATTCGCACCTACTATTGATTAAAAATCGATGTATCAAAATTCCATAATTCCATAATTGTTCTTACGTCATAATGTAATGAAAAACTGCAATAGTCTACTTGACTGATGATAATGAAGTCTTGTACGTGAATTTGCATTAAGGTTCCACAAATTGCAATTTGGCGAGCCGTTTTTAGATCCGATTGTGATGGCGATAAATTTCCGCTAGGATGATTATGTATTAAAATCAAAGCATAAGCATTTAAGGCAATGGCATTTCTAAATACATCACGTGGATGAATTTGGACATTAGCCAAGCTTCCTTTAGCGACACAAAAATCGCCAATAATTTGTGCTTGTGTATTTAGATAGACAGCCCAACACTCCTCTTGTGGTTCTGATCCTAACTTTATTTGATATTGTTGGATTAATTTATTTGTTTTTCCCATTATTATCCCTCCGGTTAACAATCATTTTTATACACATTAGTAAGGATCGAGAAAATATATTTTATCCAAAATAAAAATAAATTTATGCTATAATTATAGTCGTATTTGCCACTGTGGCGGAACTGGTAGACGCGCATCGTTCAGATCGATGTGAGAGTATTCTCGTGCAGGTTCGACTCCTGTCAGTGGCATTTTGGCATAATTCGTTGATTTTACAAAACCCCACCATATCAGCCTAGACGTTGATGTGATGGGGTTTTACTGTGCTTTCTGTTTTTCGCTTTTCCCGTTGTTCCCCATTAAAAACCACTAATAACCATACCATTTGCTACAAATTTGCTACAAATTGATACACCATTTTAAGCTTGTTAATGCCGTTTTGAATGTAAACAAAAAACTGACGACAACTTCATAAGTTTAACTGAACCTGCAGACGTAGATTGGAATACTATCCTTTCATAAAAAAGAATGGCTATGGTCAGCAACTATTTAAATAATATAAAAAAGTATTGATAGCTACGTTAAAAAGTTGTGAAAGGCTTAAACGATGTGAAAAGGACTTGAAGCTCGTAAGTGTCACTTGTGTCCCTCATTAAGATGAATTTATTAATTATACATACTTAAATGATATTCCATTAAATCAATGAGATTGTTCAGACACTGGTCCATTTTTACCAGCCACAGCCTTTACTAAAGAGTTATAATTATAAATATATAAATTCCAATTCTTCAATTGCGATATTTTTCACTTGTAATACGAAATATAGCATATTAAAGATAGTATTCCCCCGATTTCATTGATTGTGTAGATAGACAAGAAAAAAGGAATGTTCACTATTAAGCTGCTACTATGTTATGCAAGTTTTTTCAAAATACATCAGTTGAATAATAGAAAACGTACTAATTTAATAAAAAGATTTAAGCTACCATTTATGTTTTAAGATATTGTTACAAAGGTACATATTAATTGTAATTAAGAGTTATTCTTTTAGTTTAACTTGTGAAAATATGTGCTAAGTATCCACATTAAAAGACTTGAGGAGCAGGTATTATGGATAAACAAGAATTTGCATCAAAGATAAAGCAATTATCATCTAATTTAAATAATTTAAAAGATAACATTAATAATGAGGAACAAACGAAAAATGCGCTGATCATGCCCTTTTTTATGAATTTAGGATATAACGTTTTTGATCCCATAGAATTCATACCAGAGTTCACAGCAGATGTTGGAATAAAAAAAGGTGAACGCGTAGATTATGCAATCACTTTAAACGATCAAATAGCAATGCTAGTTGAAGCTAAAGAGTTAAAATCGGATTTAAATAACCACTCTTCTCAACTCCACAGATACTTTAATGTAACAGAATCTAAATTTGCCATCTTAACTAACGGTGATGAATATCGTTTCTTCACTGATTTAGATAAATCAAATATCATGGACAGCAATCCATTTTTAACCATACATCTATCAAATATTAAAGATTCACAAATTAATGAATTATTTAAATTTTCAAAAGAAAACTTTGATTCTGAAAAAATTGCAAGTACTGCAAGTGATTTAAAATATGTAGGCCAAATTGCCAGTTTCTTTACACAACAAATGTCCAATACCAGTGATGATTTTGTTAGAATTGTACTAAATGAAATTGGTTTTGAAGGTCAAAAAAATTCTAGAGTTATTGATGACTTCAGACCAATGGTCAGTCGTGGAATACAAGCGCTAATTAACGAAAGAGTTAATGACCGTTTAAGTCATGCTTTGGACTCTACAAAAACAGAAGAAGAACCTTCATCGGTTGTTGTAAGTATCGATGGTGATGAAGCTGATGAAGAAGCAAAGAATGAGATAGTAACTACTACTGAAGAGTTAGAAGTTTATACACTGGCTAAAGCCATTTCGAGGAATACTATTGATATTGATCGTATTTATTATCGTGATAATACAGCATACTTCAACGTTTTAGTAGATGATAACATTCGTCGCTGGGTACTTCGTGCATACTTTAATAGCGTAAGATCATGGATTGTTATCAATGATGGAAATAATACTAAAATTGAATTTGAAAAGCCCGTTGATTTATTCAACGTTGCTGATCAAATAATTGAAGTTACAGCCCAATTTATTTAGTTTGGTATTCAAAATTCGCTAGTCACTTGCCACTGCAGGGATACGTATACGTGCTAAATATCCACAGCAACCTGCTTTTTTAAGATATACAATTTATATTTTGCAGCAAATGTTCTTTTAAAATTATTTGATGCATAGTTTCTATAAGACAAGACGACTATAAAAAGACATTTATCGTCATAATTATTTGCCTATCAATAAATATTAAAAATAAAAAGGACTAACAAACACTCCCACATCGGAGTTTGTTAGTCCTTTTTATTTTAAACATGTTAAGTTTAAACACAAATCAATATTTCCTAATTAATTCGACTCCACTCATCAATTTATAACCATTTTCACTATCTGAATAATTCTTTCTTTTAAAGAATACTTTTTCAAAATATAAACACAACCTAAACTAAATCCACTAGCAAACATTGTATATAATCCCAATTGTTGAGTCATAGGTGTTGGAATAACTAAAATTAGCAATGGAAAAGCATAGACTGCTGGTAATTGAATTCTAAACATTTTTAAAATTATCAGAATCAAAGGCATCATCATTGCAATAAAAATGACATCATTTGAAATTAATTGATGCACGCCCATACTAAGATATGCAATGCCAGTTAAAATGACCACCTGTTTCAAAAATACATTTACAGGATAATGCTCTTTTTGAATGACTTCCAACAACAAAACTAAAACCGGCGGAATGGCAATCATCATATCAACGCCCAACAAATGTACTAATATAATCCATAATAATAATATTTCCAAATATTGACGCATTGCATCTCTTTCAAGAGATTTTATAGGATTTTGAATATTTTTATAACTACCACTCAATAAAACTCCAAGCATTAAAATACTTGTCATACCCACAACAACTAAAATAAAATACCAATGACTAGTATTAGTAACAATTGGTAAAAGTCCCGTTGCAAATGAAGGTGCTAATTTTGAATTAGCTATTTTCAACACAACTAACATTATTAATATAACTAGATATATTTTAAATAAGTAATCTATTTTCAATAAATTAATACTAAATCCCAATATTGCAGTAATCGATGGCATCAAAACAATTTTAAAAGGATTCACAATCCAATGTGACTCTTGCAAAGCTAAAACTCCCACACATAGTACTGCAAATTCAGGTAAAATCAAATGATGGTTCCCCATTTTTACTGAAAATTCTACCATTAATAGGATTAATATATATCCAATTAAATAATTAATTCTTCTAATTTTCATTTAACACCTACCATTTTCAGATTTTAATCAAACACAACAAGAGTAACTATACACGTTTCATCGCATAAATTGTAGTTTTTCAGTTCGGTTATTTTATAAAAAAGATCAGAAACCCAGAATAATCTGAAGTTTCTGATCTTTAATTTACTTATTGTTAAAATTTAGCAAATTGGAATTTCTTCTCACGGTAATGAACATTTGATGCATACTGAAATGATTTGAAAAAATCATCTATTATCGGTTTAAATTCCTGTAACTGTTTTTCCGTTTTCCAAGTCGTTAAAATTGCATAATCAAAACCTTCATTTACTTGTAGTAAAAAGATATTAATTAATCCAGTTTCATCTTGATGATCAGTAATCCATGCCTTCGCGCGCATAATAAAATGTTCTCGCTCGTCATCATTTAATGTTAGATAGTTCCAATCCATCAATCCTCGTAAATCCAGTGATTGATTTTGTTTAAATAAAACATCATATTGCACTCCAGAACTAAATGGGCTTTTCTCATTGATTGAATATTCAATCAATTGAAAATGTTCATGATCATCTAGATCAAATGTTAAATATATTGGTCGATTAGAATAACGTTGTTGAACAGTTTGTAAGACATCTTTAGTACCAAAAGTAGTATAAATATATTCTTTTACCATTATATTATCCTCCATCTTTCAAATTGAAAGTAATTATTGAAATAATAAAATCAACATCGCAACCAAGTTATTTAAGCAATGTGTTGCCATCGAATATTGTAATTTCTGAGTCTTCTTATAAACAAATGCCAAAATTATCCCAGTTAATGAATATTGTATAAATGCCATTAATTGAAATGGTTGAAAAATGACATGGAATAATCCAAAGGCCATTCCTGAAACAACTACATTGGCCCACCAATATGAATTTTTCATAAAGTAATTCATCAAAATTCCTCGGAAAATCGATTCCTCTAGTAGCGGAGCCAAGATAACTGATAAAAAGATTAAATATATTTTAGTTGCTAAACCAGCATGTGCCATTTCAACTAGCGCCAACTGATTAGCAGGTTCAACATTATTTCCAGTAATTAAAATTTTTACGATGGTCACTAACATACCAGCTAAGATAATTAAAACGTATCCCTTAATAATCCAAAGCGTCTTTTGACGTCGAAAGGGCTCAAGTTTATTTTCAGGAGCAGCTAGTTGAATGTACTTTTTCATATACATCAATGTGATATAAAGCAACCCGCCCATCGTTAAAAGCATTGCTAAAATTGGTATCCAGGTATTTTCGTTTATATTGAATGCCTTAGCTATTAATTTGAGCATCAACAGACCAAAGTTTTGAATAATCACATCACAAAGCAACCCAATTAAAATAAATAAAATTCCTAATCCGCCGACTTTCCAAGCACCTTTATTATTTATCACGACTCTTATCCTCATCAACAGCTTTCTTGTTTTGAATATAAACCGTAATTATGGTCATTATAATCGTCGTTATAACCAATAATACAATGTAACCAATAATCGTTAATACTGTTGATAAATCTAGCTTTGTCGCCAAATTACCCCAAATTAAAAATACAATTAAAATCGCTAATCCTGTTATAAATGACAAGGTTCTTTGCATTTTTTAATCATCCCCCAAAACAAATCGTTCTAAAATTTCCGCAATTGCACCATCATTATTTGTTCGATCAGTTATAACTTGAGCTACATCTTTGACTGGTTGAATAGCATTTTGAACAGCAATACCTAATCCAGCGGATTTAATCATCGCAATATCATTTGAATTATCGCCGGCTGAAATAATTTCTTCAGGATTAATTCCTAATTTAGCACCCAGAACATTCCCAGCTGAGCCTTTATCAACACCTGCAGGATTAAATTCAACATATCTTCCAGAGGAATAAGTCGCTTCAACTGCTTCAGAGCCCACTGCTACCAAAACATTTGCCATTATCTTTTCACGCACTTCCAAATTAGAATGTTCAAAAATAATTTTCATCAGAGGCTCTTCATGCTTCAAAAAAGATAGATCAGGTTCCTCTAACAATTCATAAGAAACTCCTCGTTCATCCATATAATTTTTATCAGCCACTGAAATATTATAAATAAATAATTTATCGGTCGTATAAATGTGAGCATCCGTCAAAGGATCACTCTGAATCCCAGTTTTGAAAATTAAGTCTGCTAACATCAAGTCCATATCACGAGCAATTAAAACTTCATTATTCAAATTTTCAACAATTGCTCCTCCATTATAGGAAATTACATATTGTTGTGCTTTGTTTTTTAGACCTAATTTATCTAAGACACCCTGAACTGAATTAAAAGATCGACCAGTGTTTGGTACAAATTTAAAACCCATTTGAACAGCTTTTTTAATTGCTTGAACATTTTTTTCATTAATGGTCCCATTATCGTTCAATAAGGTTTCATCTAAGTCAGATATTAACATTTTATATCGCATCTGGTTTGCCTCTTTTTCATAAATTATTATCCTAATTATAACTTATATCTACTAATTTAACTCAGCATAAAATCTACAGATCTTAATTTACATGATATTGATTTTTTCATCATCCGAATGTGTAAAAAAATGACCAGCATTCGAAAAACGAAAACTAGTCATATCATCATTTCATATCAAAATAAAATGCATAGATATTATCTATCTAAATTATTTATTTAAATTGCTAGCCGCAGCCTCATCTAAAATTACAACAACATTGTCATGTCTTTGTAAAATTGATGCAGGTACATTCTCAGTTACTGGCCCCTCAATCATAGCTTGAACTGCTTGAGCCTTATTTGCACCATAAGCCACCATCAAAATTTGCTTGGCTGACATAATTGACTTGATTCCCATTGAGTAAGCTTGGCGTGGAACGTCATTTTGATCGTCAAAGAAACGTGCATTCGCTTCAATCGTTGATGCTGTTAAATCAACTTCATGTGTAGTTGATTCAAAAGAAGTTCCTGGTTCATTAAATCCAATATGCCCGTTTTGACCCAAACCTAAAATTTGTAAGTCACGTGGGAATTGATCCAAAATAGCATCATATCGTTCTGATTCAGCTATTCCATCAGGATTTAACCCATCGGGAACATAGCTTTCTTTGAAAGGCTTCTCGTTGAATAAATGCTGTTGCATGAAGTAACGATAACTTTGTTCATGATCTCCAGATAAACCTTTGTACTCATCTAAATTAATTGAAATTTTATCTGAAAAATCCATATCGCTTTTAGTAATAGCATCATAGATTGAAATAGGTGTTGAGCCAGTGGCTAATCCAAAAACTTTGGCATTAGTTTGTAAGGCATCTTGAAAAACGCGAGCACCAACTTGTCCACCTTCAACCTGATCTTGAACTTTAATAATCTTCATATTCTTATTCCCAACCTTTCACTTCATAATGGTATATACCAATTATATGACACAAATTTTTAAAGTACAAGTAAAATTAAATAATATCTCTAGAAACTGCCAAACATAAAGATCGCATCTGGTATACCATATACACTTTTCGATAATGCTATAATTAGGTTAATGACTTGTCTGTTTGAGAAAGGTTGCTCATTATGGAAAAATCAATTTTTAATGTCGTTAATAATCATACCTTTAATGCTAGTATCTACTACCAATTTAGTGGTATCAGTCAAACCCTACCCTTCCATACTTTTGGCCCCGCCAAACGTCACGACTACATTATCCATTTTGTACTAAATGGGCAAGGAATTTTTTTTGTAGATAATGAGCAATTTCATTTACAAGCTGGTGATTCATTTTTGATACGCCCAGGCGAATCCATTTTTTATCAATCCGATATTAAGAATCCATGGACCTATGCTTGGATTTCCTTCAATGGATCTGAAGCTAAACAAATTATCGAACATTTTTCCCCTTTTAAAAATGAGCATCATGTTTTCAATACAGCTAATCAATTAAAATATTTAGAACTTATCCAAAAAACACTTAGTTGGTCAGATTCATCACCACAAAGCGAATTACAATTGAATCAATTAGTTCATGAATTATTGATTCAAGTAATCCAAGAATATCCATCACAGAAAAATCCACAAAATGATTTCAAAGGATCAAAGCTGGCCCGTCAAGCACGTGAATATATGGATGAATACTTCGAAACAGGAATCAATGTAAATGATGTAGCTAATGAATTAAATGTTAACCGATCATATTTAACTAGAGTTTTTACTAGTAATTTTGGTCTGTCGCCTAAAGCTTGGTTAATTGGGGTTCGGATTAATAAGGCCAGCGAGCTTTTGCAAATGGAAAAAATGTCAGTTGATGAAATTTCCGAATCTGTAGGCTTTAACAATGTCTCAGTTTTCAGTCGATCATTTAACAAAATGGTCGGCGAAAGCCCCAGTAAATATCGTAAAAATCGTCAATTTAAACGAACAACTAATCTACATAATCAGCAAATTAAAGATTTACTAAAAGCAGCTACACCTGTTCGTCAAACTACATAAAAATATATAAAAACCGATGTCTAAAGTCTTTTGATATAATATGCTGTTTATCTTCTCATTTTTAGTGGGAAGCAGTATAAATATCAAATTTAAAGATCATCGGTTTTATTTTTAACTTCTAATCAAAAGTGGCAATAAATTCAGAAAAGCCTCGATGACCTTCTGCATCATCTTTAAATACACCCGCATCGGATAGTACTCTAGTAAAGACATCTGCCACAGCTTGTTTAACATAAGCATCGACATCGGTAAAAGAATGTTGTTTTAATTGATCAGCCCATTCTTGATGAATTGGATTAACCTTCTCAGCCTTATTCATCAAAAACGCCTTGACTTCATCCAATTCTCTGACCAAACGTGGAGGTAAAATCGCTAGTCCCATCACCTCAATTAAACCAATGTTCTCTTGCTTAATATGTTGAACATCTGCATGTGGATGAAAAATACCATCCGGATATTGATCATTTGTATTATTATCACGTAAAACTAAGTCAAGTTCGAAATCATCCCCACGCCGTCGCATAATTGGCGTTACAGTGTGATGTCTTGTACCTTGATCATCACTTGCCTGAATCAATAAATCAATATTGTCATATTGATTCCATTTCAAACGAATCATTTCCGCCGCTTCAATTAAAGCTTCTCTGTCAGCGGATTTAAGACGAATCACACTCATTGGCCAATTAACAATTCCCGCCTGGACCATTGGGAAATTATTTAAATTAATCTTCTCTCTGATAGGTGCCTTAGCCATTGGAAAATCATGTTTTCCAGCTTGGTAATGATCATGCGTTAAAATGGATCCACCCACAATTGGTAAATCGGCATTTGATCCGATCATATATTCTGGAAATTGTTCAACGAAATCAGCTAGATGCTCAAAACTTTTCTTATTTACTATCATGGGTTGATGAATATGATTTAAAACAATGGCATGCTCATTAAAATATGCATAGGGTGAGTACTGAAAGCCCCACTTTTCACCAGATAATTCTAAATTAATAATTCGATGATTGCTTCGAGCAGATTGATTTAAGCTTCCAAAAAAACCTTCGTTTTCAATACAAAGTGCACAATCTGGATAACTATTTTGTGGTAACTTCAATGCTGCAGCAATTTCCTTAGGATTTTTCTCTGGTTTCGATAAATTAATCGTAATCTCTAGCTCTCCATATGGACTAGGTGCAAAATAATGAATATTTTTAGCAATTGATCGCATTTTTATATAATTATTTTGTTGAGATAAATGATAAAAATAATTGGTAGCCGCGTTTGGTTGCTGTTGATAATATTCCCAGAATTTATGATTAACTTGACTAGGTAAAGGCGTAATTGTATCCATAATTAACGCTTCCATCATATCTAGATTAACTTTATCATTAATCATTTCATTGCTTTTAGCCGCATCCATTAAAGTCGATACAATTGTTTCCAATTCCTCTGGCGTTTTAACTTCAGGCGTACCCAAATTATTTGAACCAATCAATCTTAATAATTCATTTTGATGATAAATTCGATCTTCTTCCTCAATTCGACCATTTTTGATTGCAATGGTCGTTAAATCATATACTGCTTGACCAACATTCATTTATCCCATCTCCCCGTTTTGAATTTAATCTTTTAACTTCATTGCACCATCCCCAATATGGGCAACGTAAAATTCTGGTGTATAACCAACAATTTTCAAATAGTCATCGTACACATTATTTTCAAATTTAGTTATCTCAGATTCTTTAACTAAAGCAATGGCACAACCACCAAAACCAGCTCCGGTCATTCGAGCTCCCAAGACACCTTCTTGGGCTTGAGCTGATGATACCAATGTATCTAACTCCAATCCAGTCACTTCATAGTCATCTCGTAATGATGCATGTGATTCATCTAATAATTTACCAAATGCTTTTAAATTACCAGCTGACAATTCAAGCTTGGCATCAATCGTACGTTGATTTTCATAAACTGCATGTCGAGCACGCTTGATCAAAATTTCGTCTTGAATCAAATCTTGGTTTTCATCAAATTCAGCATTCGTTAACTGGCCTAATGAATCAATTTCTAACCCACCAGCTTGAAGGCGGCGTAGCGCTTCTTCACACTCAGATCGTCGTTCATTATATTTAGAATCACTGAGTTCACGTCTTTTATTGGTATTCATAATAACGATCGCATAATCGCCCAGTACAACAGGCACCATTTCATGTTTCATGGTGTTAACATCTAATAAAATGGCTTCATCTTCTTTTCCAAAGCCAATAGCAAATTGATCCATAATTCCAGTATGCAACCCAAAGTACTCATTTTCAACTTTTTGACCAGTCTCTACTAGATCCAAACGATTCACTTCTAATTGATATAAGTCTTCTAACATAACTCCTACCAATAATTCTAACGAAGCTGATGACGATAACCCCGCTCCATTGGGGATATTTCCTTGAACTAATAAATCAAAACCATTGTCAAAATAATATCCCTGTTCTTGTAACTTCTTAATCATTCCCTTAACATAGTTCGCCCAACCATGTTTTGGATCATAATCCAAATTATCAAGATCAACTTGAATAACTCCCTCGGTGGCAAAATTCATTGAGTACAAAAAGACTTTTGAATCATTCCGTTTAGCGGCTACTCCATAAGTACCATAAGTAATCGAAGCCGGGAAAACATGTCCTCCATTGTAATCAGTATGCTCCCCAATTAAGTTAATTCGTCCTGGAGCAAAAAATTGTTGTGTAGTCTTAGGCCCAAATTTTTCAGCAAAAGCTGTATTTAATTCTTTAATTCGCTTCATAATCTTAATCCTCATTTTCTATAATTTTGTATTTTCGTCTTTTTTGTAACGTGATTCAAGTTCCTTAACAATTTCAGCATGCTTTTTCTCTGTTAATGTAATTTTCCAAATGAAAATAATCATTGAAACTAGCATTAGAACACCTGGAATTACGAATGCATACAAATGATATGTTCGAATACCACTCGCCGTAATGTCACTTGCCGTAGCGCTTCCGGTCATACCAGCAGCAATAGCTACAAATCCCACAATGGCATTTGAGAAGGCCCCCGCCAACTTATCAAGTAATGGTCGCAAAGATAAGGTTACAGCTTCCTTTCGAACTCCATTCTTCCATTGACCATATTCAACCGAATCGGTAATTGTCATCAAAACTGACAAGAAAATTAATTGTTGTGGGAAATAGAACAAGATCAAGCCTAAAGTAATAATACCAATATTATTACCGGCTACCAAAAATGACGTATATCCTAATAACATTAAAATAATTCCCAAAATAAAGACATAACGGCGGGTAATTAACCGTGTCAAAATCGGAAATAGTGGGACAGCAATGATTCCAGTAATCATTGAGATAACTCCAACCAAAGCAAATTCTGACACTCGACCGATTACAAACTTAAAGTAAAACATCAAGACACCAGTCGTTGCTACGTTAGCAATCGCATAAAACATATATGAAATAGCCAACCACATTAATTGATCATTCATAAATATAGCCTTGAAAACATCTACAATACTATATTTCTCATTCTTTTCTTGTCGACGTAAGATCGTATTATTTTCTTTTGAGAACTTAGCTGTTATAATTGCTGATCCAGCTGAAATAACTGCAATAACAATTGCAAACCAGAACCAACCAGCTGCACTTTCATCACCTTTACCACCTGTCATTGCCGTAAAGAAAGCCACAATTGGAACTACCAACGCAGTCGTACCATTAGCCCCTAATGAAGATCCGAACCGGGCAAAAGTTGCCAAGGTTCCACGTTCAGCGGTATCATTTGACAATGCAGGAATCATTGACCAAAAGGCGATATCCTTAAATGAATAAAAGCTATCCAAAATAATAAAAATTACGGCAAATAATCCTAAATATAATGATGGTTGACTAACTGCTAACCCAAAGAAATTAGTATAAATAATTACCAAGGCCACCGCTGACACTAACCCACCAATGACTAACCATGGTTTAAATTTACCATACTTAGACTTCGTATTATCAATTATACTTCCAATAATTGGATCAAAAATAATTTCAACTAATCGAATTCCAACAACTAATGAGGTAATTAAACCGATATATTTAGCCTCAGTTGCTTTATCAGCACCTGTAAATAATGTACTTGTAACGAAAATCATAAAATAAGTTGATAACGTTACATAGTATGCATCATGCCCAAACGCACCAAAAGCATAAGCAAAACGCTGTTTCATTTTATCAGGCATAGTAACACTCCTTAAAGTTTACTGATTAATATTTTTACTACGCCTTAACTATAGTTTGAAAGCGCTTTCGCTTGCAAGGCTTTTTGTTACTCTATTTTGACCTTTTGTGACTCTTGATTGTGAATATACTTACAATAAAAAGTTAGAAGTGTTCATTAATTGAAAAAATAAATAACTGTATCGACTCATAATACCTGTAATAAATTATTCAATCATTTTTAATAATTAATTTAATATATGTTAATTCTATTAATTAATGTATATACGATGAGAATTATTTAATTAAATTAAAATTTTATAATTATATTCACTCTCCTCAATGAACATTCATCCAATTTAAAATCATTTGTGATTTATAATACAGTTTACCGTAAATTCATTTAATTAAATTTTATTTTTATATCAAAAAAGGTAGATATAAATATATCTACCTTTCAATAAAAAGCTACTAATAATGAATATTACTTACCTACAATAATTTCTCATACAGTTTTACATTTTTTTACTCTAAAAATATATTATTCAATAGCACCATCAACTAATGTATAAGTAACTGTTCCATTAAATACCCCAGCCTTATCACTTTTTGAACTTTGAACTAATAACCCATGTTCTGCATCTGTAGTATATGTTAGTTTTCCCGCAGAATTAGGGTCACCATTTGTACCGGCATTAAAATCAGCACCCTGTAGAATATTTTGGGCGCCAGATCCTAAATTAATAACATCTGCACTGCCATTCTTCTTAAATCCATATTGATGTTCTGGATCTCCGGATACAGAAGCTTGTAATGTGAAATTGTGTTGCTGAGCACGTGAATCAAAAACCGAAAAAACTTGTTGATTATCAGTCGCCCCATTTCGTGGTAACCAAACTTTACTTTTATCATTTGGGAAAATACTATCAGCTAATTGATATACCCAATTTGACGGTTTTACCTGATTAGTATTGTTAATTTCACCTGGTTGAATATCCACTCTAGTTGCATTCTGCAAATTACTTAAATAACTATTACCACTAATTTTAGGGTTCATTTGATCATTTGTTTTCCAATCACCGGTGATGCTACCCAACTCAGCCACAAATAAACTATTTAGCTCATTATTTTGAAAACCTTTAATTGTTAATGGGCTAGTTGTCCCCAAATCTAGTATTAAATTATTGGCCTGAACGGGTGGAATGGTTTGCCCCTGCATCGAAAATAGCTTCACCGCATTTAAATTAATTTTAGAACCACTAGCCCCATTTCCGTTAATCACTCGTTGATTAACATTAGTGCTAGTATTATTGGTTTTCAGTATCGTCTGGCTTCCATTTTGCGCCGTCAATGTTAGTTTCCCCATAGATTGCGGGTTTAGTACCGAAATATTTGAAATGAAATTAGTAACCGCATTATTCCCTAAATTGATATTAGTTGTAGTTGGTAAGATCACCCCGCCCCAAACTGAATTAGCAGCTGGTGTTTCTGAATTGGAATAACCTAGATTATTCCAATTCATTGTTCCATTATTAGTAATGTTCACAGTGTTAGTTGTTATTCCACGACCATAATACAAGATATTTTTTTTAGCGTTATTATTTACTTCCCAAGTAGCACCGGTATTCACCGAAATATTAGATGTATTACGTCCAGTATAAGCAACACTAAACATTCCATCATTACCACCACCACTTCCCCAAGTCATCGCTGTTTTACCGTTAACAACCGTTAAATCAGATATTTCTGCAAATTCTTGGGTAGAAGTACCTTTAATATTAAAATTATTTTGTCCAGTAAATCGTAATGGCACATAATAAGCTGAAAACATTTGTGCACCAGCGTCTGATAAATTAGGATAATTAATACTTACATTATCATAGGTCAAACTACCTGAAAAATTACTAGGTACGATACTCCAATCTCCTCGAAATAAAGAATAGTAAGATAATAGATAACCACTAGTTTTACCCGTCTCATTCGTTGGATCCGGTACAGTCGCATCTCCGTTGGTTGCACTAGTATATTCACTCGAAGATTTAATATTATGCAATGTTACGTTAAGGCTAGGTTGTAAGTTGGACATAATGAACGAAGAAGATATCCGATTCTTGACATAATACATATGATTATTAAAATCGATATCCAAATTTTTAATATTGCTATTCACTCCCAGATTAATGTCTGGAATAGTTATATCTTTATCCACCGATATGGATAAAGAACTTGGTGCTGGATTTGTAATACTCCAATATCCAGCAATATTAGTTGCTCCAATTAAGCTTACTAAATCGGCTCCTGTTGTAATGTGATAAACATTATTAGTATTAGTAATACTGGCTTCAACTTTATTATTACCGTAAAGTCCTGCACCTAACCATACGCCTAAAATGATTAAAACTATTTTCATTTTATTCCGCATTTTCTTGCTCCTTCTTCCGCCTCAGTAAAATAAATAGCCAAATCAATGCAATAATTAGCAATAAGATAATCACTCCCAACAAAATTATTAACCAAGGGCTGGTAGCATTAACTTTAAAATTAGTTTCTTTTTTAACTGCTTCTTTGACCTCAAACGCTTTATTCCATTGCCATTGATTCCCATATTTGTCTTTTGCAGACCCTTTAAAATGATACTTACCCGCCGGAATTTTACCATCATGACGCAGCACATAATTAAATTGAGAATTTGGGGCCACTGATCCTTGATCGACTTTTTTCTTAATTAAAGTCTTACCTGTTTTATCATTTACAACCTTAGTATCCATTTTCAACTCGGTTATATTAATATTTGTTGGATTTCTCATTTTCACAATTACGCCTGGCAAATATTGATATTGACTCGCTTTAATGGAATTAATCGTTAATTTAGGTTTAACTTTGTTATCGTTTTGATGTATTACTAATCCCTTTACAAAAGCAAATTTATTAGTAATTCCTTCTTTACTACTTTCAGTAATCTTTTCAACTCGAATCCCACCAGCAACGATCCCATCATATTTTTTTTGAGGCATTTTTATTTTAATTGAAAAGGCCTTATTTTGATGACTAGGAACAGTCAACTTGGTGTCACTAATTTCAGTAATTTGGCGGATTTGAATATTTGGTTTAGCTCCAAATCCATCTGCATTGCCGCTTTTACCATATTCAATAATGACATTATCAGACGTTTGAGCAGGATTAATTGCAATCCGATAAGTCGCTTTTTCATCTGACAGATTCTGAATCGTTAAATGTAAAGTCGTTTCATCGCCGGGTTGCATTTTCAAATCATAGGTTGTGTCCTTATCGGTTTGAAATTCATTAGCTTTGCCATCCACCGTAAATTCAGCTTGTGGCTGATTATCATCCGCATACACAACGACTCCACCAGTTCCACCACCAATTATTAATAATATCACAAGCGAAAACAATATTTTTTTAATATTCATAATTAATTACCTATTTTATGTAAAAAGCAGACCATTAGGCCTGCTTTTATTAAATCTGATTAGGTGTGAAGCAGGTCTTCACCTCAAAAATATTTTATCTCAAAGCACCATCATTAATAGTATATACAATTGTTCCAGTATATGTACCAACTTTGGCATTATTTGAAATTTTTATGTTACCTTTTGTACTTTGAGTCTGTTTCGTTCCATTAGAGTTACCATTTCCAGATAGAATCAGTGCCTCCCCAGATTTAATATCAGCATTTGTCGCTCCTGTCAAAGAAGCATCGCTCACTGCTGTGTCCAAGGTCATCGATACAATGGGTAAATTAACCTCATCAGTATTTTGCATATCTGTCGCCTTAGCCGTCACTTGATATCCTGCGTCAGTTCCACGGCTATCAGTTACTTGAAGAGCAGGGGATCCAACGATACCGTTTTCATTAATTGCAGCTTTGGTTGTTAAGCTACCCCAATCAAAACTAGGAACAGTATCTAGCGTGATAGCGCTCGGATCACTTGTCAGGCTTAAGGTTGTGCTCCCATTAGAATTTGCTAGAGGTGCTGCGTTAATTAAGATGGGAGCTGTCAATAGCCCTCCAACTAAAGCAGTGGCACCTAGTAATGCACGCATACGGTTTGCATATAAATTAAACATATTGTCGCCTCCTTTGAATTTACATTGAATTAAATTTCCTTATCTATAGAATAACAGAAATGTCTCAAAAATGAAAGCGTATTCATTTAAGAGTTTTTTTCTTATCTTTTTTTAACAAAAGTGCTTCAATGCAAATCTAAATCACATTGTATATTTATAACAAAAAAGGCAAGGAAATAAACATCCTTGCCTTTATATAAAATGATCGTTCTCACAATCTATTCATTTCAATTATTTATTAATCAATAATATCGACTTGTAATGTTTTTAAAACTTCTAATACATTCTCATGCTTTTGTGGAGTAGTTCCCGCTGTTGCGTGGGCACTTACCATTACTTTAATTTCTGGTGCTATATTTTTAATCAAAATAGCATTAGATATTACACAAATATCAGAATCTAAACCGATTAGTTCAACTTCTTCCACCTTTTCATTTAATAATAATTGAGCTAATTCAATTGAACCAAAGGTACTTTTTTCAATAATATATTTAAATCCTACTTGAGCTGCTGGATAAATTTCCCAACCGTGTGACTTATATTGGGTATGTATGACTGGCAAATACTTACCTTCTTGAGTAGATAAATAATTTTCACCATGCGTATCCATCGTAGCAATTCGTTCATCTTTTGAATATTCGGATAACTTTTTCAAAACTGCAGGAATAATTTGTTGAGCTTCAGGCGTTCCTAATGAACCATCAATAAAATCATTTTGAAAATCAATTAAAATCAGCATCTTTTTTGGCATAGCAAGCTCCTTAAGTGATTAATAGACAAGGTTACCATTAATTTAACTCATTTCATCTTAAATATCCACCAATTTAACTTATCTTACTTTACTTAAGGTTTAATATAGCTGAATCCCGCCCTTTGTTGCAAAGACAGTTCAACCACCCCAGATGACACTGATTTAACTTGATCTTGAATTTCATTCAAAAGAATATTCCTTTGATTTAATGAATTTTCACAGATCATAACTTGAACATCTAATTCAGTCAATTTTTTTAAAATTACAGATGAATCTTTTTTAGCCATTTCAACAGCATCTCCATTAATGACTAATTCAATAATCCCATTTTCATGATTAAACTTCATCCACTCAAATAAATGGTATATATTTGAATTTACCATTTCCCATTTACTATTTTCATCAATATGAAAAATTGTATTTAACATACTCTTACCACCTTATCTATTTCTGTATACAAAAAAATGCACTAACGATGAGTTAGTACATTTTACATAGGTGAACTACTCTCACCTTGATTTATTAACAAATGTATCTGAAGAGTTTCGAGCTCATATCTCACTAAATCAGAATCATAACATCTCTCTGTATGGAAATAAAGAATTAAATTGCATTACCATTTATGCTACAAATACACATTCATAAATTTATTTAGGTTTTATCTAAAAGAATCATTTTATAGTTTATTAACTAGTGATTTCTCAAATTTACGAAATTTGTTAAGTGCTTATCAGCACCAATAAACTAATATTAACATCTTTTATTACAAAAAGCAACTTATATTCAGTTAAACTTTATTTTACCAATCATATCATCAGCTTACACTAAATGTTTCATCTTAATTTTAATATACACGACAATCCCATACACTTCTTTTTATCATTATATTTATGATTTACAATATTGATAAAATGATTGTAATAACAGAAAGGATCGAGACCCACATATAAGCTTGATTTCTCTCAGTCCTATAACGCCATATCCCCCACACAAGCATTAATGAATATGAAAATACTATTAGCCAACCAGTATTAATAAACATATTTATAACAGTTGTTGTAATTACCAAAATCATTAAAATTAAATCTACTTTTCTCATTATTTATTACATATGATTATGAATAAAATAAACCTAATAAATATGATCACAATTATTTATATCCTATCGATTAAAGATATTTAAAATTATTGAAATTCATACTTTGGGTCTTTTTATACACTTATTCATATATCCTTTCAATTATATAGACATTATCCCATAAATATTTTTGGTTTATAAACTTCATTAAGAATATAACAGCTATTTTATTTCAATACTACCAAATGTTTTTTAAACGATGCCTAAATGGTGTCCAAGTTTAAAATAACCATGAAAAAGTGCCCAAAAGGTGCCCAAAATTCAATTCCCATCACAATCGATCATATTCCATCACGACCTTTTTAAACAAAGAAAAGCCCTGATATACCAACGTATTTGTTGGAACATCAGGGTTATCATAGGCTTAATTAGTTCTTAAGACCATATTTCTTATTAAACTTGTCAACAGCTCCGTCGGCTTGAGTAAACTTAGCCTTACCAGTGTAGAATGGGTGTGAGTCTGATGAAGTTTCAACACGAACCATTGGGTAAGTTACTCCCTCAAATTCAGCAGTTGCGTCAGTCTTAACAGTTGAACCTGCTAAGAATTGAGCTCCAGTAGTAGTATCAACGAATACAACGTCGCGGTATTCTGGGTGAATTCCTTCTTGCATGATGTTTCTCCTTATAGCCCTGATCCATCTTGGAAACAGAGTCAGATTTATTAACCAAACTATTATAACATATCAGCCTTATGTACAAAAGCCTTATTCATAAGTATCAACAGATCTTTTTATAAATAAATTTAACTTTTGGTACTGTCATCGTCAGTTTTTAAGACTGCCATAAATGCTTCTTGTGGCACGTCCACAGTTCCAACTGACTTCATTCGTGCCTTACCCTTTTTCTGTTTATCCAACAACTTGGCTCTTCGATCTGGGTCACCAGTATGAATTTTAGATGTAACATCTTTTCGATAAGCTTTAATCGTGGAACGCGCAATAATTTTAGAACCGATCGCTGCTTGAACCGGAATTTCAAAATTACGACGCGGAATTAAATCTTTTAACTTTGTCGTAATAAAACGCCCACGCTCCTGTGCAAAATCACGATGCACAATAAAACTCAAAGCATCCACCCTCTCACCATTCAATAAGATATCAATCTTTACCAACTCAGACTTACGATATCCAATTAATTCATAATCTAATGAGGCATATCCACGCGTTGTAGACTTTAATGTATCAAAAAATTCGAAAATAACTTCAGACAACGGTAAGAAATACTTTACGTTAACTCGATTTGCATCTAAGTAATCCATCGTATCGAATTCACCTCGTTTTCGCTGAGCCAAATCCATAACTGATCCAACATATTCATTTGGTACCATGATTTGAGCATGAACAAACGGTTCTTCAATATATTCGATTTCACCAGCATCTGGCAATTCAGATGGGTTTGCAACCTCAACCATCGTACCATTTTTCAAAAATGCATGGTACGTTACAGCAGGGGCTGTTGTGATCAAATCTAAATCAAATTCACGTTCCAAACGTTCTTGAATAACGTCCATATGCAACATTCCCAAGAAACCAGTTCTAAAGCCAAATCCTAAAGCCTGGGATGTTTCAGGTTCAAATTCAAGAGATGCATCGTTTAATTGCAGTTTTTCTAAAGCCTCACGTAAATAATTATATTTAGAATTATCAGAAGGATATAGTCCAGAATAAACCATTGGTGTCATTGGTTTATATCCATCAAGTGGTTCATCAGCTCCATTATCTACAGTAGTAATTGTATCTCCTGGCCGAGCATCTTTAATACTTTTAATCGAAGCTGCCACATAACCAATATCTCCCGCCATCAAAAATTCACGTTTAATTGCGTGAGGTGAATTTACACCAACTTCGGTTACTTCATATTCAGCCCCAGAGTTCATAAATTTGATTTTATCCCCTGGTTTAACTACTCCATCTTTAACACGAACTGTTAAAATAACACCTTTATAAGCATCATATGTTGAATCAAAAATTAAAGCTTTTAAGGGTGCTTCAATTTCACCACCAGGAGCTGGTAATTTGTTGACAATTTGCTCCAACAATTCAGGAATTCCAATTCCTTTCTTAGCAGAAGCTAAAACTGCTTCAGATGCATCTAATCCAATTACATCTTCAATTTCTTGACGAACTCGTTCTGGATCAGCAGCTGGCAAATCAATTTTATTAATCAGTGGCAAAACTTCTAAATCATTATCCATTGCTAAATATACATTGGCCAATGTTTGAGCTTCAACTCCTTGAGCAGCATCAACCACTAAAATCGCCCCATCAGCGGCAGCTAGTGATCTTGAAACCTCATAAGAAAAATCGACATGGCCTGGAGTATCAACAAGATGGAATATATATATTTCTCCATCATTAGCTTGATAATGTACTTCCACTGCATTCATTTTGATTGTGATTCCACGTTCACGTTCTAAGTCCATGGTATCCAATAATTGCGATTGCATATCTCGTGATGCAACTGTATGAGTTGCCTCTAAAATCCGATCAGATATTGTGGATTTCCCGTGGTCAATGTGCGCAACAATACTAAAATTACGAATATGACTTTGGCGCGCTTGCATTTCTTCTAAATCCATTATTTTAATGCGCTCCTTTATGTTTTAATGTTTCCCTTATTATACTAAACCATTTGTAAAACTGCACTGCTCTTTCCGATATTATCTCCAAATAGATCACGAACTTTTCATAACATCCACATATTATTAATTATAAAAAAAGAAAAGCCGCCCAAAAGGGTGGCTTTTCTTAAGCTGCTGTTTTAAATTAACCGCGACGGGCTTCCTTAATACGAGCTGCTTTACCGTGCAAAACACGTAAGTAGTACAACTTGGCACGGCGAACGCGACCATGACGTACAACTTCGATCTTATCAACACGTGGTGAATGTAATGGGAATGTACGTTCCACACCAACACCGCTTGAAATTTTACGTACAGTATAAGTAGCTTGAATTCCAGCTCCCTTACGCTTGATTACAACACCTTCAAACAATTGGATACGCTCGCGTGATCCTTCGACGATACGTGCGTAAACCTTAACTGTATCTCCGGCACGGAAATCAGGCAAGTCTGAACGTAATTGTGACTCAGTTAACTTTTCTAACAATGCATTTTGACGCATATCAAATCTCCCAATCGACATTCATTAATCATCCGACCAGCGGAACATCGTTAATATGGTTTTTAAACCATTGATAACTATAACAATAACTTGATAACATTTCAAGTCAAAACATAATAATATTTAAAAACCGCTTAGTTCTCAATAAAATATTATAAATTAATTATTTTTAACAAATGTATCAAATTGACTTGCTACATCAGCTAAGAACTTTTTTGTATCCTCGTTGGTAATATTACCTTCGTCGTCGCTTAAGCTCGCAGTATTCCCAATATACATCTCTGGTTGTGTCATGATTTTCATGTTTAAAAATTCAATTGTTTGTCGTAAGGTATGATTAGCTAAAGCTCCACCAATTCCAGAAATCGATTGAGAAACAGGCAATACTGCCTTACCATCCCAAACACTTTCTCCCCAAGGACGTGATGCAATATCAAGAGCATTCTTCAAAACAGCAGGTAACCCTCGATTATACTCAGGTGTAACCATGATGAAGGCATCTTGAGCTGCCACTTGTGCTCTAAACTCTGTAAAGCTAGCTGGTGAATCAGCATCAAAATCTTGATTATAAAATGGTAAATTTCCAATTTCTAAATAAGTTACTTCAGCATCAGCTGGTAACCCTTTTACTAAACCATGTGCCACTCCTGCAGAAAATGAATGTTCACGTAATGAACCAATTAATACCCCATATTTAGTCATTTCAAAAGTCCCCATTTCGATTAATTTTATTTAAAGCTAAAATTGCTACAAAGCTGATTAAAACACCATTGCAACCGTTTAACTTATTAAATTAATCATAGCATTTAACTTACAAAAAGTAAATATAGTTTTTCTAATTTCCCATTGGACGATAAATTGAACGATTATCCAAGGCCCAATTTCGTCCCGAAAATTCTCCCGGGTTAGTATCATCCAAGGCATTCGCAAAGCTTTGAAGATTAGCATCCAACTCATCCAACTGATGCAAAACATTAGCTTCTTGAACTAGTGGTCGAACTGGTGATCCATACTCCAATTGACCATGATGAGCTAGGACCACATGCCTTAATAGTACTAAATCTTCACTAAATAGATCTAATTTTAATTCTTGAGCGGCAAGTACAATTTGCTCATCAATTAAAACAATATGTCCAATTAAATTACCTGGTACTGTGTACGTAGTTGCAATCGGTCCTGAGAGTTCAATAACTTTTCCCAGATCATGCAGCAACGCCCCAGCTAATAATAAGCTTTCGTCAATTTGTTCATATTGTTTTGCCACACTTTGAGCAAGACGAGCGATAGAGAGTGTGTGATAGCCTAATCCTCCAGCAAAAGCATGATGATTTGATTTTGCTGCTGGATAAGCAAAAAACTGTTCACGATATTGGTTCAATAGGAATCTTACAATTCGTTGCCAAGTGGGGTTAATAATTTTAAATATTATAGTATTAACCTCTTCTTCCATCTCTGCCGCTTTCATGGGTCCACTAGGTACAAAATCAGATACGTTTTGAGGTTCACCGGATTGTGCTGGCCGTATTTCTAAGAATTTTAATTGAGGTTTATCACGATAAGATTGTCGAATTCCTTTAACAAAAACAACTTGTCCAGCCTCTAATGCTTTAAATTCTGCTTCATTAGAATCCCATTTCATCCCTGAAATTTCCATTGATCGATCAGCAATAGTAATTGCTAAATATGGTTTACCGCTATTTGTAACCCTTGAATCGATTTGTTTTAATAAAGCAAACATTTGAATATTTTCATCCAATTGATAATCTTTTAATTGTTTTTGTTCATTCATAGTCCTCACCCCGTTCCAGATTTGATAAATTTATCATACTATTTTCTTCAATTTGATGAGCCGTAAAATAAATCACTTGATATCCAGTAGCTACAAACTGTTTTAAAATTTTAATTAAATTTACTCGCCGTTTAGCATCAAAATCGACAAAGGCATCATCTATTAGAATTGGAAACTGTGCTGTTGAGTCCATTTGCTGAATAAAGGCCAAACGTAATGCTACATAAATTTGTTCTGCTGTTCCCTTGGATAAATCAATTAAATTAAATAGTTCACCTTTTTTATTTTTTGCACGAATAAGTGTTTTCGTGTATTTAAGTTCAATATAGCGTCCTTCCGTCAGAGACTGTAAATATTCACTAGCTTGCTTCATTAACTGCGGTAACCGTTCCCCAATGGTTTGATTTAATATAGATTGAACCCATTGACTTAGTACTTTATTAACAAAATATTGTTGTAGATCTTCAAAAACCCGTGTTCGTTCGTCAGCTAATTGTTGGCTCAAATATTCTAAACTATCATCTTTTTTAATTTGTTCCAATTGATATTCCAATTGAGTCAAAGAGGCTTGCTGTTGATTAATTTCATGTAGCATTTTTTGTTGATCTTTAATGCGTTGATTATCATCCGGGAGCCCTTCTAGTGACTTTCTATCAATATCCTTCAACTGCTCATTCAATAATCTTTGTTTTTCTAATAATTCTTTGGTTTGTTGATCTTCAATTTGCCGTTGTTCAAATTCTGACCAAGACTGTAAGCCGATTTTTTTCAATAGTGTTTGCATAGTAGCTTGTTGCTTCAATCTTTTAGCCTGTTCTTGATCAAACTGCTGTTGCTTTAATTTAAGCTCTGACAATTTCAAACGCTGCTGATTATGATTACCATCTTGTACAAGCCATGCTAAAGCTTGATTTAATGGTATGATTTGTCCTTGTATATTTTGTAGTTTTTCCCGATCAGTTGCAATGTTATCTTTGAGAACCATTTGTTCTCTGGCATCACCTTGTACTATTTCAACCATCTCTGGATTCCAATTTTGATATTCAGAATCAAATTCAACTAAATCAAGCTTAGATTCAGAAATACCTTGTACATGTCCATATTGCCATACAATTAATCCTAACCCAATAATTATCAAAATACTTGCACCACTAATTTGTTGTACTAATAAAAGCAAAATACCCAAAATAATAAAAACAGCTCCCCATAATATCATAGGTTTTAAGAATTGTTCATTACTATTAGATTCGGTTTCCTGAAACGCACTTAATTGTTCAGTACTCAAGGGCTTAGGTAAGTTGTCAACCTGCCACTTACTTCGCAACATTTGTAATTGTTGCTCGTCATCTTGCAAATCCTTTTCAAGTTGTTGCTTTTTAGAATATATTTGCTCTAATAATTCCAAATGAAGATCAGCTTGATCCAATTGACTTTGAGTCATTGAAGGCGCTTCGGACTGCACATCCGTATGAATTTGAAAATTTAAAGCTATAATTTTCTGTGATAATTCTGGTTCCATCATTTGTTGTCGATTTGATAACTGATCATCCAACTGTTGTAATTGTTGTAAGGCTGGCCGATACGCGGCTAAATCGCTTTGATTTGCAGCCCGTTTTTGTTGCATTTTTTGTTGTTCCTGTAGGTCATTCAAATTTTGTCGTCGTTGATTTAATTCTTGTTCCAATTCTAATAAATTAGGGCTTTGAGTCAACCGCTGCTGATATTGTTGTTCAAGCTGATTTAAGTTTGATAAAGCCCGATTAATCGGACGCTTAGCCGTCTTGGTACGTCCCATTTGCAAAGCCGCCGTCTTATCTAAATCTGTCGCAACTTGCATCCATTCTTCGGCTCCAGGTGTAGCAATACTTCTCAAATGATCATTAAAAGAATCAGGGCGCAAATTAAAAATTGCCAACAACGCCTCCTGATCAAAACTATAAATGGCATTAAATAATTCAGACGTTAATGGCGCTAATATTTCTTGTAGTTTTTTATCAGGATTGTCATATTCTTGTTCACTATTTAAATTAGTTAATTTCAATTTTGATTCCGTTCGGCCTATCCGAGTTATTCGATAGTCTTGGTTATGAACATTGATCGTTAAATTCCCACCATAAGTTCCTCCCACCACATTTTCAAAAGTTTTTTTCTTACTTCCCCGAGCAGTTGGAAAGCCAAATAAGACACCACTAATAAACTGATGCAGAGTAGTTTTTCCGGCCTCATTTAACCCATAAACCACTTGAAAATCATTTTCAAAATCAAATTTGATCTGTTGGAATTGTCCAAAGCTGTTAATTTGTGCTTGTTTAATCCACATCTTGCACACCTCCTTGGATCTTTTTTAATTTCAACTGAATCTTATCTTTAATTTCAGCAAGATTATCTGGATCTATCAACAATTCAAAAACAGCCGTATTATCAACTAAATTTAAGCCCATTTCAACTAGATGTTCTACTGTAACTAATTTATCTAACTCTTTTAAATTAGACTCTGCTGATAATTCTGGCATCGTCATCATTAATTGTTGAGCTTTAGTCTCTAATTGGTAAATATACATGTGATCATCTGGTTGAAATTTACTTTTTAGTTGCTGATAAAAAGCATTTGAATTCACCATTTGAAGTTGTTTTTGGTTATCAACTGTCAATTTTAATTGAATTAACAAAAAAATATGCTCCTGTGGCTCAATTGTACTTTTCACTAATTCAATCAAACTCGATGCTTGTATTTCTTGATTCGCTTCTATTTTTAAATTGATTGTTTGCCATACAATTGGAGCACTGGATACAAAAGTTGGCTGCAATTGATGATTTTCATCACTTTGCACTAGATAAAAGCCTTTTAAGCCATCTTCTTTATGATTTAAGCCCTGTAAGCTACCTGAATAGCCAATAAAAGGTTTTTCTTGTAAGGTTTGACGAATATGAATATGTCCCAAAGCCCAATATTGATAATGTTTGGTATTTAAATCACTAATTTTAAAAGGTGCATAGTCATCCCTACCAGCTATTCCTAATGCTCCATGATACATTCCGATATGATAATCTTCGTTCTGCTTCATTGGAAAATCAATCGTCATATTTTCATTAATATGACGATTATTGTAGCTAAAACCAGAAACTGCAATTTGTTCATTTTGATCTGTGTTAAAAAGCAATGTTTCAACACTAGTTCCTAAAATATGCACATTTTCCGGGAATAATGGTGCATATTCAACTGATTTTACAAAATCATGATTTCCATAGCTTAATACAACTGGGATACTTTTTTCGTGCAAACGTTCAAATTGTTCCATCAAAAATAATTGAATTCGTGGATTTACTTCATTGGTATTATAAACATCCCCAGGTAGTAAAACCAAATCAACTTTTTCTTGTAACGCCATATCAATTAAACGACGAAAAGCATCTAATGTTGCCCGCTGTAATTTTTCAATCAACCAATTAGGAATATCGCTTAATCCAATAAACGCATTTCCTAAATGTACATCTCCTGCATGAATAAATTTAACCATTATTTATATACTTTATTTATACTTTCTAAAAATATTTTTGGTAATAAAAAGGAGGAACGTTCTCACAACCTCCCCCCTTTTTTGACATTTAATAATTTACTTGTATAATTCTGCGATTGGCTTAGTTACAATTTCATTAACCTCTTGCAACAAGTTATTCATTGCTCCTTCAGCAGCCATCAACTTCTTCAATACATCTGATGTATCCATATCAGCAGCCACAGCTTGCCAGCTTTTGATTTGGTCTTCACTAGGCTCTGTACCACCTTGAATGGCAGCTTGCATTGTTTGTTGTTCTGCTTGGAATCGCTTAAAGATTGCTTCAGCTTCCTTATCAGCGTGCATTTCATTTAATGCTACTTGTAATGCAGTATATTGTTCTGTTTTAACCAAATCACTGGCAACAGCGTTGACATTATCATAAATATTAATCATTATGTTTCTCCCTTAAAATCCTAAGTTATTTCTTAATCCATTCCAAACCGTTTCAGCACCTTTTTTAATTGTACTTCCGGTCTCTTTCAATCCTGATGTAATGTTACCAGTAATACCACTAATATTATCAGAAATTTGGCTATTTGTACCATTAAAATTCAAACTATCATTCGCAATTTGTGTTCGGATACTCTTAACCTTAAATGAAGTTTGTGCTGTATTCGGAATAATTTGCTCCAACGAACGTTTCATCAATGGCCCAGCCGTTTGATCTAAGCTTGAAGGTATCACTGATCCATTATCGTTTCCTGTCCAAGTTACATTAACAATATCTGGTGTATATGCAACCGCCCAGGAATCAGTGGCTTCGCTAGTCGTATTATCGCTATCAGTTTTACTACTAAACTCAGTCGTCCCAGTCTTACCTGCCACTTGATACCCACTTGGATCAGCAGCTACACCGGTTCCATTTGTATAAACACCCATCAACATACTGGTCATTTCATTCGTTACCTTAGTTGACCAGAGACGAGTTTTCTTAGGCTTCACCGTATTGACTAGCACACGTCCACTGGCATCTTCAATTTTGGTAATAAAATGTGCGTCTGACATAGTTCCGCCATTAGCAAAACTTGTATAGGCCTGAGCTAATTGTAATGGTGACACTCCCTTGCTCATACCACCAATAGTCATCGCATAATTCTTATCATCCTTCGTCAAAGGTAGTCCGGCCTTAATTCCAGCCTTATATGAGGTATCAATACCGATCTTCTCACTCAACCAAACTGCCGGAATATTATATGATTTTTCCAAAGCTTCATACATTGGCACATCTTCAGTTGTGATATTAGAAGCATTATGCGGTGAGTACTTATTTGTACCAAAAGTCATCTCATGATTTGGCAACATTGAATCATAAGAATAACCACGGCTCAATGCTGGAGCATAATCTACAATTGGTTTAATTGTTGAACCAGGCTGCCGTTTCATTTGTGTTGCACGGTTAAATCCACGGAATTCATGTGCTCCACGTCCACCAATTACCGCTCTAACACCTCCAGTTTGTGCATTTAGCACTACTGTAGCCGCTTGTGAACCCACACCAATTGGGTTCAAATATGAATTAGCATAATCATTTTGTAAATTGGTCTGATCATCTTGATTCATATTTGTATAAATTTTATAACCATTTTGCATAATATCTTGTTCTTTTAAGTGATATTTATTAATCGCTTCATCAATTACAGAATCAAAATAGTATGGATATTCATAATTAGTACTAGTAACTTGATAATCATCAGCCCCAATACTTGTCTGCATCAAATTCGTAGCAGTTGCTTGATCCATTTTTTTATTATTCACCATGTTTTGTAAAACTTGATCTCTACGATTTTTAGCGGCTTCAGGATGCTCTAATGGATCATAGCCATTCGGTGATTGAAGCATTCCTGCCAACATAGCCGCTTGTTTCTCATTCAATTGACTAGCATTGATACCAAAGTATTTTTGAGATGCATCTTGAACTCCCCAAACTCCTTCACCAAAATAGGCATTATTTAAATACATTGCCAAAATATCATTTTTAGAATAGACATTTTCAACCTGAACTGCGAGAAATAATTCCCGGATTTTCCGCGTTATATTTTGATTTTGAGTCAGGAAAGCGTTCTTAACTAATTGTTGGGTAATCGTTGAACCACCAGACAAGGCACCAGAACTTGAAAAAGTAATTTTGTGCCAAATGATTTTCAAGGCAGCACGCGAAAGTCCCGTAACCGAAAAACCATATTCATGATAAAAATTACGATCTTCTGTAGATAAAACCGCAGTAGTCATATTCGAAGAAATACTTTTGTAGGATACAAAAGTTCCTTTACCACCAGCTAATGACCCTGCCTTATTTCCACTAGCATCATAAATTTCAGTTGTACTCTTTAAACGCGTTTTCAAATTCGAAACATCTGTTGTTTTAGCCTCAAATGTTCCCATGATACTAATAACAAAAAACAGGCTTAAAAAAGCCACAATAATCCATCGATTAATTTGGAAACGATACCAGACCGGCCCCAGCGTTTTATCCCAACGATGATGCAGATGGCTAAAACGTTCCTGAAACCAGTTATGTATTTTTTTAATTCTTTCTAAAAAATTATTCATTTATTCAATCCATGTTATCAATTTATTAATCAAACTATCTGATGCTGCTTTAGATTTGCATAATACATGAATGGTATCATGTCCTGCAATCGTTGAAACAACTTCATCAATTTGATTTGCATCGATCAAGGCTGCTAAGCGATTTCCACTCCCGGGCGTTGTTTTGACCGAAATCATAAATTCAACTTGTGTAGCTCCGGTTGCCATCGTCTTAACTCCCTCGATAACTAAGTTAGGCGTTGTCTCTACATTTTCTAGTAAGACTTGATATCTATTTTGTCCGTGCTTATCAGCTCGCCGTACGACCCTCAACTCTTTAATATCCCGAGAAATCGTGGCCTGAGTTACCTCATAGCCCATTCGTTCCAAAGCTTTCATTAAATCTTCTTGTGAATCGATCACTTGATGGTTCAAAATATCTAAAATCAATGCTTGCCGTGCTTTCTTCTTTAAGGCCATGAGAATCTCCTCTACACTTTAATTCAGCTACGCTTAACATTATATCGCTTTATCATATTTCCACGAAATTATTTTTTCTAAATATATCATATCATTCATATATTGAAGCACAAAAATATTGGTGATTAAAAAATGGTATGAAAGATACCTTAAAATGGCCTTTAACCATCTAAGTAATTCTCATACCATTTTACACTTATTTACTTCGTTAAATCACCCTTTAATACTAATTTTTGGTACATAACTACTGTAATTAAGTAATATATCATATAAAAAAGTCCCATAATGACAATCGGAATCCAAATTTGATGATACGGACGAGTCATCATCATCTTAAACATTTGTAATCCAAATAAAACATGAATTAACCCTACACCAGCTGGAATCGCAAACAGCCAACCTAATTCTTGCGCGATCGATTTTTTAATAACCTTTTTTTGCGTTCCAATTTTAAGAAGCATTTGATAACGACGTCGATCATCTTGCGCCCCAGATAGAATCTTAAACATCAAGGTACTTGCCATCATGGCTAAGAATGCAATCCCTAAGAAGAAGCCCATAAATTCTAACCCTTTAGCCATCTCGCCTATTTCTTGTTCACCTTTATAGCGACTTAGATATTGTTCACCATTTAAGTTATTATGTTTAATTTCCAGCTGGTCTAACTTATTCCATATCTTCGAATATTGATGAAAATCATTTGTTTTAACAACTGTAGTAACTTGAACTGGTTCTTTAATTGTGTTGAATTCATTTTTAGTCAAAGTTTCAACCGATTTCAACTTAGATAAATCAGGATTCATAAAATATGGATACAAATCGTTTAAAACCGTTTGCCATGTGTTTGATAATTTTTTGGCTTTTAAATCTGTCTTTTCAGGTACAAAATTTTTACCATCCATTCTAATTTTTGGCACATGTAAAGCTAAATCATCATCTAAATAATATACTTTTTCACCCATAACTTTATATTGATAATTAGTCATTTTAGACTGCATATCACTATTTTTTATCAAATTTTGCTCCTCTTTACTTACGTTATGTAAAACAGCATCATAATAATAATTACGATCATTTACAATTGCCACATTACTCTTAAAACCCAATCCAACTGTTAGACTTCCCAACGCCATCGCTAGTAAAATCGTTACTACCGCTAACATTCTCGCATATTGACCCATCCGAAAGTCAATTTGACTTAATGTAAATGTCTTTAATTGTTTTGAAATAGTTTGTGGTCGTGCTTTGATCCAATTAATAATTTGCGTAACCACAACAAGATAAACAAAATAAGTTCCAGCTGGAATTGTAATCAAACCTGTAATAATTCCATTTAATTGCATTTTGCCATTACCAACTTGGTATAACGCATAATATCCAATTGCCAACAATCCTATTGATAAGATAAATAAAGTGAATCTTTGAGGAGCTTTAATTCTAACCCGCTTAACCCGCTTTTCACCTTTTAATAAGTCAATGACTTTTGTTTTTCCCAAAATTAATCCATTAAAAATTGCTCCTAAGATAAATAAAATAATAAAGAAAATTACTGTAAAACTAAAAGCTTGTCCACTCCATATTTGAAAATGCGGAGCCTTGAAATCTAAAATTTTAATCAATAGATGGCTAACCAATCCAGTTAATCCAATTCCAAATCCAATTCCAGTCAAAAGTGATAATAATCCAACTGAGAATGTTTCACCAAACATAATTTGAATGACTTTGCTTTTTTTAGCACCAAGCATAATATACATTCCAAATTCGCGTTGGCGCATCGTTAATAAGAACGAATTAGCATACATTAAATAAAAAATTGTAATCATCCCTAATAAAACGGATCCTAATTGAAAAATCGTTGGCAAAACACTAAGCGAAGAGCTGGAATGAATAAATGATTTATTAGTCGCAACCGCTTCAAACATATAAAATATTGCCACCGTCAAAACTAATCCTGAGAATAAAACAATATAATCACGAGCTCTTTTTTGAATCCCTGATAAAGATAATTTTAGTAACATTTTTACAAACTCCTAATTCAATCTTATTGTAATTGTGAGACAACCTTTAAAACATCTTGATAAAATGATTCATTTGATTCTTCTTGACCCTTAACTAATTCTTGATAAACTTGACCGTCTTGAATAAATAGAACCCGATTGGCGTAGCTGGCACTCATAGCATCATGTGTCACCATCAAAATCGAAACATCCTGTTGCTGATTCATTTCTTGCATCGTATCTAGAAGACTATGAGCATTTTTTGAATCTAAAGCCCCAGTAGGCTCATCACCCAAGATAATGGATGGATTATGAACTAAAGCCCGTGCAGCAGCAGTTCGTTGTTTTTGTCCTCCAGAAATTTCTTCTGGATAACTAGATAACAAATTTTCAATTCGTAATAACTTAGCAACGTGTTGAACCGCTACCTTAATCTTACCAGCTGAGGTTCCTTGTAGAGATAACGGTAATGCAATATTTTCTGCCACTGTTAAATTCTCCAATAAATTAAACTCTTGAAAAATAAAACCAATTTTTTGTGAACGGAATTGAGCTAACTTATGACCTGATAAATTAGCGATAGATTCACCATCAATGACAATTTCACCAGATGTTGGCGTATCTAAGGTTGATATTGAATTCAACAGAGTTGACTTTCCTGATCCTGAAGCACCCATTATAGCGATGAATTCACCTTTCTCCATCGAGAAACTTAAATTTTTTAAAGCCTCATATGACTTTTCACCCTTTTTACCATAAATCTTGGAAACATTTTTAACATTTAAAATATTCATTTTTAGACTCCTCTAATATTGTTTTTTAAATAACGCTATATGTCGTATAATATATCACCTCTATATACTATATGCGGTATGATATTATGTCAACCCCTTATTATCTTTTAGTTTGGCGTTAATCTTTAATATTAGACTTTAAAGGAGTAATTTATATTATCGCTATACAAAAAAAGACTGGAATAATTTCATTTCAGTCTTTTTGATAAAATTTAGATAAAAAACACCAACTAGCAAAAGCTAGTTGGCATTAATTATTATTTAAGCAAAGCAGCCAAACGTGACTTATCACGAGCAGCCTTGTTCTTTGCAATCAAACCCTTTGAAACAGCACGGTCAAGTGCTGATGAAGCATTTACATATAATTCTTGTAAATTGTCAGATCCAGCTTCAACAGCTTTACGGAACTTCTTCACTTCAGTACGGTATGCTGAACTTTGGGCGATATTACGCTCGCGTTGTACTTTGTTCAAACGAGCACGCTTAATTGAACCTTCAATAATTGGCATGTCTATTCTCCTTTGATGATTTATGTCCTACTATATTTACGCGCTAAAAATTAACGACGCAAACCAAGCTTAGCGATTAAGTCACGGTAACGAGATACGTCATTGTTACGTAAGTAACGTAACAAATTACGACGGCGACCGATCTTCTTCATCAATCCACGTTGTGAATGGAAATCATGCTTGTGTTCAGACATATGCCCGTTCAATGAGTTGATGTCAGCAGTTAAAACTGCAACTTGTACTTCAACTGAACCAGTATCACCTTCGTGACGTGCGAACTCCTTCATGATTTCTGTCTTTTTTTCTGCAGAAATTGCCATTGGAATTTTCCACCTTTCATAAATAAAATGTCACCCTATTCTACGTAATCCGACGGTGATCCGGGAAAACGGAGAATAAGGTCGTGTGCTAAATTGCACTTAATTATTGTATCTTATCGTGTCATAAATAGCAAACTTTTCATTAGAAAGAATTAATTATTACTATGTCCAACTTTTAACATAAATAGTTCAAATAACAATTCTGGATCTCGCTGTGTGGTCTTAATTTGTTGCTCCATATGAACTAATTGTAAATATGTTTTCGCCAGTTGTTGATATTGAAATTTTTGAACCGTTTTTCGAGCTAATTTAATTCGATAAGGATGGATCCCCAAAGCCTTAGCTGTCCCTTGTTCACTCATAGTAGAAGCTTTAACTTGTAAAAGTAGTCGGAAGTGACTTGTCATCGCCCCTTGCAATCGCAATGGCTCTTCTCCATTTAAAATTAGTTGATGATATAACAAAACTGCCTGATTAACTTTAAAATTGATGATTAGATCAATCAAATCAAAAACACTATCATTTAATGTTTTAGTTGCCGTTGCCTGAATCATTTTTTCACTAATTTCTTTTTCAGGTATCGCATACAAAGTTACTTTTTGTAGCTCTTGCATAATTTGCGATAAATTTAAATTAGTTATTTGAAATAACCGTTGTAACGCCCCTGCTGTAATCGTAAATCCTTGTCCCTTTAATCTAATATCAACAATTTTTTTAACATCATTTTCAGACAAATTACCAAAAGATAAATGAACGCTTTGTTCTTGTAATAATTTAGTGATCTTTTTTCTGCGATCCAACTTTTCATACGGAGCCATCAAAACCAAAGTGGTTTGTGGCTCAGGATGTTGTAAATAATCTAATAATTCCTCAGGATTATGATCCAGCTTATTTTTAACTTGTTCTCCAGTTAAGATATACGTATTATCAATTATCACGACCCGACGTTCACCAAAAAACGGCATTGATCGGGCATCATCCAACGCATTTGACAAATTTTGTTCTCTAAGATCATAAGTTGCGAAATTCATTGATCGCTCGTCTTCAGGGATCATATTAACAAATATTTGATGTGCTTGATCCATTAAATACTGATCAGTACCTTGCACCAAATACACAGGTGCAATTTTACCTGCGGCAACATCATCTTCAATTGTTTTTAAATTAACTGCCATCTAACTGCGTCCTCCACCAAAACCATTTTCTAAACCATGTATATGATACCATACCATTTTTTTGCGTATTAAACACAATAGTTGGCCCCTGATCTAACTTTTTCATGGTTTCTTCATGCGGATGATGGTAACGATTATTAACACCAGCCGAAATCAACGCATATCTTGGTTTTAATTGACAAATCCAATTTGAATGTGTACTTGTATTGGAACCATGATGTCCCAATTTTAATATCCCATTTAAAGGCAGTTGGTATCGTTCTAATATTTTTAACTCACCCATTTGATCTAAATCACCTGTTAAAATCAGCCCTAGGCTTCCACACTGTTTAAACAACGCTATAGAATCCTCGTTTTTACCGCTACCAGATTTCATAGGATGTAAAACATAAAAAGAATTTAGCAATGTTGCAGGCGCTTTGATCGTTTCAACTGATATATTTGAAGGTGCCACAAATTTTTTAAACGCTTTCGTTTTTTCCATTCCCTGTGGAATAATAATGCGTCTAATTTTAATATCACGTGCTAATTCTAATAAATTACCAATATGATCATAATCTTGATGTGTCAAAACTACTTGATCAACTTGAGTAATTCCATGAGCCCACAAATTAGCTTCTAATTCCTTAGCCTGATAATTTTGCTTTGAATTTTTCCAATTAAACTTACCTCCCACGTCTACTAATGTAGTAGATTTTAAAAATGGTTCTATAATTAAAGTCGCATCCCCCTGACCAACATCAAAAAATATTACTCGGCCACATGGGTTGACGAAAACATAGCCCCAACTAATAAAATAGATTACCAATAAAATTAGAATCCATTTCACTTTATATTCTACTAAAGCGATTATTGTGATCGTTAAAATAATTATCAACCAAATATCATGAATAGCTGGAAAATTTAACATACCTGGTAAGGTATCTCCTAATTTGATCCCTATTTTAAAAATATAAATGATATAGTCACAAAAATTAGCTAACTCCATCTGCTGAAAACAAAAAGCACCAACCCCGATTAAAATTAATGGAATAATAACCCATGTAAATAAAGGCACAGCTAATATATTTACTAATAACGCAACGGGGTGCCATTGATGTGTATAAGTTATAATTATTGGAATAATAAGTACTCCCAAACAAATGCTTTGTTTCCATGCTGGTTTATCCTGGAAAATAATTAACCCCAAAGCTAATAAATAAGACAATTGTCCCCCCATCGTCTGTAATATTCCAGGTTCAAACAGTAAGCCCAAAATAGCTGTGATGCCCCAAGCATCAATTGGAGCTAACTTAATTAGATGTACCTCTGACCACAAATGCAAACTAGCTAATAAGATGGGCCGAATTAAAGAAAGTACACCTCCCGCAAATATCCATACGAAAATAAGACCAAATTGTAGCCCCAGTAAATTAAATTCAAGTGGAACTCTTAAATGACGCCCAACCTTTCGCCATAACTGGTAAAAAAGCATCACTTGAAAACCCGAAATACTAAATAAATGAACTAACCCCAATTTCTGAATCCCAGGGTTATCATCAAAAAAGTTTTTCCGAGTATATCCTAACAGTAATGTTTCGCTGTAATCTCTAAGCGATGATGGTAGTTTTTCAAACCAGCATACTAAATATAAATGTAATTTTTCGATTTGATTAACCAGCCATGATATCCCTGTTAATTTTGTTCTTTGAATCAGTTTTATTTTTGTAAAATTAAAAACATAATTAATATTTCTCTGTTTTAAGTACTGTGCATAATCAAAATCAAATTGATTTCTTTTAGTTTGTGCCTTAAGCAATTTTCCAGAACCTGTTATTGAAATTTTATCCTGATTTTGTGGGGTTAACTTCGAATAATCCAAATCTTTTTGTTGCCAAGCAACGATAATGCTTCGACCATTTAATTCACCGAAACCACGCCAACCATATTTCGTCTGTTGAATTTTATTTGGATGAATTTGAATTTTTACTTGTTTTCCATTCAATTCAAAACTATTTTCCAATTTATACTTTTGCCATCCGCCAATAAAACATATTATAATGCAGATCAAAATTGCTAAAAGCCAATCAAAACAATTTCGATGTTGCCGAATTAAAATAAAAATACACCAAATTTCAGGAATTAATAATGACCAATGCTGCCAAAAAAGCATTCCATGCAAACAAATAATAATTAAGCTCAAATTAAACCAATACCCGGTCTGCTTCAAATGTAAAGTCGTTCTGATAATTTCATGTATGTTTTTTCACCAATTCCTGAAATTTCTTGCAGTTCCTTTAAATTTTTAAATCCTTGTTTTTTATCCCGATAGGCTATAATTTCAGCTGCGCGTTTTGGACCTATGCCCGGTATTTGTTCTAAGTCTGATATACCTGCATGATTCAAATCAATTTTATCCGGCGTTGATGTTGAAGTTTCATTATTATCATTTGCCTTCATCTGATCCATTCCCGGTAAAGGATATTCTGATGGTATAGCTTCTTGACCTTCAGGGACATAAATAACTTGACCATCTTGCACTTTTGCAGCTAGATTAATGCGCCTCTGATCAACCTTTTCATTACATCCCCCTGCACGATCTAAAACTGTTTGAACCAGTGGAGGCTGTTTAAAATAATAAACCCCCGGATGATATACTGCACCTTTAACATCAACAACCCATTGTTTTTCATGATGCGCCCCATTTGAAGGGTTCATCGTTTTTAATTTTACTGAACTATTATCCTCTTTTATCTGAAACAGAGCATTTTTAGAAATATCACGCTGATCATAGAAATAAAGCATTCCTAAAAGGGATATAAGAATAATTACACCAAGTCCAAAATACATTCGATAGCGTTGTATGAAATATCTAATCATAAACTCTCAGCCCCCTATATCCAAAAAGAATCCAACATTTTAAAAATGTGTCATTTACGCTTAAATTTAAAATAAATTATTTAACCCTATAAGACTAACCTTATCCAAATAAAAAGAATTAATATAATTATTTACGTTGATATCAATATCTTTAAATTTTTATCACACAAAAAAAGGCTGGGTAAAATCATCCCAGCCTTTTTGAATAATTGAAAAGTTCAATCATATTAATAATTATCCGAATATTCTCGAACTTCATCCTTAGCCACGCGAATTGATCCGTAAACATTATGAACCGTTAATTTATTATTTTCATCATTACCAATTGTGCTCTTCTCAAGAACATCATCTCCATGATGTTCTTTTTGAGTAATAGCATTATCGTAATCAATGGTTAAATCCCCATTTTCGACTTCCAATTGAGTTTGTAAATTATCATTTAAATTAGAAAGGACGATTGATGAATCGCGAACCCAAATTTTATTTTCTCCCGTAAATTTCGTATTAACGGTCCGAAGCGCTCCTTCATCATTACGCAAATCAATATTATTAAATTCGCCATCTATTAACCGGATTCCACCATCACTATTCGTCACTGTGCTTTGATTAAAGTTAACGTTGTTCAAAATAATTCCAGCATTTTCATTTTGAATTTGAACTTTTTCATCAACCTTTAAGTGATTGATTGTTAAAGCGCCATCACTCATCATAACCTTTAATTCACTTAATGGATAATCTTTTGGCACAGTTAAAGTAATATAAGAATTTTCGTGGTTAAATCCTATCCCCGCAAACTCAAAACGGCCTGAAATAATTGACATTTTATCATTATTTTGATCAACCGTTAATTTTTGTTGATCAGGTAATTTTGTCTCTAATTTAAATTTATTCCCACGTTTAATTTCAACATCTGCGCCTTGAACTTGTAAATTAAGCTTTTTAAAATCATTAATTTGATAATCACTTCTTTTTTGATATTTTACAATTTTAAAACCATGATTATAGTTCACATTATCTAACTTTTGATGATTACCATACCATCCGATAAATCCTACGATAACTCCAATAACCGTAGCAATAAGACCAACAATAAGGACTGTTCGTAATTTTTTATGCATTTTTACGCTCCTTTCCGATTTAATTCAGGACGGCGCTTCAAAGTCATACCTGCAATCCATTTAATAATACGATAACCGATCCAACCGATTCCATAAACAATCCAAATAACTACTGGAATACTGATCACAACTAATCCCAATGCGGCAATTCCTGCTCCAATTAAAATCAAAGCCATCATTAAACCTTGTGACATTACACCAAAACCAGCGGCAATCATAAAGCCACCCGCAATAGCAGCTCCAATTAACAATCCAGCTAAGGCAAATATAATACCAATCACAGTAATGATTACAGCTACAAAAGCAAAAATGAGCACTAATGCCACTGGAATCAAAATTGGTGAAGCCAATACCCCCAACAAGATTAACCAAGCTGCATTCCAAGGGTTTTTCTGTTCTTTTTGATTACGTCGATTTCTGGGACGAGATTCTTCAGTATCTTCGTCATTTTCCATCCACCCCATCGCATAATTTGCATTAATTTGACGCGCTAAATTTTTTGGACTACTAAATTCTTTATAAATTTCATCAATTGTCATACCAGAATCTAGAAATAATTCTTCATAATATCGATACGTATCACTACGTTCTCCATCTGGCATTGGTGCTAGATAACGATCAAAAGTTGCTAAATATTCTTCAATTTCACTATGCATCCGTTCCACCTCCGTTTTCTGTTGATAGTAATAATGTGTCAACAGCGCTACTAAAATCACGCCAAGTTTCTTTAATATTTTGTAAACTTTCTTTACCAGTCTTTGTGATTTGGTAATAACGTCGATTTCGTCCTTCAAAAGGTTCATCATAAGTCGTTAACATTTGATCTTTTTGTAAGCGACGCAAAACTGGATACATTGTTGATTCACTAACATTTAGATATTGCTGTACTTGCTTGGTAATTGCATAGCCATATAGATCTTGTTCATCTAATAAAGCCAAAACTGTTCCATCAAGGATCACAGTAGGTACTTTAATATTCATATCGACTTCCTTTCTTTATTATACTTCATATAGTATGACCTTGATTTAATAGTATACGACATATAGTATATAGTCAACTTATTTTTTAGATATTTTATAGAAATATTTTGATTTATATTGTTACAAAAAAAGCCCAATATTGAAGGTAACAGAGAGATAATTAAATCTTTCCACGTTCAGCATTGAGCTTTTATATTAATTATTAATTTGTGGATCTTCAAAGAAGGTATTGATCATTTCAGTAACCATATCCCACTCTTCTTCAGACTCAATTGGTAACAAAGCATCCTCATTAGCGGTTTGATCTTTATCAGGTGCATAAACATATGCTTGAATTTCAGCTTCACCATCTAAGTTATTCACATCACCATAATATAAAACGATATATGTTTTATTAAAATTAGTACTTTCCGTAAAACGAAAAAGTTCGTGAAACTCAAATTCACCAGAGGCATCTTCAAAAATGAAAACTTGGTTGTCGTCGTTCATTTTTATTCCTCATCCTCATTCTCTTCAAGCCATTGATTCAAACGATCTTCAACCATAGCCCACTCTTCTTCATCTTCAATTTGATCTAAAGTTCCTTCAGCAGTCACTTCTGTATCAGCAATATCAGAACTAAATGCTTGGATATCAACTTCATCCTCATCTTCAGTTCCAGCTGAAATCACATAAATATAACGCTTATTGTACTTTTCAGTTTCATCAAAGGCAAAAAGAATATCAAATAATTCTTCATTACCGTTTTCATCAATTAAAGTAATCACATCTTGTTCTTCGTTCATTATCTTTCCTCCATTTATATAGAAGCTTAAGCTGCTAATCAAAAGTCATTTTAGTCCCACTCACATTTACAAGCGGTCCTTTTCGGTCAAGGTAATTTTGCAAAATTAAAGATGCAGCAAGTTTATCAATAACTTGTTTTCGCTTAACTCGTGATGTATCGGCTTCTTCAATTAACATCCGTTCTGCCTCGACAGTTGTTAAACGTTCATCTTGAAAATCAATTGGTAAATGAAAAGTATCTTCCAATAACTTTCCATATGCTTGAGCTGCTTCTGCCCGTGGCCCTATACTGTTATTCATATTTTTAGGCAATCCCAATAAAAATCCAGTTGGCTTATGCTTTAAAACTAATTCCTTCATCCGCTCAATTCCGAATTCTTCTTCATCTTCATTAATTCGAATAATTTCAAGTCCTTGCGCCGTCCAACCCATTGGATCGGAAACTGCAACTCCAACTGTTTTAGAACCAACATCTAATCCAAATATACTCATTTATTTAAATATTCCTTCACCAAAACTTCAATAATTTCATCCCGTTCATAGCGACGAATTAAATTACGAGCGTCATGATTACGGGGAATATAAGCCGGATCACCCGAAGTGATATATCCCACGATCTGATTAATTGGATTATAACCCTTTTCTTCCAACGCTGAATATACAATCTCCAACGTTTGTTGAATATCTAATTTCTTAGGTTCATTAAATTCAAATACTGTTGTTTTATCATTTACAACCATCGAGGGCCTCCCTTCTAAAAACAATCACTAACCATTAATATCATTTAATGTAATTGTACACTAAATTATTTATTTGTCAGCCAGTTTTCTGCTTCAGTAAACGCATCAGGAATTCCAGCTGGATTCTTACCACCAGCCTGAGCCATGTCAGGACGTCCGCCACCGCCACCACCAATAGATGGGGCAATTGCCTTAATCAAATCACCGGCTTTAATTCCTTGCTTAACTGCATCAGGTGCGACTGCAACTAACAAATTAACTTTCTCTCCAAGATTAGCTGCCAAAATCAAGACATCAGACGGTGTGCTTTGTTTCCAACTATCCGCCGTCTCACGCAACACATCCATAGATTCAACTTCCATTTCAGTTGTAATAATTGTCCATTTACCAATGTTTTTAACTGCACTAAAAGCATTTTCAGCCGCTTGATTAGCTAAACGTTTCTCCAATGAATTAACTTGACGTTGTGCTTCCTTCAAACCATTTTGTAAGGCCGAAATCTTATCATTTAGCTCATTGAAAGTTGGTGCCTTAACTTGAGCTGCAGCTTGTTGCAAAATAGCATCATGTTCTTTCACATAATTCATTACACCTTGACCAGTTACAGCTACAATCCGTCGAATTCCAGCACCTGTTCCAGATTCACTGATAATCTTAAACATACCTAACTCTGCCGTTGAATTTGCATGAGTTCCTCCATCAAATTCAGCATTAAAATCACCAATTGAAACAACTCGGACCAAATCACCATACTTTTCAGTAAATACAGCTACAGCACCTAACTTTTTAGCTGACTCTATATCAGTTTCAACCCAAGAAATAGGCAAATTTTCCAAAATCTTTTGGTTAATTAGATCTTCAATTTCCTGTAACTTTTCATTTGAAACAGCCCCATTATAAGTGAAATCATAACGTAATTCATCAGCCGTTACCAATGATCCAGCCTGAGTTGCATGTTCACCTAGCAAATTACGTAATGCTTGGTCCAACATATGTGTAGCAGTATGATTCTTTGAAACGGCTACATGATAAGCATGATCTACTTGTAACTGATATTTAGCACCAGTTTGCAATGGTCCAGTAACTTCTAAAGTATGCAGATGTTGTCCATTTGGAGCAGTTTGTACGTCTGAAACAGTCGCTACAACTTCACCAGCCATATTAGTGATAGTTCCACGATCAGCAACTTGACCTCCCATTTCAGCATAGAAAGGGGTTAAATCAAAGATTGCTTGAACTTGACCTTGATCAATTGCTTCAACTAAGTGATCGTCTTGAATCAAGTCTTCCAAGACTGCTTGGTCAACTTGTTCTTCTGACCAACCAACATATTTTGAAGTAGTTTTTAAATTAGTCAAAAGTTCATTTTGAACACCCATTGAAGCTTGATTGCTTCGCGCAGCACGTGCTCGATCTTTTTGAGCTTGCATCGCTTGATCAAATCCGTCTCGATCAACTTTCAAACCAGCATCTAGCGCTGATTCTTCTGTTAGTTCGAATGGGAATCCATAAGTATCATACAACTTAAAGGCTACAGCACCGCTTATAATCCCATTATCTGCTTTAGATGATTCAATGACTTCATCCAACAAAGATAATCCATCGGCTAAAGTCTTACCAAAACGTACCTCTTCTGCATCAACAATAGAAGCAATATATTCTGAGTTAGATAATACTTCTGGGTAGTAAGACTTCATAATCTCACCCACAACTGGTACTAATTGACTTAAGAAATTAGTGTTAATCCCTAACTTACGTCCATGTAAAACAGCACGTCTCAACAAACGACGAATAATGTAGCCACGACCCTCATTAGATGGCAAAGCGCCATCTCCAATCGCAAAGGTTACGGCTCTAGCATGGTCAGCAATCACCTTAAACGAAATGTCTTTTTCTGCATCATTTCCATATTTATATTGTGGTGCTAATTTTTCAGTCATTTGAATCAATGGTAAGAACAAATCAGTTTCAAAATTAGTCTCTGCATGTTGGAAAATTGAAACAACTCGTTCAAGTCCCATACCAGTATCAATATTTTTATGTGGCAACTCTGGATAATCGGCATTATTAGTTAAGCCTGGCAAATGATTATATTGCGAAAAGACGATATTCCAAATTTCTAAATAACGTTCATTTTCACCACCAGGATAATTTTCAGCAGGCTCTGCTGCATCAAATTCTGCACCACGGTCATAGAAAATCTCAGTATCCGGACCAGAAGGTCCTTCACCAATGTCCCAGAAATTATCTGGTTCTTCATAAAGATGATCTGATGCAATACCAACTTTTTCAAGCCAAATATTTTTAGCTTCGGTATCATTAGGATAAACTGTTACATATAATTTTTCAGCATCAAAATCAAACCATTCCGGACTAGTTAACAACTCCCATGCCCAAGGAATCACTTCTGGTTTAAAATAATCACCAATAGAAAAATTACCCATCATTTCAAACAATGTATGGTGACGGGCTGTATGTCCAACATTTTCAATATCATTTGTTCGAATAGACTTTTGAGCATTCGTAATTCGGTGGTTATCTGGAATAACTGATCCATCAAAATATTTTTTAAGTGTTGCAACCCCTGAATTAATCCATAGAAGCGTAGGATCATCCTTTGGGATTAACGGTTGTGATGGTTCAATACTGTGTCCTTTACTTTCAAAAAAACGTAAGAACATTGATCGAACTTCTGCTGATGATAATTCTTTCATGTTTACTCTTTCCTCACCTATAATTTAATAATTAATGTCATGTAAACCTAACTAGATTTTAAAAGGCAGACCGCCTCACTACAAACTAAGGACGACTAACACGCGGTACCACCTTAGTTGCAATGAGACAATCTGCCTACATTACCACTCTAATCCTTTTAACGAAGGGATCCGGTTTATTTTCATAAACATTAATTAGGTAGCAACTTCTATCAGACTGTGTTATTTTCACCAAACATAACATCTCTACTTGCTCAAATCTACATAGAATTATTCCTGATTAAATTATATCATATTGTTTCTAGATTGCTCATTGCAAAGTGATTACATTTTTAACCGAGGGACCCGTAAATATAAAATAAACGCCCCCCACTGAACTAAGCAAATCAAAATAGCTAACGCCACATATGAGTCTGTTCCGAAAACCCCGACTAGAGGTGACATTAATCCCCCAATAGCATAGCGAGCCATCCCCAAGAGCGCAGAGGCACTACCTGCTTGAGCTTGTTTGCCACGCATAGCCAAAGCCGTTGCCATTCCTTGCACCCCGCCAATTGCCGATGTGATGATAAAGAAAGCAATTAAAATTAACCATAAATCATTAGCAAAAAATAAACTACCAGCTAATAATAAACCACCAAAAATACCATAAATAATGAATCCACCAAGAATTAAATGTTCCCCATATTTTCGTGCAAAAAAACCTGCAAAGGAAGTGGCAATGGTAATTCCTATCCCATTAATTGCATAAACTACTCCAAACATCGGAATGCTTAGCTGAAAAATATTTTCTAACACAAATGATGAACCCGCAATATATGCAAACAAAGACGCCATCATTAAAGCTTGTATCAATAAGTACAGTGTAAAATTTTTATCATGTATTAATTCTTTATAGTTAACTGTATTACCACCTACTTGACTAATATTTTCTTTTGGTTTTCTAGTTTCAGGCAATCCCCATTTAACCCCAATCCATAAACAAAAGCCCATAACTGCCATAATTACAAAGGTCATCTGCCAATCAGCAGCCATTACAACTAATCCACCTATAATCGGTGCTAAAACTGGAAAAACCCCATTAATCGCTTGATTAATGGCAATATTTTTGGTTAATTCTTTTCCATCAAAACAATCTGTAATAATGGCTAAAGATAAGACAATTCCTACCGATCCAGATAATCCTTGAAAAAATCGTAGAACAATCATAAACCAAATATTATTAATATCGATCATTAATAGTGAAGTAATCCCAAATACTAAAGTTCCTACGAGTAATGGTACTCGACGTCCAATTCGATCAGACCAAGGCCCAATAAATAATTGACCCACTCCTAACCCCACTAACGAGGTAGTAATCGTCATTTGTGCTAATGATGCGGTCGTATGTAAATCTTTTTGCAAAGCTGGTAATCCTGGCAGATAAAAATCCATTGAAAACACAGCAAACGCACTTAAAACTCCCAAAAGGATAATTTGAAATTTATTTAATCTATCTAAACCATGCATGCTCTCTTTTGACCTCTCTTCATCCTTTTTTATCGATCAGTTATTTTCAAACCCAAACATTCAAAATCCAACTTGCAATATTAAAATAAATAATAACTGAGGTTAGGTCACTCAAAGTAGAAATAAATGGTCCTGAAGCTACCGCAGGGTCAATTTTTAAACTTTCCATCAACAAAGGTACAAAAGCTCCAGCTAAATTTGCCACCGTAATCGCCCCAGCCATAGCCAAACCAACGGCTAGACCTAATAAAAAATTAGCCTTCCAAATCCAAACCACTAATAAAATCGTACCGCCGGTAATCAGACCGATCGATAATCCAATTAATAATTCAGTTAAAAACATGATCAAAGTACCCTTTTTTTCTTTTAGGGTAATTCGACGAATTGAAACAGCCAAGGCTTGTGTTCCTGCATTTCCTGCAGTTCCAGTAATTAAACTAATAAAAACGGCTAAGACTGACATTTGTTGCACTAATTGGTCATAGTGATTAATAATAGAGGCTGTCCCAAGTCCCAAAAACACCAAAACAATTAACCATGGTAATCGTTTAAAAATGGATTGAAAAGGTGATTCCTCTAGATCTAAATTATGAACTCCCGCAAAGCGCTCATAATCCTCTGCACTTTCAGCTTCAATAACATCCAAAATATCATCGATCATAATGATCCCCAACATCTTGTTTTGTTCATTAACTACGGGAATCGCCACTAAGTCATAATCTGCCATTAAACGAGCCACAATTTCTTGATCATCACCTGGTTGAACTGTCACCAATGATTGAGTCATAACATCTTGGACTTTTTCGTGATCTGGATGAACAATCAGACTTCGTAAAGAAATTACTCCGATCAATTTTTCTTGCTCAACAACATAAATATAAGAAATTTGTTCTGATTCTTCAGCAAATTGCTTCACTAAGCTTAACGCTTCACCAATCGATGCTTGAGAACTGATGCCAACGTATTCAGGAGTCATCAAAGACCCTGCCGTTTGGTCCGCATATCCTAACAAATTTCGAATTTCTTTTGCATCTGTATCAGATAGCTGCTTCAAATAATGCTCCTGTTGTGCTTCAGGCATTTCATCCAAAACATCCACCGCATTATCGACATACATTTCGTTCAAGACATCCGCAGCATACCGTGGCGTCATTTCTGACAATAATTGATCCTCTTCGACCACTTCTGGTTCGATCAGGTCAAAAACATCTGCCAATTCCATTGGATCAATCCATTCGATTAATTGATGCCGCAATTGAGGTGGTAAAGCTTGATAGATTTGAGCTTGATCATAATTATGCAAATCAAAAAAACACAATTTAAAATCATCTTGTGCTCCATGTTTAAGATCCCTTACAATCCGTTTATAAATTGGGATAATTTCACTTCGTAATTCATCATTAACCATTGATTAATCCCCTCACATTAATTAATCATCAATGAGTTCTGGTAAAAAACCATCCATGACTTTTTTCATATCTTCTGGTACTGGGGCCGTAAAATGGCGATCAATTTGGGCAAAAGGATCAAACCATTGAATCCAATAAGCATGTAACATTTGACGAGTTGCCCCTCGATCTAATGGGCCTCCGTAAATTTCATCTCCTACAAGAGGATGACCAATCGATTTAAAATGAACACGAATTTGATGGGTTCTTCCAGTATGTAATTGAACACGGACTAAGGTTTGATTACCAAATCGCTTTAAGACCCAATATTCTGTTTGAGATGCTCTACCATCTGATCGAACCTCACGTCGTATAAAATCATCATCCATTCGACCAATTGGTGCATCAATCATACCGTAGTCCTGATCCAAGTCACCATCCACCAATGCTAAGTAACGTTTATCAACCGAATGACTTTTTAAATCCTTATCTAATAATCCATGTGCGAAACGATGTTTTGCCAATAAGGCCACACCAGACGTGAATCGATCTAATCTAGTAACCACATGTGGTACTAAGTCGGCCGCATTTTCACGTTGTAAATGTCCTTTAACACGATTAACCATCGTATTCTCACGATCAGCCTTGCCTGGTACAGATGTAACGCCCGCTTCTTTATTTACAACTAAATAATTATCATCTTCAAATAATATTTCAATTGATTGATTTGAAAAAGGCAATAAATCATTACTAACTTCCGGCGGCATAATAACCGTCACCCTTTGATCCATTTTAACTAAGTCCACCGTTTTAACTGGTCGACCATTTAAAAGAATGCGACCGCCACCACGTTTAATAATACTAAACATTCGATGAGAAACTCCGCGTTCAGCCAAAAAATTCTTAATTTTGATACTGCCTTCATCTAATTTAACCCAGCTAAACGTTGCCATTAATCTACTACCTCATCCCCAATAAAACTATTTCTTACTCTACGCCAAAAAGGTGTATGTCTATAACTAGCAAATGAAACTTGTTCATGGGCAACTCTAAATTCAACCCATGCAATTTGGTCAGTTGTTTCGTTTAAATGATCATGACTTAAAATTATTTCATTATCAGCTTTCAACGGTACAACTCGAATTACTTCTTTTGGCCCCACGACCAAAGGAGAACCAAGTGTCCTAAATACCTGATTATTAATTGAAGCAATTTCGGATAATTGAATACTAGCTAAACTAGGATTCATAACAGCTCCACCAATTGCTTTATTATAAGCTGTTGATCCCGTTGGTGTGGCAGCCGTTAAACCATCACCACGAAAACGTTCAAACAATTCACCATCAATTAAAACATCGGCCGCTAAAGTACCCGAAATCTGTTTTAAGGCCGCTTCATTCATTGAAAGAACTCGTTTTTGCGAACCATCTGAATATTGAACAATCGATTCTAATAATGGATATTTAATGGTTTGCGGTTGTAATTGCAGTAAAGAATCAACTAATTCGTCCAATTCAAATTCTTGCCAATCTGCATAAAATCCAAGATGACCCGTATGAACACCCACAAAACGAACTTGATCAATTTGATCTAAATATTTTTGAAATGCTGATAATAAAGTTCCATCGCCCCCGATACTAATCACTACTTCAGGATTAATCTCATCAAATGTAAAACGATGCTTATGTTCTGACAATAAGATTTTAAGATTATCACTTACCTTTTGCGAGCGAGCACTTTTATTCTGATAGATCGAAATTCTCATCGCTTAATGTTTCTCTTTTCGTATGATTTCTTAATGCCTGTTGTGAATCACTAATTTCTTGGTGCATCTCTTGGAACAATTCATCAACCTTGAAAGTTAATTCTGCGACTTCACGTAACTTACCCTCCATATCTTCAGGGTATTCACCTTCATATTTATAATTAATTGCATGTTCAATTGTTGCCCAAACATTCATTTGCATCGTTCGAATCTGAATTTCAACTAAAATTTTACGTTCACCATCAATGGTTTCTAGTGGATACTCCACCACAATATGATATGAGCGATAACCTGAAGGCTTAGAATTAGTGACATAGTCACGTTCTTCCAATACCACCATATCATTTCTATCACGAATTAAATCAACCACCGTATAAATATCATTGGTAAATTGAGTCATGATTCGAATTCCGGCTAGGTCCTGCATATCTTGTTCAAGACGTTCCTCGTCGACATGCCGACGAACTAGTTTTTCTTGGATTGCATCAACACTTTTTACCCGACCTGTCACAAATTCAATCGGTGTTTCTGCGCCCTTAATAATATATTCTTCCCGTAATGCTTTAAATTTAACTTTAAGTTCCGCTACGGCTTGTTCATATGGCCGTAAAAACTTTTCCCAATTATTAATCATCTTCTAACCTTTCTTCGACCATCATGGACACTAAGCCTGACCCTTGCCAGCACTGCATTGCCTACACGTTTTTTCATGGACGCTGGTTTCATTATACTAAAAATTAACGATTTATCCCATCAATTACGACAAAATAACCTCTCATTTACTTTCTTTTTCAAAATCACAATTAATTTAACCTTTATATAAATTAATCCCTAATTCAAATGATCAATCAAATTTCTTTTATAAAATTAAAAATAAAAGTCCTGAATTAATTTTAAAATTCAGGACTTTAAAAAATGAAACAAAACTCATAATTTTAGGTTTAAATAGTTTCAGTTCATTTATATTTAATTGTTATTTAGTCTCATCATGAGCAAAATTAAACTCAGCTTCAAGCTTAAATTCACGACGCAAATCATTGAAAGCTGCATTAATAACTTGATCCATATCGAAATAACGATATTGACCTAAACGACCACCAAAGAGAACTTTAGCTTCGTGTTCACGTGCTTCTTTCGCATATTGTTTATACATGTTAGTATTTTTTTCATCATTAACGGGATAATAGGCTTCTTTACTACGATCCCATGCTTGAGGATATTCGCGTGTAATAACCGTCTTACCTTCATCAGCCAAGCCATCAAAATGACGCCACTCCATAACTCGCGTGTATGGAGTTTCAGCATCTGTATAATTAATAACAGCATTTCCTTGATAGTTATCACTATCAAGTGTTTCACTTTCAAAACGTAGGGACCTATATTCCAATTCTCCATACTTATAATCGAAGAATTGATCAATCATTCCAGTGTAGACGATGCGAGGAAATTCAGCTATATATTCATCACGATGTGCAAAGAAATCAGTATCAACCTGTACATCGATTAAATCATTATCCATAATTAATCGGTCAAAGATTTGAGTGTAACCACCAACTGGGATTCCTTGGTAACGATGATTAAAGTAATTATTATCGTAAATGAAGCGAACTGGCAAGCGCTTAATAATGAAAGCAGGCAATTCCGTCGCTTTGCGGCCCCATTGCTTTTCCGTATAACCCTTGATCAACTTCTCATAAATTTCAGTTCCAATTAATGAAATAGCTTGTTCTTCTAAGTTGCGAGGCGCTTTTCCGTTCATAGCTGCAACAGCTTCTGCCTTTTGTGCATCAATTTTAGCTTTGGCTTCAGCAGGAGTTTTGGTTCCCCACATTTCATAAAATGTATTCATATTAAAAGGAAGGTTGTATAGTGATCCATTATAATTAGCTACAACTTGATTTTGAAAACCATTAAATTCTGCAAATTGACGAATATAATCCCAAACTTCTTTATTATCTGTATGGAAAATATGTGCTCCAAAGTCGTGAACCGTAATTCCGTGCTCACTGTGAGTATACATATTTCCACCAATATGCGAACGCTTTTCAATAATGAGCGAACGCTTACCGCGCTTAGCTGCTTCATGAGCAAAGATTGAACCATAAGGCCCTGCTCCAACAATTAAATAATCATAATTTTTATCGTTAAAAGTCATTCTTCTAATTCCTCTCAATTACACAATCTTCATATAAAGTTAATTAAGTTTACCATAATTAATCTTTTGGTTCAGCAAATTCAATTTCAGGTTTAAATTTATGTCCTGCTACAATCCCACTCCAAACCACTTGAAGGCGTTCTTTTCGATGATCAACTCCGGGTTTAAAAAGCACTCTTAAAAATTCTAGCGTAATTCTAAGATTGGATCTAATATGGCCCATTAACGAACGTTTAGCCCCATAATAAATTTTATTTCGATACGAATAAAAATATCGTGGTAACCGATCAAGCGAATCAGTCAAGACATCAGATCCAACATTACTCTTCATTTTATGGATAACGCGTGCTTGAGGGACAAAATATCCTGCTGCTAAACGTCCTGCCCGTTCCGTATATTCAATATCATCACCCCAAATAAAGAATTCCGTAATTGGTAACCCCATTTGAGCAATAATTTCACGTGGCATTAATAAACTCACAAAAGTAGCGTTTTTTAACTTTTCAGGTGTAGTACTATCCTCTGGAATTTTACGTGCTCGATTCACGGGCGAAGGGTTATTCATCTTGGCTCGATGTCCATCTACCCAGCGTACATCCGAAGCCAAGAATCCAAACTGATCTTTTTCATCAGCAAATTTCAACAAATTCGTCAGCGTATCCGCCAGCGGAACAGTATCGTCATCCATTAACCAAACAAATTCGTCATTAGTTTTTTCCATGAAATAACGAACTCCACGGTTAAATCCTCCTGCGCCACCTAAATTTTCGCCTAATCGTACATACTCAATTTGTGATCCTAGGCTCGTTAAGTAAGCTACAGTATCATCTCTTGAATTATTATCAATCACAATAATATGATCCACTTTTGTTGTGGAATTTTGCAATGCTGCAATAACTTCCTTCAACATCGGCAACCGATTAAAGGTCACAACTACTGCACTCGTTGTCATGCTAGATCTCCTTTAAAAATGTGTTTTAGCCTGGTGCTTTAATCCAAAATGGCGTAATAAGAAATGCCAACCTTTAGTAATCCAATTTATTTTTTCAATTGATACCATTGGAAACTCTTGATATGTCGAATTGGTTTTTATTAACCAAACGTCTAGCATGCGTTCTCCTAAGAAGCCCAATGTACGTTGATCTTGGTCATGTAATTTAGTAAAATCAAGCTCTTTTTCAACGGCTGATAATACATCAAATAAAAAATCAGTATAAGCTTGAAATTCAGTTTGTTTCATTATGCTCATATTAAATAAATGCGCTTTTTTAGAAGCACTGACTTGCTTAAAAGCTTGTTGATAATCAGAAAATTGCTCAGCAATTACTTTTTGTAAAATTTGCCAAGGCTCATGGGAATGCGCGTTCAAATAATGTTGTTCTTGATTTTCAATCCAATAATTTCTAGCCTTGGGTACTAATACATCAAAATTTTCTAAAGCTTGATTAACTTCATATTCAGTTAATATATCTTGATATTGATGACTTGCTTTATGCCCCAGAAAACGCCGATAATGAGCTAACCCAATAATCTTTTGATCCTGTAAATTGTACTTTGCCCAATAAAGCGCCGTTAATTCATTATAATAAGGATTTTTAATCGAAATATTATCTCCAGTTGCATCACTTAAAAAATTATTAATCTTTTTTTTATGTAGAGCTGATCCAACATAAATCGGTTGATAAAATTTATCACTAGGCATCGCATAATCTTTATGGGTTGCTACTAAAATAGGCATGATTTTAGTCATCCTTTCAAAAAACATTTATTAAATAAAAAAGATGAGATTAAAACCCCATCCCCTGTTAAATTTATTAAGCTTTAACTAGCTTAATTAAAGATTAATCGAAGTGCTTCTCGTCTGGATCAACAATAATATTTCCAGCTTCAATTTCTTCCAAAGCTTGTCCTACTGGTTTAACAGAATCAAAGTGTGAAAGTGTTGGTAAACTACCTTGTTCTAATTCATGTGCCCGCTTTGAGCTCAATGCAATCAACTTATAACGTGAATTAACTTTTTCTAACAATTTATCTACTGATGGATATAAGATCATTTTTCTAACTCCTCAATCATGGCTATATATTCTGGTAAAATACGATTAACTCTTAAACGTTCGACCTTAACAATATCTTTAATTCGTTGTACTGCTAACTGAACTTCATCATTGACCACAGCGTAGTCATATTTTGACATCATCCGAATTTCAGATGATGCCGCCGCCACTCGTCGGTCAATAATTTCTGGATCATCAGTTCCACGACCAACTAAACGTTCTTTTAAGGCCTGTAAATCTGGTGGGGTCAAAAAGATGTATGCCCCTTCAGGCATTTTTTCTTTAACTTGCAAAGCCCCTTGAACATCAATTTCCAAGAAAACATCATGTCCCGACGCAAGAGTATTGTCAATAAAACTTTTTGGCGTTCCATAATAATTGCCAACATACTCGGCATACTCTAGCATATTCCCAGCAGTAATATTTTCTTCAAATTCATTACGGTTCACAAAGAAGTAATCTTCCCCGTCTACTTCACCATTGCGTGGTTGACGAGTAGTCATTGAAATAGAATATGTAAAATCAATATCTGGTTCTTCAAATAAGGCTTTACGAACTGTTCCCTTACCTACTCCTGATGGTCCTGATAATACAATTAAAACCCCACGTTTCATGGTCAATGCTCCCCTTTAATCCTTCTAATTAATAACCTTAATCTTACCTTTTTTATTAAATTTATTCAAGCAAAATAAATATCGTCCTATCTACTTATAGAAATAAGGACTCATGAATTTGCTTGAGTCAACAGATCCCGTGCATTGGCACGTGCCGCATCTGTCAATTGATCACCTGATAACATACGAGCTAATTCATCAATCCGCTCATTTTCATTCAAATGTTTAACCGTTGTAACAGTACGCTGCTTAATGATATTTTTCTCAATATAAAGATGATGATCTGCTACCGCAGCCACTTGTGGCAAATGCGTAATAGTAAGCACTTGTGAATAACTAGCAATTTTAGCAATTTTATTTGCAATTGACTGTGCTACCCGTCCTGATACACCAGTATCAACTTCATCAAAAATAATTGATGTTACCCCTTGATCTCGTGCAAAAATAGTTTTCATCGCTAACATCATTCGACTCAATTCACCACCTGAAGCAATTTTAGCTAATGGTTTAGCAGATTCCCCTGGATTAGTTTGAATATAAAATTCAATTTGGTCTTGCCCTCTGACCTGCAAATTTTTCGTAGCCGTCAGATGCACAGAAAATACCGCCTTTTCCATGTACAAATCGGCCAATTGTTGATGAATAGCTGTGGCTAATTTAACCGATGCCGCCTGACGCAAATTGGTTAATTGATCGGCTAACTTCTGAGCATTTTTTTTAGCAGCTATAGCCTGTTCCTTTAAATCACTTAACTGTAATCCATTACCAGTCATTTCTGCTAATTCCGCTTCAATCGTTGCTTGATACTTCAAAATTTCCGAAATATCAGTACCGTATTTATTTTCCAAGGTATTAATTAAATTCAAACGATCCGTAACTTCAGTTAATCGTTCAGCATCAAATTCAAGATTATCCCGAATTGATAGCGCCTCAGATGTTGCTTCTTGCAGCTCAAAATATGCTCCTCTAACGGTCTCTGTTAACTTTTGATACCGAGGACTTAATTCCTCGATTCTTTCTAAAGTATCAACGGACCGACTAACAACATCTAATCCATTACCTTCCCAATCACCTGCCAATACTTCATAAGCGGTCGAAAGCGCCTCTAGAACATCCTGAAAATTAGATAGTTCTTGATATTCATGATTTAATTGTTCTTCTTCACCCACGATTAAATGTGCTTCCTGCAGCTCATTTACTTGAAAGTTTAACATGTCTAATCTCTGAGCAAAGGCTTGTTCATCTGCTCGACGTTGTTGATACAATTTGAAATATTTTCTGTATTCAGAATAAGCGGATTGATACTTTTTCAATACAGGACCAACTTCCTTTTGCGCAAATTGATCTAATAAATATTCATGCCGATCAACCTTCATAAGTTCCTGATGCTCATTTTGGCCATGAATATCTACTAGGTACTGTCCTATTTTACGCAGACCAGCACCATTGACCATTACCCCATTAATTCGAATAACGTTCCGACCGCTTCTATGAATTTCTCGACTAATCAGTACCTGATTATCATCTAATTCAATCCCGTATTCTTCCAAAGCCGGCAAAACGTTTGCATTAGTTTCAACAGAAAAAAGGCCCTGTAAGGTCGCTTTTTTAGTTCCTTCTCTAATATACTCTACAGAACTACGACCACCCGCTAACAGACCAACGGCATCAATAATAATTGACTTCCCTGCTCCCGTCTCACCCGTTAAAACCGTCATTCCATTTTCAAAACTCAAATCCAGAGTTGGGATAATTGCAAAATCTTTAATTGAAAGTTCTTGTAACAAAATTTTGCCTCCTATCGCTAAGATAATTGTAATAATTGATATAACAACTGTTTACCTGTATACCCTTCTTTGACAATCACCAATACAGTGGAATCATCCCCTAATACCCCAAAAACTTCTGGTAAATCCATGGTTTCTAACGAAATTTTCAACACAGGACCCGTTCCAGGACGAACTTGAATTAAAACCATATTATTTTGCGCTTTTATCTTTGTCTGATCTTCATTTAAAATTGCCCGTACTTGCACTAGATAGTCCGCTCCATGCATGATGTCATATGCAAAGCCACCACGTGCTAACGGAACTTTGACCAGCTGCATACTAGCTATATCTCGTGAAACCGTTGCTTGTGTAACGTTCCAACCACGTTCATTCAAAATTTGCACCAATTCATCTTGCTTTTGTACTTTTTGTTGCGTAATAATTTTTTTTATTTCAGCCTGTCGTTCTTTTTTATTACTAACCATCTCTGTTACTCCCGGTGAGCATTTAATTGTTCATGCGCCGCTGTGACTACGGATTGGCGTTGCGTTTCATCTAATGTTTCAGCCCCACCATCTAACTTCAAATGTGCAATAAATTCAATATTACCAGACCCACCTTTAATAGGGGAAAAATCAAGATTAACAATACTAAATCCAGCTAATTTAGCATATTCGCTAACTTTATTAATAACAGACAAGTGTGTCCTAGCATCCTTGACAATTCCATGCTTTCCAACTGCTTCACGTCCTGCTTCAAACTGCGGCTTAATCAAAGTTGCTACTGACCCACCTTCAACTAAAATTTTAGATAAGGGTCCTAAAATTAAATTTAATGATATAAATGAGACATCAATGGTCGCCATTTGAGGTTGACCTGCATCAAAATCAGCTAGTTCACTGTACCTAAAATTAGTATTTTCCATAACGATGACTCGTTCATCTGAACGTAATTTCCAGGCAAGTTGATTAGTTCCAACATCCAACGCATAAACTTGTTTCGCCCCACTTTGCAATGAAACATCCGTAAACCCACCCGTCGATGAACCAATATCTAAAACAATTTTATCCTTAAAATCTAAATTAAAAACATCTCGCATTTTTTCTAGTTTAAATCCGCCACGAGAAACATATGGCATTGGTGTCCCTTTTAAATGCAATTCAGTGGTAACCGGAATTTTTTCGCCTGCTTTATCCATTCGTTGCTCATTAATACCTAAAATTTCACCAGCCATAATGGCACGTTTTGCTTGCTCCCTTGACGTAAATAGTCCTTGTTGGACCGCCAATACGTCCACTCGTTCTTTTATTATTCCTGTCATTTAATTTTCCACCATATCATCAAAATAATGCAAACAATCATTTAAAAGTTCTGTTTCATGATTAGTTGCTACTTGTATTTTTTTTAAACTATCTTGGGCTTGTTTTAATTGTTTAATTAATTTATTTTTTGCACCATCAATTCCTAACAAATAAGGATATGACTGTTTATTTTCTGTATCATCCTGTTTTAAATCTAATAAATCGTCTTTAATCTGAAAAGCTAATCCAAATGCAAGACCAAATTCAGCCAACTCCGTCTGTACTTCAGACGATAAATCAGTAATAATTCCTCCAGCTACAAATGAATAAGCTAATAATGCCCCTGTTTTACCACGATGAACTTTTGCTAATTCATTGACTGAAATATCTGGTTTATTAGTCGCTTCCATATCAGCAAATTGACCGCCAACCATACCATAAGCTCCAGCAGCCTGCGCTAAATTATGTACCAATTTAACTTGTTGCAAACTGGTTAACACTGGATTAATCAACCATTCAAAGGCAGTTGCTTGAAGGGCATCACCTGCTAAAATGGCAACATCCTCTCCATATTGACGATGTACTGTTGGCTGTCCCCGCCTCAAATCATCATCATCCATAGCTGGTAAATCATCATGAATTAGACTATATGTATGAATTAATTCAACAGCATTGGCTACCTTCAAATATTGTTTAGGATCTTTTCCAAAGGTTTCAATGACTGCTAAAGTTAGAAGGGGTCTTAAACGCTTTCCGCCATTTAAAGCTGCATAGCGCATAGATTGTATTAACGTATTATTATCCGTTGAAGTTCCCAAATTATGCTCTATATTTTGTTCAACTAATGCCTGATATTGCTTTATAAATTCATTAAAAGACATTACTTACCCTCAACATCAAAAGGTACTTCTGACCCATCATCTTGAACCATCTTAGTTAAGTTTTGCTCAGCTGACTGTAATTCAGCCTGTAATTCTTTTACTAATTTCGTTCCATCTGTAAAAGATTCCATGGCTGTCCCCAAAGGAACCTCACCTTGTTCTAATTGGGCCACAATCTTTTCTAAAGTATTCAATTTTTCTTCAAATGTTGTTTCACTCATCTTACTTCTCCACTCCTTGTACTTCTGTCAAAATCGTTCCATCACTAACCTTAATCTTTAATTTAGCACCTTGTTCAACTTGATCAATCCGCTTAATAACTGTTTCTTCTTGCGTCGTTACACTGTACCCTCGAGCTAACACTGCTAACGGGCTCACCAAATTCAAACCATTAACAAGTTGCTGGTAACGATTTTGCTTTTGTTGAAATTGTCGTTGCATTGCTGGGGTTAAGCGTTGTTCTAGCAAATTAAATTGATGTTGTTTTTGTTGAAGCAAATTTTCAAAATTATTCTGTAAATTTTGAGTTGCATGGTCTAAGCGCTGATTGACACCCTCATATAAACGTGTGGGTTCGTTTAGAACTCGACTTTGCCGTACCCGATCAAACCGTTCTCTTAAATATTGAAGTTTTTGTTCTAAAGCATGATTCATTTGAACCTGAATATTTAGAAGGCCATTTAACACATCCGTTAATAAAATTGGTGTTGCAATTTCCGCAGCAGCAGTCGGTGTGGCTGCTCGTTGATCTGCAACGTAATCTGCAATAGTTGTATCTGTTTCATGTCCGACAGAACTAATGACTGGGATAGAGCTTTGTACTAACTGTAATGCCAAACGTTCATCATTAAAGGCCCATAGATCTTCCATGGATCCTCCACCACGACCAATAATCAAAACATCAAAATCATTTTTATTATCAACAGCTTGCAACTGTTTTAATAAACTGGGCACTGCATTTTCACCTTGGACAACAGCCGGATAAAGCGTAATTTGCGCAATAGGATAACGTCGTTGCACTGTCGTCATAATATCTCTGATGACTGCCCCACTAGGCGAAGTTATCACTGCAATTTTTTTAGGAAACCTGGGGATCATTCTTTTATTTCTATCAAAGAGGCCTGCTTGTTGTAACTTCTTTTTTAATTGTTCAAATTGAACCGCCAGCGCACCAATTCCATCCGGTTCAATTTTCTCCACAATAATAGAATAGCTTCCGCTTGGTGCATATAAATCTAAGTGTCCAACTATATTAACTTTCATCCCACTTTCTAGTTCAAAAGGTAATTTATTATAAACTCCTTGAAACATAGTGGCATTAATCACCGACTTTTCATCTTTAATCGAAAAATATTGATGTTTCGGCCGAGGTCGAAAATTAGAAATTTCGCCCGTTAAATATACTTTTTGCAAGTAAGGATCAGCCGTAAATTTCCGCTTTAAATACTGCGTTAAAGCACTAACGGTTAAGTAATCATCCATTTTTATAACTCCATTTGATGGTGCTGTACTGCTAATTCAACAGTAGTTTGTAGCAAAGTAGCGATCGTCATAGGCCCGACTCCCCCTGGGACCGGTGTAATTGCTGATGCTACCTCCTGAGCTGTTGTAAAATCAACATCCCCCGTTAAATGTCCATCGGGCAAACGTGTTATTCCAACATCAATCACAACAGCACCAGCTTTTAAATCTACTCCCTGAACTAAACCTGGTACTCCTGTTGCTGCAATTACAACATCAGCTTGTTGTAAAAGGTTATGTCGTAATTCATCTGGCGTATAACGATGTAATAGTGCTACCGTCGCATTCTGCGCTTCCAATAAAGCAAACAATGGACGACCCACTAAAATAGAGCGTCCTAAAATTACGATGAATTTACCGGACAATTCAACTTGTGTTTCTGCTAGTAGCCTCATTATTCCCTTCGGTGTATTAGCAATAGGATAATATCCAGCTCGGTTAGCAAATAATTTTCCAATATTTAATGGATTAAAACCATCCACATCCTTACTAGGATCAATGGCCGACTGCATTTTTTGTTCATCAATTTGTTTTGGTACTGGGCTTTGTAATAAAATTGCGTCAATTGTATCATCTTGATTTAATTCTTGAATTTTATTCAACACATCTTCTTCAACTACATCAGCAGGAAATGAAATCGTTTGGCCGTTAATGCCAGCCTTAGCCGCTGCCTTTTCTTTATTTCGAACATAAATTTGACTTGCTGGATCATCACCCACAATAATCACTGCAAGTCCTGGAATAATTCCTTGATCGGCTAATTGTTGAACTTGATTCGTTACTTCGTTACGAACTTGTTGTGCAATTTCTTTTCCATTAATAATATTTGCCATTGATGCCTCGCCTTCCTTCACTACGTCCCATGAATTTATGCATTCTTTTGCATATTTTACCACAAATCACACAATTTAACTGATGATTCAACTTGTAAATTTTTACAAAAAAAGCTAATGATCGTTTTTTAATCGATCATTAGCTTTGAAATTTTAATTAGTTTCTTTTATCTTTTGCTTATGTTTCGGCTTACCCTTATCTTTTTGGTTACGCCGTTTAGACTTCTTTGCTTTTTCAAAACGTTCCGTTCGACTCACAACTTCTGTTTCAGCAGAACGTGTTGATTCCACAAATTCTGACTTTTTAGTAGAATTAACATCCGTTATTATTTTATCAGCCTTGACTTTAGGTTTTGCGACTTTAACCGTTTTTTTCTTTTTTAAATCATGCCGCTTTTTATTAGCATCTTTAGATGCAGCTGGTTTCGTCACTTTCGCACTACCTGATTTAACCCCTAAGTGACTAACAAAACTTGTCCAAGGTAAAATTTCAAATTCAACTTGAACTAATCGTTTCAAATCACGTGCATCATGATCATTACCTAAAGTAATTACAAGGCCTGATTTACCCATTCGACCAGTTCGACCAGCTCGATGTGTATAGGTTTCCCCATCCCGTGGTAAATCAAAATTAATGATAGCTGGTAAATCAATGATATCCAAACCACGAGCTGCCACATCTGTTGTTAACAAAAATTTAGCTTTACCTTTTCGGAAATTTTCCAACGCAGTAGCCCGAGTATTACTAGAATCGCCTCGAACTAAAGTAGACATTGCTACATGTTCATGGGATAAAAAGCTGGCCGTTGTTTTCAATGCCTTGGTTGTGTTGAAAAAAATCATTGCTTGAAAATGATTTTGACTAGCAAATTGGCGAATCCGTTTTTGCTTTTGATCATTCGCCGTTGGAATCATTATATGTTGCAAGCTTGTGGGCATTGGAACATCACGTTGATCAATCCGTTGAAATGAACGTTCAAAGAGTTTAGCTGGAATAGTTGGATCAACCGCAGTAGCTCCAAATAAGGCAACTTGAATTGTTTCGTCTCCATAAACATCCCAAATATTTTTCAATTGTTCAGCCGTTTCTTCTTGAAGCAAAATATCAGCTTCATCTAAAATTAAAGTCCGCAACCGTTGAAGTTTTAATTTTTTATTGTTAACTAATTCGGCCACTCGACCTGGCGTTCCAACTAAAATTTCAGGATGTTTCTTCAAACGATCTAATTGATGTTTCACATTCGCTCCACCAGTCAATGCAAGTGTTTTTAATCCAAAAATATTAGCCCACTCTCGCATCACCCGTGTTGTTTGCATTGCTAATTCTTGCGAAGGAGCCATCACCAATAATTGTTCTCCATCACCCACTTGAATCTTTGGTAATAGGGGCCAAGTAAAGGCTAACGTCTTACCTGTTCCCGTTGGTGCTAATCCATCAATCGACTCACCAGCTGCCAAAGATGTTTCTACTGCTTCTTGAATTGGTGTCATAGCTAAGAATCCAGCCTGTTGTAACTGCTCTTTAATTTTTACGTCCATACTTTCCCCGTTCTAGTATTCCTGATCACTTGGGAATTTAATTCCCGCTGATTGTCGCAACTTAGTCAAAACTAAATTAACTTTTTGACTTAATATAGCTGCCTCTTCGTATTCATTAGTTGTTAAATTATCTTGTAATCCATTGGCAAAGAACATTGCCTCTTGTACCATTGGATTTTTCGGTGCTGGTTGACTAATGACCGTTAGATTTCCTTGACCATCATCATATTTAACCTCACCTAACTCTGCAATATTATCAATCACAATCGTATCTCGACGACCATGGACTTCAGATAATTCATAAGAATTAGTACTCTTCCCAAAGATTAATGTTACATCAAAGTTTGGATAGCGTAAGATAGCGGTCCCCCGACCATCTGCCCCATTATCTAATAATGTTGCAAAATAGTATTGATTTTCAGGTAATCCAAACAATTTAATCGCCGCATAAAGTGGATAAACGCCCAAATCAGCTAGTGCTCCAGCTGAAAATTCACGTGACAATACATTGGGATTTTTACCTGCTAAATAATCGTCAAATCGTGATGAATATTTTTCATAAACAAAAGTAGCACCTGAAATATGGTCCATTTGCTTAATTTTTTCTTCAATCACTTTAAAATTATCCTGATAAATGTGACGGGCTGCTTCAAATAATTTAACAGATGGGTTTTCTTGCAATAATGAATGTATCTTTTCATATTGCTCCGGATTATCAAATGCAGATTTTTCAACAATTACATTGACTCCGGATTTAATCGCTGATGCCGCTTGCTCAAAATGAAGACTATTTGGTGAGGCAATATAAACAACATCAATACCACTTTGTAAGAAGGCGTCCAAATCCGTCCATACGGCTTGATCCCCCGCAAAATTAGTGGCAAATTCTTGCCCTTTTTCCTCAGTTCGTGAATAAATCGCAACCAACTCATATTGATCAGTAGCTATCGCGGCCTCAATGAACATTTTTGTAATCCAATTCGTTCCAATAATTCCCAATTTAAGTGTCATCAACTCACCCTCCCTTGTATCAATTTCTATAACCCAATTATATCATTGATTACGTAAGATTAGTTTTATTCCGATGAATGATTAGTTACCAATTTAACATTGATTTTTAAATAAAAAACATCAGAGCATGTCGACTACGCCGATTGGTGCTTCTGATGTCATCATAGTTTTAAATTTAACCTCAAATATCTACGGACTTAGGCCTTAATAAAGACCGTTACCGTTTCAATATGTGTTGTTTGTGGGAACTGGTCAATTGGTTGTACTGATCCATCAATTTGATAACCATTTGCTAACAAATGCTCAGCATCTCGAGCTAATGTTGCAGGATTACATGAAATGTAAACAATCTTAGTTGGTTGCATTCCTGTTGCTGCATCAATTAATTCTGGAGTTAATCCCTTACGTGGAGGATCAACAAAGATCACATCCGGTTGAAGTTCAGCAGCTTGCCATTCAACCATCTTATCTTCAGCCTTACCCAATTCAAATTCAACGTTTTCAATTCCGTTAATTTTGGCATTACGTTTGGCATCTTCAACCGCACCTTGTACGATTTCAACCCCAACTACTCGACGAGCTTTAGCGGCAACTGATAATGAAATTGTTCCAATTCCAGAATAAGCATCAATTACTAGTTCTTCTCCTGTCAAGCCAGCTTTTTCAACGGCCATACTATATAACTTTTCCGTTGTTTGTGGGTTAACTTGGTAAAATGACATTGGTCCGATTTCAAAGGTCTTACCCCAGAGAGTGTCGGTAATATAATCAGCTCCCCAAAGAGTTTTATTCTTTGATCCCATGATCAAATTAGTCTTTTCAGAGTTAACATTTTGAATAATTGAAGTAACTTCTGGCAAAGCCTTTTTAATTCCTTCAACCAACATTTCAGCAACAGGTAACTTATTACGACGAGTCACAATGACAACCATCATTTCATGACTATAATACCCACGACGAACCATAATTGTTCGAATATCACCAGTATGCGTTTCCTCATCATATGCATCAAGTTGATAATGGCGCATTAAATCACGGACTACAATAATAGCTGCATCAATTGCTGGATCTTGAATATAATAATCTTCAATTGGTACCAATTGATGTGAATTACGTCGGTAGAAACCAGTTGTTAATTGACCACGGACCTTACGAACTGGCACTTGTGCCTTATTTCGATAACCAATTGGGTTTTCCATTCCAATTGTAGGCTCGATTGTTGCTGTTATATGCATCTTTTTAAATAATTCTTGAATTTGATTTTGCTTAAACTTTAATTGAGCATCATATGTTAAGTTTGCTAATGGTGCGATTCCAGTTGTTAAGGCTGCTTGGTTAACTTCGTGATTTCGTTCGTCAGACTCACGAATTCGCTTAATTACTCGGCCAAAGGCAAAGTTCTTTTGAACTTTAGTAACCCCTAATTTAACAACTTCACCCGGTACAGCATCGACTACGAAAATCGGATAATCTTCGACTTTTACCACACCCATTCCTTGGTATGTTAAGTCAATAACTTCACCTTCCAGTTCTTGATTTTTATAAACTGGTGCATTAATTTTTGCCATTAATTTTTTCTCCTCAAATGGTATTTGCGACAACTCATTTGTAAAACTGTCTCAAAAGACGGGACCGACCTTGCTCCTATCTAGAAACAAGGTAATAACAACTATAACATATTTCAAGTGTCAAATGTAAGCAACTTTTAATAACTAATTTACATTTATCCAATTAAATCAAAGCTTCCATTAACTTTCAGATACATCTAAAAGTTTAATTTTATCTGATTTAAATAATATGTTTTTGCGACCAAATTTGACGAACTTCTGCAACAAAATAAAGCGACCCACTAATGATAATTTTAGCTACCGGATCTTGTAACAATTCTTTATTTAATGCTATTTCCCAATCATCTTCAGCTTTGATATTTGCAATTGACAATTCATCTACTACAGTTTGTGGGTCAATTGCTGCCCTTTGATTGGGAGCAGTAAAGCTAACTACTATAACTCTAATTTGAGGTTCCTTAGCTAATTCATTCAACATTTTTAGATAATTTTTATCTGATAATACTCCAATAATAACTACCACCGGCTGTTCAAAATATCTTTGTTGAATTGTTTGAATTAAAGCTTGAATCCCCGCTAAATTATGGGCACCATCCAAGACTATTTCCGGATTTTGATTGATTTTTTCAAACCGAGCTGGCCATTCAACTTTCATCAATGCCTTTTGGATTAGTTCAAGTTGCATTGTGACATTTAGTGCTTGTAACGCTAAAGCTGCGGTTTCTAGAGCTACAGATACATTATCCAATTGATAATTACCTAACAACGCTAATTTTAAATTTTCGAACCGTCGCCCTTGTTGATCATACCAATCAAAAATCCAATCTCCGTCATCATTTTGCGTAATTTTTTTTAATTTAAATTGCATCTCCAGCTGGTATAAATGCTCAGTTTGCTTCGAAATCACCGGTATAGTTAATTCAGGTAATCGTCCAACCACTGTAATTTGATTTTGGTTCTTGATGATTCCAGCTTTTTGTTTTGCAATTTCAGTAACTGTATTCCCTAGAACCTTTTGGTGATCCAAGCCAATCGTGGTAATAACTGCTACTAATTTATTTTTTATTACATTGGTTGTGTCCCAAGTACCACCAATTCCAACTTCCAACACAACCACATCCAAATTTTGTTGGGCGAAATATACAAACATTAAAGCTGTTAAAGTTTCAAATTCCGTGGGTCCTCCATCTGGTAATGTTTGATCCAATTTAATCAAAATTGGCTCCATTCTTTGCATAATACGCGTCAAATCTTGATCACTGATCGGCTTATTATTTATCTGAATTCGTTCATTAAAACGCATAATAAATGGCGAAGTAAATAAACCAACTTTTAATCCATGCTCTAATAGCAGCTGCTCCGTCATACGTGCAACTGAACCTTTACCGTTGGTTCCCGTAATATGAACATACTTTAACTGATCTTGTGGATTACCCAGAGCCTCAAGTAAATCATCAATTCGTGCAAAAGTATTTTTCTTTGCCCATTTATTACGCCCATGAATATAATTTATTGAATCATCGTAATTTTGAATCATTTTAGTATTCCTTAATTTTCTTAATCGTCTTGAACAATTCGATTAATTTTTAATGTAGCGACTAAAAAAGGTTGAGACAAAATTGTCCCAACCTCTATTATAAACATCTTCTAAAATTTATCCGTAATCAGTTTTAATAAAAACTATTTAGCAGCCTTCAATTCCATTAAACGTTCATTTGTAGTTGCAAATTTACTTTCCCAATCAGCTAGCTTTTCGCGTTCTGCCAAAACTACTTTTTCGGGTGCGGAATTTACAAATTTTTCATTTTTTAACTTACCTTGAGCTCTTTTAACTTCACCTTGGAACTTTTTAGCTTCATTTTCTAGGCGTATAATTTCGTCATCCAAATTGATTAATTCAGCCAATGGCACAATAACTTCAGCCCCAGTGATAACCTTCGTCATTGCTAACTGCGGAGCCTTTACTTCAGCAGAAACTACCAATTGCTTAGGCTTAACAAAGCGGTTAATATAATCAGAATTCGTTTTAATAATTTGCATCAATTCTTCATCAGAAGTTTGAACCATCACGTCAATCAAAGTTGACATTGGAGCATTGGCCTCTGTTCTAATATTACGAACTGCTGTAATTAAATCAACTAAGCGCTTAAAATCAGCTTCTGCTTTTTGATCATCTAATTGGTCATTAGCAGTTGGGAATTCAGCACTAGTCAATGAGTCCCCCACGTGCGGCATCGTTAACCAAATTTCTTCGGTTACAAATGGCATAATTGGGTGCAATAAACGTAAGGTTTGGTCCAAAACATACGCCAAAACTTGTTGAACATTTTGTTTGGCTTGATCATCATCCCCATTCAACGTTTCTTTCGTCATTTCAATATACCAATCGGCAAAATCATTCCAAATGAAGTTATAAAGGGTACGACCAGCTTCGCCAAATTCAAATTTATCAAAATTCTGATTAACTGTGGCAATTGTTTGGTTCAAGCGTGACAAAATCCACTTATCTGCTAAAGTTAAATCCGTTTTAGAAGGTATTTTCACTTCTGTATCATCATCCAAATTCATGATGACATAACGTGACGCATTCCAGATCTTATTAATGAAGTTCCAAGCCGCGTCCATCTTAGTATATGAAAAGCGAACATCTAATCCAGGAGTAGATCCGTTAGCCAAGAACCAACGTAATGCATCAGCCCCATACTTTTCAATAACATCCATTGGGTCAATTCCATTTCCCAATGACTTTGACATTTTACGACCTTGTTCATCACGAATCAAACCATGAATTAAGACATTTTGGAATGGACGTCGACCTGTGAATTCCTTTGATTGGAACATCATCCGCGCAACCCAGAAGAAGATAATATCATATCCTGTAACTAAAGTATTAGTTGGGAAGTAGCGCTTGAAATCAGGTGCTTCTGTATCCGGCCAACCCATCGTTGAAAATGGCCATAAAGCAGATGAGAACCAAGTATCTAAGACGTCTGTCTCTTGTTCCCAATTTTCCAGATCACTTGGTGCATCTTCACCAATATAAATTTCACCGGTTTCTTTATGATACCAAGCTGGAATTTGATGTCCCCACCATAATTGACGCGAGATCACCCAATCATGAATATTTTCCATCCAATTAGTAAAGGTATTTTCAAACCGTGGTGGATAAAAGTCGACTCGATCTTCAGTCTTTTGCATAGCCAATGCTTGTTCAGCCAATGGCTTCATTTTAACAAACCATTGAGTTGAAAGACGAGCTTCAACTGGCACACCAGTTCGTTCTGAATGTCCAACTGAATGGGTATACGGTTCTACTTTCAACATCCAACCAGCATCCGTCAAATCATTGACGATCGCCTTACGTGCATCATCACGATCCATTCCGGCATACTTGCCAGCTCGATTATTCATTGATCCATCTTCGTTCATGGTATTGATTCGTTCCAAATCATGTCGATTTCCGACTTCAAAATCATTAGGATCATGGGCTGGTGTAATTTTAACCATTCCCGTTCCAAAATCCATTTCAACATATTCATCCGCAATAACGGGAATTTCTCGATCAACTAATGGCACTTTAATCGTCTTACCAATAATATCTTGATAACGTTCATCCTTAGGATTAACCGCTACCGCAACGTCTCCAAACATAGTTTCCGGACGGGTTGTGGCAATTTCAATATAATCTTTACCATCTAAAGTTGTTCCATCCGTAAATGGATATTTAACATGATAAAAAGCCCCTTCAATATCTTTATAAATAACTTCGATATCTGATAATGCGGTCCGTGCCTTTGGATCCCAGTTAATAATATACTCACCACGATAAATTAAATCTTTTTCATACAATGTAACAAATACTTTTTTAACGGCCGCTGAAAGTCCATCATCTAAAGTAAAACGTTCACGATCATAGTCTAGGGAAAGACCAAGCTTACTCCATTGTGACTTAATGGTATCAGCATATTCATTCTTCCAGTCCCAAACTTGGTCCACAAACTTCTCCCGTCCCAAATCATATCGTGAAATATTCTGTTCGGCTAAACGTTGTTCTACTTTTGCTTGTGTAGCAATTCCGGCATGATCCATCCCAGGAATCCAAACTGTATCAAATCCTTGCATCCGCTTTTGACGAATAATAATATCTTGTAAAGTAGTATCCCATGCATGGCCTAGATGCAACTTTCCAGTTACGTTAGGAGGTGGAATAACAATCGAATAAGGTCGAGCCTTTTTATTTTCTGATGGTGCAAACCGCTTGTCTTGCAACCACTTATCATATCGCCCCGTCTCAACAGCAGTTGGATCGTACTTACCTGGCATTTCAATTTCTCGCATTGTATACTCCTTATTCTTTTTGATCGATTTAAAAAGCTTTTTAAATAAAAAAAGCCCCAATGAATCAATACTGATTCATCAGGGCGAAATTAATCACGGTACCACCTGATTTAGAATAAAAGTTTTATCCTATCTCATCTGTCCTTAACGCGGAAAACGGAATTAACTACTTAAAAAGTTTCACTAATCCAGCGCCCTGACTACCTTCGTTTAAACAATATGATGGTTTCCCAGCAAATTACCACTCTCTAAGCATATCGTTTTAAACTAATCCTTCAGAACTTAACTATTCCATAATTGTACTTTGCCTTGCCAATTTTTACAAGGCTAATCTACAATTTAAACAATGCTTTCTTGAAGTAATCATATAACAATTATTTACAAAACTACGATAATAATAGTGCTTACTTCAAATCATGATTGATATGATTAAAACCTACAGCTCCATGCTTTTTCAAAAGGAAACAAATTAATTAATAAATGCTTGATATGAGATTTTAAGATTAGTTTTTGATACAATTGTATATAAATAAAATTTATGGAGGAATTTATGCGTAAACACGGGAAAAGAATTGTTATTTCAATAAGTGCCTTAGTATTGGTCATCGCAATCCTAGCCTTTACTTCATTAGCAATTAAACATCAAAATGATGTTAAACACCAGAATCAAATCACTGCCGAAGCCAAGAAAAAATCATCGATTAAAGTTAAAAAGGAGAAACAAGAAAAGCAAAAAAAGCAAGAAGATCGCGCTATCTCTGAAGTCGTAAAAGACCCTGATGCTAGCTCCATTGCTACTTCAACGTCGAAACAAACGATTCAAAAGAATAATTTTAGTAATATTTTCATCAAGCAATTAACTTCAGAAAAGTTGCCGGTTAAGGTACAAACAATCCTAATAAAGGATCAAACGGCCACTATTATTTTACAAGACAATATAAAGCAAAAAGACATCAAAACTTATCTAGATAACTATGCTAAAACTGTAGCAATCGCGCTCCAGGTAGCTGATCAAAATTCAGATAATGAAATTACAACCATTAAAATTGCTCGTCAAATCAGTCTTAAAAATGGTTCACAATTCGGAATTGCCACCCTTTGGGACGGCGACCAATTAAAAAATAACAGCAATCTAAAAGTTGAAGACACCACAGCTGACAACTTGATTCCAAATGCGTCTCGCTATGAATTCAGTGGCTCAATTTGGTCAAACTTTGACCAGAAGCAAAAAAACGTCTATACCAACCACATAACTAGTGGTAAAGCTGAAGACAATAATGAATTCAATACTTGGTTCGATAATTCAACTCACAAGCAAGATTAATGGAATTTATAAATATAAATCAAAAGACAAGCTTAAAAATTATGATTTACCAACTTTTGATATTCAATAAATTTAAAAGGTTAGAGTATTTTGCTCTGACCTTTTTTATTAATTGCAATCGTATAATTTTTAAAGACACAAAAAATAAGCAACTTTGAATCAATATCTAAGCGATTCATAGCTACTTATCATTTTTTATTTTGAATTACTTTTGTCGAAAGAAAAGCCGTTTTAGGAATGCAATTAAGCCACCCTTTTTTTGCTTTTCCTGACTTCGTTTTGTTCGAGAATAATTAAGTTCATCACCATCAGTCTCTTGATTATTAGGAACTATAGTCTCTTTTGGCCGCGGTTCTGGAATCTTAAGATCACGTTGATAATCACCATCTCGCATAACTTCAGCGACCCCTGTAGCTGTAGCAATTTGTTCATCACCATCTACGACATTCGGATCACCGATATTTGAATTTCTATCTTCAAAATCTTCAAAATCCTCAAACTCGATATCACTTTCTGATTCAACTATTGTATCTTCATCTTCAAACTCGATATCTTCTTCTGAGTCAACTACCAATTCTTCGTCTTCAAACTTAGCATCTTGTTCTGGTTCAGGTACCAATTCTTCATCTTCGAATTTAGCATCTTTTTCTGGTTCAGGTACCGATTCTTCGTCTTCGAACTTAGCATCTTGTTCTGGTTCAGGTACCAATTCTTCATCTTCGAATTTAGCATCTTTTTCTGGTTCTACTGTCGTATCTTTAACTGAGTCGATAAAATGAGGTTGTAATACTTCAACCTGTATAGTTTGAATGGTAGTAATTAATTTATCATCAAACATTGTTGAATCTTCCATTTTAGATGACTCAAAATCAGTAGCTAGAATTGGTTCTGATTGAATCTCTTGATTCATATCCGGTTCCACTGGACTATTTATTTCTGTGGCTTGAATTTCTTCCAACTCTGCTCGAGATTGTGTATTTTCATCCGGAGAAATTGATTCTACGATTGAATTTACAAAAGATTCTGATGCAGCAGCTTTTTCCATCAAACTGTGATCATAAGCCGCTGAAGCAGCCCGACGGCCTTCAGCGGCATCAGCATAACTGTTAATCATATCATCCGTTAAAATTGGAATCGTCATTGTCTTGGTAGTAACCCCAATTTCAACGGGCACTTCCATTTGTTCACCTGTTACTGGGTTTAAAGCTGTTACCCGCAAATCTTCTGGACGAAGTGCGATTGGAATTTGTAATTCAAATTCTAATTTATCATCAATCAACACTTCAATTGGATGGGTATTTTCAGGAGTATGAACTTCAATGAATAACCCAGGCTGATTAACTGATCCCGTTAATTTTCGCGTAATCCCTTGTGTAGACAAAACTGCCGTCACAATTGGTTCAGGAGCCTGAACATGAAGAACTGTTTCATTAGTAACTTCTGGATGCTCTGGTAGCATTGCTTTAACCAAAATATCACCATGAGCTTTTTTCCAGTCAATATCGATTAAAAATGAACCATTTTCATCGACTTCTGGTCGAACGATTGATTGATCAGCCAAAGTTAATTCAATTTGAGCACGATAATCTCCGACTGATCCAATAATAGTAATACTACTGCGTTTATTTAAAACTGTTGCTGTTAATGGTAATTTCATAGTTTTCCCTCGTAGCTTGCTCAGCCTTTTCATCAAACTTTATATAAGTATATCATATGATAAATTTGGAATTTTTGCACATATATTAATGATAAATTGATACTTATTTAAACATTTCCTGCTTCATTTAATCAATACCACTAAAAAACACAGTGACAAAGCCATTTAAAGCGCTAACTTATTTCTAAATATGTTTAAATTTTCATCTTATTAAATAAGTATTAATGTAAAAAAAAGGTTGAGACAAAATCATCTCAACCTCTATAAGAATGTTTCAAAATCTGCTTTTCAGCACTAATTTATATTAACAATCTTTCAGTAATATTTATTCAAACCAAGCATCAACTTCTTTTTGGTGGGCTTTAATCCACTTTTTAGCAGCTGATTGCGGTGTTGACCCACCACTAATATCCAACATTACACTTTCCATATCATCAGGTTGCCATTTGAATTTTTTCATTACTTTATAAACATCTGGCTTGCTTTCCTTCAAATCTTTACGAGTCATGGTATTCAAGCTCTCACTCTTACCCATTACACCCTTTGGATCAGCTAAATACTTAAGATCATATTTTTGCCACATCCAATGTGGTGACCAACCAGTAATTACGATTGGTTGATGTTGCTTGATAGCTTTATCTAAAGTAACTGCCATTGATCCAGTTGAAGAAGTTTGGACTTGCCAACCACTCAAATTTGGATACTCTTTTACAGCCTTTTGAGCAGCTGCAACAACACCAGCACCAGGTTCAATTCCAGTAATCGTTTGATCAGCCTCTTGTTGCAAATCATCAATACTGTCTACATCCATATAAGAAGGAACAACTAATCCTACTCGAGCGCCCTTCAAATTTGGGCCTAAAATATCTAATTGATCATGATATTTTTGATATTGAGCTTTTTGAGTATTGGGTAACCAAGCAGATACAGATGCATCAGCTTGACCATTAGCTAAAGTTTGCCACATAACTGCGTTATCAAGCGGTGTTAAATTAACTTGATAACCATGTTGACGCATTGCTTCAGCTAAAACATTATTTGAAGCTACTTCAGAATCCCATTGTACATAAACTAGATCAACTGACTTCTTTGATTGCTGTTGTGTATGGAATAATCCTACTACCATGCTACCCAACAAAACAACGGCTGTAATTGCCCCAATCCATTTTTTCATAGGGCTCTTAGGTTCTTGCTTGGCAGGCTCAACATTTGTGAATTGAACAAATCGATCAATCACAATAGCTAAGATAACCAAAGCAAATCCGCTAACGAATCCACTACCAACATCCGCTTTTTGAACGGCTGCTAAAACTCCTTGACCAAGGCCAGGCGCCCCAACCATTGAGGCCATAACAACCATTGAAAGAGCTAACATAATCGATTGGTTAACTCCCGCTAAAATAGTTGATTTAGCTAATGGCAATTCAACCTTAAATAATTTTTGCCAAGCAGTTGATCCAAATGAATCAGCTGCTTCTTCCATTTCTGTTGGCACTTGTCGAATTCCCAAACTAGTAAAGCGTACTGTTGGGGGCAAAGCGAAGATCAATGAGGCGAAAATTCCTGGTACTGCCCCAATTCCAAAGAAAGCAACTGCTGGAATCAAATAAACGAAACCAGGCATAGTTTGCATCAAATCAAGTAGCGGTTGAACAATTTTATCAACAGTGTTAGATTTTGACATCCAAATTCCTAGAGGAACTCCAATAATAATAGCCAAGATACTTGATAATAATACCAAAGTCGTTGTTTGAATTAAGTCTGACCATAATCCTTGGTTCCAAACTAGAAGTAGTCCTAAAGCTGTAAAGAGTGGGAAAGTCCATTTTTTACCACTAATTAAGAGTGCAAAAATCGTTAATGCAATAATCAAAATAATTGGTTGAATCGCACCTAAGGCTGCATTAGACCAGTCCATCAAGGCTTGCCCACCGGTTTGGATAGCTCCAAAGAAACCAGTCCAGTTATCAGTCAACCAATTTACAATCTTCTCAACATATTCAGCTAATGGAATTTTAGAGGTTAGTAATAATAAATTAAGCATTTTGTCCCTCCTTATCCGCATTATTCGTTGCCGGTGCTAAAGCTTCAAGCACTCGTCCACGAATGATTACCCCTAGTAACTTACCATCTTCAACAACAGCTAAGGGGGTTGGAGCGTCATAAATAATAGGCACAATATCTGAAACTAACATGTCTTTTGATACAGTTGGCATTTCAGTCAAAACATCTGTTACTGGCAAATGATCATGTCGTGCTCGTAGAGCATTCTCTGTTGATAGGAAACCACGGAATTGACGTTTACGATCTACCGCCACCAAACCACTGACTTCTTCGGTTACCATCTTCTTAAGCGCCACATTCGGTCCATCGACATCAACATTTGTTGTGAATGGTTTAGCCATAATCTTTTCAGCAGTCAAAACCTTTGAACGATCTAAGTCTTCCGTAAACTGACGGACATAGTCATTAGCAGGATTAGTTAGAATTTCTTCTCCCGTTCCAATTTGAACAACTTCTCCATCTTTCATAATCGCAATTCGATCCCCAATTCTAAGGGCCTCATTCAAATCATGGGAAATAAAAATAATCGTTTTCTTGAAACGTTCTTGTAAATCAAGCAACTCGTCTTGCATATCCCGACGGATTAATGGGTCTAACGCTGAAAAAGCCTCATCCATTAGAAGAATTTCTGGGTCATTAGTCAATGCTCGAGCTAACCCCACTCGTTGTTGCATTCCCCCAGATAATTGACTAGGATATTGATCTTTAAATGGCATAAGATTAACATCTTCCAAGGCTTTTTCAGCTCTTTTAATTTGCTCATCTTTTTTAATGCCTTGTACTTCAAGACCATACATTGTATTTTCTAAAACTGTACGTTGTGGGAAAAGTCCAAAACTTTGAAAGACCATACTCATCTTGGTACGTCTAACCTCTAACAGTTCTTTCTTATCCATTTTTGAAACATCTCTACCATCTAAATAAATTGAACCAGACGTAGGTTCAATCAGACGATTCAACAATCGAATTAATGTTGACTTTCCTGAACCAGAAAGTCCCATAATAACGAAAATCTCACCTTCTTCAATGGTTAAGTTGGCATCGTAAACACCAACTGTAGATCCAGTTTTTGCTAAAATGTCATTCTTATCCGCATGTTTTTCAACTAACTCTAATGCGGGTTTTATTCGTTTTCCAAATATTTTCGTAAGGTGTTCAATTTTTACCTTAGGCATGCATTACCTCCTGCATTTTTTTCAATTTACGGATTAATAATTTAATCGCTTGTCTTAAATTCTAACTTAATAAAAAGAGCTATGTCAAAAGTACGCATTACAAAGTAACCGCTTTCACTCTAATTTTTTTGTTATTAAACTTTAACAAAAAACTCTTAGATGCTTTTTCTAATGAAATTCATCCTTGTCGTTTTCGACCATTAATCCGTTGTAATTCTAATGTAATATTCATTCAGTATCTTTGTAATAATTTATAATAAATTATTTAATCTAAAATATCATATGATTTTTTCATAAAAAAAAACTGAGACATAAAACGTAAGGTTTCTTACTTTAACGTCATTTTCATCTTAATCCTTGGTTGGATAAGTATGGAAAAACTTTAAATCGTAACCCTTCAACGAATGTGTCTCACTTTCTTTAAAAATCTATTATTAATTAGCTCGTACAATCAAAGTGTCGACCTTGGCTGATCGAGTTACATACTCGGTAACAGATCCAATTAAGAAACGTTCAATTGTATTTAAACCAGTTGCACCCATAATCACTAAATCAATGCCATATTTTTCAACAGCTTGATGTCCAATGATATTTTTTGGAGAACCATACTCAATCGTATATTCAACCTGTTCAACTCCAGCATCCTGAGCTTGCTTCAAATAAACATCCATTGTCTTCTTTGCTGTATCAGCAATTTCTTCGACCATCGCTGTCTTAAAGTCAGCAACATTTTGAAAAGCTCGGGTATCAATAACATGCAAAATATGCAAGTCAGCATGGTTACGCTTAGCAATTTCGATCGCTTGATCTAACGCAGCCTCTGCCTCTTTTGATCCATCAACCGGTACCAAAATATTTGTATAGTTCATCTCAAGTGCCATAATTCAACCCCCTTTTGATTAAATCGCAAATTAATTTATATTCTTATTATACCATGATTGTAACCCTTTTCATTAAATTATAATAACATTTAATGAAACATTTTTTGACTGATAATAATCCCTAATAGCATCGTAGAAAACATTGCTACAATTAAGATTCCTGTGACAGGCCAAGGTGCACTACCCCAAACAAGAATACTAATTAACACAGCTACTGCTAAAATGATCAACCAGACCCCGAATCCAACTGCCGTTTTTTTAATTGATTTCCCTTTAATACCTAATAAGGCATCCTTATTTTTCAATAAAAGGAATCCAATTCCACCAATTAATAAGGAAAATAAAATTTCAACAAAAATTACCATTATTTCTCTCCATTATTATAAAATAAAAGCCTGCCAGGCATGAGCCGTAGCAGGCGGTAAACACTTGATTGGCGCCGTTAGTTGATCCGTCATTGTTGGCTCCTAAGATAAGAAAGTGGGTACTAAGACAGCATTTGGAGCTACCTCGTGTTAAGGTATGCTCCGCCGGCTTTCCGCCATTCCCGTTTAGAAAAAGGTTGTAAAGCAACATAATGAATATAGGATCACGCGTACGTCCAAGAAATTTACTATAAATTAATTATACACCATTATTTATATTTTTTTGAGTTAAAACACATTTTTTAAAATTAAAGTCATTTAATATTTATATCACTACACTGTCAAAACATTATATGTGTATCCATAAGACTTAATAAACTTCATTAAATCTTCCGCTTCTAAGAAAATTGTATGTGTATTTTCATTGGGGTGAAAAGTTAATAAAGTTTCTTGATCTAGCATATCTTTATCAAAATAAATATCAACATCATGGCCTTCGCTATACATGACGCCAAACGGAGAAATAATACCAGGTTCTAAATTAAGAAGTTCTTCAACCTCATTTTCTTTAGCCAGAGAGAGACGTTTTTTACCAGATACTTCTTGAAAATGTTTAAAGTCCAAACGTTTTGAATCATCCATGATAACTAAATAAAAATTATTTTTCTTATCCCGTAAAAGCATAGATTTTGTTCGAACGCCTTTTAAATTTGCTATAAATTGATCCGCCTGTTGAATAGTTTCAGCAGGTGCGTGATGGACTATCTTATAATCTATATTTAGGCTTGTCAATTTGGCAATTAAATCCTCGTACTTCTGATGATTATCCTTAGTAACTTGATTTGAATTTTCCATAATATCTAGACCCTTTCAATTTATAATATTTAAAAAATTTCAGATACATTAAACCCACAATATTTCACTTTCATGACTTTCAAATCCTTTTAAAAACACCTTTAAATAGGATAATTAATTCATTCTTTTAGCTTCTTTCTTTCGTTCGATCTGACCACCATCGAGTCGGATAAAAAATGATTTGTAATGGTCGATATCTCAAACTAATCCAGGCGACCCACCGAGAAAGCTCCCAAGTAAAAATTAAGATCAAAAAGGTCAATAAATAAAAATTATTAATTCCTAATTTTAATAACAAAATTCTCAAAATAGAAGCTAACGGTGCATGAACTAAATAAATAATTAGTGAATTTTTACCAGCATTTAACCAATACATTTTAGTTCTTTTCAAATGTAAAACTTGAAAAAATTTAAATGCAACTATCACACTAGCTAACTTTCCTAACATGATTAATGGTGTTGGCCCATTTGTGTCATACCATTCTGTAGGAATTTGACTTTGAGCATACAAAGTCATTAATAATACTATTAAAGAACAAATTACAACACCTGATTGTAGCATTATTTTAGAATTATTTTTAATTAAATACCCCAGAAAAAAGAAGATACTCCAAACACATACATCTTGTAAAATTAACGGTCCTTGAACATGCCAACCGACAAACACTAATCCTACATATATCAATGCCTGGAACCAAATATTTATTTTAAGTGAAAATAATACACTCATTAGCAACCAAGTTAAAAATAAGGTTTCTAAAAACCACAAATACCCGATTGGAGTAATCCCCATAGTTAATAATGATGACCATTGATGTCCTTCATGCACATCCCCGCCCGCACATTGTTGTAATCCAACATAAATAACAGAGAAGATGATAGAAGGCCAAAGTAAATTCCACGCTTTTTTCTTAAATTGATCTATAAAATATTTTCGATTTTGTGGAACTTTATAAAGGTAACCTGATAATGCCAAAAAAATTGGCATAATGATCAAAAAAATTCCACTCATGGAGCATTCTAAGCCTAATTTAGCTTCAGGAAATAAGTTAGTTTTATAAATTCCTTCTAAAACATGGACCAAAACTACCAAAAAAATGGTTTGCCCTTTTGCAATGTCAATCCATTCAATTCTTTTCATCACATACTACCCTTATTTTATTTTAAGCCATTTTTTTGTGCTTGTCGTAATTGCTGATACTGTTGCTGATATGCAACTTCAACCTTGGAATTACCTTTTGGTTCCCAATACTGCTTACCTTTCAAACGATTTGGCAAATATTGTTGTGCAATCCAATCTCCTGAATAATTATGAGGATACAGGTAGTCTACCCCGTGACCTAGTTTCTCGGCTCCTGCATAATGTGAATCCTTTAAATGAGGTGGAATTTCACCAGCATTACCACTCGTTACATCCGACAAGGCCGCATCAATTGCCATCATGGCAGAGTTAGATTTTGGTGACAATGCTAGCTCAATAATAGCATTCGCCAATGGAATTCGGGCTTCAGGAAAACCTAATTTTTCCGCCGTTTCAATAGCCATAATGGCTCGTTCAACCCCTGCTGGATTAGCTATTCCAACATCCTCATAGGCAATCACTCTCAGGCGACGGGCCAAAATAACTAAATCACCAGCTTCAATTAACCGCGCAGCATAGTGCAAAGCAGCATCAGCATCACTACCACGGATTGACTTTTGTAAGGCTGAAATCACATTATAGTGAGCATCTCCATCTTTATCTGCCGTTAATGCCTTCTTTTGAACACTTTCTTCCACAACTGCTAGATTAATTTCAATCACTCCGTCAGAATTTGGATCGGTTGATTTAACCGCCAACTCCAGTCCATTTAAAGCCGATCTTAAATCACCATTAGTCGCTTGTACTAAATGTTCCTTGGCCGCTTGATCAATTTTAATCTGGTACTGTCCTAGTCCCCGACTATCATCATGAATCGCCCGTTCAATTGCAACCATCATATCAGACTGGGTTAAAGGCTTAACTTCAAAAATTTGTGTCCGAGAACGAATAGCTGGATTAATAGACAGGTATGGATTCTCCGTTGTGGCTCCAATTAAAACAATTCGTCCACTTTCAAGGTGTGGTAATAAAAAGTCTTGCTTGGTCTTATCTAGACGATGAATTTCATCTAGCAACAAAATCACAGTCCCTGACATTTTAGCCTCTTCAGCCACAATTTGAAGATCTTTTTTACTGTCAGTTGCAGCATTCAACATTCGAAAAGCATATTGTGTTGACCCCGCAATAGCGCTGGCAATACTAGTCTTTCCTGTTCCAGGTGGTCCGTATAAAATCATCGATGATAGCATTTTTGCCTTAACCATTCGCTCAATGATTTTACCAGGACCAATTAAATGTTGTTGACCGACAACTTCTGCAATTGTTTTTGGTCGCATCCGAAATGCTAATGGTTCCTGTGCCATTCCAAGCTCCTTTATGATCATTTTTAATTAAGATAAATGACCCCCTGATTAATTTTCAAACCTATTTATTTAATAATATACCATTTTCCTGCTAAGTTGTTGATTAATCGTTTCTTTAAAAAGGTCCATTCAATTTAAATAAAAAGGTTAATTATCAATGAATTTCTGATAACTAACCTCTTAAATATAATTTTTATTTTATAACTTTTGCTCCAACTTAACGTCAGGATACTTATCAGTAAACCAACGTTCAGCAAACATGTTTTCAAACAAGAAGACCGGATTTTCTGATCGATCACGTACCAACAAATTACGTGATGATGCCATCTTAGGATCCAATTCATCTTCGTTAACCCATCGAGCAATTTTAGAACCCATCGGCTCCAAAATAACTTCACTATTATATTCATTGGCCATTCGGAATTGGAAAACTTCAAACTGCAATTGACCCACAGCCCCTAAAATATAATCACCTGAATCCCATGCCGTATACATTTGAATCGTTCCTTCTTGAACCAATTGTGTCACTCCTTTATGGAATGATTTCTGCTTCAAAACATTTTTAGCTCGTACATGCATAAACAATTCTGGTGTGAAAGTTGGCAATTCTTTAAATTCAATTGCCTTCTTTCCCTTATAAATTGTATCGCCAATTTGGAAATTACCAGTATCGTAAACCCCAATGATATCTCCAGGAACCGCATTTTCTACGTTTTCTCGTGAATCCGCCATAAATTGAGTAACATTTGATAATCGGATTTTCTTACCGGTTCTTTGAAGAACGACATCCATTCCACGTTCAAATTCACCTGATACGATCCGAACAAAGGCGATTCGATCACGATGATTTGGATTCATATTAGCTTGAATTTTAAACACGAAGCCTGAGAATTCATCTTGATCCGGTTCAACTAGTTGATCATTACTTGTTCTTTTCGCTGCTGGTGCTGGTGCGAATTTAAGATAAGTTTGCAAGAAGGTTTCCAACCCAAATCCGGCTAAAGCTGATCCAAAGAAAACTGGTGTTAATTCTCCATCCAAAACAGCATTTTCATCAAATTTATTTCCTGCATCCTTCAATAATTCAACTTCTTCTCGTGCTTCATCCCAAACAGGTGTCTGTTGGATTGGATTATCAGTAGCTAAATCTGTTCCGGCTTCATTCAATGGTAAGAAACGTTCAGCTTCATTACCTGGTCGATAAACTTCAACTTGTTGATGATAAATATCGAATAAGCCCGACAAAACTTGTCCTGAACCAATTGGCCAGTTCATTGGATAAGTTGCAACACCTAAAGTATCCTCTAATTCATCCAACAAATCCATCGCCGGCCGACCATCACGATCTAACTTGTTAAAGAACGTAAAAATGGGGATATGTCTTTCTTTAACAATTTCAAACAACTTCCGAGTTTGAGGCTCAATTCCCTTTGCTGAATCCACAACCATAATAACCGAGTCAACGGCCATCAAGGTCCGATAAGTATCTTCTGAAAAGTCCTCGTGGCCTGGTGTATCCAAAATATTGATTCGTTTACCATCATAATCAAATTGTAATACTGATGAAGTTACTGAAATTCCACGCTTTTGTTCAATTTCCATCCAATCGGACTTAGCGAAATTACCCTTGCGTCCTTTAACGGTTCCTGCTGAACGAACTACTCCACCCAATAATAACATTTGTTCGGTAATAGTTGTTTTACCCGCATCCGGATGGGAAATGATCGCAAAAGTTCGACGTGTATCGATCTGCTCTTTTAAATTAGCCATAAAGTTATATTTTCTCTTTTTCTATATATATTTGTCTTAATTTTAGGTGCGAAACGTTTATCTTTTACTTCAAATAATTATTCATACCTAGATATCGAAAATTCTATTTAAGCATTCAAGATTAATTTTACCAAAAATAGCTTAACTTTGGATCACAAAATGATAACAAAGATTAATTATTCCAGCCTCCTGTTTGATAAGCAACCTCTAATGAAGTTTTATTTAACAAACTCACTGCCATAACCTTTTTAATATTAGTATCATCATATACATCAACATTATTGAATTTTTGTTTTAATTGATTACGAGCCGCTTTAACATCACTATCAGAAAAATCGTAGGTATTTGCTAAATCAGTATGACTTGTTCCATTAGAGCTGGCATTTTGCCAATCTGTATCAATGGAAGATTTGGAACTAGAATTTGAATTAGTTTTTCTTTTTGAACTACTTGAACCACTAATTTGATCGTTTGACTCATCTTCAGAATTTGATTCAGATGCTAGGACAGCTTTAATTTGTTTATTAATCCTAGGCATACTTCCATCAACATGCAAAGCATCTTGATAATTTTGCTTCATTTTGTCCTTATGTCCAGCAGTTAAATCCGTATCACCTAGCACTAAATATTCCAACTGCTGTAAAGATGTTCGACTTTCTACGGAGGGCTTGGTATCTTGAATTTTTTGATAATGTTTCTGAGCTTTGACCCACTCCCGATTATCAACGGCCGATCGCGCATCTTTTAAATTACTGGATACAATAATTCCTTTATAAATTGATTTTCCGCCGAAAATAATGATAATTATTCCTAAAATAATTCCTAAAATTTTTATTTTTTGTTTCATAATTTTATAACTCCTAAATATTTTTTAAATCGGCTTTAATCTGTACTAACCAGGCTGGTAAAGTCTCTTTTAATTCTCGATATGTGACATCAAAACGTCTGGTATACCAAGGATCTTGAATTTCCTTATCGGCTTGCGATGGCAAAATTGAATAGGCTAATTTAATTTTAGCTGACGCATCAGCACTAGGAGCTAATCGTTTCAAATTGCGCATATTCTGTTGATCCATTGTGATAATATAATCTGCCCATTCAAAATCTTCAGGTCGAATTTGACGAGCACGAATCCAATCAAACGGAATTTGATGTTCTTTCAAAATCTTTTGTGTTCCAGGATGTGGTGGATTACCCATTTCCTCATTGGAAGTTCCAGCTGAATCAATTTTAATTTGGTCAGTCAAACCTTCTTCAGCTACCATTTGTGTGAACAGCGCTTCAGCCATTGTTGAACGCGCAATATTACCTAAACAGACAAATAAAACATTTTTCATCACCTGAACTCCTCTCAATCCATTCCAGCTTATTATATCATTCATCAGATTTTTATTAATCTTATTACACTTAATCTTTCCATCAAAAAAGCCCGCTTATACTCAGTAGTATCTACTGCTAAACATAGGCGGACATTATAAGCCTGTCCAATAATCATTAATTTTTACTAAATCTAAGCTTTGCTCCACCATAATTTGATCAAGGCCTGACTTCCTTCATCCCCTAGTTGCTTTTCGTCCACTAACTTTTCATAAAGTGTTTCCGCCAAAGCAGTCATTGGTAAGGCCAATTTTAACTTTTCTGCTTCATCTAGAGCAATTCTTAAATCCTTTAGGAGATGCTTAGCATAAAATCCAGGCTTAAAGTCTCCAGACAAAATTCGTGGTCCATAATTTTCAAGAGACCAATTTTGAGCACTTCCGCCATTTAATGTCGTTAAGATATCTGACAAATTCAAGCCCACTCGTTTAGCATAAACTAAGGTCTCTGACATTCCAAGCATCGTACCCGCAATCATAATTTGATTAGCCATCTTAGCATGTTGACCTAATCCAGCATTACCAAAAAGATTTAATCGTCCCGCAATTGCTTCAAAGACGGGTGCTAAAGTATTAAAGGCTTGTTCGTCGCCACCTACCATTACTGTCAATGTTCCTTCTCGAGCACCAACATCCCCGCCTGAGACAGGTGCATCAAGGACAGCCACACCATGTTTAACTCCATCTTCTGCCAAAGTTTCTGCCAAAGTTGGAGTTGAAGTAGTCATATCCATGAAAATTTTACCTTCACTAGCACCAGCAAAAAGTCCATTTTCTCCGTAATATTGAGCTTTTACATCATCAGGATACCCAACCATCGTAATTACTAGATCATTTTGCATCGCCAAAGCTTTTGGCGTTTCAACCCATTGAGCACCTGAATCCAAAACTTTTTTGGCATGAGCTTTCGTTCGATTGAAAACTTCCACCTCAAAACCGGCTTTTAATAAGTTCTCAATTACTCCTGTTCCCATCACTCCCGTTCCAATAAATCCAATTTTCATTTTCCACACCCTTTCCACCATATAATATGGTCAGTCATATTACGATAAAACACTAATTTTAAACCAAAATTTAATTATGCGGATATTGGGCTCCACGTTCATATACTAATTCTGGTTCCTGGCTAATTCGTTTAAATTTATTCAAATAATCCAAGGTTTGCATATCCTCATTAGTAATTTCAAAATCAAAAACATTTATATTATCTTGTACTCGTTCTAAATGACTTGATTTTGGAATGAGCGCTGTCTGATTTTGCAAATGCCAACGAATAACAATTTGAGCTGGACTTTTATGATATTTTTCCGCTAAAGTCTGTACAACCGAATCGCTTAACTCTCCACCACGACCTAATGGAGCCCACGCTTGAGTTACAATTTGATGTTCTTTTGAAAAAATTTGTAGCGGTTTTTGCGTTAAATATGGATGTACTTCGACTTGATTCACAACTGGCATTTCCTTAGCCTTCGTGGCTAAATATTCCAAATGAATTTGACCATAATTTGAAGTCCCAATAGAACGTACAAGCCCTTCTTCCTTAGCTCGTTCAAAAGCACGCCAAGTTTCAAAAAAATGTTGGTGCAATGGCCAATGCACCAATAAAAGGTCAACATAATCTAATTGTAAAGCTTTCAATGAATTTTCTAATGAGCGCAAGGTTGCATCATATCCTTGATTCTCTTCCGCAATTTTAGTAGTAATAAATAATTCTTCGCGGCTTGCCTGACTATTTTTCAAGGCTCGCCCGATCATTTCTTCATTTTTATACATTTGTGCTGTATCAAAAAGACGATATCCAGATGCATATGCTCCATCTAATAATTGATCCATGATTTTTTCATCAGTAACTTTATATAATCCCAATCCCAATTTAGGCATCTGATTTCCATCTGCTAGTTGATAGCGATCCTGGCTTGTTAATTCCATCAAATTTCACCTCATTATTATCTCAATTTTATTAGATTCATTATAACATTATCTAGCTTAGGATAAAAAAACAACTACTTAGAATAAAATTCCAAATAGCTGTTTAACTATAGATATTAAATTGTAACTAATTTATTAACGATTTGATCCTTCAGATTCAATCTCTTCCAATGTTCGACCGAATGTCTCAGGCACACGGAATTTAACGAACAATACGGCGATAATTGAAATGATTCCGAAGACTGCGAAAACCATTTCTTGTGGCATTGTAGCAGTCATAATTGGGAAAAGTAGTCCAACTAAGAATGAACCAATCCAGTTAAATGATGATGCTAGACCTGAAGCTCGGCCACGGATAGCGAGCGGGAATAATTCCCCAACCAATACCCATGTCAACGGAGCCCAAGTAAATGAATAGAAAGCAACGAAGATTGATAAGAAAACAACGATCAACATTGGTGGGAAACTATCAGCACCAAAGATTAAGTTCAATACTGCAGGCATCAAAAATGATAGAGCCATCATCGATCCACCCAAGATAAGTAAGGTCTTTCGTTGGAACTTTTCAGCGATCACCATATACAAGATGGCACCCAGTACTAAGATCACACCTTGAACAATTGGCCAAAGCAATGCTTCTGAAGCTGCTTGTCCAGTCGCCTTTTCAACAATCAAAGGAATGTAGTAGAAGATCGCATTAGCGCCCATAAATTGTTGGAACGCAGCCACACCAATTCCGGCTGTTACTAAGTAACGATATTTTCCAGAGAACAAAGTACCCAAATTAACATTTTGTGCAGCAGATGCTTCTTTTGAAACCGTAGCTTGAATTTCGTTTAATTCGGGCTGAATTTCTGCATCACTTCGAATGTATGACAAAACTTGACGTGCTTCATCCGGCTTACCCAATTTAACCAAGAATCGAGGTGATTCAGGCAAGCGAAGGACACCTAAGAACAGGATAATTGCTGGAACGGCTGCTAAGCCAAGCATTAAGCGCCATGCTAATCCATGAGCTAATCCTTTCAAGATGAAGTCCATAATATATGACAACAACATTCCTGAAACAATCATCAGTTGATTCAACCCAGATAAACGTCCACGTGAACGAGCAGGGGCCATTTCTGACATATATGAAGGTACTAGTGCTGAAGCCGCTCCGACAGCTAACCCTAACAAAACTCGGGCAAACAACAGCCAAGCGACAGCATTATGAGGTGAAAGTCCCGCCATAATTGCCCCAAATGCAAAGACAAACGATGCCACCAAAATCATTTTACGTCGACCAAATTTATCAGAGAGTTGACCCGCTAAGGCCCCTCCAAAAATCGCACCTAACATCAATGATGATGTAATCCATCCAATCACGGATGCGTTCGTTAAATTCCAGTCATGTTGCAAAAATGGTAACGCTCCCGTCATCACCCCAATATCATAACCGAATAGAATCCCACCAAACGCTCCAAAGAAGTAAATGAATCCGCTTGGAATCTTTTTTGTTTCTTTACTCATATCTCCGTACTCACAACTTTCTATTTTTTAAATATTAATTACTTAATATTGACAAATGTTAAATCAAACATGTTTGCAAGATCTGTCAATTGTTCCGTATCAACATTGAAACTCAAAGTCGTGTGGTGTCCTCCACCAACTGTTAACCAACCTTCAGCTCCAGCCTTCAATCCAGCCTTTGGTGTCCACAATTGCTTAGCAACTGGTAAGAATGGTGTTTCTGCTTCAGGCTTGTTTCCTGCTACTTCATAGCTGATTAACTTAAATTCATCACCGAAGTCGGCCATCGTAACATCAACTGCATCGCCAGCTTTTCCAGTAAAGACCAAACGTGCTGGATCATCTTTACCACCAATATCCAATGGATGTACTTCAACACGTGGCTTATCAGAAGCAATTGTTGGGTCAACTTCAAGCATATGTGATCCCAAGATAGCTTCATGACCTTTACGAAGATCCAATGTGTAATCTTCCATGAAGGCTGTTCCTTCGTTGTGAGCAACAATCTTAAGCAAACGAGTCAAGGCAGAAGTCTTCCAATCACCTTCACCGGCGAATCCATAACCATCAGCCATCAACATTTGAGCAGCCAATCCAGGCAATTGTTCCAAACCTTCAAGGTCTTCAAAGTTGGTTGTAAATCCAGAGTAACCCTTGTCATCCATGAATTGCTTAATAGCTAAGTATTCACGCAATTGATACTTAACGTTGTGTTCGTACTTTTCAGCAGAATTATCACCTTGAACAAATTCATACTTATTTTGAAGTTCTTTGTAAAGAGCATCAACATCAGCTTCGTCAATTGCGTTGACGTATGCTACCAAGTCAGCAACTCCCCAGTAATCAACGGTCCAACCCAATTTGATTTGAGCTTCAATCTTATCACCATCGGTAACGGCAACATTACGCATCTTGTCACCAAAGGTCACAATCTTAATTTTGTATGATTCGTTGTAAGCAACAGCTACATCCATCCACTTACCAATTTGAGTTTGAACTTCTTCATCTTCGTAGTGTCCAAAGACAATCTTATTCTTAATTCCCAAACGAGCATTGATGAAGGCATATTCACGGTCACCATGGGCTGATTGGTTCAAATTCATATAATCAAAGTCAATTGAATCATATGGAATCTTGTTCAACATTTGCGTTGCCAAGTGCATCAATGGCTTATTGAGCAATTGTGTCCCACGGATCCAGTTCTTTGCAGGTGAGAAAGTGTGAGCCCAAGTAATAACTCCAGCTACTTCATCATCAGCATTAGCTTCCTTCATTGTTTGAGTAATATTTTCAGCGGTTACTCCAACTGCCTTAAATTCAACAGGGTAAGCTAACTTACCTGATGCATTCAAAGATGCAACTAATTTCTTAGAATCTTCTTCAACTTGCTTCAAAACTTCAGGTCCATAAAGGAATTGTGAACCTGTAACGAACCAGAATTTGTAATTTGCAGTTTCTAACATGATATTTTCTCCTATAAAGTAATACTTAGTTTAATTAAACAACGGTAAGCAATTATTTATTTTGCCCATAATATGCATTAGCACCATGCTTGCGGTAATAATGCTTGTCGAGCAAGTATTGAGGAATACTCAAATCCGCATGTGGGTTAAGTTGCATTGCATGGTAGTCCATTTCGGCAACCACTTCTAGCACCTTAGCGTTATGAACGGCATCGTGAGCATCTTTTCCCCAAGTAAATGGTCCATGCTGACGAACCAAAACGGCAGGAACAGCCATCGGATCTAAGTTGCGCTTCTTAAACTCACGTTCAATCACAACTCCAGTATTCAATTCATATGCTGACTCTACTTCTTCTTGAGTTAAAGCTGAAGCTGCTGGTACATCACCATAGAAAGTATCAGCATGTGTTGTTCCCATTGCTGGCACATCCATTCCTGCTTGCGCATATGAAACAGCCCAAGGTGAATGTGTATGTACAACTCCACCAATTTCAGGGAAAGCATTGTACAAGTGCATATGAGTCGCAGTATCACTACTTGGATTCAACTCACCCTCGACAACGTTTCCTTTCAAGTCAACTACGACCATGTCTTCAGGACTTAATTCTTCATACTCAACTCCTGAAGGCTTAATCACGAATAATCCCTTTTCACGATCAATTTCACTAACATTTCCCCAAGTAAATGTAACTAAATCATATTTAGGTAATAACATATTAGCGTCATAAACGCGTTTCTTCATATCTTCTAACATTTTTTACCCCTCGTTTTGGTCCTTTAATGTAGCAACGGCGTGGGCTTCAATTGGCAAACCAGCCTTATAACGTTCCATAAAGCGATTAAATCCATTGACATCCTTAGCGTCCGGCTCAATCGTTGAACGTTCTTGGTCAAAGAAAACTTCTTCTTCAAGATAGCTAGCTAAGTCTTTATTAGTATCAGCGGCAGCATAAGCAGCCAAAATTGCCATACCCCATGGACCACCTTCGCCTGCTGTTTTCATTACCGTGACTGGAGCTTCCATTGCTGCAGCTAACATTTTTTGTCCAACAATCGGTGTCTTAAAGATTCCACCTTGTGCCACGATTGAATCAGTTTCAACTTCTTCATCATGCAAAATGTCCATTCCAATCTTCATCGCCCCAAAGGCTGAATACAAATTGGTACGCATCAAGTTTCCAATATTAAATTTACTATTTGGCATACGAGCTAAGACCGGACGTCCTTCACTCATTCCAGTGATATTTTCACCAGAGTAATATCCATATGACAAAATTCCAGATGTATCAGGGTCGGCATTCAAAATACTATTGAAGAGGTGACCATATAATTCGTCTGGTGCCAAATCAACACCAATCATTTGTGCGAATTCATTAAACAAACCTGCCCAAGCATTAATATCTGAACTGGAATTATTCGCGTGCACCATGGCGACCGCTGAACCATCAGGTGTGGTCACCATATCAATACTTGTATGCAACTTCTTCAATGACTTTTCTAACACGATCATGGCAAAAGCAGATGTTCCAGCAGAAACATTTCCAGTTCGTTGTTTAACAGAATTTGTTGAAACCATTCCAGTTCCAGCATCTCCTTCCGGCGGTGCCATCACAGTTCCTGGTTGTAACTTTCCAGAAACATCTAATAGTTTTGCCCCTTCGGCTGTCAAAGTTCCAGCTTGTTCTCCTGCCACCTTCACAGCTGGAAGAATTTCTGGTAATGACCAATGATATTGCTTAATAGCTTTCAAACCATTAAATTTATCCATCATGTCTTGGTTATAATCATGGCTTAATTCATCAATTGGGAAGACCCCTGAAGCATCTCCAACACCTAAGACCTTTTCACCAGAAAGCTTCCAATGAACATATCCTGCAAGAGTTGTAATAAAATCAACATCTTTAACATGTGTTTCTTGATTCAAAACAGCTTGATAAAGGTGTGCAATACTCCAACGTTCTGGAATATTAAAGTTAAACAAATGTGTTAATTGCAAAGCTGCATCTTCAGTCATCGCATTTCGCCAAGTTCTAAATGGCACTAGCAAATCACCTTGTGCATTAAACGACATGTATCCATGCATCATGGCTGCGATTCCCATTGAACGGAGTTTAGTCAACTCTACTCCATACTCGTTTTTAATTTGTCCAGACAATTTGCTATATGCATCTTGAAGACCTGACCAAATATCTTCCAAAGAGTAAGTCCAAACTCCATTTTCTAATTTATTCTCCCAACCATGCGATCCTGTTGCGACAACACTGTAATCGCTAGCAATTAAAACCGCTTTAATATTTGTTGAGCCAAATTCTATTCCTAATGAAGTATTACCTGCTTGAATTTCTTCAATAATTTGTCCCTTTTCCATTTAACAGACTTCCTTTGTTTTTTATGTTTTTTATTTTATGAAATCGTTTACATGTATTATTGTAAAATATTGTTACGTATAAATCAATAACAAATTTAAATATTTATTTGCATATGTTATTGATATCGCATGACAGCAACAAAAAAACGCCTAATTTTTTTAATTAGGCGTTAAATATTTGTCTGTAATTCTGAATATAATTACATTCGTGGAATAGTTGTTGGGTCTTTATGTTCTTTGTCCAAAAAGATAGTTGCAATGATGGTAATAACCAAAACTACAGAACCCATAATCAAATATGTGTGTTGGAATCCAATATTATCATACATTGTTCCAGCCAATGCTGAGAAAATAAAGACCGAGACTTGTTTCATAAAATTAGCCGCCAAAGCATAAACTGTCGCATATAAGCGATTATCAAATGTCAGTCCAATATATTTCATAATTGAAACTAGGACTAATGGCATTTCAAATCCAGCTAACAAACGCAAAACCACGATAAAAATCCAGTTTGGAGCTAAGGCAGTTCCGATAATACGTAGTGCCGTAATAAATCCATAAATCAACAAACCATTTCGTGCACCAATCTTATTAATGATATATGGCATTGGAATCATCAAAATCATTTCAATAAACATTTGTACAGTTACCGTGTTTGAATAAACTGTCGTTGCTTGTGATACATGGTGGAAGAAAGTTTGAAAGAAAATAACAAATTGTTGATCAAAAACGTCATATAAGGCTGAAGCTCCCATATAGAAAATTCCAAGTATCCAGAAATTACGAACCTTAAAGAGGGCCATAACGTCTTTCATGTTGGCTTTTTCGTTGTCAGCAGTAGTTACATCTACATTATTATCTGCAACTTTATCAAAGAATAAAAACATAATAAATGCTAACAATGCAGAAACGCTAGCTGCCCAGAAAATCGCACTTGGTTGCCACAAGAACAAGCGTCCTCCTAGGAATGAAGCAACAGCTCCAGCAATTGATCCACCTATTCGTGAATGTCCAAATTCAAATTTATTAATAACTGATGCTCGTTGGATATATTGTTCAATAACAGAAACTCCACCATTCAAGACAAATGATAAATAAATTCCAGTTACAATTGCAACGACCATTGCGTTAGTTGATGCTAGCAATGGCAAGAAAACCCATTGGAAGAATGGTCCAATTAACGCTCCAGCCAATAAGATAATAAAGACTAATGTCTTTTTCATCACTAACCTGTCTGAAAAATATCCAAACATCGGTTGAAAAATCAATGACATAACCGCCATCATTGAGAAAATAATTCCAGCCTGGCTACCATTTAAATGAGCAACTTGTTCAAGCCAAAGAGTTAAATAACCGTTAACGATGGCCCAAATGAAAAAATAAGAAAAATGTGAGACCGGAAATGACCAAAACATTCCTTTCTCTTCTGTCTTCGTGTTCATAATACTTTCCATCCTTTAATTTTATAATTCTGTAAATTTAACGGGATTTCCAAAAACAGGGAATCCATTTTCATCATAATCAAATGCTTGAATCATCGTATGCCGATTAGGATCATACAATGGGTCACCTTTGATGTCAGCGTAGTTGCGGATATGATAGACAAGCAAATCAGTTTCACCATCTTCTGAAACTGTAAATGAGTTATGTCCCGGTCCCAAAAGATCATGCTTAACATCCGATGTAAAGACGGGATGATCTAACTTAGTCCAACTAGCTGGATCCAAAAGATCTGAATTTTCATCTGCGTAAAGCATCCCCATACAATAATTTTCATCAGTGGCACTTCCGGAGAAGGTCAAGAAGAATTTTCCATTTCGATGTAAGACGGCTGGCCCTTCATTTACCGCGAATATCTGAGTTTCCCAATCATATTCTGGTTTAGTCAACATAACGGGTGCCGTTTTAAGCGTCCAAGGATTTTCCATTTCAGAAATATATATATTAGTATTTCCAAAAATTTCTGGATCCTTTTGAGCCCAAACATAATACAACTTGTTTTGGTGTTCAAAAGTTGTGGCATCTAAGGCAAATGAATCGATTGGAGTTTGAACACGGCCTTTCTCGACCCAGTTATCTTCTGTTTCCATTGGATCGGGTGCCTCACACTCAATCACATACATCCGGTGTTGAAACATACCATTTTCGTCAAAATCAGTTGTATGGGATGCAGCATAATAGACATACCATTTACCATTGATGAAATGAATCTCAGGTGCCCAGATCAACTCACTTTCCTCGCCTGTTCCAGTGTCATGTTTACGCCAAATCGTTCGTGGCATCGCATGAGCCAGCCCAGCAATAGTCTTTGATCGTCGTAACTCAATCAAATTATATGCTGGAACAGAGGCACTAAAATAATAATATCCATCAGTATGCTTGTAGATATATGGGTCTGCTCTTTGAATAATTAGTGGACTATAGTTTTCCATCAGAATACCCCTCAATAAATAATTTATAATTAAAATAAGTTCAATAAACTTTGCAACCGTTTACATTTAAGTATATTAAAATATTGTTACGTATAAATCAAGAGTTTTATTTTTAATAACCATACAAATAATGAATTGAGCCTTCTTGAAACGGCTTACATAAGCGATTAATCGCAAATATATATATTAATAAAAAATTCACAATTTTTATGTTTGTTTTCTATATTTTTGTAAAAATAACTAGTTTGATAATTTATTAACATATTTTAAAAAACACATTTTTTAAATATTTATATATAAAAAGACCAGGATCAACTTTATCCTAGTCTTTTTTATAATTAAAATTTATAAATCGTATTATCACTTAATTGAATTAAGATCCCTGACACTTTCTCGTTCAATAAATTCAGGTTCATAGTTTAATGATTCAACTGATTCGCCGTTTATCGCTTGAATTAACAAACTCGCAGCATCACTACCCATCCGTTCTTTTTCGTGAGTCATAGTCGTTAACTTAGGATTTACATACTCATCCAAATGATAATCATCAAATCCCACAATTGAAATGTCTTCAGGCATTTTAAGTCCCATTTCATGAATTAAATCATAAATTTGAATGGCAATTTGATCATTGTAAGCTACAATCGCCGTAATTTCTGAATTAACTTTTAAATATTGTTCAACCTTTTCTAAAACCATATTAATTGGGTCTGAAGACCGATACATAATCGTTGATGAATTTAATGCTAGCTCTGGCTGCTGTTGATAAGCACCAATAAACCCATTCATCCGTCGAACCCCTTGTAAGTCATCAACTTGGAAAACGCCTAAAATTTTATTATGCCCTTTTTCAAATAAATATTCGACTAAATGCTTTTCTGCTATTTCATCATATTGTTTCACTACAGGATAATTCAATCCTTCATAGATAGCATTAATAAATACAATCGGTATTTTTAATTCATCAATATGTCGATAAATATCAAGATTCTCTTTATTAAATGCACTTTGTGTTGGTTCAATAATTAAACCTGCGACATTATTATCTAACATCGAAAGTAATGCTTGTCGTTCACGAATAGGATCATTATGAGTATTGGCTACCAGCATCGTATAACCTTGTTTAGACGCTGCTCGGTCGACTCCACTGATTATATTTGGGAAAATATAATGAGCAATATGGGTAGTAATCATTCCAATCAATTTGGTAGGTCCAGCCGTAGCAGTTGCATGCCAATTATCAACAAACATCCCCCCACCTTGCACTTTATAAACATAATTTTCATTTTCTAAATCAGTGATCGCCCGCCGTACCGTAAATCTAGAAACCGAAAAACGAGCCATTAATTCGGACTCAGTTGGTAATTTTTCCCCTATATGATAATCACCAGCTTCAATTTCATCTTTGATTTTATTTTTAATTAACTCGTACTTGGCCGCCATATTCTTCCTCTTTCTCATCCATCTCTTAATGCAATTATTATACCATCAACAAGAAAATAAGGCGGTCAAATTCAGATATTCCTCAATTTCTTAAATTTCTCATAAAATACCAACATATCCAGCTCTAGGCTAGATAACTCACTGAATTTTAATGTAATCCAACAACAATAGGTGTAAAATAAGTTAAATGAATTTATATTTTTTTACTCGTTTGGAGGAATATGATGCTTAATATTTTACACAACTCCATAGACATTATCAGCTTTATGCTGATGACCCTTTTAATTTCAAGTTTTTTTACAACTGGGTATGTTGGATATTTCAATCGACTCTGGAATGAAATTTTTGTCCAAAATAATGGAGGAGCCTTTCTGTGGAAACGGGCTCAAATTTTTATATTTGGTTGTGGAATTGGTTTATATATCCATTTAGCCACAATGTTTTACTTTAGCGGCCAAATTGCCATGGTTTTCCATAATATCGCGCTCTTTTTACTCGTACTACCTTTCTTATACTTAGGTGGTTACAATCGCATAGAACGTTTTCTACAGTTACTAGCTGCTGGTTACGTATGGGTTGGGCATCATATGGGGTCTATGACGATTAATGATAATATGAACCAACCCACTGTAATCATTGCTTTACTAATTACAGTTGCCCTTTTGCTCATTAGTCAGGTGCCCTTGGTTCATGACAAAATTGTTTATAACTGGCAATGCAGTCTACTATACTTTAGCTTAATTGGAATCCTATTTTGGGGGACATTACCTTCAGTTTCGATGGGAATTACCATGGGACCTGTGATAGTAGTTGAAGCAATCGTTATCTTTGTTACCATGAATATGGTCGTAATGTATTTATGGTTTAACGGATTTAAAAATACCAATCCTGGTCAATTTGAAAAAGCTGCAGACTTAGATGCCTTAACTAAAGTGCATTCCTTCGCATTTTTCCAAAACGAATCAGAAAAACTTTTTCAAAACGCACGACATAATAATAAACCGCTTAGTATTATTGAATGGGATATCGATCGTTTCAAACAAGTTAATGATACCTTTGGTCATTCAGCCGGAAATAAAATTTTAATTGAAACATCTGGTATAGTTCAAAAAACTTTAGACGAAGAAATGCCATCCGCACAGCTCTTTAGAACTGGTGGTGAAGAGTTTACAATTATGTTCCCTAATAGTTCTATCGATGATGTCCTACCTATTGTTAAAAAAGCATGGGATAACGTGCGTACAACTAATTTCTTTTATCAAGATACACCTATTGAAGTTACGATTTCTATGGGTGGAACCAATTTAGAACCAAATGACACAAAATTCAAAACTATTTATGATCGAGTCGACGAATATCTTTATATGAGTAAAAGAAACGGAAGAAACCAGATCACAATTGATGGTGAAAAAATTTATTCAGGTGAGCATCGTCAACAAGTAGTTGCTATGTATGCTTACTTCACCCAAAATTTGATGCAATTCACGCAACGGCGCTTTAAACAAGTTTCGGCTGAATTATTATTGCGTTCTTTCGATTATCAAACCAGTGAATGGAAAGTTCCAGAAGACCTCAATATTAACATTGAAGCCCAATTAATGTTAGTGAAAAAGCTGATTGATTCTAACAAGTTGAATCAAATTAGCATCAATCTTGAATTAGAACAATTTGCAGACCCACATGCAACTGACGCTCTTTTAAATTTTATGAATAATCAAAATGAATTAGAACAATTGAACATTGAAGTCTCAGATATTGATAAGATTCAAGATTGGGATTTCTTTGCACCAACAATCAAAAAATTGAATTCAGCTCATATTCGTGTTGTCTTTAATGACATTAATATGATTGAATTGACGCCTGATTTGAAGCAGCATCTCGTAACTATGAATGGAATCAAATTGAATTTGCGTTCAAAGCCAGTTGAGCAAGCTGATACTCTCCAAATGATGAAACCTTGGCTTAAATTCTGCCAAGACAATAATATTAGATTTACAATTGACGGAATTGAAAATAATGCTGATCTACAAATGGCTCGTTCATTTGGAGTTACATATATTCAAGGATTCTACTTTGGAATTCCAGAATTACCTGTCTTGAGTTAAAATATTATACTCTCTAAAGCCTCGAAAGTTAACATAACTTTTGAGGCTTTTTTAATACAAAAAAAGCATCTAGCTTAAACTAGATGCTTCCTTATTAGTGGACAGCCAGGGGTTCGAACCCTGGACCTACGGATTAAGAGTCCGTTGCTCTACCAGCTGAGCTAGCTGTCCATTTCTTAACAACATATAATATTATATATCTTTGCGATATATAATACAAGGGTTAATTTTTCAAAATCACATTTTTTATTCTAAAATATCAATGTTCCATATTTTAAATATTAATAACTATGTTAAAAAAAGTCCACACAATCATTTAATCAATTGTGTAGACTTATATTAAAAATATAAATATTTTATTGTTATTTAATAACCATTAACCGCGTCGTAAGATGGTCTTTATTAATTTCAAGACCCGATATTTAAATGGTTGGATGGGCAAAACAAACTCCCCTATCAATTGAGTTGCATAACCCTCAAATTCTGTTTTGAATGCTAAGACCCCATCAGATCCATCAAATTCACCATCAATTCCTAGAAAATTATAGATTGGGAAACCTTGTTCCAAAGCCATTTTAATCATTTCATATTGAATCAAATAAGGGCCATAAAAATCTTTGTATTTATCATACATCCCGGAGAAATAATAGTCCATTTCATTTCCTTGCCCTAAGAACATGGCTCCAGAAATTAACACTGGTTCAGTAGGAACTTCTTCCATAGATCCATACATTTGAATGATTTTATCAATTCGCTTCAAATGTTGATTTTTTTGATCATTAAATTCATTAAATTGGCCACGATTTCGCTTAGTTTCTTTAGCAGCCAAACGTTCTCCAAGCACTGATAATCGTTCATCTAATTTATCAATCGCCTCTTGTTCAGCGTTCAAATAGTCCATAAAGTTGATCTCAGCTATAATAAAATGAGCCTTGTCTTTATAAACATCAAAAACGGTTTGATAATATTCAATATCCTTATCATGAAAACCACGACGCTTAGCCGTATCTTCTAACATCTTTTTGAAATCACCCAATTCATCCCGTTTTAAGAAACGATATGTTACTCCAAATTGTTTATTCTTCTTTAGATAATATTTAACATCTTTATCTACATGATCTAAAAGATTGTCAGCCGTTATACCTTCCAATGATTTCTCATACTTCCAACCCATTGATCCATGATCAGTCATTCCCATTCGAACTGGTTGATGAATAGCACCAGTGGCAGTTATATTATTAACTAGATCATCACGCTTGTCAGTAATTGGCTCTCCATGATCATTAAAGTTTTGATAACTAAGATATGGTGAAAATTCAAGTTGCACTACCCCTTGTTCTTGTTCTTGGTAGTATTTTTTAATTTCCTCAAAAAATATTTTCACTAATTTTGGATCTTCATAATCAAGAATTGGTCCTTGTTCCATAAGGGCATTGTAACCACCATGAATTTTATTAATTGTCACAACCGCACCAGCCACCACTTGACCAGACTGTTTCATCCCAACAATTTTCACGTCTCGACCACGTTTTTGTAATAATTGATACTGTTCAGCCGATTGCATCACGAATCCATTTTTATGTTTTTCTTCAAATTCATTCCATTCTAATGGATCGATCTCAACAATTTGTGTCATATTCCCCTCCGACAATTACCTTTTAAATTATTGTTACATTAATTATTATTATATTACAATTATTTTCTTAAAAATACCTTTCAATCTTGCTACACATGATTTTGTGATAAAAAAAGTCAGGACATATTAGTCCCAACTTTTTTACTTATTAAACGTATTTCAAAGATTAAAAAACTTATTTAATGTCTATTTTCTCTTTATGATTAAAACAGAAAAATAACGCTCATTAAATTAATTATCATGGAACCATTCATTGAAATAATTTGCTAAAACGCAAAGTTACATAATTCCTTGCTTTTGAGCCTCTTCAATTAAATCTAATTCTTTGGCAGCCTGGACGGGAACAATTGTTCCACCAACTGTTATGTTATCAATACCTTTTTTCATTAACAGCTTCTTTAAACGGTTTTTCTGTGACATCTTTGACACCTCCACGACTATATTGCGTCGGGTGATTGGCCCAGCGTGACGTCCTATCCTCACTATACCACTTTAAATTAAAATTGTTTAGCTAAACAAATTGGCAAAAAAGTTTTTGACTTTATTCCAAAATCCATCCGCACTTGCTCGTAGATTGGTTGCATCTTCAGAATTCAAGAAATCATTAGCTTTTGCCATCATATTTCCTGTAGATTTTTTCAAATTATCTGCTTGATTTTTTGCATTCTTAATAAAGGCTTTATTAGAAGCAATTGGCGTTTCTTGGAAATCCTGTAGAGCAGTTACAATTGGCTGACGTGCAGTAACTGAAATATTAATATTATTATTACTCAAATTATTGTTTAATGCATTTGAGATTTCAGTGCTACTCATTTCGTTTCCTTTTTGCTTAGCACTCGCAATGTCTGATGCTGTTTCTGTTACTGCTCCCGAAAGTTTACCAGCTTTATCATCACCTACCTCTTCTTGTGCCTTGCTAGTAGCTGACAACAAGTTATTAGCTGCAGAAGTATTATCAGCATCCAAATTAGTACCATCACTAGCTAACGCCTTATAAACTCCAGCTAGAGCTGATTCACCTGAGACCGATTGATTAGAAGAAACCGTAATAATTACATCATTAACTCCCGCCATGGTAGCTGCCATGGCATATTGTTGAGAGGTTACCTTAGTAATATTGTTGTTACCATCATATTTTTCAATATTAACCAAAGTTCCAGAACCCGGTTCAGCTGGCGCCACTGAGACTGAACTGATCATGGCACTATCACTGACACCTTGTAAATTCAAATATTGATCACCATCGGCTCCGTTCACCGTCAATTGCTTAGCCTTGCTATTTGGATCCAATAGATCTAGCATACCAGACTTATCAGAATTTCCTGAACCAATGACTACATACGGTTGACTTAATTGTTTAGTTTGAGTTTGTGTAGCTGCACTAATTGGCATGCTAGTTGCTCCAAGCAAGACTGTCCCAATGATCAATGAACTAGTTAATTTTATAAATTTCATCTTTTTCCTCCATGCAACTTGATAGTCACGTGATTCTTACCTATTAATTTATAGTAACCTAATTGAAATATATTTGCAACATTTACGAATAATATAAAATATATTTGGGTTATCATTTTAACATTTAATTTTAAATAGTTAAAATATATATACAAAAACAGGCTGTCAAATTTGACAGCCTGCTTATTTTAAATTTTACCAAAAATGGTAATCTTTAAATTTAAATTAGATAGTTTGGATAGTCATCAAGTTAGTTGATCCAGCTTCAGCAGCTACACCAGCAACAACGATGATTGAATCACCCTTTTGGGCCAAACCTTGCTCAACAGCAGCCTTCTTTGATGCTTCGATAATAGCATCAGTGTTAGCTGGAGTTTCAGCAATAACTGGTTGAACTCCCCAGTAAACTTTCAAAGCACGTTCAACGCGTTCGTCATAAGTCAATGCCAAGATGTCTGCATTTGGACGATACTTTGAGATCAACTTAGCAGTGTAACCTGACTTAGTTGAGGCAACGATAGCCTTGATATCCAACTTGCTTGCTGCTTCAGCAACAGCAGCAGCGATTGATTCAGTGTTATCATCTGAAGTTACAAAGTTGTTAACATGACGACCATTCAATGCCAAAGCAGTTTCTGCCTTTTCATCGATACGAGCCATAGTTTGAACAGCTTCAACTGGGTAATCACCATTAGCTGATTCTCCAGAAAGCATAGTTGCATCTGTACCGTCAAAGACAGCATTGGCAACGTCAGAAGCTTCGGCACGTGTAGGACGTGGGTTTTCTTGCATTGAATCCAACATGTCAGTAGCAGTAATAACTGGCTTACCAGCAGCGTTCATCTTACGGATCAAATCCTTTTGTACCAATGGTACATTTTCGGCAGGAATTTCAACTCCCATGTCTCCACGAGCAACCATTAATCCATCTGAAACTTCCAAGATAGCATCGAAGTTATCGATACCTTCTTGTGATTCGATCTTAGGGAAGATCATAACGTCTTCTTTTCCGGCTTCCTTCAACAAAGCGCGGATATCGTTAACGTCTTCAGGCTTACGAACGAATGAAGCAGCGATAAAGTTGATATCATGTTGCAAACCGAAACGGATATCATCAGCATCCTTTTCAGTAATTCCAGGTAAGTTAATTGAAACACCAGGGGCGTTAACACCCTTACGTGATCCCAACAAACCATGGTTTTGAACAGTTGTGATCAATTCTTTGTTAGCTTCGTCCTTGTCAGTGATCAAGAAGTCAAGCTTCCCGTCATCAAACAAAACGTGTCCGCCAACCAAAACGTCATCAAACAAACCAGGATAAGTTACAGCAACCTTTTCCTTAGTTCCTTCTAATGAATCATCCATTGAGATACGAACAACATCCCCGATGTTGAATTCGATCTTATTAGTTGATTGAACCGTAGTACGGATCTCGGCACCCTTGGTATCAAGCAAAAATCCAACTTTAATTCCAGTAAGCTTTTCAGCTTCGTGGACAGCATTCATACGTCCCAAATGTTCTTCGTGATCTCCATGTGAGAAGTTGAAGCGCACAACGTTTGCTCCACCTTGAATCAATTTAGAAATTGTCTCGACATCGCTTGAGGCGGGGCCAAGAGTTGATACGATTTTAGTCTTCTTCATTGTAAGAAAAATCTCCTTTTGTTAACTAGGTTCTATTACTTAATTCTTCTATATTTTAACCGTTTTAGATTTAATTGTAAAATCAATTTACACCCTATAATTTGCATTAAAACTGTTTTTTGCGGTTATGTGACATTAAACACAAAACCCTAAAAATTAATGCAATTCTAAGAAAGCGATTACATTTACATTAGATCAACACTTGTCTAGAATCATTTTACTATAATTATACGAATATATATTTTATATGAACAAATATTACATTTATGTTGTATTTACATTACAATGATTAATATTTCTTAAAATGATCTAAAAGATCATTCAAATGTAATCGTTCTTTATCCTGATCACGTGCCTCAAATTCAATTCGACCAGCATTAATAATAATTAACCGATTCCCAAAATTCAAAGCATCTTCTAAATTATGAGTTATCATCAATGCAGTTAATTGGTCTACATGAATTCGTTCATTTGTGACTTTTAATAATTGTGCACTAGTTTTTGGATCTAAGGCAGCTGTATGCTCATCTAACAATAATAGCGCTGGTTTTGTAATAGTTGCCATTACAAAGCTTAACGCTTGACGTTGACCACCAGAAAGTTGACCAGTCGCCACATCCAACCGTTGTCCTAATCCATTTCCCATTTGATCAACTAGAGTTTTAAATTGATCTTTTTTAGCCTTCGTTAACTTTCTTGAAACAAGCCGATGACGTTTTCCTCTTCGAGCTGATAACAATAAATTTTCAGCCACAGTCATCCGTGGAGCAGTTCCCATTTTAGGGTCTTGAAAGACTCGAGAAATTAAATGTGTTCGTTTAATCTCATTTAATTTAGTAACATCTTGCCCATTAATTAAAACTTGTCCGGACGACAAAGGCAAAGACCCCGCAATAACATTTAAAAAGGTTGATTTACCGGCTCCATTTGAGCCCAGTACGGTTACAAAATCACCGGCCTGCATTACAAAATTAACATGATCTAAAATTGTTTTTTCATTGGGTGTCCCCTGATTTACGATCACAGTGGCATCAATTAATTCTAAAATAGGTGAACTTGATTCTGTCATTCCTTTGATCCTTTCATATTAAATAGTGTTGCCAAATGCAATGACTGTCGCAATTTAGGTAATAGTAATGCTAATCCTAAAATAATAGCGCTAAATAAATTTAAATCATTCGCATCAAAACCTAATGCCAAGACAGCTACCAAAACAAAACGATACAAAATAGATCCGATCACCACCGTCACCAAACGTTCCATTAAGGTTAACTGATCTGTATAAACAACTTCACCAATAATAATGGATGCTAAAGCTACAACAATAATTCCAATTCCCATGTTCACGTCAGCAAACCCATTATTTTGCGCCACTAGAGCGCCCCCTAATGCAATTAAAGCATTAGAAATAATTAATCCAAGGGTAATCATTGCATCCGAATCAATTCCCATTGCTCGGGCCATATTTTGATTATCTCCTGTTGCGATGAAAGCTTGTCCTAATTCAGTTTGTAAAAACCAAGCTACACTAGCAACAACCACTATTGTAATAATCAAACCCACTACAATCGTAGAAAAATTACTAGGTAGCCAATTAAATAGTGAGTTATTAAAGAGTGTTTTGACCCCTAATAATGACTTATTTGCCTGACCCATAATTCTTAAATTAATCGAATAAGTGGCCGTCATAGTCAAAATTCCAGCCAATAAAATTGGGATTTGACCTTTTGTGTACAACAATCCCGTTACTAATCCGGCGACACCACCAATAATACCGGCAATTATAATAGTCAAAAATGGATTAACCCCTTGCGCTACTAATGTAACCGAAACTGCAGCCCCTAGCGGAAAAGTCCCCTCCACTGTCATATCTGGGAAATTTAAAATACGAAATGATAAATATAGACCAATTCCCAACAAGGACCAGATAATTCCTTGCCCAATCGCTGATACAATTACTCCCATGTGCTTACTCCTTTGAGTTAATAATTTTTGCTTTTTGCATTAATTCATTAGGAATTGATATCCCTAATTTTTCGGCTTGTTTTTGATTAATCACCAAATGTCCTTGTTGCATAAATTCAACCGATTGATCTTGTACTGACTTACCAGACAAGATCCGTCCAATCATACGTCCTGTTTTAATTCCAATTTCTTTCTGATTGATTGCTTCAGCAGCAAGTCCACCTTGTTGTACCATCGTATCAACCGTTGGAAAAACAGGAACTTTAGCAGCATTAGTATTTTTAATGACCGTATTCATAGCTCCTGCAATATTATTATCAGTGGGAATAAACAATGCATCAGCTTGATGATTACTAATCAATTGTAAAACCGTTTGATTAATATCATTTGAAGATGCAACTGAAGCCACTTTAGTTGCCAATCCCTTTTGTTGAGCTAATTTTTGAAATTTATGTGCCTCAATGGTTGCCGAATCATCTGAGGAGGTATATAAAACTCCCACAGTATTCAAATTAGGTAGTATTTTTTTCATCATTTCAATTTGATCGGATAACGGTGCCTGATCTGAAACCCCAGTCACATTCCCCGTGGGATGGTCATAATTTGTTACTAATTTGGACCCAATGGGATTGGTAGACCCCGCAAATATAACCGGTTGTTTTTGTATTGTATTCGCTAAACTAATCGCAGCAGGTGTCGCAATTCCAACCGCTAAATCAACTTTTTTACTAGCAAAACGAGTCGACATGGTTTTTAAGTTCGACTGATCGCCTTGTGCATTTTGAAAATCTATTTTAATATTTTTCCCATCCTGATAACCTTCGTCAGCTAGCCCCTCTTCAATCCCTGTATAAATTTGGTGTAATGCTGGATGTGTCATAAATTGCAAAACTCCTAAAGTTGGAATTGTTTTTTTAGTATCGGCCTTATAATGTTCTTGAATGGCCGTTCCTCCTAAGAAAAGAGCCAAGCCTAATATTGTTAATTTAATTTTTATATTCATAATTTAATCCATTCCTCATGTTAAATTCCAAAAAAAAATCTACCTAGGCAAACAAACCCAGGTAGATTTCCTCATTTTTTGAGAAATACATTCCACGGATTCGGTTGCACTAGAAAAGTGCACGTCCGAATCCGCAAAATAATGCAATTCGGTCGCGTTAGAAACGCCACCAACTATTTGATTGTAAACTATTAAAATGCATTTTATTTCTCCATCTACTAATTAATAATATTTATTTTATCAAAATTAAATTACAAAGACAAGTGATCATTTTTAATTGAAAATTTGTTTAGCCATCTTAACTAACTGCTTATTGTTTAAAATCAGATAACTAATAATAACTTCAATTGGCCACATGACAAGGCTTTTAAGAGCCCGCGCCCACACAATTGGTGAATTTAAAGCGGCTTGAATAGAATGGACCGGAATAAAGTTATACATTCCCAATAAAGCCGTATTAAGAATCACATTCGCCAATAGTAGTTGTAATCCAATCGCAATCGTCAAACGCCACCATGATAGATATTCCCGCTGATAATAAGCATATCCAAAGATAAATGCGGATAGCAATTTAACTAAGGCAAAGGCAATAATATATGGCTGACCTCCTAATAAATTAGTCAAAAAATCAATCAAAAACGCCACTGGTAAGCCCCACATTGGCCCATACCATTTAGCAATTAGCCCACCGGTAATAAAAGTAAAACCGATTTGAAAAAACGAATTTCCAATAGTAAATCGGGAAATAATAATATCAAGAGCCATTAAGACTCCTAATAATGCCAACGTTTGGGTCCGCAACCTGGGTGCCCGAAAATATTCTAATGTCTTCATTTGAAAACACCTCCTTAATTAATGGAGGGTTTCACTGATGTCAGTGAATGCGAAACCTACATCGCAAACTTATTCTTTAATAACTCCAAAGAGCTTTTGAATAAATTTTTCAATCACAACCCACATTCCGTTTTTGTGATCCTTAACGCATAGACTTCTACCCTGTGAAATTCATTATCTGAACTCAATTTTTAATTATAGTCTTTCCTAGTCATTGTGTACATAGAAAAGGTAGTGCTCTTTATTTTAATTTCAGTTAAGCAAAGCATTATAAATAAACTAAAATATAAAAGGGCTGGGACAAAAATTGTCCCAGCCCTTTTATAAAACATGTACCAAAATTCAAAAAGCCTAATTTAAATAGCTTTATTTTGTAATATTCCAAAATAAGATGTGTTAAAATTCATAAATTATGACATTCTATATAATCAGATTTGTTGTATTAATGTTAGTTTTGTCCTTGAGCTTGTGCCAAAGCAGCTTGCTGTTTTTGCATTGCAGCTAACTTTTTAGCCGTTGCTTGAGCTTCCTCAGGAGTCATTGCTTTCCAACCATTCTTAGGAACGGTAACAATAGCTTCCTTCTTTTGTAAGATACCATCCATACCTGCAAAGTTAAACAATAGCTTTGCTAGGTCTGAATCCCAACGCCAACGAGTTTCTTTAATTGTAACTGTGGCTTGATCAGTATCCTTCACTTGGTACTTAGCAGTACTGTGAATAAAACTATTGATCTTCTTTTGGTTTGGTACAAAGTGTGCTGATGCTTCTTTATCGTTTTCATGATCACGATAAATAAACACATAATCGTCAGCTTTAGTTCCAATTTGCTTGGTAATAACCAACTTAACTGGTGACTCTGCTGGTCCAGCTGAGTAAATCTTTTTAGTTGTTGTAGTTGTAACTTTCTTCATTCCCCAGTGTTGATGGAAATTCAATGTAGTTAAGGCCACAGCACCAATTAACAAGATGATACCAATAAGACCGAATACCAAACGAGCCATTGGCTTTTTTAATACAACAAATGCATAAAATACAAATATTGCTAAAATAATTAAAATGAAAATCATCATAATTACTTCACCCCTTTCGTATAGTCTACATCAATATCTTTCTTTTCGTGCTTTCCAGCTAAGAAATTAGCAACAATAAATCCAGCGATCGCAAACATCATTCCAATTCCAAATGAAACATGGAATCCCTGAAGAGAAGCGTCAGCCATCTTAGATGCATACTGAATTGGATTTTCAGTCATAAGATGATGAGCTGGAGTATTATTGTTAATAATATTTTGAGTAACTGAAGTCAAAAGTGCAACAACTACCGCTGAAGCAACTTGACGTGCCGTATTATTGGCTGCAGTTCCATCGGCAGCATCTTTAACTGGTAATGCTGACATAGCTGATGCTGTCAAAGGCATCATAACCATGGCGATTCCGAACATACGTAGAGCATACAAAACAGTTACATAGTGAATTGGTGTATCAATTCCCAAGAAGATGAATGGGAAGGTTGCGATCGTTAAGATAGCAAATCCGATTCGTGACAAACGCTTTGCCCCAACCTTGTCGTAAGCAATTCCAGAAATTGGTGACATAAGTCCCATCATCAAAGCTCCTGGTAACAAGGCTAATCCTGAATCCAATGGTGAAAGTCCGTGCACATTTTGCATGTACAAAGGCAACATCATTTCAACACCCATCATCGCCATCATTGCTAAGGCAACCAAAATGGTTGTAATTGTAAATTGCTTATTCTTAAAGACCCGCACATTCAAGAATGGTCGGTCCAACTTCAATTGGCGATAACCAAATAATAGAATAAAGGCAATCCCTATAACGATTGGTAAGATAACATTCATCATGTCACCCCATCCATCAGTGGCAACATTAGTGAAGCCCCAAAGGAATGAACCAAATCCAATTGTAGAAAGAATTAATGATAACCATTCTAGATTAGCTTTACGATTAGGAATAACGTCCTTAAAGAAGAAAAGTCCTAAGACAATTGAAATTCCCAAAACAATCATTGGGAATACGAAGATTGAACGCCATGAATCACTTAACGTCAATCCTAAGATGACGTGGTCTTTTTCCAAAATCCAACCTGAAAGGGTTGGGCCAATGGCTGGTGCCATTCCAACGACCAGGCCACTCAATCCCATAGCAATTCCACGTTGCTTTTCAGGGAAAATATTAACCATTACCAATTGCATCAAGGGCATGGTAATTCCAACTGACAGAGCTTGTAATGCTCGTCCAGCGATGAATAATGGCCAAAATTCAGACTTGGCTGGAGTAACAGCAGTTAACAACATTCCTAAAAATAGTAGGATATATGCTACTTCGTACAACCACTTAGTTCGAAAGCGGGTCATTAAGTAAGCTGACACAGGAATCATAATTCCGTTCACTAACAAGAACCAAGTTGTGGCCTGTTGTGCAGTTGCCATTGAAATATCAAAGTCCTTCATTAAAGTTGGAATTGCTGTTCCTAATGACGTTTGGTTTAACGTACCGGCGAAAGTTGCGAATAAAATAATAAGTACTAATGCAACACGCGAATACGGCTTACCATGAATATCTAATGCTTTTGTTTGATCAGTTTCCATTTTTTCCTCCTTAACATCTCGATAGATGTTTTAATCATGTTGACTATTGTAAAGTTTCTTAACAAAAAAATCAACATATTTTATTTGACTTTTTTTGTGCAAACGATACCAAGTTAAACAGCTAGCCATTAAAAATTTCAAATTAAAAAGTCCAAAACAAAAATGTTTCAGACTTTTTTATAAGTTTTTATAGGTTAGATCGAGAACATTTAAAATTAATAAGCTTCACCAACGATAACACCGTTAACATAACCAAAACCAACATGAGTATATGAAGAATTCATTTCCCAATTACGATGACCATTAGCTGCCCCAACCATGTTAGTTTCATTATACCAAGCTGAAACAACCGTTGATCCAGCTCCAAATCCAATAGCAATAACTTCACCCTGTGTATGGAAGTGATCAGAAGGAATTCCTGAAGCGGCAACAATTGCAGCTCGTCCTTGAGCCTTAGCTGCCAAACCTGAATCCCAATTCAACTTACTCAAACCAGCACTAGCACGCATAGCGTTCAAGGCTGCCAAAGTTGCATCATTTGATGAAACTGCAGTTGAAGCAGTACTATTGGCTACATTAGCTTTTTGATTTGTAGCAGTTGAACGACTGGTTTTGCTGCTAGCTGCACTAGTAGAACTTGCTTGCTCACTGCTATCAGCATTAACTGATTCATCTTTTGCTTCAGCTGTATCGTCCCCAGATAATTTCAATTGTGATCCATTGATAATTACACTTGAACTATTCAAGTTATTGTATTTTTGTAAATCATCCGTTGAAACACCAGTAACATCAGAGATTGATGATAACGTATCTCCAGCTTGGACAGTATACATTGGTGTATTTTTAGCTTCATCTGCATTTTTTTGAACATCATCAACTGATGCATCCCGGAAAGTTTTAGTAGCTTGATCAGCAGAAGCATGCCCCCCCATAAATGGGATTGCTGAAGCGGCAGCTGCGATTGCGGTTCCAATAATTTTCTTCGTATTACTCATATTAATTAATCTCTCACCTTCACTTATTTTTATAATTTTTATTTGTATTTACATTAGCCTTAAACAATATAACAAAAATACGTAACGAGAATATTACGAACAATCGAAATATTACATCTATTTCTTTACAAAACCTTTAAGTAGACCATTTTTATGCCAAATACATCCCTAAAATTAAAATCGGCAACCCTAAAATAAACATAATCCCAGTTTTAAGCAAAACTAAGTCAATCTGTTTTCTATTATCTTGATTCAACGATTGTGCTAATTCATTCATGGGTGTCGAAAAAGTTGAAAAGCCTCCCATAATCCCTGATGTGACTAAGGTATGCCATGGATAAGATAGGCTTAATCCACTTAAATATCCCATCCCAAAAGCCGCTAATAAATTAATTATCACAACCATCCAACTATTTGAAAGAATACTTACTTTCGTTAACCGATCTAGCATATAAAAACGTAACATTGATCCAATTGCCGCACCCATTCCAACTATTAATATTTTTAGAATCATTTTTGAATAACCTTTCCCCCAGCCCACTCAGCTGCATAGACCATCAAAACACCGCCGATGATACTAATAGAACAATAAAGGAGCGCTGGAAAAATCGTTAATTTGGTTAATTCTAACATTAACGTAGAATAAGTTGTATAGGCTCCCATAATACCAACAAAAATAAAATCACTTTGAATTTGATTTAATAAGCTTAACTTTTTGATTAAAATTTCCGTTAGTAAAACTGTCAAAAATGTTCCCGTTAAATTAATCACAAGAGTTCCTAACGGATTCATATTCTGAAAAATTATTTCTACACTTTCGCGCAGTGCGCCACCGATGAATCCCCCAACACCAATCATCGCTATTTGACCAAGCCAATGATTTTGATCCTGTTTCATTTTCTAATTACTCCCACTCTATGTCAATTTTCTGACTGACATTCATTTAGATCGACTATTTGATCATTAAGATGATCAACTTCAGGTTGAACCGTTACATGATCAATTTGATAATTTTCCAAAATAACCTGTTGAATTTCATGAATACTTTGTTCCACTTGAATTAATGGCTGATTTTCCATTGTCACATGAAAGGTTAACAACGTCTGATCTTCGTCTATTTGCCAAATATGAAAATGATGTGCGCCTTTCACGTAAGGACATTCCAAAATCAATTTTCTAACATCGTTTAAATCTACATTTGGATTTGATTCCATTAAAATATTTGTAGCTTCTTTTAGTACCGACCAAGTTTCATGCATAATATAGATTGCCACCACCAAAGTAATAAGCGGATCCAACCATAACCAGTTTGCCCAAGTAATCATCACTGCTGCAAAAATAACACCAACTGACGATAACGCATCTCCAATCACATGCAACAAGGCAGCCCGTTGATTTAAATTACCTTCTCCTCGCGCTAATACCATTCCGGTTATAACATTAGCGATCAATCCGATCACCGAAATGATCAACATTAAATTTCCTTGAATTGGATGAGGATTAAAAAAGCCTTTTACGGATTCAAAAATTAAGAACAATGAAACCATAATCATAAAAGTAGAATTGACAAAAGCTGCTATAATCTGAGCACGACGATAGCCAAAAGTATTTTTAGCATTCATTCCTCGACCAGAAATTAATTGTGCCACCCATGCAATCACTAAAGAAACCACATCTGTTAAATTATGTATTGCATCAGAAACTAGTGCTAAAGAACCAGAAATTAATCCGCCCATTAATTCTGCCACCGTTATAATAATATTCATTATGGTCGAAATTAAATAACGTCTATTATTCATATTATGTTCATGCTTCATATTAATCCACACTCCTTATCCCTTCATTTTAGCATAGGCTAGTCAGGGTATAAATCAAATATACAAACAAAAAAGGTTGATATCAAAATATCAACCTTTTTTTTAATTTAAGATTTAATCTTACCACCAACCATGTGATGAACGGAAGGCAATTGCACTATCAATAGATCCGTAACGAGAAACTGCATAGCTAATCATTCCAGAAGTTTGGTTTGCAACTGAGCCATAACCCCATGAGTTCATAGTTTGACCCAAACCGTGATACCCATTTGGTGAAACGGCATTAGGATTACCACCAGATTCAGGCATAACAACACTTTGCCATAGTGAGGCAGTTCCTCCAGCAGCAATAAATTGATCGTAAACTGATCCAGAACCAGTAACTGCAGTAGCTACGGCAGCAGGTGATGATGCAGCTACTTGCTTAGTATCAGTATTAGCAGCTGTTGATGCAGCAGCTGAAGCTGATGATGCGGCGGCTTCGGAAGCTGCGGCTGATGATGCAGCGGCCTCTGAGGCTGAAGCTGATGATTCAGCAGCAAGTGATGTAGTTGCATCGTCAGCTGCTTGAGCAGCAACGTCAGTAGCAGTAGCTGTTGATGCAGCTACTTGAGTATCATCATCTGATACTACTAATTCTTGATCTTTAATGATCAAGTTAGCATCTTTTAAATTATTAGCTTGTACTAAATCGTTAACGGTTGTATTGAACTTTGTTGCAATATCGCTCAAAGTATCTCCACCTTCAACGGTATAAGTAGTAGCGGCGTGAATAGCAGTTTGACCAGCCCCAAATACGGCAGTCAATCCAGCAACTGTTAAAGCTGTTTCTTTTACTTTATTCATTATTTAAAACTCTCCTAGACTTCAGAAATCCATCTACTGCGCTCCAAGCATTATTACTGGGCGCTTCTTTACGACGTATCCGCCGTAATCAACATATATAAGTTTACCAAGCTGAGCCGATTTTATATTAAGTTAGCTTTACAATCTGTTACCAGGTTCCAAAATACATTCAGTTTAATGTCACACTTCTGTAATAAAGCCTCTTTTTAGGCTATTCAAGGCTGATATACAGCCATTTTAATTCAATTTAATTGATTTGATTTTTTCTTTACTAATGTAATTTAAAATCTTTTTTTTTATAAATATGCTTATGATTTATAGATATACAGCCATTTGTAATATTATCGTAACATTGATAAGTTACATTTTAGAAATTACGTAACCAAACTTCAGTGATTTGATGCCCTTTTTCCTTCTTCAAAACTATATCAGCCCGACTTCTAGTTGGCAAAATATACTGTTCTAAGTTAGGTATATTAACACTTTGCCAAATTGTACGACCAATTTTGATCGCCTCATCTTTTGATAAACTCGTCCATTGCCAAAAGTAATTAGTAATATCATGCTCGCGTTTAGTTTTTTCCAGCAGCGCTAAGAAGCGATCTAAATACCAAGTTTCTATTAACAACTTTGGAGCATCTACATAAATCGAAAGATCAAAAAAATCAGATAACGAAACCGAGAATTGTTCTGAAAACTGTAAAGTATTGACGCCTTCAACAATTAAAATACTAGGTTGTTGAAATTCTTCATAGCTATCTGGAACCACATCAGACAATTCATGTGAATATATAGGTACCTTCAAACTGTTTTCTCCTGCTTTGACCGTATTTAAAAATTTGATCATATCAGCCGTATTATATGATTCTGGGAATCCTTTACGTTTCATCAGATGGCGTTGTTCTAATTCTAAGTTTGAATACAGGAAACCATCCGTCGTAGTTAACGCCACCTGTTCTTCACCATATTCCACCTGCAACATATTTTGAAGTAATCTTGCTGTTGTTGATTTACCTACTGCCACCGAACCTGCAATTCCAACGATAAAAGGAATTTTTCTAGTAACCTGTTGCGAAAACTGTTGCCGTTCAACTAAATCTAAATCATATTGTCTTTTTCGTAAAATAATATAATTTACCAATGGTTCGTAAATTTTACTGACATCATCCATCGATATTTCATCATTAAAGGCCTTAATTTGATTCAATAATTGAGGTGTAATTAATTCTCCAGCTCGTTGAGCAACCGAAGTATTCAACTTTTGCCAAGCTTCTCGGGGATATTTAGAAAATATTCTTTCATTATCTTCCATGATTAATAGCCATTACTTTCTATCGTAAAGATTAGGATCCACATTTAACAATGGGCTAAGTTGTTGTTTAGCCACAATTGTTAATTGATGCATAGCTCTTGAAGCAATCGTATAAACCAATTGACGCTCATCATCACCATTATAATTAGTAGCTGAAGCATCCCACATAATGACAGCATCAAATTCAAGCCCCTTAGCTAAGTAAGCCGGAACAATTATTACGCCTGGCACTAATCGCTGGTTTTCCGTGCGTATTACTGTCACAGGATGGCTTTCATTTAAGTAAACATAAACTTGTTCTGCCTCTTTGAGTGTTTTCGTAATAATCGCCGTTGTCTCATCAATTTGATCATTTTGTGTTAATTGCGTCAAGACTGCTTCTGTCATCGCTGTGTCATTTGGCAAAATTTCAATCGTTGGCTTAGCACCAGTTCGTTCAAATGCATCAATTTGAACCCCATTGATTAGGGTAGCTTTAGCAAAATCAGTAATCTGCTGTGTTGAACGATATGTTTGTGTTAATTGAATAAATTCAGTCTTTTCGGCTCCAAATAGCTCTTTTAACTCATCTTGTAAGGTGACTGCATTCGCCTTGGTAAAGATAGCTTGATTCAAATCACCTAACATCGTAAAGCGAGCTTTTGGAAAACTGAATTTCAAAAATGCTAACTGGAAAGGAGTATAATCTTGAATTTCATCAATAAAGACAAATCGAATATCACGCTCCCCATGACTTCCTTTAATTACATCAAATAAGTACATAAATGGTGTCATATCAGCCAAATTTAATTCTTTTTGTTTTAACTCCTCAATTGTGAGCGCTAAACTCTTTTCCCATTCCTCATCATTAATCCCAACTTGAGTTAAATCAGTTAATTTAGGAACAAATCGTAATAAGTCCAAAAATTGGGCGTTAATATTCAAGAACCGTGTCCGACTAATTTGTTGCAAAACTGGTCGCATTTCGTTTTGTACAATAATTTTGGCTAGTGCGTTATACTCAGCTTTTTCATCTTTAAATTCACGAACTTGATCACCTAAAATTGAATCATATTCTTCCTTTGAAAGATTTTGAATGGCATATTCCACCCAATCAGCCTTCATTTCGGCCCCAATTATCCCTCTAACTTTACTTAATAAACGTTCCTTAGTCACTTCCAAACGTTGCCCTAATTTATAGTTTTCATTGAATGAATAATAAATATCAGCAATTTGTTCTTTGGAAATCATCTCCTTACCTCGGAATTTAATTGATCGGAAGCGAATTCCTGTCTGATTTAATTGATCAGTATAAACTTTAATAAGATCGAAATATAATTTAGTTCCTTTAAATTGATTAATTTTTTGGCGCCAAGCAGGTTGACTCTCTTCAAATCGGGCTTGTAGCGTCTCTAACTTCAATTTTGGTAATCGTCGTGAAGCATACTGATAGAAGGTCATCTGAATCATATTTTGCTCACCCATTTCGGGTAGCACTTGATCAATATAATCATTAAACAATTGATTTGGTGAGAACATTACCACCTGACCAGCTGTTAAATTACCTCGATAACGATACAAAAGATATGCCACTCGTTGTAAGACAGCTGAAGTTTTACCTGATCCGGCTGCCCCTTGAACAAACAATAGTTCAGCATGAGTATTCCGGATAATTTTATTTTGTTCTCGTTGAATCGTTGTTACAATCGATTTCATCTTCGTTGATGATTCACCAGCAACGGCATCTAACAACATTTGATCACCAACAACTTCATCTGTGTCAAATAGGGTTACAATTTTTTTATCTTCAATTTGAAATTGTCGTTTTAAACTGACATTTGCCGCCTGTGGTCCAACAGGTGTCTCATATGTAACAGATCCTAACCCTGCATCATAATAAATAGATGAAATTGGCGCCCGCCAATCATATACCAAAAAATTATCGGGTTGATCTGAAAAAGAAGCCAAACCAATATAAATGGGTTCTATTTTATCAGATCCTTCATCTTGGACATCAATTCGTGCAAAATAAGGATTTTTTGCCAAACGGGCTAAAGTTTGAGCTTGATGTTGAGCAGAAGTTTGGGCCATTTCCCGTTCTTGTAACATCTGTTGTTGTTGTCGAACTGACATCGCGGTTTCGAATAATCCCGAATAAGTGGATGACTTAAATCGAACATCATTCCACCCTTTTTCTACTTCTACTTGGCCCTCCTCAGCACGAGCCAGTTGAGCATTATTATCTTGTTGGGCTTGTTCAATCTTGTCTAAAACATGATCTAGACGTTTTTGTTCATATTCAAATTCATTCATCGATGAGCCTGCTTTCAAAAAATTGGTTATTCTATATTATCATATATATCATTAATATTAAAGTTTCTAACAAATTCTTTATATTTTCCTACCTATAATATATGCAACATTTTCAATTATAACTTTTAACTTATCTCCTATGCACTAGAATCTATTGTTATCGTAACTAAAAAGCGTCTGGCTCAATAATTATTGAGCCAGACGTTTTTTAGTTTATTTATTTTTAGTGAAAAATGATTTAAATGTAAGAGTCATTTGCTTCCAAAAACTTTGTCGCCTTAGAACTTTTTCATTCCCAATATGCTGGCGAATTGTTTTTAAAACAGCACCAACCTCTTTGGATGAAAAATCAAGATCACCAATTGAAGTAATAACCTTAAAGCGACGACCTAATTTTTTATTATAATGTAATTGAGCATAAACAACTTTCATTTCTTCCCACGGTATCTGAATAAAATCATTAACATTATTCGTATTAAAGAATTCAAAGCCATTATCACCAATTAAAAAATCACCATATTTAGCCCCAATTCCTAAATATGAAATTCCTGGTGCTTTCAATTCCACTCGTGTATTAATTGATTCAACCATTTGCTATCCCCCTAAATTTTATAAAATTTTTCGCAAAAGTCTCGAAATTTGATTGCTTTGTAGCATTATAATATTTTCTAATAAAAAGAGTCCGGACTAAAAATCTGGTCCAGACCCGCCTGTGATAATCTTTTTACATAATGTGTAGGACGTGTAATACAATTCCAATTACGAAAAGTCCAATAATCAAAACAATTGGTGAAACCTTCTTCTTAAGTAACCACATGCAAGCAAATGTCAAAAGCAATCCCATCAAACCAGGAATCAACAAATCAATATTGTTTTGCAAAGTATTTGGTGCTTCCTTAACAAGGCTAAGGCCATCAGCTTGTTGGCTCAAAATTTGTTGCAACTTTGATCCAGTAACATTTCCCTTAGGGAAGTTAATATAGGCACCTTCAGCTAATTTATTAGATGGTAGTTCAAGGGTGAACTTAACGTTAACCCATCGCTCAACCAAGACTGCTAAGATGAACATTCCTAAGATTGAAGCACCTTTTGTAATGTCTTTTAGCAAACCACCAGATAAGTCTTTAGTGATTTCATTTCCAGCACGATATCCAAATTCTTGTGTATACCACATAAAGGCCCAACGAATTATATTCCAAGCCACGAAGAACAAAATTGGCCCCAAAATATTTCCGCTCATGGCTAGTGATGCACCTAGAGCTCCCAAAATTGGTCGAACCGTGAACCAGAAGACTGGATCTCCGACCCCAGCAAGTGGTCCCATCATTCCAATCTTAACACCTTGGATGGCCGCATCATCAATTGCAGCCCCATTAGCTCGTTCTTCTTCCAAAGCCAATGTAACTCCCAAAACAGGCGAAGCTAAATATGGATGAGTATTAAAGAACTCCATGTGCCGCTTCAAAGCTTGCGCACGATCGTCTTTTTTCGGATAAAGCTTTTTGATGGCTGGCATCAATGAATAAGCGAACCCCAAATTCTGCATTCGCTCATAATTCCATGAACCTTGCAAAATTGTTGAACGAAGGGCAACAGAAAATCGATCTTTTTTAGTAAGTGTAATTCTTTCTTCAGTCATAATTTCGTTCCCCTTCCTAATACTCATTCAAAATGTCGCCAACCGGATCGCCTGACCCACCACCGTTGGAACCATTATTAGATCCACCACCCATCTTTGATAGGTTAAGATAAATCAATGCGATTGCAACTCCAATTGCACCCATGGCAATCAAAGTTAATTGTGTGACAGCTGCTAAAGCAAACCCAATGGCAAAGAATGGCCATACTTCACGTGTTGCCATCATGTTAATAACCATAGCGTAACCAACGGCAACCACCATTCCACCACCGATTGCCATTCCATCTGACAACCAAGTTGGAACAGCATTCAAAGCGTCTTGAACAGCTGATGTAGGGATCAAAAGTAACAAAACAGCTGGGATGGCAATTCGCAATCCTTGCATCATCAATGTTGTGACATGAATTCGCTCCATCGCCTTCATGTCACCCTTTTCAGCGGCTTTATCAGCTCCGTGAACCATGGCGACCGCCAAGGTACGAACGATCATTGTTAAGAACAAACCAGCAACGGCCAACGGAATTGCAGCTCCGTATGCCAAAGTGATGTGAGCTGAATCAAAATGCCCACTTTTAACTAAAATAATAGCTGAAGCAACTGATGCCAAGGCCACATCGGGAGCCACAGCGGCCCCAATATTAGCCCAACCTAAGGCCATCATCTGTAAAGTTCCTCCCAAAATAACACATGGGATTAAGTGGCCAGTAACCAGCCCAATTAACGTACAAGCAATCAGCGGTTGGTGAATTTCGAATTGATCCAAAATTCCTTCCATCCCGGCGAAGAATGCCACTACAACTACCAATACCATTGAAATTATTGTCATGATATTCTACCTTTCCAAATTTAAATAATAGCTACTTAACGTCGGCTTTTTTAATTAAATTAAATAAATCAGCCTTTGAATCTGATGGTACCTTACGGACATCAAATTTAACCCCTAAATCACTCATTTTTTCAAAAGTTTGAACATCATTTTTGTCCATTGACAAAACCTTGTTCACCATTGTCTTACCAGTTGAATGAGCCATTGAACCAACGTTAATTGATGTCAAGGGAACTCCTCCTTCAACGGCACGGAGTGCATCTTGAGGATTTTCAAATAGTAAGAAGGCTTCTACGCCACCCATCCGATCATCCTTCATTACTTCAATCATCTTATCGACCGGAATAACATTAGCGTTTATTCCATTAGGTGCGGCTTGAATGATCAAATTCTTACGCATATCATCCTTAGCAACATTATCTGATACTACGATAATACGATTGGCTTTTGAATCAGGTGTCCATGCTGTTGCAACTTGACCGTGCAACAAACGTGTATCGATTCGGGCTAAATTAATTTTCATCTTACCCTTTTTCAAGCCTTGCATGGAATCATTCCCTGCTTTTTTAACTGAATTAGTTTCCAATTCGGCTTCTGGAATGGATCTAACTCCTTCACGAGCCGTTGGTACTAATGACTTTGCAATATCAGCTGCTTTATCCTGAGTAAATCTAGCACTGTAGGCCTCAATCAACATTGGCAAATTCAAACCTGCTATCATTGCCATATTTTCTGGATGTTCTGCAACAATTAAATTAGCTTGATTAAATGGTGATCCCCCCCACAAATCAACAAGGAATAATACTTGACTCTTATCCCCATCTTCAAAGCGATTAATTGCATCAACAAATTTTTGATGCAAATCATCTGGACCTTCATTTGGCATAAAGGTTATAACTTCGACATTTTCCTGGTCGCCAAAGATCATCTGTCCCGACATCTTAATTCCGGAAGCAAACTCACCGTGACTGGCAATAATAAAATTAACCATTTCGCGGATCTCCTTTTTAATTTATTCATACCCTTATTAATCTAAGTACTTTATTATAATAACCCACGTTGATACAAAAGTAAACGTTTTCATTAGCCAAAGGGCAATCTTTGTAAAATTTTTACTATTTATTGTAATTTATTTAAAATATATACATTCCTGATGTATAATTCCTAACACGATTAAGATTAAAAGCAAAATTTCCATCATGTTATAATAAGGAAAATTATTAACACTAAATTAAAGGATCAAAAATTCAATGAAACGGTTAATCAAGCATCCCCTAAGTATCTATACCATTCTATTCTTCATCATTATACTCATCGTTTTCGTCCCATTTCTCATTGGTGGTGGTTCATTAATTTGGAACGCTGATGGTATCACCCAGCATTTTCCCGCCTTGATCCAATGGCATCATGATTTAAGAAATCTATTTTTTAATCATAAATTACCGTCCGCATGGGATTGGAATATAAGTCTAGGACAAGACTACTTACAGACTTTTTCCTACTATGTTATGGGTGATATTTTTACTTATCCATTAATATTAGTAAAATCAACTCACCTGATTGAATATTATAATCTAATGATTTTAATTAGACTCTGGTTGGCAGGAGCTGCTTTAATTTTTGTAGCACCTCGTTTAACTAAGCATACTTTTTCTAACTGGGTTTTAAGTGCCGGAGGAATAATTTATACTTTTTCCGGTTTTACAGCCTTTATCGCCTTTGAACACCCTTTCTTTATTAACCCTCTGATCATTTTTCCATTGCTTTGCTGGAGTTTAATCCGTTTTATTCGGACTGGTCGTTGGAAATTATTAACCATCATGGTCGCTTGGACCCTTTGGAATAATTTTTATTTTGCTTTTATGCTGGCTTTAGCCACATTTCTCATTTGGTTATGGTTCCTATTAACCCAACCTCAACTAAGAAAAAGGACACTTCAAGTCTTCGGACCCGTTATTATCGGGGCTTTAATCAGTGCCCCGCTCTTTTTACCTTCAGTACTAGCCACGATGAATGCCGTTCGAACCAATACGGTCATTGCTAATGGTATGTGGTTATATCCGATCAACTATTATTTAGCGCTTCCAGGTAATATCATCGGAAATGAATCACTTCCGCTATTTTGGCTCAACGGTGGTATGAGTTTCATTAGCGTTACCGCTATTATTTTTAGTTTTCGTCGTTTTAAAAAATATATAAATTACAACTTAATTTGGATCATCACGATGGTAGGACTATGTTTTCCAATCTTTTCTGCCGTCTTTAATGGAGGAACTTCTCCATCAAATCGCTGGTTATTACTAATTTGTCTCCCAGTCGCATTAATCTCAATGGAACTATTAGAAAACCTGGATCAATTAGCGATTCGTGACTTACAAATTACCGGAATATTAGGAGGAATTGCTACCTTATCTCTTTTTATTAGCCATAATCTAAATGTTAACCTGAATTTCGGATTACTAATTGCTGCTTTTTTTAGTGGATTGTTAACCCTTGCCTTGCTCATTAATCATCCCTTACAAAAAAAGACTAAAATTTGGCTCTTAATAATTATCAGCTTGGGTCTTAGTATCTTGATGATCCGTAACCATTCCAAGGATTATAATCCCGATTCAACCAGCCTAGTACCAAAACAAACTATTCAAGCATTACTTAAAAATCAAAAAACATTCAAAACGCTAGATCAAGATCAACCTCGAATCTACGTTGATCAACAGCTAGGTAATATTAATGGTATTGCACCTGCTAGCAATTTACCCATAGCTGCTGGTTTAAACAACATTGAAAGCTACTGGTCTCTTCAAAATAAAAGTACTAATCAATTTCTAGCCGGTTTGCAAATTCAAAGCTCTAACCCTAATGATGTCATCGGTAATTTAGATCATCGTAATTTAATCTTTAATATTTTAGGCGTTAAAAATATTTGGACCAATACTGAACAAAATGTACCTAAATCATATTTAGTCAATGAACAAGCGACTACCAAGGGGCTAATAAAAGGCGAAACGCAAAATAGTTATCCTCGTTTATACTTACCAAAATATTCGGTCAACCCTAAGACATATCAGAAACTCTCACCTACCGAAAAAGAAGCGACATTAGTCGACTCTGTAGTAGTTAAAGGTGGAACTCAACATTCTGATTTTGCTAAAAAGGTACAAACCATACCTATTGCATTAAATGGAAGTGAAAACTGGAAATCATCAATTACAACGACCTATAAAACCCATCCTAGTCTATTACCAGATGGGATTAATATAAAAGCTAATCCAAAACTAAAAGGAATGGAATTACATTTAGAAATTACTAATCTATCCTATAAAGCGGCAACATGGGGCCAAAGAAAGCAAATTGCATATACCAATTATGTTTTCAATAATCATCAAAATCATCAAAATCCACAAAAAGATTCTGATTTAAGAATTAACCCCACAGGATTTAAATTAAATTGGTACAAAAATAATCTTAACAATTTTGGACGAAAAGTTGGTGGTTACAATATCGACACAACTTACCAAAAACAGATTAATTCAGTCTACCAATCAGGCGCTAATAACCTCTCTTTCTATCAACATCGTTCAGCATTGACTATTAATTTAGGCCCTGCTAAACAATATAAAAAAGATCAATTTATTCCCTTGGAGTTTTCACAGGATGGAACCTATCACTACACAATCACAATGAAGGCAGTCCCGATTGATAATCGATTTGATCAAGTTGCTAAACAAATTCAAAAAAATGCTCCTATTCTTTCATACAAAGATAATCAATTAACTAGCAAAATCACAGTTTCAAAAGGCCAATGGTTAACAAGTACCATTCCTTGGAGCAATGGTTGGACCAGCTCTACGCATAAGATTAAAGCTGTGAACCAAGGTATGATTGGAATTAAACTCCATCAAGGTGTTAACTATATCAAGTTAGAGTACAAAACTCCTGGCTTAAACATTGGGATCATTCTTGGTATAATTGGAACAATTAGCTTAATAATATTAATCATTTTCACTGCTTTCTTTCATAATAAAAAGGCGTAGAAATTATTTTAGCATATAATAAAAAAGGTCGAGGAATCCTCGACCTTTTTTATTAATTTTCAGTATCAGTGTCCTGCATGTACCACTCAATAATAGGAATCCAATTTTCATTAATTAAAATTTCAAAATCAGTCACATTATAAACCGTTTTACGATCACCATCTAGTGGTGACCAATATGATTCATCTGCGCGACGTAAAATATCCCAATATGGCAATTGATACTCTACTTGCTGTTTTGGATCACGGACTTTAAACCCAGGTTCCGTATGCATCGTTTTCTCACCAACAATCGGACTTTTAAATCCTAATTGATTAATTAAATCAATAAAAGTTGATGCTGTAATTTTTTCCATTTCACCTGACATCAGATCCCTCCTATGTTAATTTTATTAAAAAATAAAAAGGCAATAACATTAAGTCATTGCCTTTTTTGAATCGGGACGACAGGATTCGAACCTGCGACCCCCTGGTCCCAAACCAGGTGCTCTACCAAGCTGAGCTACGTCCCGTTAAGATTAGTTTGCTAACCCAACAAAGATTAATTATACAGTTCCCTCAGCCATTTTGCAAGACTTTATATTTAAATATAATAATTATTCAACCACATTTAACTTAATAATCTGACTACCATGTACTTGCTCAACTCCTAATTGTCGAGCAATCTGCTCATAATTTTGATAATTAATTCCACCACCAGGTAAAATTTCAATCTTACCCTGAGCTTGTTCAATTGTAATCTTAATTTGTTTTAAACTTTGTTCAATCGGCTGATTCAACGGACCACCATGCGTTAAAATTCGCTCTACCTGGTGTTGGGATAACCAATTAATTGTTGCTGCTTGATGATCCAACGGAATTGAATCAAATGCCATATGCATCACTACTCGCATAGGTGAAGCTACTTTAATTAAGCGTTCCATGACTATCGTATCCAGTTGTTTTTGCGCCGTTAGCACTCCAAAGGTAACGATTTTGATCCCATCATTTTTTAACGCAATTAGGGTCCTTTCCATCTCAATCACTTCATCATTACTATAGTTAAAATCGCCACCACGAGGACGTACCATTACTACAACTGGTCGCCCTAATTTTAAAACAGCCTGCCAAGTTATTCTGCTTGGGGTCAAACCACCCAATTCAAGTTGCTGATTTAATTCAATTCGATCAACTCCTTTTTCAACCGCAATCCGTGCCGTTACTAAGTCTCCAGCAGCAATTTCTTTTAGCATCGCTTCACCCCTTTTTATCCACACTTAATAATATTATTGGAATTTATTATAACATTCTTATTTACATAACGCTTTAATTACAACTTTCATGATATTCATTAAAATTTAAATAAAATAAAAAAGCATCTTCCATTTTGAAGATGCTCCTTAATCTCTAAATGTAGGTAAAATATCTTCTATAACTACTTGTCAGTCCAAGTTTTATCATGTAAAAGCCATTGGCCATTTGGTGAATATTTATAAAACCCCATATATATGTTGGCATCCTTTTGTCGCCAAGTAATTACTAAATGTTTAACCTCGGCTTTTTTAGATCCCGAAGTATCTTGAGACTCTAGACGACGTTCATCACCTGGTCCGAACACTTTAACAATATTACTATATTGACTATCAGAGCCATCATCCCAATCCTGCGGTGTTAGGACATTAAACTCCTTCTTAGTCCAATTGCGTACATGACCGGTATCTTTAATCGCACTAACATCATTTTCTTTAAATCCACCACCTAGATGTGCTAGTGCTCCGACTCCCCAAACTAATCCTAATAAGCATAATAAAGTAAAAATAAATATCATAAATTTTTTCATAATCTATTCTCTTATATATCATCATTCACAATGATATAAGTACGGGTAGGTCCCTCACTAACTTCTAGTTTTTGCAAAATAATTTTATTTTCAATCAATTTAGAATGATAACGCAAATCGTTAAAAACAACTTCTGCAAAGTTTTCTACAGTTGGGTTAAGTTTGTCAAAAGGCTTAACTTCATTCAAAGTACTATCTTCGTAACGTTTCAAATAATCCATAATGTCTTTTTCATATTCATTAAATTGAATATTAGCATCAGAGCTAGTTGAAAAATCACTAATAATTTCCCAAGTATGTGGATGAAGTTGTCCCATTTTTCCATTCCATTCCACCGCATGATATGCATTGATATAAAATTTTAACCGATACATTGTTTGCATAATAAAATTTCTTCCATTTCTTTAAATTATTTATTCTAATCATCAATACTAAACGTTTCTTTCGCCCAACGGAACCCCCGATTTAAAAAGTTCCAAGATAGATCTGAGTTATAAGCGGATAACAGGAAAATTAATGGCAAAAATTGAATTAGGTACCTAGTACGACCGCCTTCAAAAATAAGAAGATAGAATAAACCACCCAAAATCGCAATTCGCAAAATTTGAACCCACTCATCATTATGAGATCTTGCAAATATTAAAGTAAATAACAATAAAAGCCAAATTAACTGCGCCAAAAATTGATAATTTTTAAGATTTTTACCATCTTTATACACAAAACTTTGCAAAAGATTGGTTGGTTTAGGGTTTTTAGCAAAGAAATGTCCCTCTTTCAACCAAGCAAAAGATCCATCAGTAGTATTATTTGATTGTTTCATAATTAGGAACTTTCCATAACCAATCGGTCCCATTTTATGCAACCTTTGCTTTAAAATCCGAACTGAGTAATCAACCTTATCTTGTCGATCAGGTAGTAAAGCCATAGCCAACGCGTCTTTCTCGTTATATCCTCCATCACCAGAAGTTCCCATACTAATAAAGTGGATAGCTGGAACTGATAATCCAGGATTAACGGGAATATAACTCTGTTTATTAATTGTTTGTTGAATCGCCTTAAAACTACCATACCCAGCTCCCCCTATCAGGCAAACAACCAGTATAAAGATCAAAGACTGTTTTAGCTTAATAGTGTGGTCAATAAACAATGCGATATAGATCCTTTTAATCTCAATTAAGCCAATCGCAATAATCGGAATAATTGATGAAGGTTTAATATAATAAGTCAAAATAACAGTCAAAATTAGAGCAACATCCATTATTAAGCGTAGCCAAAGCTTACTCCTGAATTTAACGACTAGCGTATAAAACAAAATAATCAATGATACTAAAGGAATTACCCAAATATCTGAATATGAAATAATAATCCAAGGAAACACCATTAGTAAAGTTGATTCTAAAAATATCAAATTAATGGTGTTTTTACGTTTTATCAACCAAATTGTTAATATGTTGATCAAGGCTGATAAATCAACTAAGATCAAACCAATATAATCAAAGAATAACCATGATGTATTATGAAAAGTATCCGCTAGCCAATGTTGAATTAACAATAACGATAAATTATTGATATATTGACTATAATATCCTCGAGTATTTACATCAGTGGGATTAAACAATGCTGAATGAATAGCTCCAGCATCAAACCCAATTGCTGGATGAACATAAGAAATAAAGACAATTTGAAAAATAACCACTGAGACAAAAAAAGCCACCGCAAAAATCCATTGTTTATGCTTAAGTCGTTCAAATCGATCAATAAAACTTGTATTAATCAGTACATACATCAATACTACAAACACAATTACCAATAGTGCATACCATGTTACGCTTTCAAGTGAAAGATTTGTTGATGATCCTGAAAAATACAACATTTGAACTAGAAAAAAATAAAAAATGATTGTTATTGCTAAGTTAATAAATTGTATAAATTTATGGTTAAAATTCATCGAATCTCCTTGTCTAAATTAAAGCTTTAATTTTTTAAATTATTTTTCATATCCTTTAGCATATGTGCAAACCGCTTAGCATCATTTTTTAATAAATTTCCAGTAGTACTTAATTCATCGATGATGGATCGAACCCGCCATTGCATGTGATTAGTTCCGTTCAATAAAGCTGCTAATAAGACCCATGACAATATAAACTTATATATCGGCATCAATAAAAGCACAACCCCACTTCGGACAAAAAATTTATATTCTTTTTGAAATTTATGTAAATAAATTTGCGCTAATAGAAAAAACAGACCGCTAATAAACACATATAAAAAATACATTGATAGATAAATAACAATTAAAGTTTTACCAGAGAAATTTTTAGCTACTAAGACCGCTGGTGCAAAGAACCATATTAGTCTCGGAAACACAAAGGTATGATCCAACATTAATTTACGGACCATGAAATTAGTGAAAAATTTCCAAATCGATATATCACCTGTCTTTTCAAACATATGAATAACTTGCATTTCACCCATCTGCCAACGTTGACGTTGACGGTACAAAGTATCAAAACTATCTATTGGTTCTACATAAAAAATGGCATCTTTAGCTAAACGAACTTGTCCTTTATCACGCATTTGAAAAGTCATATGCGTATCTTCACCAACTGTTTCACTACTAAACATAAAGGTACTAGATAATTCCGAACGCCTAAAACCAGAAAATGCTCCTGACATAGTAAACATATTATTACTAAGAGCTTCTGAGTTTCGAGCAACTAAAAAAGCACTTGAATATTCATGATACTCTAATAGATCCATTATTTTAATAAACTTACTCTTTTGTTGTTTAATCAGCTCTTTTTGCGTTAAAATAATTCCCGTCAAAGCAACAGTATCAATGTCACGTTCGAATTGCTTAACCATGTTTAATAAGGCATTTTCTTCTAGTTGTCCATCACTATCCACATGAATAAAATATTTATTATGCGTATTATACATTGCCATATTCAAAGCTTTAGATTTTCCTTGAGCTGCATCTAGCCATGAAATCATCGCATGGTTATATTTGCTTTGAATCTCTTGGAATTTTTTAAAACTGTCATCTGTACTTTTGTTATTCACCAAAGTTATTTTTATTTTATCAATAGGATAAGTAGAGTTAATTACTGAAAGAATACAAGCTTCTAAAGTGTCTGCTGAATTATAGACCGGAATAACTACATCTATTTCCGGTAAATAAAAATCATTATTATTGTTAATGGTTTTATTTTTATTTATTAAATTAATAATCCAATTCCAAAATATTCCCAATGATAGTCTAATATAAACATATAATGTTGGCACTACTTCGATAATAATTGGAATTAACAACCAGATTCCCACAAAAAGGTATTGTGAGGCTACCGAGTTTAAAAGACCAGCCATTAGCTTTCTCCTGATTTAAATGTAAATTTACCAACTGATATATTTAAAACTTGAACCCGCGTAAATGCCACATAATATAAAATAATTGTTAGAACATAAAATATAATTCTTCCAATAATAACATGAGCCCATACTAACGAATTAATACCAAGATAGTGAATAATCGTAGCTGTAATAATTAACCTTATTATATTAGTAATAAAAATATAAGGCACTCCAATAATTAACCAATGTCTGCGTTCCTTAGCACTTTGAAAAAAAGGATAAAAAACCGCTAAAGAGATGAATGCTCCTAATTCAATCACAGCCGAGCATTCATAGGTCAAAAAAAGATTAATTGTATCTGCACCACTTGTAATTTGAATCAAGCTATACTGTAACGAAATGTCATAAAATCCTGTTATTGATCCAAAAATCCCAGTTCCAAATGTAGCAGTTTTCATTAAAAAAGATGTAACACTGAAATTGGATATATAGATTAAAATGAAGAATAATCCAACTGATCCAATCACACTGTACATCGCTGCCCATTTAGCCTTCTTCATAATGCTCAACAAATAAACCCATAAAAATATGGCTAATACTATCAGCCAATACATCTTATGCTACCCGACGCTTCTTACGATATACGAAGAAGCCAATAACCAGAACTGCGATTACCGCAATTGAGACTGATAAGACTGGTGATGTTGACGCCCCGTCACTAACTAATGTTCCACCACCTAGGTTAGGATTATTTAGTTCCACTTTATTGACCAATGATGGATCTTTTACCAAAGTTGACATCGGAATTTTAATATGTAAAATCTGTGCCGGTTTATCCGAATTACCGTTATCTGAAACTAAGATAGTACCCGTAATTTTTTCCTGAATATTACTAGAATAATTGTTCGTTTGGAATTTAATACTTCTTGTATCACCTAATTTTGTGGGAATATTACCAGAATCTGAAGAATCGATATTCATAACAGCCTGTTGATCGCCAAGTTTAAAATTAAATCCATACCCCTGAAATGTTGTAGTCCCCTGTCCTTTAGGATCATTATTGTAATTTAAATAAATCGCATTATCTTGAACAATCATTCCCCATGTGTGAATTGTTGAATCACTGTATGAAATTTGCGTCATTGGGATACTATCGTAATTAATCTCATCTGCATGTGCTGTTTTCATATTTGTAAAAATAAGTGATGTTAGAATAACCACCATTATCATATATATTCTTTTTATCATTGTATTTCCCCTCTAACATATAACATTTGATATTCTTTTGTGTATAGATTATGATAACACTTTATTAAATTTTTTCCATATTAATCAGCAATATATTGCAATTAAATAAGAAATATCGAATTAAATTAAAATACACATATTTAAAACTTAATCAATTATAGTTATAAAATAATATTTATCTAATTTCAAACCAACTTAAGCTTATTAATAAAATTAATAATAGATTTAAATGAAATTAGCTTAGAATTTTCTCCCCATAACGAAAATTCATAACCTTGTAATTTAACTTCTGGCTCAACTGTCCAATTTTGATTATTCCCTTTTTGATCAATTTCATTAAATATATTTGGCTCCCATTTGTTATTTAAAATGTCTAATACATATCGATCCTGCTGTTTATTGCCTATGTTTTTCATTTGATAATATAATACATAACTATTAGAATTAATTATTTTCCGATCAAGTCTAAATGCATCGTTCACCGAAATATAATTTTTATTTCGATTCATCAATAATTTGGCTTGATTTGGTGCATCATGATTACCTGAATGTGACCAATAATTAATAATTAAATTGTAATCTAAATTTTTAAGTTCTTTCTTTAAAATTTGATCATTCCAAATTACGTTAGTAAAACCAGCTTGATTTTGATACCGATTGATTTGATTTATAAATTTAACTAAATCCTTGTGTAATACAATATTACCAGGCACCTCATCTGCCCCAATCACAAAATTCAAATTGGTTTGTTTTGAAAATATTGGATTAAGTTCACCATATATTTTTTTAACTAATTCAATCGATTTAGGATTAGTATAATCAATCGTTTCTTCATCTAACTTTACCTGATGATAAATTTCAGGATGACTTACCTTTAATTGTTTTAAAATGGCTCCCATATGTGAGGGAACATCAACATCAGGTACTAATTGAATGTTATGTTCTTCAGCATATTGTACTAGCTGCTTTAGTTCTTTTTTTGACAATGCTGATGAATCCTTAGTATTTCCTAAATAATCAGACTGAAAAGCGATATGTTCATTATCACTAAGATGCAGTTGTAAATAATCAAATTTTTTTGTTTTGCAGTTTTAATAATTAATTTTAAATCACGCTCAGACAATGGATGCCTTGCTATGTCAATATTAAGTCCTTTTTTATTTTCCAAGTGATTTTTTGAAGCCATATTACTTATTTTGAATATTACTAAACTTGCACAAAATAGTGTTACAAATATCAATGCAATAATCCGTTTTGACATGCTATCACCTTTAATATATTTTTATAAAATAACATCTATATTATTTAAAATCACTTTCTCCATAATTAGGCTTATCAATAAGATATCCTTGACGATATTTCAATTTTAAATTATCTGCTAGTTCAATATCATCTGAGTTTTCTAGTTCTGTCACATCAATTTCAAATCCATAGCTTGTAGCAATTCGTTTCCACTCACCCATATTTATATCAACCCACTGATCTTCACCAGTTTTACGATATTGTGAAAATGGAATTTTAATTCCCGAAATATCTTTAAACATCCATTTAACCTTTTTTAAAAAAACATTGGTTGATTCAATTTTTTCTAAAATCACATCGACATCCAATTCTTTACTCTTTTTCAAATTTTTAATAATATTTCTTTTAACTAATAAATTTGGTTTATAGTCATCCGTAATACTAATTTCAATTCTTAATTTCATTGGGTAGATTGTTCCTCGCGCCCAACGAATAAACCACTCATAACGAAGATCATACATCTGATTTAAAGTTATATTAATCGATAAAAAGCCACTCTCTTCATTTAATCGAGGTAAAACGTCCTTTAATAGAGGAATTATTTCTCGTAATGAAAAATCTTTAAAATTAGTAGGAAACTTCCATTTTTGATCAACTGGATCGTAATAACGCAAAAGCGCTTCATATCCTGCCTTATTACCATTTTCGTCAATAATAGATTGAATAAAATATCCATATCTATAACTCATATCTATATCGCCTGTAGAATAAATTCCATTTTGATGTTTTGCCCAAAATAAGTTAATTGTAATTAATACACCAAATATAATAAATAAAGATAAAATAATAAGCATAGCAATATTTAATATCATACATTCATCTCCATATTTATTATTTTTTAAGTGATTTTCGAGTAGGGCTCACCCAAGTTCCTTCTCCCATACCTAATAATGATTTAATAGCTGGAATAAATGTCGCCACGATTGTAAGCGGATTTACCATCCAAAAAAACATCATGTATAAAGGAGCAAATAAAAAATATTTGAATTTTGCCGCACTTTGATCTAAAAGGAGTGCAGCTAATAATTGTAATATCCCTGAAAACAACTCAAAAGTTACAAAAATAAAACTCATGGCGAAACCATGCCAAATACGTTCAAAATTTCCGGTAAATAAGAAATACAACATTGATAGAATAAATATAATACTGGTAATAAAAAAGAAAAAAGACCAAACGATTGAAAACGTCGTATCAACAAACATTGATAAAACGTATCTATATTTAAAAGGATGTAATAAAAATAAATGTGCATTGGTTAACCAAACCTCAGTTCCACCCTGTGCCCAACGCTTACGTTGCTTATACAGTTCACCTAAAGTTTCAGGAACATTCATATGAAAAATAATATCTGGTGCAAATCGAGGAGTTACTCCAAATAATAAATGGTCCCATGCAATACTAATATCTTCGGTGGCCCGATCTTGTCTAAAACCACCAACGTCAATTAAAAATTGTTTGCTATACATGGTGTTAGCACCACTATAAGAATACATTGAATCATTAATAGCGGTTTGGCTACGTTTAATAACCCCAACGATACTCGAAAACTCAACTGTTTGCGATTTACCCAATATCTTAGTTCTGTTTTGAACATCCATATTCGCTGTTACCGCAGCTGTATTAACATCTTCTGCATTGATAAAATAATTCATATACTTCATCAATGCATTGGGCTCAGGTAGCGTATCGGCATCATTACTCAATATATAGTGCCCTTAGCGAAATACATTCCAATATTAAATGCATGTGCTTTACCTTTGTTTTTAATGACACGAATAACCCTTAAGTTATCATATTTCATTTGCAATCTACGCAAAATTTTATTTGTATCATCACGACTACCGTCATCCATAACTAATATCTCATAGTTTTCATAGTTCATTTGAGTGCTCAAATAATGAATTGTTTCTTCAATCATAACCTCTTCATTATGTGCAGGAATCATAATGGTTATCATGGGCTGTACAGCCGGCGGAATAGCTCTAAAATTAACTTCTTTTCGGTCTTTCTTCAGCCAACGATAACTTAAAGAAACAAAAAACCAAAACATTGCTCCGATCACCGGATATAAACAAAGAATGATTAAAATTATTCTTTTAATAATATCCCATATGCTTCCACTAGTGAACATTTCATTAAAAATATCGCTTACCATATTTTTTATCCTAACTGGTCAATCCTAGCCACGATCAACATGCAAATAATTAGGAAGCTCGTTATCTTCCAAATTTTGCTCAGGTTGAACATCAAAATATCTGATATTATGTCGTAAGGCCCGACTACCGAAACGTTTGTTCATAAACCCATCTGATAATTGCTTTTTATTAATATCATCAATTGAATCAAATGTCGGCCATTTTTCGATGGTACCTTCTCTACGAAAATTTTGAATAATTGTCATTGATGTCGCATAAATAAATGTTACAGTTGCAGCAAACAACAATAGATAGATCAAAAACCAAATTTCATCAATTCCCTCACTATACTTCCAAAAGGCATGCCCGTACTTTCCTTTGGTTAAATGAGAAGTAAACGTTGCTATAGTAATATAACTTGGTACAATTACGCAGATCCAACTAAATAGGGCTATAATCGTTTGCCGTATTTTTAATAACCATTTACCTTTAGAAAAATATTCATCAGTAAATCCATATTGCTGATCAGCCTTAGCTGAATAAAGCAGTTTAGTTTCAACTACATTCATGCCATTCATTTTAGTAATTTTTGGCAACAGTATCTGAGCCTCTATTTTATTAGCTTGTGGTAACAATATCTGGGCTTCTATTTTACTAGATCGTGGTAATAGTATCTCGGCTTCTATTTTGGAATTTGCCTTTAAAAGAATAGCTTCAAACTTTTTTGGATTTGATGCTGACTTCACAATTTTAATTTCCACATCTTCAGGTAAATTAACTAATTCAAATTCTAATTTAGACCCCGAAGCAGATAATTTCATTCCAACATTTGATATAGGCACTAACAAATCTACATTTATTTCAGTTTCCGACCTAGAATAATCTATATTATCATGAACATAATTTTGCATATTTATATACACCCTATGTATAAATTTAAGTATTATTATGATCACTTAAAAATAAAGTAAATAAATCTACTTTTCATACTCTAAGAGCATGTGATATTCATTATAAATAAAACCATTTCTCATTTAATTTAAATGCAATAATGCTCATTTATAATGATATCACTCATTTTTTAATCATTTCGCCAACTTTTGCGTTTAAATATTAAAATATTGGTGATATATTTATTCATTTTTTTAATTTATTATTCATATTACAAATGTAATAAATAAATGTATAATATTACCCATATTTTAGTGATAATATGAAAATAATTAAATATAAATTATTTGTAATAAATAAAAAAATTCTTACAATTGAATTTTAATATCAATAATAAGAATTTATTTTTTATTTAATATGCCGTCGGTGGGAATCGAACCCACACTCTCTTGCGAGAACGGGATTTTGAGTCCCGCGCGTCTACCTATTCCGCCACAACGGCAAGTTATTTAACTAACTAAATGGACGTTACAGGGATCGAACCTGTGACCCCCTGCTTGTAAGGCAGGTGCTCTCCCAGCTGAGCTAAACGTCCAAGATTGCGTCGCAACTTCCTATCCTCGCAGGAGGCGATCCTCCAACTACTTTCGGCGTGACTGAGCTTAACTTCTGTGTTCGGGATGGGAACAGGTGTGACCTCAGTGCTATCGTCACGACACGTATTAAATTGTTGAGAGTTAGTTCCCTCAAAACTGAATCATATATATTTATAAATTTTAACAATACACCTTGAACCACCACGTCGTATTCAACTTGGTTAAGTCCTCGAACCATTAGTACTAGTCCGCTCCATACCTCACGGTACTTCCACTTCTAGCCTATCTACCTCATCATCTATAAGGGGTCTTACTTCTTTCGAATGGGAAATCTCATCTCGAGGCGAGTTTCACACTTAGATGCTTTCAGCGTTTATCTCATCCGTACATAGCTACTCAGCGATGCTCCTGGCGGAACAACTGATACACCAGTGGTACGTCCACCCCGGTCCTCTCGTACTAAGGGCAGCTCCTCTCAAATTTCCTACGCCCGCGACGGATAGGGACCGAACTGTCTCACGACGTTCTGAACCCAGCTCGCGTACCGCTTTAATGGGCGAACAGCCCAACCCTTGGGACCGACTACAGCCCCAGGATGCGATGAGCCGACATCGAGGTGCCAAACCTCCCCGTCGATGTGGACTCTTGGGGGAGATAAGCCTGTTATCCCCAGGGTAGCTTTTATCCGTTGAGCGATGGCCCTTCCATGCGGAACCACCGGATCACTAAGTCCTACTTTCGTACCTGCTCGACCTGTTAGTCTCGCAGTCAAGCTCGCTTATGCCTTTACACTCTGCGAATGATTTCCAACCATTCTGAGCGAACCTTTGAGCGCCTCCGTTACCTTTTAGGAGGCGACCGCCCCAGTCAAACTGCCTGCCAGACACTGTCTTCCACCACGATTAGTGGTGTGAGTTAGAGTGATCATACAACGAGGGTAGTATCCCACTATTGCCTCCATCGAAACTAGCGTTCCGATTTCTACGGCTCCTACCTATTCTGTACAAGCTGCACAAGCACTCAATATCAAGCTACAGTAAAGCTCCATGGGGTCTTTCCGTCCTGTCGCGGGTAACCCGCATCTTCACGGGTATTTAAATTTCACCGAGTCTCTCGTTGAGACAGTGCCCAGATCGTTACGCCTTTCGTGCGGGTCGGAACTTACCCGACAAGGAATTTCGCTACCTTAGGACCGTTATAGTTACGGCCGCCGTTTACTGGGGCTTCAATTCGCACCTTCGCCGAAGCTAAGCACTCCTTTTAACCTTCCAGCACCGGGCAGGCGTCAGCCCCTATACGTCATCTTTCGATTTTGCAGAAACCTGTGTTTTTGATAAACAGTCGCCTGGGCCTATTCACTGCGGCTCAGCTTGCGCTGAGCACCCCTTCTCCCGAAGTTACGGGGTCATTTTGCCGAGTTCCTTAACGAGAGTTCACTCGCACACCTTAGGATTCTCTCCTCGACTACCTGTGTCGGTTTGCGGTACGGGCAGGTAAACACTAACTAGAAGCTTTTCTCGGCAGCGTGACATCATGGACTTCTCTACTTTATTTCGATCCTCATCATCACTTGTTCTTAAAGGGATAAGCATTTAACTACTCCCAAAACTTGTGATTTAACCCAGCACTTCCAGTCGCTGGGATCCATTAGCCTTCTGCGTCCCTCCATCGTTCAAACATGTTCACCTGGTACTGTAATCTCAACCAGTTATCCATCGACTACGCCTTTCGGCCTCGCCTTAGGTCCCGACTAACCCTGGGAGGACGAGCCTTCCCCAGGAAACCTTAGTCATTCGGTGGACAGGATTCTCACCTGTCTTTCGCTACTCATACCGGCATTCTCACTTCTATGCGCTCCACCAGTCCTCACGGTCTGACTTCATTGCCCATAGAACGCTCTCCTATCGCGCCACTTACGTGGCACCCGTAGTTTCGGTGGTGTGTTTAGCCCCGGTACATTTTCGGCGCAGAATCACTCGACTAGTGAGCTATTACGCACTCTTTAAATGGTGGCTGCTTCTGAGCCAACATCCTAGTTGTCTATGCAACTCCACATCCTTTTCCACTTAACACACACTTAGGGACCTTAACTGACGATCTGGGCTGTTCCCCTTTCGACAATGGATCTTATCACTCACTGTCTGACTCCCGGACATACGTAATTGGCATTCGGAGTTTATCTTAATTTGGTAACCCGAGATGGGCCCCGCACCAAAACAGTGCTCTACCTCCAATACGCTACATTCCGAGGCTAGCCCTAAAGCTATTTCGGAGAGAACCAGCTATCTCCAAGTTCGATTGGAATTTCACCTCTACCCACACCTCATCCTAGCATTTTTCAACATGCACAGGTTCGGGCCTCCAGTGCGTCTTACCACACCTTCACCCTGGACATGGGTAGGTCACCTGGTTTCGGGTTTACAACTACATACTATGTCGCCCATTTCAGACTCGCTTTCGCTACGGCTCCGGTCTTTCCACCTTAACCTTGCATGTAATCATAACTCGCCGGTTCATTCTACAAAAGGCACGCCATCACCCATTAACGGGCTCTGACTTCTTGTAGGCACATGGTTTCAGGAACTTTTTCACTCCCCTTCCGGGGTGCTTTTCACCTTTCCCTCACGGTACTGGTTCACTATCGGTCACTAGGTAGTATTTAGCCTTGGGAGATGGTCCTCCCAGATTCCGACCGGATTTCACGTGTCCGGCCGTACTCAGGATCCTACACGGGAGATTGTACGTTTTCGTCTACAGGGCTATCACCTTGTTTCGCGTGGTTTCCCAACCACTTCGACTAACATACAATTTTGTAACTCCACAACGGTAGTCCTACAACCCCAAAGTGCAAGCACTTTGGTTTGGGCTCTTCCGGGTTCGCTCGCCGCTACTGACGGAATCGATATTTCTTTCTACTCCTGTTGCTAATGAGATGTTTCAGTTCACAACGTCTACCTTCAACTAGTCTATATATTCAACTAGTGATAACTTGCATAACAAGTTGGGTTCCCCCATTCGGAAATCTCCGGATCAAAGCTTACTTACAGCTCCCCGAAGCATATCGGTGTTAGTACCGTCCTTCATCGGCTCCTAGTGCCAAGGCATTCACCATGCGCCCTTAATAACTTAACCGATCAACTTTCGTTGATGATTCAAGCTTGAGTATGCGACCTAACGGTCGCTTGCGATTACCACAATATAAATATTGTGATGAACTAATTAAAAAACTCAAAAAATAACGCGGTGTAATTCACTGTCAATCATCATTGCGATGATCAACTATTGATTTACTCGGTTCAATTTATATTGTATTCAATAAAATTGAAATTTTTAAAATTTATATATATGATTCAGTTTTCAAAGAACTAATTTAACACCGAAGTGTTAATGGAGAATAGCGGGATCGAACCGCTGACCTCCTGCTTGCAAAGCAGGCGCTCTCCCAGCTGAGCTAATTCCCCAATAAAATTAAATTGAGTGTAGAACACTCAAAACTAAATAACGTTTCAATGAATATGCAGGTTTCCGATTTTCCTTAGAAAGGAGGTGATCCAGCCGCAGGTTCTCCTACGGCTACCTTGTTACGACTTCACCCTAATCATCTGTCCCACCTTAGGCGGCTGGCTCCTAATAAAAGGTTACCTCACCGACTTTGGGTGTTACAAACTCTCATGGTGTGACGGGCGGTGTGTACAAGACCCGGGAACGTATTCACCGCGGCGTGCTGATCCGCGATTACTAGCGATTCCGACTTCGTGTAGGCGAGTTGCAGCCTACAGTCCGAACTGAGACAAGCTTTAAGAGATTTGCGCACCCTCGCGGGTTGGCGACTCGTTGTACTTGCCATTGTAGCACGTGTGTAGCCCAGGTCATAAGGGGCATGATGATTTGACGTCATCCCCGCCTTCCTCCGGTTTGTCACCGGCAGTCTTGCTAGAGTGCCCAACTAAATGCTGGCAACTAACAATAAGGGTTGCGCTCGTTGCGGGACTTAACCCAACATCTCACGACACGAGCTGACGACAACCATGCACCACCTGTCACTTTGTCCCCGAAGGGAAAGCTCCATCTCTGGAGTGGTCAAAGGATGTCAAGACCTGGTAAGGTTCTTCGCGTTGCTTCGAATTAAACCACATGCTCCACCGCTTGTGCGGGTCCCCGTCAATTCCTTTGAGTTTCAACCTTGCGGTCGTACTCCCCAGGCGGAGTGCTTAATGCGTTAGCTTCGTCACTCAAGGGCGGAAACCCTCGAACAACTAGCACTCATCGTTTACAGTGTGGACTACCAGGGTATCTAATCCTGTTTGCTACCCACACTTTCGAGCCTCAACGTCAGTTACAGTCCAGAAAGCCGCCTTCGCCACTGGTGTTCTTCCATATATCTACGCATTTCACCGCTACACATGGAGTTCCACTTTCCTCTACTGCACTCAAGTTATCCAGTTTCCAAAGCAATTCCTCGGTTGAGCCGAGGGCTTTCACTTCAGACTTAAATAACCGTCTGCGCTCGCTTTACGCCCAATAAATCCGGATAACGCTTGGAACATACGTATTACCGCGGCTGCTGGCACGTATTTAGCCGTTCCTTTCTGGTAAGATACCGTCACACATTGAACAGTTACTCTCAATGTCATTCTTCTCTTACAACAGTGTTTTACGAGCCGAAACCCTTCATCACACACGCGGCGTTGCTCCATCAGACTTTCGTCCATTGTGGAAGATTCCCTACTGCTGCCTCCCGTAGGAGTATGGGCCGTGTCTCAGTCCCATTGTGGCCGGTCAGTCTCTCAACTCGGCTATGTATCATTGTCTTGGTGAGCCATTACCTCACCAACTAACTAATACACCGCGGGACCATCTCTTAGTGATAGCAAGACCATCTTTTAAACTAAAACCATGCGGTTTTAATTATTATACGGTATTAGCATTTGTTTCCAAATGTTATCCCCTGCTAAGAGGTAGGTTTCCCACGTGTTACTCACCCGTTCGCCACTCATTGCAATGTTGAAAATCAAATCTGAACAAGTTCTTCATATCATTTCAACCACAATGCGTTCGACTTGCATGTATTAGGCACGCCGCCAGCGTTCATCCTGAGCCAGGATCAAACTCTCAATTTAAAATTGAAAAGCTTGAGTATAACTCAATCTTTTTTTGTTGTTGTTTAACAGTTGTTAAACGAATTTACTAGCGAAATTGACTTCGCAAATGTTTGTATCTTCCATATTATAAATATGAGACACACCTGCACATTTGTTTCATCGAAACGTTATTTAGTTTTCAATGTTCTACTCGTTGCCTCTCACGAGACAACTTAATTAGTATATCAAGTGGCTGATTAAATGTCAACAACTTATTATATTTAATTTCATCAACTGAGAAACGAATTAATCGCTTGCCCTTAGCCGACTTAAATAATATACTCCATTTCACATTCAACGTCAATAAGTAATTTTAATATTTTTAAACATTACTGATCAGATACTTCTAACTTACCCTACATAAAAGCTGACTAGGTACCTTTTTTAGCATGTAATACATCGGCTAAGAATCAATGTTTTTAAAAATTTAAAGATGAAAATTCCATTCAATAATAATTATTATTAGTTTGAAAAATTAATTAACATAATTTAATTATCGTTTCCAATTACCCTAATGATCATTTTAAATAAAAAAGTCCAAGACAAAAATGTCTTAGTCTTCATAAATATATTTAACAAAATTAACTACATTAACGATCGCGCTCAGAACCATGACCACTTAAAATCGAGTTTACTGAAGCAATCTCATTTGAATTGGTCCCATCTTCACCATCAGTTTTCTCTTGCTTATCACCACCTAACTCCGGCGCATCAGTTTTATATTCCGTTGACTGATTATTATTAGCCCCTAAAATAGTTTTACTTGAATCAACTTTTTTAAGTTGTTTCAATGCGGTGCTCTTCTTATATGATATATTTTTATTCTTGCTTTTTGGTATATCGCTCTTTGGCAAGAAACGTAGTAAGTTACCTTGTACTACCTTATCAGAATAACCCAAAGACTTCTCTACATACTTATCAGCTTCGTCAATTGCTAATTTTGCACGTGGATCTTGTTTTGGATTAATTTTAGTTCCGGTTGAAGTCACATAGTAGTTTGATCCGACACGAGTATATTCACTTGTTACCCAATTTCCATTTCTAAATGGTACAATCTGCTTATTTTGACTTGAAAATAGATCTTGCCCAAATTTAATTTGGTTATCGTCATTAACCCCTAAAAGATCTAACAACGTTGGCATGACGTCGATTTCTCCGCCATAAGTATGATTAATACCACCTTCCATTCCTGGAATATGAATCATAAACGGCACCTTTTCCCAATTAGTCAAATCAGTATCAGTAACCTTATTAGTACCCAATAATTTAGCAATGGCACTCTTATGATTTTCAGAAATACCATAGTGATCTCCATACAAGACAATCATAGATTTATCCCAAAGACCATTATCTTTCAAATTCTGCTCAAACTCTCCAAAAGCTTGATCTAGGTAACGTGCCGTTTGAACGTAGCCATCAACAGTCGCATCATCGGTATCTGTTTTACTAATTGAAATGTTCTTTTCATCCAAATCATATGGATAATGGTTAGTAACCGTAATAACTTTTGAATAGAATGGTTGTGGCAACTTTTCAAGATAATTAGCAGTTCCCTTCAAGAAAAGCTTATCCTTCATTCCATACCCAACATTATAATCTGGGCTGTCAGAATTTTTATAGTAAGACTTTGAAAAGAAGTAATCATATCCCCAATTTTTATAGGTATTATCCCGATTCCAAAATGACGGAACATCCCCGTGGAACGCAGCACTGGTATAACCTTGTTGACTCATCAATGCTGGCATCGCTTGGAAAGTATTGGTTCCACCATAATTAGACATAACTGATCCTGAAGATGTCCCATACAATGATGTTTCAAGCATCAATTCTGCATCAGCCGTCTTACCTTGTCCCACTTGGTTATAGAAATTATCAAAAGACGTGGTATTTTGATCATGATAAAATGCATTCAAATTAGGCGTAACCTCTTGTCCATCCCAACGATAGTCCAACATGAATTGTTGAAAAGATTCCAAATGGAAGATAATAACATTCTTACCCTTAGCCTTACCAAAAGTAGTACTGTTAGCTAGGGTTTTATTTTCATTCACAAATTTCTTAATTTCATCTAGGTCTGAAGACTTAGCTTTTTTCACTTCACTCGCTTGCTCTTTGGTCTTCACAGCGTTGTAAGCAGCATATTCATTCAATCCCAAATATTTAACAATATAATTATTATCAAAAGTTCGAGTTAACAACCCCGATCGATCAGAGGAAGCCATTCCAAAGACCGCTAACATAGAAGCAATCCCTAATGCCGTTGTCAAAAGGGCAAAGCGTTTTTGTACAACGCCTTGATCGACCTTAATTATTTTGAAGATTAATAATAAAATTAAAATAATAATGTCGACGAAAACAATAAAATCAATCGGATGAATAATCTCACCAATTGCTTTTCCTAAATTATTTTGTACTGAACCACCAGCCTTCATAATATTTAATGAAATAAAATCTGAAAATTCACGATAATACAAAATGTTTGAAAAGAGCCATAATGATTGAATGAAATTAATAATAATCATCAACCAATAAGATAATTTTCCTCGGAAATATAGAGCAATCCCCAACAAAAGGACTGCCGTTGGGATTGGATTAACAATTAATAGAAATTGTTGTAACAATCCTTTTGCACCTAAGCTAAACTCTACTTGATAAGCCCAGTAAGTTTTTATGGTTACTAAAAGCACCGATAAAATCAAGAAACCAATCGTAGAGTTGAAATCAGGCCACCATTTTTTTATTGCTGACATAACCCGTTGCATGCCATATTCCTCTATTTCTTTGTTTTATTTTTTACTGACTATTTCTAACAATATTGACTCAATCTAAAACGAGCCTTAAAAAGATAATTTAAATTCTGACAAACGTTCATAGATTTCAACAGCCAAAGCATCTAAATCATCAAAAGCAAATTGGCTTTTATTCCGTCCTTCAGCTAAAGCAAATAAATGTGATGGCTGATCATAGCGTACTGTCACTACATTTACTCCATATAAATCAAAATTACGCTCTTGTAACGCTCTATCAGTGCTCATTTGCATGGCTTGTAGACGCTGAACGATTGTTGTTAACTCACTTGTATCTCTCACGATTTACTCCTTTGTACCGGTATGTTAAAAGCAATAATACCTACAAATAATCCAAAATAATAGGTAATAATACGCCAAATTAGCATGGCCAGTACAAGTGCCCCTGCATTAGGTAAAAAGCTACTAAAAATCATACTAAAGCCAACTTCAGCTCCTCCAGCCCCACCTGGGATCGGGAAAAGTGAAATCACCATTACAATCAAAATATGTAGTGACATGACAAAAATCAATTTGACATGGCTTTGACCCAGCGCTAACAAAATAAAATATGGAATCGCGTAATAAAATAACAATTGTAAAAGTGTCAAAATAATCACTTTACCCAAAGTTTTTAAGTCACGGCCCATTCTTAAACTCTCTTCATGAAAATTATCAATTTTATCCTGAGCTTTTCCATTCCAATTCTGATAACGCTTTTCACTAAACCAACGCACTGGTTTTAAGCACAATTCCACTAATTGATGCGTAACCTTAGGTGAATACATTACCAATAATAATACAGTCACCACAATTAAATGAATGATAAAGCCTAAAACTACAATTAAAGTCATTTGATGTAATTTCGTAGTTAAATATTGAAACCCAATGATTAAAGCAAAAATAAAATTCACTACAATCATACTTTGATAAACGACAAACTTCATCAATAACACCGAGCTTGCCCGGCCGATATCCATCCCCGTTTGAGCTAAGGCAATCAATTGCATTGGTTGTCCTCCACTCGAAAAAGGAGTTATCCCATTACCTAATTGTTCAACTAATGGCACTCGTATGGCATTATACCAACTAATTTTTCCTTTTTTAGGATCTATCATAATTTTCACAATCACAGCTTCTAACAATAAATAAACGATCATGGCACCCAAAGCAACGCCAATCCAGCCCCAGTTAAGAATTTTTAATGAATCCTGGAGTTGTTGGCTATCCACTCGGCGCATCGACCACCAAAAAATTATACCACCCAGCAATAACATCCCTACAAAAACCAAAGTATTTTTTCGCGACATGTTATTTCCTTTCTGCTTGCTCCTGATAAAACTTTTCCCACAAGCCGGCCACATAATCCTTTGAATAACGTTTTGAAGCTTCAAGTGCTTGATTAATCATTTCTTGCTGTAACTTTGGATCAGATTGTAATTGCTCCAATTTCTTTTGCATCGCATCTCGATCAGGTGCTGCCAAATAATAACCTGCCAAGATTTCTTTATATAGATCTAAATCTCTTAAAATGGTTGGGGTTCCTGCACTAAATGCTTCTAACGCTGACATTGGAAACAACTCATTAAAACTAGGTAGCAAAAAAACATTCGCCAAATTATAATAATTATTCATTTGATCTCGATCAACAATCCCAGGAAACTTCAAATTAGCAGGTGGATTTGATACAACCTTTTTCAATTCTTCATATCCGGCTGTTATTCCACCAAATGAGAACCCGCCTGCCCAAATGAATTGCCATTGTGGATTATCTCGTGCTAATTGAATAAAATCAAAAATTCCTTTTCGTTCTTGAACTTGACCAACGCCAAGGATAATAAAATCATCCGTTTTATACCCCTGGTCTTGTCTGAAAATTTGTTTGTCTGTATTTTCAAGGGGATAAAATTCATCTTTTGTTACAAAATTAGGGATGTAAGTTACATCCTTTGTGGGAATCCCTGCTGCTTCTAATTTAGGAATAAAGGTTGGATTCACGACCACAATATGATCCATTCGCCGATAAAAGGCAAGAACATATCGATAAAAAATTTGCTTAAAAGGCCAAATTAATTTAATCGATCCTTCTAAGGTTTCGGGTAAAAAATGGACATAACCAATTTTACGACCTCGTCCTGGTAGAAAAGTATTTAAATAAAAACTTAAATTAATTGTATGATAATGACTAATATCAGCTTTTCCTAGTTTATTAATCTTAATCTCAAATTGATCGGTAAAACGGTCCTTAAGTAAATTAACTAATTCGCGATATGCTGAGCCCACCCCTTGGCCAGGAACCGTTTCTGCTGATGAAAACATTGTAATTTTTAACATTAGTCGTTCCTCCTATTTTTAAATATTCGGCGACTAAAAATCCGTGCATACTCAGCATCAGCATTTTCAGCCTCTTCTATATCTTCTTCATGATAAACCGCAATTGCCTCTTGATAGAAAGCCTCCACCCGTTGACCAAAAGTTCGTTCATCAATCTCATGCAAAATATTTGTCCGAGAATTCGGATCACCAATCGTCTGTTCATTTTGTGCAGCAGTTAAATACTTTAACATTGGTTCAACCAACTCATCGGTATCACTCACTAATGTACCTAAATTATCATTAGTAATGACCGTATCCAAATAAGGACTATGCATAGCCACCACTGGTGTATTTCCTGTCATAGCTTCAATATAAGTTAACCCTTGAGTTTCACTTTCTGAGGCTGAAACAAAAACATCTGCCAAGCAATAATAACTATATGCCTTTTCATGATCAACATAACCAGTGAAAATTACATTATCCATAATTTCTAACGCAGCCGCATGATCATGAATAGCTGATTCCGCCGGGCCATCCCCTGCAATAATCAAATGAGCCTCTGGCATTTCTTCCAAAATTTCAGCAAAACTTTCCAGAACTGCTTCAATATTTTTTTCAAACGCTATTCGACCAAGCGATAGTACTATTGGCGTATCTGATGATAGCCCCAATTCTTCTCGTAAAGCCACGCTCTGATCTTCTTCATCAGTATGCAAGACTTTAACCCCTGTGGGAATAATTTCAATTGGTACTTTAATGCCATAATCAATTAATTGAGACCGCGTTTGTTCAGAAGGAGCAATCATTCCCGTTAAGCCATGAGTATAGCCCCTCAATATCACTCCAACACTTCCGGGACGAATAATTCGGCCGTTAAAAATATAATGAGTGTAATCTTCATAATTTGTATGATAAGTATGAACCACCGGAATGTGCAAAGCACGAGCAACTGACTTTCCAAATAGTCCTAATGAAAATTCCGTTTGTGTGTGCACAATATCCAAATTAAGTTCTTTAGAAATTTCTTGGACTTGTAATCCACCACGATAAGTTACCCGACGTTCTTTAAATCCCACAAAAGGAATACTAGCAAAACGATAAACGTTTGGTTCATCAATCCGCTCAGGTGCATTGGGATCAGTTGAAGTAAAAATATACACATGATGGCCTTGTCGTTCTAATTGTTGCCGTAACGTTTCAATTGAGGTCGCCACTCCTGAAAGTTGTGGTAAGTATGTGTCTGTAAAAATACCAACATTCATCGGTTAGCTCCTTTCTAAATGTAAAAACAATATTCTTACATAATAACAAAATTTAAGAACAATTTCCCGCTATTGCACGTAAAAAGCTCCATAGCATGATTATTAAATCAAAAACTAACCTCAATAGCTCATAAATAAAAACCACGTTATTCATCAGCTCCAGCACTTAAAGCGCCTGCCATACCATGGCAAAAGCGAGGCCACGTTCAGCTAATTTAAAGCTTTCACGTACTTTTAACCTTTGCTAAATAAAGATTAATCTAAATATAATAATATAATAGACTAGCTTTTTATTAAAAAAGAAGCTGAAGATCATCTCCAACTTCTTTACCATTAATTTAATTAAGATAGTTGATTTTCTTGCATAATTTTGGCAATAATTTCGTCCATAGCAGGGGTCTTAACCCACTCGATCCATTCCGGAATGGCTACCATTTCATAAATACGGAAATTTTCATTAACATAATTTTCATATTTTTCCACACTAGCAGAGTGTGGAATATTAATTTTCATAATCCGAACTTCTTTTAGCATGCCATGTTCGACCGCATATTCTGCTTGTCCATTATGCAATAAATTACCAATTTCATGATATTTTGTACCATCATTTCGTGTGATTTCTTCAACCACATCTAAGGTTTGAAAATCTGCCATACTTACTTAATTCCCACTTCAGAAATTACAACATCGGTAATGCGCTTAACATAGTTTTCAACTTCAACTTGAGTTGGTGCTTCTGCCATAATTCGCAACAAATTTTGAGTCCCTGAAGGTCGGACTAAGACACGCCCGTTATTACCCATTTCACTCTCAACTTCAGTAATCACTGCTTGTATTGCTTCATTCTGTAAAGCAGCTTTTTTATCTTGAACTTGAACATTCTCTAATTTCTGAGGATAAATCGTAACTTCGGCTGCCAGTTCAGACAACTTCTTGCCAGTATCCTTCATAACATAAAGTAATTGTAGAGCTGTCAACATCCCATCACCGGTTGTTGCCCAATCTAAGAAAACAACGTGTCCAGATTGTTCACCACCAACGTTATATCCTGTTTTCAACATCTCTTCAACCACATAACGATCACCAACTGCAGTCTTAACAGATTTCATACCATTTTCTTCCAAAGCTTTGTACATTCCGATATTTGACATAGCCGTTGTCACGACCGTATCTTTTTTCAAACGACCATTTTCATGCAAATATTTTCCGGTGATAAACATAATTTTATCACCATCGACAATAGCTCCAGTTTCATCAACTGCAATCAATCGATCACCATCACCGTCAAATGCCAATCCAACTTGCGCACCCTTTTCAACCACCAACTCAGCTAATTTTTCAGGATGTGTTGAGCCCACTCCCGCATTGATATTAAGGCCATCAGGACTTGTTGCCATCGTCTCAAATTCAACTTCTTCATCCGCAAATAAATTTGAAACTAATCCACTCGTTGCTCCATTTGCAGCATCTAAAGCGGCATGAATGCCCGTCAATTTTGAAGGAATCGTAGTTTGTAAGAATTCCAAATACTTAGCCACTCCCACTGGGAATTCAGTGACTGAACCAAGTCCCTCCGCTGAAGGACGAGGCAATGTGTCTTCCGGAGCATCAAGTAAGGCTTCAATTTCAGCCTCAATCGCATCTGATAACTTAAATCCATCAGAACCAAATAATTTAATTCCATTATCTTCTGCAGGGTTATGCGAAGCCGTAATTTGTGCCCCAGCGTCAGCTTGATCAGCTCGCACTAAATAAGCAACTCCAGGCGTTGATATAACACCAAGCTTCAAAACCTCAATTCCAATTGATAGGAATCCAGCAACCAAAGCACTTTCAAGCAATTGACCTGAAATTCTTGTATCACGTCCAACTAGTACACGTGGACGACGACCCGCTTCGGCATGTTGCGTCAAAATTGCTCCTGCAAAACGTCCTACACGAAAAGCCAATTCAGGCGTCAATTCTTTATTAGCAATTCCTCGTACGCCATCCGTTCCAAAATAATGTAAATCTGCCATTATACTTCTCCTAAATATATCTTTATTGTATTCATCAATTATTGTTTAGCTTCAATCTTGACCTGCACAGATTTATGATCTGCAGTCACTCCCTCAGGAATATCAAGATCAATCGTCTGTTGACTATTTTGAACTACATTACTCAAATCTACGGTTGCTGTTAAGCTCGAAACTTCAGCTAACTTTTCAGCATCACCAGAAAGCTTCAAAGAATTAATATCAGCAGTGATATCAAACTGACTGGCATCCCCATTTTTAGTCTCAATTTTTATGGGAACATCTTTCGTCCCTGTCCCTGCTTTAACGGGAATGCTAACAACTGCAGTTGCTGGAGAGATAGTCACATTGACCGCATTTCCGTTAACATCTACTGCTTGTAAGGCAACCTCTTTATTAGTACTTTCCTTAGTGTTGCGATTAAGTTGCACACTAGCCACAACTCGATTGACCGAAGCAACTGCAGTTTGTGAACCAACAATTTGGGCCGTAGTAACGCTTGATGTCACATCACCAACTTGATACCCATCTGCAATAGCCTCTTTATTATAGACAGTTTGTACTTTAAAGTTCTGAGTTGCACGTTTAGCAATATTTATATTAAACGTTTTCTCATTCAATTTATATGTTAATTCATGATTCAATCCGCTAACATTCAACGAAATTTGATGACTACCTTCTGAAAGGCCTTTTAAGTTTGCATAGACCTGAAAATTTTTCGTATTCATAGCTGCTGTAACTAAAGCAGATGGGCCAGTAATTTTCACGTCCACTGTTTCAGGCAAGCCCGTCACAATATAATTATCTGTGCTAATTCCCGAAATTTGTATAGGCATCGTTGATGTATCAGTTTTCTGCAATCCCAACCCGACTAACCCCGTCGAATTCTGTTTTTGCACCGCCGATGACCGACTCAGGGTTGTACCATCTACATAAATAGCTAACAAAACGGCCATTAATAGGGAAAGAATTAGATATACAATCTTACTAAAAGTCATTTTAAACATCTTAATTCTCCCCTCTTTTAAACCAATTCATGAAAAAGAGATTTTTGATCCAATCTTTCTTACCTTCTTGATTTACCAAATTTACCGTTAAGTATTTAATAAAATCATCGTGCGTTAGATCTTGCATCAACTCTGAATTACGCGTTAATGTAATCCCCCCCGTCTCTTCAGAAACAATGATCGTTAATGCATCGGTCACTTCAGAGATACCTACACCAGCACGATGCCTAGTTCCTAATGACTTAGGAATGGTCGTATTATCTGACAATGGTAAGTACGCTGCTGCAACCGCTAGCCGTTCGTCTTTAATAATCACGGCTCCATCATGTAGAGGAGTATTGGGAATGAAGGTATTAATCAACAATGCACCTGAAACAGAGGCATCAATTTTGATTCCAGTTTCGATGTATTCCTCCAGTCCCGTTTCCATTTCAATGGTAATTAAAGCACCAATCTTACGTTTTGCCATATATTGTACAGCTTCATCAAGTTGTTCAACTAATTTTTCCCCAACTTGATGATTTTGTTTCTTAAAAATTTGTGATCGTCCTAAATGTTCCAAGCCTCGTCGAATTTCAGGTTGGAAGACAATGACTAACATGATGACTCCCCAATTGATTAATTGGTCAGTTAACCATGAAATCACCGTCAAGCCAACATAAACAGCCACTAATTTAACCACGATTACAATGGCGACTCCACGGATCAATGTAATAGCTTTAGTTCCTTGCATTAACCGCATCAATTGATAAATAATAAACCAAACTAAAATAATATCAATTACGCGGACAAAATTAATACTCGTTAAAGATGCCACCCAATTCATGCAAAATTCCCCCTATCTTGTTTCATTCATAAGTAGTGCGGTCTCAGAATAGTTAACACCTTGACGTAACTTAACATCCGTTTCCAATGAAATAAAGTGTGCCGCAAAGAGATGTTGGATGGCTTCTCTTTGTGCCTTTAAACCAGCTAATTCCAAATTCAAACGCATCAATTGTTCACTTTTTTCCAGTTGTTCCGTTGACTGACGAGCTTTTCTAATTCGATTACGATATGAAATAATTAAGTTATGTGCCGTTTGATATTCACGTTTCATCTGTCTATCATTCATTGTTTCGAGTTGTATTTCTAAAGCCTTAATCGCAGCTTCGCAACTCGCAGTTCGTGCTAAATCAGCTTCATCGCGAATTTGTTGATTTTCTTCATTCGTCAACCAAATTTTGATTGCACGCCAAGCCATTCGAGACCAATATTTAATTCGTTGTAAGTATTGAACTTGACCTGGCTTTTGCACAATATAATTTAAATTATTTTCCAAACGTTCAATCCGTTGAATCTCATTATTGTAGACAAACTCCGAAATGGTATGTGCCTTCAATAACTGTTTCAAAGGAGTTAATTCAGCTTCTAAGGCAATTTTTCGCAAACGAACTTCTGATTCCAAAATTGGATTTAAGGCTTCACTGTTCATGTTTTCCAACTGTAATTGGCGAATTTGATGTTGATAATTCAAAACAATTTCATATATTAATGCTGCGTTTTCTTCACGATATTGTTGTTCCAGCATACGCATCGCCGACTGCAAGATATAAACCTGCGCACGTGGTTCAGACATGTGTTGAGCGACTTTTTTAGCTTTTTTAGCTTGTTTTTGAGTTGGTCTTGAAACCAACGGTAGCAATATAATCGCCGCTAACAATGAAATAATAATAACCGTTGCAGAAATAAACAGCATTAATCCCCGAGCTGGGAACGGAGTGTGACCGTCCGATAAGACAAGCGGAACTGATAAAATACCAGCCATTGTAACGGCCCCACGAACCCCACTTAATCCTGAAATAACTGCCGTCTTCCATGTTGGTGATTCTTCTTTATGTCGGTAAAATCGCCAATACTGATTTCCATAGGTCCATATAACTCGAATTCCAAAAATAATGAGCCAAGTTAATACTGCATACAAAAATACCATGGGAAGTGCAAGCCTTCCTGTATTATCAGCAAAGTCACTCATTGCAACTGGTAATTCAACTCCAAGGAGCACAAAGATTGCTCCATTAAATAAATAACCTAAGACATCCCAAGTTTGTAAACCAACTACGTGTAATTCACCGGTATAATTTACATTATTCTTGGTATGCAAATTTGAAATAACAGCGCCCACTACTACCGCAATAACACCAGAAGTATGGAAATGTTCCGCAATCAAATAAATTATAAAAGGACTAAATAGTTGAAGTACAACGACGAAGACGACATCGTGAATGCCACGACTACCAATAAAATCTAAAATCAAATTAATTAACGATATAATAATCGCCCCAATCAAAGCCCCCACTAAAGCCGTATATAAAAACTCCGTGGTCGCTTGCCAAGGTGAGAACGTTCCAGTTACCGCTGCTGCTAAAGCAAATTTAAAGGCAACCAACCCACTTGCATCATTAATTAAACTTTCTCCAGAAACCAAATGTAAAATTTTGCTAGGTAACTTCACGCTTTTAGCAATGGCTTGAACCGCAACTGGATCCGTAGGTGACAAGATTGCCGCTAAGGCAAAAGAAACCGGTAAGGATAATTCCGGTACAAACGTGTAAATCAAGAACCCACCCAACACCGTTGTTAAGATCACTAAGATAATGGCATTTCCAAAAATCGGTCCTCTTAAGGCCCATAGTTCTCGTTTTGGAAACCGCCAAGCATCAGAATACAATAATGGTGCAATGAATAATAACAAAAACCAACTAGTATCTAAGTTAATTTGTACATTGAAACCTACTGCAACAATTAACCCCAAGGCAATTTCAATTAAACTAACTGGTAATTTAGGTAAAAGATGTGAAATTAGGTTACTTATTAAGACAATTCCCAGTAAGGCAACTCCAGTTTCAATTAATTCCATGGCAGCTCCTTTCTAGTATGGTGTGAAAAATACTATGCTCAGTTTAAGATTCGAACTTCAGTTTCAAGTTGCACTTCAAATTTTTGTGCTACTACCTCTTGAACGTGGCGGATAACCCCAATATAGTCATCTGCCGTTGCTTGATTGACATTAACAATGAACCCAGCATGTTTGGTTGAAACTTGCGCTCCACCAATGGTAAAGCCTTGTAATCCAGCATCCATAATTAAACGTCCCGCATAGTATCCTTCAGGGCGCTTAAAAGTTGACCCACATGAGGGATATTCTAAGGGTTGCCGCAAGGCACGTCTTGTATTGAAATCTTCCATCAACATCTCAATCGACTTAAATTCGCCTGGCTTTAATTGGAAAGTTGCATCTAGGATCACATCCCCTGTTCTTTGAACCAGGCTATGTCGATAACCAAATTCAAGTTCAGCTTGTTGATAAACTTTAATTTCATTGTCGGGAGTTAGGACAGTAATCGAACTAATCCAATCAGCTGACTCGCCACCATAAGCTCCAGCGTTCATGTAAACTGCCCCGCCGACAGAACCCGGAATGCCAGCGGCCCACTCGATTCCGGACAAATTGGCCTCTAAGGCAGCCTGAGTAACATCAATAAGGGCCGCTCCTGCTCCGGCTTTAATCAATTGATCAGTTACCTCAATTTTATTCAAATGACTTAAAAAAATGACAATTCCTTTTAAGCCAGCATCCCCAATTACTAAATTAGAGGCATTGCCTAGAACCGTGATGGGCAAATTTTCACTATGGGCAAATTCCAAGACATTCATTAATTCTTGAACATGATGGGGCCAAAACGCCCACTCAGCGGGTCCTCCAACTTGGGTGTTCGTATAGTTAGCTAGCTTTTCTTGGCTTTTAATATCAAATCCAGGAAACTTAGCTTGTAAATTAACACTCATATCTTGTCCTCCTAAATTACTTTTACTAAACTCTTAAGTGGATCAACCCCAAATTCTTGAGATTGTTTCAATAAGATTTGTGCTGCCGCCAAAGTATCGTCTAAGGCGTGGTGATGGTGATGCAATGGAATTTCCAATGCTTCGGCCACAGTATTTAATTTATGATTAGTTAGTTGTGGGTACAACCGACGTGACGTTTTAACCGTATCAAGTGACAAATAATGTGGTGTAGGTAAGTGATAATATTCCAAAGTTGCTTTTAAAACACTGTTATCAAACGCCGCGTTATGGGCAACTACTAATTGTTCACCAGTATAAAATTGCTGTATTTTCTGCCACACTAATGGGAATTGAGGAGCATCTGCTACATCTTGCGGATGAATCCCATGGATGTTAATGTTTTGCTGACTAAAATCAGTCGGTGGTTTTAGTAAAGAATAAAACTCATTCACAACTTGATCATCACGGACTACCACCACCGCAATTGACACGGCACTATATCTTTTGGCATTTGCCGTTTCAAAATCCATGGCAATAAAATTCATAATTATTTTCCTTCTAAAATCATATCAATAGTTTCTACTAATTCACCATGCGCATTCACAATCTTTTGATTAGAATCTTCGATGTATTTAAAATTCATTTTCTCATAGAGATGACGCGCCCGTGAATTTTGCACCTGAACAGACAAGAAAAGTTGTTGACTAGAACTAAAATTAAAGAACCAGTCTAAGACTGTTTCCATTAATGCTTTTCCAAGGCCTAAACCTTGAACTTGATTTAAAATTGCAACTCCGATTTCAGTAGTTAATTCTTTATTTGGTAAGGCTGTTAAAATACCATATAAATGATCTTGTTCATCAACAACTACCAACATTAATGCATCCGTGGAAACTTGAATTTCCGACAAACTATTTGCCAATTGATCAGGACTAACAGTATCTAAATGTTCAATCACCTCAAAAGTGGTTGACTCTTCTTGTAATTTCAATAATAAATCAATAATTGCTTGAGCATCCTCTGGTTGTGCCCCACGAATATATAATTCCATTTTAATCTTCCATGTCTTGAATCATGGCTGCTAATCGTGAATTAGGACTACTAATCTCAACGTTTCGTAGATCTCCGCTTTCATCATCAGTCAACCTTTTTAGTTCAACTTGAATTACGTCCTCGGGCAAAAGGTCTTGAATGTATTCTGCCCATTCAATCAAAACGACACTGTCTGGGCGGAAATATTCTTCCAATCCTAATTCATCCGCCCCACCCTCTTCACCTAACCGATAAACGTCAAAATGATAGAGTGGAAATTCAACAGTCTCATATTCACGTACTAAGGTAAAAGTCGGGCTTTTTAAAGGGCGCTTAATTCCGAGAGCACGCGCAAATCCTTGGGTAAAAGTTGTTTTACCCGCTCCTAAATCACCTTTCAATAGAATAATGGTTCCTGCTTTAATTTTTTTAGCTAGTTCTCCAGCCAATGCTTGGGTCTCTTCAACCGTTTTTACAATTCTTTTCATAATGGTAATTATATCATTTTTAAAGATATTGGTCTGCTCCCAGCCAAAAACTTGATGCAACCAAGTCTTTGCATTGGTATTAAAAAAGGCTGGAATAAAAAATCCCAGTCTTTATAGACGCTTGAATCAAATCGTTCTAATAGTTTATCTTTTGTTCAACTAAAGCCTAACGATTTTCAACAGCTTGTGCGGCTGTAATAATAGCCGTCTTATAAACATCTTCTTCATTAGCTCCTCGTGAGAGATCAGAAACAGGAGCAGCCAAGCCTTGCAAGATAGGCCCAACAGCTTCAAATCCACCCAAGCGTTGAGCAATTTTGTAACCAATATTTCCTGATTGTAAATCAGGGAATACAAAGACATTAGCATGCCCAGCTACCTTTGAATCAGGTGCTTTCGAAGCAGCCACGCTCTCAACGAAGGCTGCATCAAATTGTAATTCTCCATCTAAAGCTAAATCGGGATCCATTGAATGTGCAATTTCAGTGGCTTCTACCACTTTATTAACTTGTGGTGCTGCAGCTGAACCCTTTGTTGAAAATGATAACATAGCTACCTTAGGGTCAATCCCAAAGACTTGAGCTGTTCGAGCAGATTGAATTGCAATCTCGGCCATAGTTTGCGCATCTAAGTCAATATTGATGGCTGCATCAGCGAAAATGTAACGTTCGTCACCCTTTTGCATTACAAATGAGCCAGAAATACGCTTTGAACCAGGCATAGTTTTAATGATTTGCAATGCTGGTCGAACCGTATCACCTGTTGGATGTGCGGCTCCTGAAACCATTCCGTCGGCCTTATGCAAATAGACCAACATAGTTCCAAAATAATTAACGTCCTTCAACCATTTTGTTGCAGTAGCTGCATCAGTTTTACCATTTCGACGTTCAACTAAAGCATTTACCATTGCTTCGTGCTCAGCCTCTGGATATTCAGCAGGATCAATAATCTCAATCCCTGTTAAATCAAATTTCTCGGCTTGCGCAACTGTCTCAATTTCTTTGCGATTTCCCAATAAAATTGGTTGAACCAAATGATCAGCCAAAAGTCGAACAGCAGCACCTTGAATGCGAACATCCTCTCCCTCAGGGAAAACTAAAGTTTGATGTTGATCTCGTACCTTATCAGCTAATTGTTCAAAAAGTTCCATGATTGACTCCTTTTTATTTAACATTATCTATAAATTGTGATGAGCACGTTTACATTCCTATTATCGCAAATAATGAAGTGTTTTGACAAGTGAAACTTTGCACCAAGTTTTTAATGCATAGTTTGTTGGCTCCAATCAATAGGTTGCGTCTGATGATCAATCAAATATCGATTGATTTGTGAAAATGGTCGGCTACCAAAGAAGCCCCGATAAGCGGATAATGGGCTTGGATGCGGTGCCGTTAAAATTAAATGGTTCGAATTATTAATGAAATCTACTTTTTGAGCGGCCTGCTTACCCCACAATAAATACACTAACGGCTGATTTCTTTCATTAATCACAGTAATCACTGCATTAGTTAACCGTTCCCAAATTAAATTTGCATGCCCATTTCGTTTTCCAGCAGGAACTGTTAAAATCGTATTTAAAAGCAGAACCCCTTGCTTAGCCCAAGCCGTTAAATCACCATTCTTCGGGGCTGGTTGTGATAAATCATTTGTTAATTCTTTATAAATATTAATCAATGATTTCGGTAAGCCTTGCTCAGCGGGAACCGAAAAACTAAGACCCATAGCTTGACCTGCATTTGGATAAGGGTCTTGACCGATAAGAATCACTTTAGTATTGGCTAAGGAAGTCAGGGTAAAAGCATTAAAAATTTGATCTCAGGCTGGATAAACGGTCTCATTCTTATAAACCTCTTCAATAAAGGCATCCAAATCCGCCCAATATTTAAGATCTAGTTTTTGATTTAAAGGTTCCCACCAATCGGTTCTTTGTAGGGCATCTAAATTTGACATTTTAATCTCGCTTTCTATCTCCAAAGGGGGGGCATATATGATTCATCTAATTTTACATCAAACTCAAGCTACTCAACAATATGGTTCTAGTTGGGTCACTGATCAAACTGGTCAAATATTTTATTTTTTACGCGGACAACTTCATAAATATTATTATCAACTTCAAATTAATGATAATAAAAACATGTTTCTAGCGGAGATTAAACAAGCGTCTACCGGAATAATCCCACGCTTTAAAATTCAGGCTGGTCAGAAAAAAATTGGTTCATTTGGTTTAGCATTACCAATGCATGAAATTATATATATTCAACGAATTAATTGGATTGTTTTAGCTCATCCTAAAAAACGAGAATATTTTATTTTCCATGGTAAAAAACTCTTATTACATGGATATTTAAATAATAAAAAGCAACTACAAATGGATATCCACCAAACATCCGATCAAGCGCTCTTGGTTTTATTGACTGCCTTTTTAGACCGTTATCAACAAACAATTCTTCCTTTGAGCTTGCCACAAAAATTCAAATTAAACTATCATCAAAGATCATTCAATCCTGCCTTCAACCCTCAATTTAAAAATAATTATCAAACAAAGATTCGTCGGCGTTAAGCTAATTTTATTTTGTAATGAAGAAAGCTTATTAATTAAAAAAACAAAAAGAGGCCAAGACATATTCTTGACCTCTTTATTTATTTTATACATTCGTACATATCAAATTAATTTTGATAAGGGGATTGAGGAATTACTAACAAAAGCAATAGGTATAAAATCCCAAATGGGAAGAATCCCGTGAAAATTATCAACAGCAAGTAGATAATTCGTAAAATTTGAGGGTTCCAGCCAAAGTACTCAGCTACACCCCCCAATATTCCAGCTAAAACTCGGTCTTGATTTGAACGATAAATTCTTTGTTTCATACTCCATGCTCCTTTTTATTTGATGACAATATTGCCAAACGAGGTTTGGGCAATCACATTAAAGGTTGGTTTTTCACCAACTTGGGCTTTTAAATTATCTGAGCCCATTTGAACTTGATGATCTCGTAAAATTCGAATAGACCCCATTGTGGTATGCCCATTCAAATAATAACTGGTTTCCGGCTTAAAGCGAACATTAATATTTCCCAAAGCAGTTCCAAAATCAAGATCATCTAAAACTTGATCCCATTCTAAGGATAGGTTCCCAGCATTCACATCAAAGTCTCCACTACCACTAACATCAACACCATTGACATTTCCTGCAGCAATATTCATTTTGAAATCGGCATAAACCTGACGCAAAGTTAATTCACCAGCCGACACTGATCCTTGCAAAATCTTATTAACAGTGACATCTTTTAAATTAGCTTTTCCTGCACGCAGATCCAGCCGTACATCTTGACTATGTACACGATTCACATGTAACACGCCGGCTGAAACCGTCAAATTTAAATGTTGTTCTAAGGCTAGATCAGTGATAAAAACTTCACCAGCATTGAGTTTCAAATTTAGGTCACCTTGATAAGCCATGGGTAATTCAATTTTGATTACATTCCTAAAGCGACTACGCGTTGTTTCCTTAAAAATACTAAACAGTCCCCACCCTGATAAACGAGGTGTAGTTATATTATAACTCTTTAGACGATCATCAATTTTTACGGCTAACTCAGGATGTTCATGATTAAAAACTTGTTCTACCTTAGGAGTCGACCCTTGCCCTGCGACAATAAAAACCTGCCCTGCGAATACATTGACATTAATTTCTTCATATTCATTACCAGTTTTTAAAACACTAGGGAGATTTTTATTTTGTTCACCATTAATCATTTCAATGATTGGCGTCAAGTCACCCAAATCCTGCATCACATGTTCAATTGCTTTATCTTCTGCAATTTGTGGGTGAGCAATCCGGTAATCTCTTAAAGCTTCATTAGCATCAGCCAAGACTTCTTGTTTAAATTCTTGTAAAGGTAAAATCATTTCATAATCAGCAAAAATCCCATTAATCTTTTGTTCTAATTCTTGATTCATAGGCTTTCCCCCATTAATTCATCAATCGTTTTTTTAGCAAACGCCCACGCCGTTTTCTCAGCTTTTAATCGATCTTTGCCAGCATCCGTTAAAGTATAGTACTTTCGTCGGGCGCCCTGAGTCTCATTTCCATAATAGCTATCAACCAGCCCAGCCTTACCTAATCGACGAAAAACCGAATAGAGAGTTGCTTCATTTAATACATATTCTTGATTAGTTAGTTCGGCAATATCGTGGGCTATCCGATAACCATAAGAATCACCTTGTTGTAAACGATTTAAAACGATCGCATCAGTATGACCACGAATTAAATCTTTTGATAACTCATTCTCCATTTAACATTACCTCACTATATAAATTACTATATCACGCACTACTATTTGTGTCAAAGTAATTTGCAACTATCAATTGTTTAGATTTAATTATAGAAATAAAATATTTATAGCTTAACGAAACTATACAAGCGTAATCACCACCCTCGCTCGTTTGAGCATGGTATAATTAGCTTATTATTAATAAGTGTAAAAATCCCCGACCTGCTTAGATGTAATCTGTCTGAAGTAGCGTTCGTTTAATCCAAGGAGGAACGGTTTTACTCATGAGTGAATTAGAGCACGCCTTAACAGTTTTACAAAACCAAGGAATAAAAAAAACAACCCAACGTCTGAATATTTTGGATTATCTCATTCATCATCGAATTCATCCCAGCGCAGATATAATTGCTAAAAGCTTAAAAATGAATTTAACCACTGTTTATAACACTTTAGAGATATTAATCAGTAGCAAATTAGTTTATGTAATTGATAATAATCAAGATGGTAGAAAGCATTATGATTATTTTGGTCACCCTCACTACCATGTTTTATGTCGAAATTGCGGTAAAATTGTTGACGGTTCTAATATTGATCTGCATAGTTTCCCCAATCTAGCTCATGAAGCTAGCAATTTTTTAATTGAGCAAACCAGTTTGGAATTTATTGGTCTGTGTGAAGATTGTCAAAAATTATTAGGTCTCACTGAAAATAACTAATAATAATTCTCAAAATTGAATCTAGGTATCTCATTGCAATTTTAAAGGCTAGGAAACATCCTAGTCTTTTTTTATTGATCAGATTGATTTAATCTAACAAAAAAGAGCCCCTAATTTAAGAGCTCTTAACTATTGGATGTTAGCATCAACCATAATTATTTTTAGATGTCCATCAAAGCTATTCTAAAATTAACTTTCGCCTTGATTAAGCTCCATCAAGCGAGCGCGTAGATCATCATCATAAGCCGTCAAATAAAGGCCATATTTTCCACGTTTCATCAAAACGTTCAAGACATTTGCAATAAAGTCTTGATACTCTTCCTTACTAAATTGGCGATCTTTGCGCTTCTTAAAGATTTCCTTATGTGAATATTTCTCTGGGATAATCGTCATTGAATCAGTCTCAGGATCATAACCAAAGGAAGGTCCAATAATCATACCAACATAATTCAAATCAAAGCCTTGTAAGGTATAAATAGTCCCTACTTGTGTGATTGAACCTTCGCGTTTGGCCCAATGTGTTCGTTGAGGATCCCACTCGTCCCAAGGCAAACTAAAGGTATCCATCTCAACATTGTGTCGTCCATCAATACGTGGAAAGCCTGAAGTTGCAACTACTCGACTCATCCCAACTTCTTTATTCTTACTTTTGATTTCTTCAAATAGTCCACCAGCGGTGTTGAACATTTTAAATTCAAAATCACTATTATTAGGAAATGATGTTAGTGGCTTTTGAGCCGTTAAATCATCCATCCAGGCAACTTGTTTATCACTCGCTACCATTCTGTATTGAAAATTCATATCAAACATCTTATATGGATGGTTACCAATCGTTTTAAATAATAGTTCTTGATCCCAATACATTTTTGATTGGAAAACTTGAGCAAAATCGTACACAACAACGACAACCTTCGCTAAATTCATTAAATCAGTTAATTGGTTCTCACCTCGATAATGAGCATATGGTTCTGATTTTGAATATAGTAGATGTGCTTCATCCACAAAAATGATGTCATATTTTTTATGATTTTTTTGGGCATCATTAATCAATGCGGTTGGCCGCCGAATTGATTTGACATTCATATTTGGAATTGATTCACCCAAATCCTGATAAGCTTTATACAATTCCGGATGATTAACTACTAAAGCAGTCTTATAACGCTGATCCGTCATATACTGACGAACAAGTTCCATCAAGACTACAGACTTTCCAGTTCCTGCAGCACCTTGAATTACAGCGACTGAATGTAAATTCTGATCCAATCCTTGCTTAATATAATCATTAATATTTGTAATAACGTTTTTCTGATCTTCTGAAAGATCATCTACAAAAAATTGTGCTTTTAATATTTTATTCATTGATTTATTACCCCTAATCTAGTCTATATTTTAGCATAATTTTAAAGCTTGCTTTCATTAAAAAACTAAACAAAATGATCTAGTTCCTTTCTAAATTTTGGATAACTCGATGGGCCTCTTGAAACAAATCTTCAATAATTTGTTTCACTGGCCGGCGTGTTTTAATTAACCCCGCAATTTCACCAGCCATAATCGAACCATTTTCCATATCACCATCAAAAGCCGCTTTAGATAAAGAATGTAAAACTAATTTTTCTAATTCATCCCACGTGGCTCCATCTGCCTCTAGAGCTATATATTTTTCAATCATCGGATTTTTTAACGATCGAACGGGAGCCCCCGCTCGTTGGCCCGTCACTGTCGTTGATGTATCATTGGCGTTAATGATTGCCAACTTGAAAGCCTCCGAAATCGGTGTTTCATCCGCCGTTAAGAAAAGTGTTCCAACTTGCACTCCCTGTGCACCAAGAGCAAATGCAGCAGCTACACCACGACCGTCCCCAATTCCACCTGCTGCAATCACTGGAATTTTTACCGCTGAAGCTACTTGAGGGACCAAAGCCATAGTGGTAGTAGATCCAATGTGTCCACCAGATTCCATACCTTCAGCTACAACTGCCACCGCACCAAGTGCTTCCATCTTTTGTGCTACTTTAACTGATGGAATGACAGGGATCACTTTAATACCTGCGGCCAATAATGCTGGCATATAAAGTTTTGGAGTCCCAGCCCCAGTCATGACAATTGGAACTTTTTCTTCAATAATGACCTTAACTAAATCAGTAATATTGTCCATCATTAACATCAAATTCACCGCAAAAGGTTGATCGGTTTCAGCCTTAATCTGGCGGATTTCAGACCGTAAACCTTCAGGATTCATCCCCACTGAAGTTAAAACTCCCAGGCCACCAGCATTGGCAACGGCAATCACTAATTCATGTGTAGAAATTCGAGCCATTGATCCTTGAATTAGTGGATATTTAATTCCTAAAATTTCTGTTAACTGTGTCATGCACCTATCCTCTTTTCTAATGAGTCATGATCTAACATAATATTTTACCTTTAATCATAAATTATACTCTGAGTATTTTATAACAAAGTGAAAAGTATAACAATATATCTAAATCCGTTATAACTACTTACCATTTATGTTATGTGACTAATTATTGGTATATTTATCAAAACAAGCGTAAAATTATAGGTGTTCATAAGTTACGGATCTTTCATATAGTAAAGGAGTGTATTTTTATGTCAAAAGTTGCGATTGTTACTGGTGCGGCCCAAGGAATTGGACTTGCTATTGCAAAACGTCTCTATCAAGATGACTTTAAAGTCGCCTTGGTTGATTATAAAATTGATGCAGCTCAAACAGCGGAAAACGAGCTTGGGGAAAACGCCATTGCGCTTCAAGCCGATGTTTCTAAACGTGATGACATGTTTAGAGCAATCAAGGATACGGTTGAAAAATTTGGTGATTTAAATGTTTTGGTAAATAACGCCGGTTTAGGACCTACTACTCCAATTGATACGATTACTGAGGAACAATTCAAGCAAGTTTATGGCGTCAACGTTGGTGGCGTCCTCTGGGGAACTCAAGCCGCACATCAGGCTTTTAAAGAACTAGGCCATGGTGGAAAGATTATCAATGCTACTTCACAAGCTGGAGTTGTTGGTAATCCTGAATTGGCCCTTTATTCTGGAACTAAGTTTGCGGTTCGAGGTATCACTCAAGTAACTGCTCGTGATTTGGCAGAGGAACACATTACTGTCAACGCCTACGCTCCTGGAATTGTTAAAACGCCTATGATGTTTGACATTGCTCACGCAGTTGGCCAAAATGCAGGTAAAGATGATGAGTGGGGAATGCAGCAATTCGCTAAAGATATCGCATTGAAGCGCTTATCAGAGCCTTCAGATGTAGCAAATGTTGTTTCATTCTTATCTGGACCGGATTCAGATTACATCACTGGTCAAACTATTATTGTCGATGGTGGGATGCAATTCCATTAAAATCATAAATAAATTTAAAACAAAGCATCTACTGGTTAATTCAATCTGGTAGATGTTTTTTATTTTGCTTTATCAAAAGCTGTTAATCGTTATCAAAAGCCTTCAATGTAAAAGTAGCTTACCGCTGTTGAGAAAATTTCACTTACGAAATATTATACTTGAACCTTTGCCACAAAATAAAAAACGAAATCCTAGCTAAGCAATTCCGTTTCATTAATCTTTATTTAATCAAACGAGCGATATTTTCAGCCGTTCGCTCCAAATTTTTAACACTCTCTGCTAAAGCTGATTCAAGCGGAACAGCCCCCGGTACAATACTGAAAATGGCATCCATTCCCAAATCATACAACGCCTCACTCCCCTGACCAACAAAACCAGCTAAACCAATGACTTTGGCCTCAGGTGCTACTTTTTTCACCACCTTTGTGGCGCCCATTGGTGCTTTACCAAACTGTGTCTGGAAATCAATTGATCCTTCACCCACAAAAGCATAGTCGGCACCTTGAGCCTTATTCGCCAAATCCACGGCATCAATTACTAAATCAATTCCGGAACGAATTTGAGCTGGGGTAAAGGCCAAGAAGCCAGCTCCTAATCCCCCAGCAGCTCCAGCCCCTGCCACATTAGCTATCTTAATTTGAAGTTTCATTTCTAAAATATGAGCATAGTTTTTCAACGCTTCATCCAATTGAGCAACCATCGCTGGTGTGGCGCCTTTTTGTGGACCAAAGACCGCAGAAGCACCATTGTCCCCAATTAAAGGATTAGTAACATCTGCAGCAAGTAAGATTTCTGAACCCGCTAAACGAGGATCTAAGTTAGTCATATCAATAGACTGTAAATTGATTAAATCAGCTCCCCCTCGAGCTAAGGGTTGATTTTGATGGTCTAAAAAGCGTACTCCTAATGCTTCAGCCATCCCCACGCCACCATCATTTGTTGCTGAGCCACCTAATCCAATGATAAAACGACGCACATCATGATCCAAAGCATCCTTTATCAATTGACCAGTTCCATATGTGGTCGTAATCAAGGGATTCATAGTTTCCGTATTGACCCACTGTAAACCTGAAGCAGCGGCCATTTCAATCACAGCTGTTTTTCCGTCACCAAGAATTCCATACGTCGCCTTAACCGGAACTTCCAATGAGTTCAAAACGGTTGCTTCAATCAATTGACCATCAGTAGCGTCAACAAGCGTTTGTACCGTTCCTTCACCACCATCGGCCATGGAAACTAATGTATAATCAGCATCCGGAAAAACTTTCCCTAGTCCACGTTGAATCGCCCTAGCAGCATCTTGCGCTGTCAAACTACCTTTAAATGAATCAGGAGCAATTATAAATTTCATTTCTATACCTCATCTATTAAATTATTATTCTTATAATTAATATTATGGGCTAAAATTATCTTTTTGACCAAAAAGATTAATAAAAGATAGACACAAGTTCCACTAAATTAAAATATTCATCATTTTAAAATAATAAAAAGCCTCCATTATTAAAATGGGGACTTATTTTGTTTATTTTTAATTTAGCTTTCTTTACTTCAACAGATATTTAGCATCAAAGTCTGGATCCTGTGAAGTTAAAATTTTAGGACCATCTTCAGTAATAGCAACCACGTGTTCATATTGAGCAGACCATGAACCATCAATTGTGCGAACGGTCCAACCATCTTCTGCAGATGTTTCGACTTCCCAACTTCCCAAATTAACCATCGGCTCAATGGTAATCGTCATTCCCGGTTGTAATCTTAATCCTCGACCAGCGACCCCATCATGTAGCACTGTTGGTTCTTCATGCATAGTTGGTCTAATTCCATGCCCAGCATAATCAATAACATTTCCGTAGCCATTTTCGTCCTCTATATAATGATTCATGACTGCCCCAATATCACCCAAGCGATTCCCAACTTGAGCTTGGTCAATTCCCAAATACATGGCCTTAAAGGTCACATCCATCAATTTTTGAACCTCTGGACTAACATTACCAACTGCATAACTCCAAGCTGAATCAGAATAGGCTCCATTTAATTCTACAACAGTATCAACCTTAACTAAATCACCATCTTTTAAAAATAAATTTTTCCGTGGAAAAGCATGAGCTACTTCCGCATTTACCGAAACAGTTGTTGCATATTGAAAACCTTCAAAACCAATTTGTGCTGCTCTTGCACCATGGCTTTCAATATAATCACGACCAAATTCTTCAATATCCCAAGTTGAAATACCAGGCTTAATTATTTTTTTTAAGCCTTGATACATACCAGCAATAATGGCCCCTGCCTTCTCCATGGCCAACATTTCTCGTTTTGATTTTAACGTTATCATTTTATTCCCCTACTTATATCTTCATCTTTTGGACTATTTCGTATAATATATTCTTTTACTGGATATATTAATTGTTTTTAACCACTCTTTTTAAAATAATAAGTGCATCAAGCTTATTGATCTTATATTACATGATACAGTATCTTATCAAGACTGGTAGCTTAATTAAATTTATTTTATTAAAAATAATTTTGCTTGTAGAAAAAGGACTTTCCAATCAAGAAAAGTCCTTTTAGATAAGACAAATTAATATATATAATCTAGATTATTCATCAGCATCCTTCATTCTAATAGATGATGCCCAAGTATTAATCTGTGTATCATTCTGTGCAATTGAATTTAACTGCGTTGTACTAACAGTTCCCTTATCAACCACCGAATCAACATGATAAATCTCATAATCAAATGTTTCGTCATAATTATCTATCAATACAATCCTTGCATCCCCTGGAACCGGCGACAAAATAATCTGCTGTTCAGTATTTAAATCAGCACTAATAATACTAGAATCAGACCAACTAGTATCTGATTGATCTTTTAAAGCCGCAAATGAATACATAGCGCCTAATTGTTGCTTCTGGTCTAGACTATGAAACATTTCAACTGCGTCATCATCTTGAGCAAATTTACTTGACTGGCTACTTGAAGACGATGTTTCATGGCTTTCTTCTCTGTTGTTTTCCCTTGGCTTACTTTTAACTTTAGTTTTCGACCTAGTTGCCGCTTTACTCGTTGATGCACTTTTCTGATGTATTACACTTGAACTTTTTTTGACATCATCTTGTTGGTTCAAATAAGCGTATCCACCTGCACTAACTAATCCTATTAAAATTATCAATAAACCAATATTCCGAATTTTATGTGATTTTTTAGAACGTTTCTGTATTTGTTTAGTTGGTACAACTTTCTTAGCCTCCACCATTCGCTTTGATAAAGGATCCGTTGTTTTTAAATCTTCCGATAATATTTCAGCCTTCATCTTTTCAAATTCATTCTGAGTTAAAGCGTCTGATTGATATAGATCCTGTAATTCTTTCAAACGTTGTATTTTTGAATCATCCATTTTCATACTCCTACTAAATTATCAAAAAATTAATATTCATTGGTTCCATTATCAGCCTGATCCTGAAGCGTCTTAATGGTATTTTCCGTTTGTGTTTTAATTTCTTCGGACGCTGGATCACCTTTAATCGCATTCAATTTCTTCATTGCTGCATCGGTTGGTGTATCAAAAGACCCATTATCATACGCAAAATTACCATTATTAATATCAATTGTAATTTCAGCTAACTTTGAAACTTGTGAATATTCCTTTTCAGTAGTGTCATTGGGATGCATTTCTTGTAATTTTTGATATGCTTTCTGAGCATCCCCGTATTTTCCATCTGCTAGATAAGATTCGGCTAATTTAGTCTGCTTACGGGTTGGTGCATTATGAATAAAATTAAATCCTACAATTACTATTACTAATACAATGACACCAACAATTCCCTTAATAATATTTTGACCTGTACTTCCAGTTAATTTCGATTTGGTATCTTTATTAAGCGGAATTTTATCTACTAATTCGCCAACCTTCTTACTAGTATTTTTTACCTTATCACTTTTCATTATTTTATTAATATTATCTTTGGTACCTTGAATAGTTTTATTATCCATTAACTTATCAGCCGAGCTGTGGACTGAATTAACAATTCCAGAATCAGATTTCTTTGAGCCCTCGATAATTTCTTTCTTTTGTGCTGAAAATTCATCTGCGGTCAGAATTCCATCATCCAATAATTCCTTCAAATTTTTTAATGCTGCCAATTGTTTTTCATTCATTTCCTCATTCTCCTATTTTATTTCTCTATAAATGTAAATTGTGGATTAATTTTCCCCTGTTTTGATAGTGTCTTATATCCTTCGGTCACTTCAGCCATACTGTAACTTTGACCATTAATTTTTTCATTACTTTCAAGATCAATTAGCTCAAATTTCCATTTTTTTAGTTCATCATCATAAGCAGCAATCAGCTTAGCCTTCTTATTGAAAATAAAGTCCCAGCTATGTTGATCTTTTGAAATACTATATTCAATCGTTGAATGTTCACCTTCAATCAAACTATCCAAATAATTTTCAACATCGACACTACGATCGTTTTTATTGTTCAAAGCTGTACTAGCAATAACAAACATTGCAGGTGCAGCCTGATTAGCTTTGTTTTGAGTATCTTCTCCTAATTGCCCTTCCGATTTAACAAAATCCTGCATGGGTTTAATCTGAGTAATATAATAGGTAGTTCCTCCAATTCCCAACAATATAATAAATAATAAAAATGTTTTTTTCGTACTATTCATCTTCCTTACCATTCTGCTCATCCTGAATTTTAGATTTCTGATACTCACGTAAAATTGTATTAACCCAGCGCTTACTATAGCCCAATAATCGGCTTTCAAATGCTACATCGATTTCCTGATTATTAGCCAATTTATTAGATAGATAAGTTACCACCTTCTCCCGGTCATACAGATGTACTGGGAAATTGATTTGTTGCTCTCCAAACTTGTCAACAAATTTCAATAATTTATCTTTGTCTTTATCCAGAAATACATAAATCTGAAAATATGCATCGTTTAATAACGTTTCGTCTATCTCATTCATATCCTTATCCAATTGTTTTTTATTGAACATATCTAATTTACTAAACCTCCTAAAACTTTGCTAATGCACTAGTTAATACATTTTTTATCAACAACTGCATTTGTTTTTCTTAATCGAATAACTTAAGTTTAGCAAGATAGTACGCCATATATTGTCGTGTAACTATATTTATTTCAATAATTTTATAAAATATCAAAAAAGCCCTAACTTTTAAAAAGTTCGGGGCTTTTTTGGTTTAACATGATATTATGTTTCCCTAAGAAGGATGTATCTTAAAAAGATATATAATTATATTATAATAAATTAGCGACATACTTTGTCTCTTATTCAATTAACATGAAAGGACTATTTCAAGATGAGTAAAAATAAAATTAATCGTCCCCTTCAATTGATGCTCCAACTTATCATGGGTAATACTATTAAACAAGCTGACTGGCAAGATCAAAATCAAATCTCAACCCGCTCCGTCCAGCGTGATGTTAGTGATATTAATGAAGCTATTTCAACCATTAATTTCCCAGCTGAGCTTAAAACAATAAAACTGGATAACCATGTTGCTTACCAACTTTCTACATCAAACCAGCTGGATCCTAAAATTATCATTACTTTAATTAAAACAATTTTAGCTACTAGGGCCTTTAATGATGAAGAAATTCATTTGATTATTGATAGCCTATTAGATCAAGCCGATTTAAACATTCAACAGGTAGTCTCTAAAACCATTAAAAATGAATTAAGTCTATATTCACCAGTCACACATCAAAAATCACTTCTCGATTTAATTTGGCTCTTTTCTCAATGGATTAAAGATCAGACAACTATTAAATTTAGTTATAAGAATTCCAAAAATGAAATACGCCAACTCTCAGGTCTACCGACAGGTCTTATTTTTGATACATATTACTTTTATGCTATCATTCATTTTCATGCAACTGAGCATCATCCTGCACGTGATGCTCAGTATCGATTAGATCGTTTTAAAAATACTAACCCCATTCAAGAACACATTGATTTCCCACACCGTCAACGATTAGAAGAGGGTAAAATTAGACAAAATAACAATTTAATGCAAATTGGCAGTCTGATTCATGTTGAATTTGAATATTATGGAAATCCGGAAGTTGTTTTAGATAAATTTCCAATGTCTAAAATAAAATTAGGAGGAGCTGCTAATAAATTCAAAATACATGAAATCAATAAAAATGGTTTTAAAATGTGGGCTTTGAGCCAAGGTAAAAACATCAAAATTACATACCCTCAAAGTTTAGTAAAAGAAATTCTCGAAGATACTTCAGCTATTTTGAATTTATATAAATAACTAAGTTAAATTAATTCAATTTCGTTAAAATTATTATTTTAAGATAAAAAAGGAGCCTAAAAATAGGCTCCTTTTTATCTATTTAATTAAATTAATGTGTATTTTACTTGCGTTCTAATTCATGTAATTCAGCTTCAGTAGCCCTCATATGATCATCATAATGTTCTAGTTTATAATTCAAATGATTGATCGCAAACTGGATATCATCACGACGTTCTTCCATCGCCTCTACCTGTTCATGTAAAAGCTGTTTTTGGCTAACCGTATTATCTTCCGAATCATCAACTAAATTAATATATTGTTTCAGGGCTTTAATTGACATCCCCGCAGCTCGCATTTGTTTAGCAAAAGTAATTCGACGAATAATTTTTTCATCAATTTCACGATTACCTGATTCGTTTCGATCAATCAAAGGAATTAATCCTTCTTTTTCATAATATCTAATAGTATCTGTTGAAACTCCGGTTTTTTTACTTGCTTCACTAACGTTCATCATTAACTCCTAATATTCTAAATGCCGACTTGCCATCCATTTAATCATTTCCGGATCTTCATGTGAAAAAAATTGGCTCCCATCAGTATCTAAAGTTTTAATTAATTCCAAATCTTCAGTGGTTAATTCGAAGTCTAAGACATCAATATTTTGAGCCATTCGTTCTGATTTAGTCGACTTTGAGACAGGAATAATATTACTTTGAAGTAGCCAACGTAAGACAACTTGAGCAACTGATTTATGGTACTTTTGACCAATTCCACTCAATACTTCATTTGTGAATAGACCATTCTTACCTTCTGCAAATGGGACCCAGGCTTCAACTTGTACCCCATATGCTTGTAAGTATTTTACCGCACTCTGATTTTGATTAAAAGGATTGACCTCAATTTGATTAACTTCTGGTTTAACTCCAGTAAATTCCGCTAAATTAGTAATCTGGGCTGGTGAAAAGTTTGATACCCCAATCGCCTTGATTAAACCAGCTTCTTTAGCTTCACTCATTGCCTTCCAAGCCCCAAAAATGTCACCATACGGTTGATGAATTAAGTAAAGGTCCAAATATTCTAACTGTAAACGATCTAGCGAAGCTTGAATTGCTTTTTTAGCCGCTTCATAACCAGCATCTTCGACCCACAATTTTCTTGTAATAAATAAATCCTGTCGGTCTACACTAACTGCTTGTAATGCTTCACCCACGGCTCGCTCATTTCCATAACTAGCAGCAGTATCAATTAGCCGATAGCCTTGTTCCACAGCATCAATCACCGCTTGTTTAGCTTCATTATGATCTGTGACTTGATAAACCCCAAAACCTAGTTCAGGCATTATCGTATTTTTATTAATATTTTTCATAGCAATTCGTCTTTCTAATAAACTGGTCTTACTTCAGCTTGCGTATTAGCATCAGCAATCCCGACACTATCATGATTTAAAAATTCAGGATTATCAATAATTTTTAGCACCACATCAGCGATACTTTTTCTAGATCCTGAAACGCCGAGATAAGTTTCATCAGCGTGCGTAATTTCATAATTAATTTCACGATCATTTAACCAAGGTAATCGTAGCGTTGTATAATCCAAACCTGATGTTTTTAAAATTTCATCAGAGCGTAAGGCTGACGATAACCCACGCCCAATTTGAGCCTTATTCCAACGACCGAATTCACCTGGGACCTCATCGTAAATTCCCAAAACATTAGTGTAAATCACTCGCCCAACCTGATTTTGTTGCATAGCCTCAACTACATTTTTAGTTTGCTTATTATCTTCTGTATGATCTACAACTCCTACAAAGACAAGGTCTTGATTAGCCACAGCATTTTTAACGTCATCAAGTTTATCTAAGCTTCCTTCTATTACTGTTACTCTTGAATTGTCTTTTAGACTATTCAAATTACTTTTATCTCTTAAAAATAAAGTTAATTCAACATCATCAAATTTACTTTCTGATAACAAACGTTGTTCAATTAAACGTGAAATTCGTCCATTAGCAGCAATAATCAAAACTTTTTTAGTCATATTAAATTCTTCTTTCTTAATCTATATCTAAATTAAACACCTTAGAGCTAACTCCAAGTCAAAGCCTATTTCTTATTTTTATTCATTAAGATGATTATTAGTAAGCCAATCAATGAAAATACACTAATGAAGGCCATCACTACTTGATAATATTGGGACATATCGGTAATGCTCGAGCTAAACATCACCACAATTGATAACCCAACTGGTCCACCTAATTGATGGGCGACATTGGTCATCCCAGAAGCTGCCCCAGCTTGTTCTGCGCTGACATCAGTAACCCCAGCTGCAGTCAAAGGAGCTAATAACCAACCTTGACCTAACCCAATCAAGATCATTGGTAGTCCCATTGTAAGCAAATATCCAGCTTTAGGATCGATCAACAATGAAATGACCATACCTAGCAATAAAATTGATTGTCCTAACAACATTACCTTTTTATTTCCAAGCTTATTCGTTAATCTAGGTAAATATAAGGCAGCCAAAAAGTTAACGATGGTGAGTGGCAAAAAGCCCATTCCCGATTGAAGCGGTGTAAAGTGATACATGTTTTGCATAATTTGTGGCAAAATAAACCAGTATGTTAGCATTGCCATCATGAACAAAAACCTCACGATATATGATCCAGACCGAATTCGATTATTAAATAAGCTCATTGGAATTAAGGCATAAGAAATTTTGTTTTCATAATATACAAAGCCACCGGCAATGATGAGGGAAATAATAATTAACATTAAATTATTACTAGTAATTCCATAAACAAAGATAGCTGCCATCAAAACTGATAAGATAGCGCCCACGTAGTCAATTTGGCGCTTAATTGTGGTAGTATTTTCAATTTTAAAGAGCGTTAAGATTAACAAGAATGCGGCAAAAGGTACGTTGATTAAGAATCCAGCTCGCCAAGAAATGGCACTAGTCAACCATCCACCTAACAACAAACCAAAACTCGATCCAATTCCTGCCGTTGCTCCGTAATACGAAATAGCTCTCATCCGCATTTGACCTTCATAGTAATCCATCAATAAAGCTAAAGACGTTGGCGCAATAATTGCTGAACCAATTCCCTGAATCGCCCGAAAGATCATCATCATTAATGCTGAATCAGTCAATCCAATCATCATACTTGATAGGCCAAAAATCAATAGGCCAATCATAAATATCATTTTCCGACCAATCAAATCACCCAACCGACCAGCTAATAGCAAGAAACTACCAAATGTAATAGTATAAGCATTTGAAATCCAAGATAAAGTTACTTGGTCCATATGTAAATCTTGAGCAATTTTAACCGTGCTGGTAAATATAATCGAATTATCCATAAGTATTAAAAAATACGAGAATAAAATTATAAATAAAACGACCCCAAATTTATTTGCTTTTTTTGTCATGATTTCCCCATTCTTAAATTAAATCTGATAAATTAGTCCGTCCAGTAAATTGACGAATAGTAGGATCATATCTAAATCCATCTTCAATTTTCATATCTGATTTTTCGGTCAAACTTCTAATCACCTTGGTAGATGCTTCAATGTCTGTACTCATACTTGTTGTAAAAGGTACAATCATTTTTCCACTTAACTTAGCATCGTTTAATACGGTGTGAATAATCATTGGTGGTTGTTGCCACCACGTTGGAAAGCCTAAATAGATCAAATCATAAGCATCTAAATTAGGTAACGCTTCTTTGAGTTCTGGTTCAATATTATGATCTAATTGTTCTTTCCCAACTTCTACATAGTCTTCATAAGACTTTGGATACGGAACTTTTGCTTTAATTTCAAATAGTTGTCCGGTAGTTTGTTTTTGTAGCTCTAATGCTGCTTGACGCGTGGTCCCACTCATCGAAAAATACATAATCATACTTTTATTCATTGCTATCTCCTTGTTCCTTGTGCTTACTTAATAAAACAAAGTATATTCTTTGGAGTGTACTCCAAAGCAAGCTTTTTATTTAAATTTTCATTTAAATAAAAAAAGCCGAAAAAATCGGTTCACCACCGAATTTTTCCGACCATTAATTCAAAGATCATATATTAATTTATAATTGGGTCATTTTTCCATCAATAATTTGATAAACCTTATCAGCCATATCCTTCAATCTCAAATCATGGGTTACGACAATAATAATTTTATTGCGTTCATGAGCCAGATTTTTCAATAAATTGATCACCGTTAGCGATCGATCTGTATCCAAAGCTGCAGTCGGTTCATCGGCCAAAATATAATCTGGATTAGTGTATAAGGCCCTAGCAATGGCCACACGTTGTTTTTGCCCACCAGATAATTCATTAGGATACTTCTTTTGTAAATCTAATAGCCCTAGATCACTAAGTAACTCCTGCATTTCCTTATCAGTTAGATTATTTTCTTTGACCTTATCCGCCAATTTAAACTGTTCTTCAACAGTTAGGAAGGGAACTAGGTTATAAGATTGTAAGACGAAGCCTATTTTTTCAAGACGAAGCTTGGTCTGCTCTTTTTGGGACAAACTTGTAATCTGCTTCCCATTGATAGTAACTTCACCCTCACTAGGCGTTTGTAGTCCTCCGGCAATCGTCAAAAAAGTTGTTTTCCCGGAACCAGATGGGCCAACAACCAAAATCAATTGACCACTTTCCGCTTTGAAATTGATATTTTCAAGGGCCACATACTTACTGCTACCTTCCCCAAAAACCTTTTTTACGGAATCAAAAATTAAATTAGCCATAATTAACCTCCAATAATTTTGTAAGGATCGACTTTAGTAATTTGTCGAATTGGGATTAATGCCCCCAACAGAGACATCACAATAATACCTACTCCTGTCACAACAACATTACCAGTCGCAATCGCAATTGGAACTTCAGTTGGCAAGACGGCTGCTGTAATTTCGCCCAAGACAATCGCAAAGGCTACACCGATCACTGACATCACAAATGATTGGAATAATGTACTTAACACTAGATATTTCGTCGAAACTCCTTGAGCTTTTAGAACCCCTAAATTAGGTAATTTTTGAACGGTTAAAATGTATAAGAAAATTGAAATAACAATCAAAATAATAATATACAAGAAACCAATCATAAAGTTAAAGGTTAATTGTTGAGCACTGTAACCAGGCAACTTATCAATAAATTCAGATATCTTTAATTTTTTAGTTCCTTCAGGCAACGTTAAATTTTTAGGCTCATTTTTGAACACAACCGCGTTGATTACACCCCCATTGAGAGGCTCAATCGTTTGCATAGAAGTATAAACAACTGGTAAAGCACTCAAGGTAGCGTTAGGCGTAAAGCCGGTAATTTTAATTTTCACGTCAGAATTAGCGACTTTAATATAATCGCCAACTTTGAATCCATCATTTTTAAATTGATCTGATACTAAACCTTCATTTTGATTTGATGTCTTATGCCCACTTGTTGCTTGCAGCTTCTTAAAGATAAAGGAATCTGAATCAACCCCAATTAATTGGGCATTTTCTTTTAAACCAGCTTCTGATTTAACTAGGGTACTATATTGAGAAATTTTGGCTCCACTTTTTGATAAGGTATCTACTTCCTTTGATGAAATAAAAGATTGTGGCATCCTTCCCTCAGCATCACGATTTAATACAATACTATTGGCCTGCCATTCCGTAACAGCAGCCTTGTTAAGATCTGCGAGTCCGGTAGCTAATCCACTGAGAATAATTAATAAATAACTGACTAAAAATATTAAAGCTACGATCAAACCATAACGTAATTTTTCATGCAACATTTCTTTAATGGCTAGAAACATAATTTTCTCCTTATAAGATGACTTATGAACTTTGTATTCAATTATATATTTTTTCGAACATCTTTTCGCATATTTATGAAAATTTATTGAAAATTTTATGATTATATATATTAATAACTTTCCATACTTTTTATCGATATATGAATAATAATAAAGCCAATTAAATTAATAACTCGACATGCTTATATTTTTAGATGAACTTTAAATTATTTTTAATATATGCTTCCGTTTTATCAAAAATAAATTGTAAAATTATGGCTCCAATAAATGCATATATTATTGCAGTAAACATCGCAATATAATTTACTAACGCTTCACTATGTATAAATATATGTAAAACTTTCATGGTCCAAGCGCTTAATGGGAATACATTTAAATCTAGTGTATGAACAACCAACATCATTAAACTAACCTGTCCAATTTGAATTGATAACGGAATGAAAAATTTAAACCATGTAATATTTTCTAGCTTACGTATCCAAATTAATAAAGCAAAACTACCCATTATTCCTGCAACTGTCCCAAGAATAGGTCCTTGTGTAGCTTCTGCTGATACTAGTAACAAAATACCTTTCTGTGCTGATAACACCCATAGAATAACTCCAATAATACTTAAGCCCACATCTATTTTTAAATTACACTGCGATGCATCTAACCAATATTTCTTGGTATAGTACCCAGCTCCTAAAAACGGAAGCATAACTAATGCCGATAAAATTTGAAAAGGAAGTGCTGTGTAAATACCAATTCCATAACCCAATCCTGTTAATGCAATGATAATAATTATTTGGCTTATCCTACTTCTAACAAATTTAATAATAGCATTAAAAAGGAAACTTGCTTCAAAGTAGGCAACTAGATACCAAATCGCTCCTATTTTCACACCAAATTGAGGTAAAAACGCGTAATAATCTCCTCCGTTAACCAATATGGACGCTAATACCGTCTGTGAAACAGAATTTAAATTTTTAACTACTACATAATGCAAAAAGGATGACCACGGTTGATAGTATTCAATAATAAACATTAAAATCGTTAATAAGACCCCTATCAGGTAAGGTAATATTAACTTAGAAATATTCTTAGTTAATAGATTTTTATAATTTTTTTCTTTAAATAAAATTCCAGAAATAATTAAAAAAAGTGGCAAATGTACCGCAAACAAGTAATATCTCAGCGTATTCCCTAAAATTTCTGGTTGAATAATATGTCCAGCGATTACCATCATCATAGCTAACCCTCTAGCTATATCTAAATATTTAATTCGTGATTTATTCATTTTTTGTCCCAATCATTCTACATTTTAAGTTTTTTAATAGTTATTCCATTCATCTCAGCTACTTTTGGTCATACTTTCAATTATATTTATTAAATAAACTATTTTATCAGAATCTTTTTGCTTTCTTCTATACAAAAAGCAATATTATTATGTAATTATACCCTTTTCATACTACTTTATACTTATCTAAATTTTAATAACTAAAAATTGATATTTAGATAATATATAAAAAAGATATCTACCACTATAGTAGATATCTTTTATTTTTAAATTTTATTTTTTATTCTTGTATGACCAAGAGCTAATGGTCAAAGCAAATCCATCGTTCATCAAATACAAAATATAGTTAAAGAACAACACCAAAGAATCCGGATGGCCAGACTTCAATGTAATCCCCCATAACACGATCGAAAAGATTCCGCTAAAGGTAAATCCAATATAGGCTGATTTATAACGGAACAAAAGAAGCATCCCTGACATAACTCCCAGGGTCGCTTCAAATGAATCAATCACAGCTCGAGGGCTATGAAAAACATTCAGATCCATGAAAAATAAGAAGGCCCATAACAAAATTCCACCAAGTGAAAGCATAATATATCCAAATTTATCCATATTATGGGTTTCACGGGCCGTCCAGCGATCCCCAATCATAAGAGAACCTACATCAAGCGTCATTCCATAAACAAATTGCATAAATGCATTAGCGTAATTTCCTGTAGCTATAGAAACTGAAGCAATTAACGCTGCAGAAATCAAACCTGCCAAGCCTTGAAGACGAGAACTGTTAGAAATGGCGCATACACAGGTAAAGCCAATAATAGATCCCAACCATGACGGAATCGAAAGAGTATTAAATGGCGTCATAACGAAACCGGTATATGTTAATACTGCTAGTCCGAATGCCCAAAAAGCATAGTACGTTTTTGACCATCCAGAAACGCCTCGGACATAAAACTGTGGAGACAATACTTCTTTAAAATTAGCCTTAACTTCTTTCCCAGAAAGGTTACTAAAAATATTATCTGACAAATGAGACTTACTTACGTGTTGCATGAAAAAAATTACCAATTATCTGCTTCATCTTATATAACGTTCGACTGCAGTTCCTTTTATTGACCATCACGCAGGCCCGGTTGTTTATTTCTGTCAGAGTTTGACCGTCTGACTTAGCTGCAGTACAGCTAAAGTTCTTTTATTTAATGCGCGCTTAACTTCGCCCATAGATAAGTTTTATAACGACATTCTAGGTCTCATGTACTAGCTTAATATATCTGGCTACAAACGATTAAATCGTTTCCTGTTCGCCCACCTAGCCTACCATTTTGATCATAATTAGATAATTTTTTTAATAATATTCAATAATTTTTAACTTAATTTTATAAAGAACTTACCAAACGTTCTATTTTTATCTTTCATCAAATTTAAGTTATTTTACAATTATTACTTTTTTAATCTGGAGTATTAACTTTACCGATTTAATTAATATCTTATTTTTTCATAAAACTTATGAGCAGCTCCGATAAAAGCTGACAAAAATCGACCTAATTTATTATACGCTCGTTATTATCTTTTTCAACTTAATTATTTTACGATTTCGTTCACATAATTTTATTAACCCCATAAGTCAAAATAATAACGTGATTTTTCCAATATTACTTCCAACATATCTCCTATAAAATTAAAAAGCTCATCAGTCCAACTAATGAGCTCCTTTAAATATTTTTTAGTCCCAATATTAAATACTTTATTCTTTAAACTCCAAATGCTTCATCAAAAGTATTTAATTTTTTAATAAATTACTTACGTTTCTTCCAAACTAATAATCCAGCAAGCAATGCTAAAACTAAGATAAAAGCACTTTATCTTTGGTATATCCTATTAACATTCACCACTAAAGTTAATTCTTACCAATTAATTTTCCTTTTCCACATCGTTCTTCTTCATTACTCAAGTCCTCTATTTTAGAAATCTTAAGGGTCTGAAGTGCTTCCAAACATATGGTTTTCCTTTTGAATCGTTCAAAGTCTCTCTCCTTTTTATCTTTTATTACAATTAAAAAAGAATGTAAAAATACCCGAACATTATAACTAATATATTTTTATTTTAACATTATCTTTTTATATCAAATTAGTGCCGAACGTACCAAAAGTGACTCAAAAATATTTGATTTTAATTTCCCAATACTTAGTTTCATAGACTAAGATAACTGCCCAATAAGAGACATCAACTTAAAAAATATCGTATTGTTATTTAGAATGAATCTATTTAAATTAAAACTAACAATGTGTAATATTAAAAATACAAATTAGGCTCGCAAGGGCAAAAGTGCCTTAAAATATCTTAGTTATATTTTTCATAATCTTCGATTCAAAGACTATGAAAAGTGACAACAAGTGACATCTATTCCTAATTAATATAAACGACCTTATTAAAAACCATTAAAATAATATCTTCTATATATTTTCAAAAACAACACAAAAAAGCTCATCAGATATTTACCTAATGGACTTTATTATAATTAATTTTTAAAATTACTTTGCAATAACAGTCTTATACTCTTCACGAGAAATAACTGAAACTTGGCGCTTGTCACGGCCCAAACGACCGAACTTTACCACACCATCAGCTTTGGCATACAAAGTATCATCATTTCCACGACCAACGTTTGCCCCTGGGTAGATGTGTGTTCCACGTTGACGGTAAATGATTGATCCTGCCTTGATGTCTTGTCCATCGGCACGCTTTGTACCTAGGCGACGACCTGCTGAATCACGTCCGTTAGCAGATGAACCTCCACCTTTGTGGTGGGCAAGCATCGTCAAGTTAGTCAAATTCAATTGCATGATTTTATCCTCCTATATTCGATGTACGATTAAGCAATAGTGTCAATGACAACCTTAGTATAAGGTTGGCGGTGACCTTGCTTACTGTGTGAGTGCTTCTTTGGCTTGTACTTAAAAGTAACAACCTTCTTTTCCTTACCATGCTTAGCAACAGTTCCAGAAACTGAAGCACCGTCAACGTAAGGTGCACCTACAGTACCATCTGCGTAGACAACTTTGTCAAAGATAACTTTGTCACCTTCTGCAGCGTCCTTCTTTTCGACGTAAATTACGTCACCGGCAGAAACCTTATATTGCTTTCCACCATCCTCAATGATTGCATATGATGCCATGAGTATGAGACCTCCTATTAGATATATTATATAACTTAGACTCACCTTATCCGCAGTCGACGACTTTAAAACGGGGTTCGAGTGGTTGCAGTTTGTGGAAGCCACAAACACAACATTATTATTTTACTTTATTTACTTGAACTTTTCAAGACTTGAATTGGTTTTTACATCAAAAATGTTATCTAAATGGATTATCTTCATCATTATGATAGTAATCAAAATTTGAAAACTTACTATAATTTTTCTGAAACAACATCTTGGCTGTCCCACGTGATCCAGATCGATTCTTTTCAATAATCAATTCAATGGGTCCGTCTTCATCTTGTGTACCAGCAGTATTATTATCTCCATTTTCATCTTCTTGGCGATAATAATCTTCACGATACAAGAACCCTACAATGTCTGCATCCTGTTCAATTGATCCAGAATCCCGAATGTCAGATAGAACTGGTCTTTTATCCTGACGTTGTTCCACTCCACGCGAAAGTTGAGCAAGGGCGATAATTGGAACCTCCAATTCCATTGCCATTTTTTTAATATTTCGAGAAACCGAAGAAACCGCTTGTTGTTGAGATTCATTCGTAGTTCCTTCAACCAGTTGTAAATAATCGATAATGACTAACCCCAGTTGACCAGTTTTCTTTTTTAAGCGCCTTAGTTTAGATCGAATCTCCGTAATTTTAATTCCTGCAGTATCATCGATATAAAGTTGTGTGCCACTCAAAGAAGCCATAGCAATCGTTAATTTACTCCACTCTTCGTCGGTCAGCGATCCAGTTCGCATATTTTGCGAATTAATATTACCTTCTGAAGCTAACATCCGATTCACCAAAGAAACCGCTGGCATTTCTAAAGAAAAAATGGCGACTGGCAAGCCAGGATTCATCACCGCCACTTTTTGCGCTACATTTAGAACAAAGGCCGTCTTACCAACTGCTGGACGAGCCGCCACTACTACCATTTCACCAGGATGAAAACCAGTCGTTAAGTTATCTAATTCTCGAAAGCCAGAAGCTAGTCCGGTAATTTTGTCATCCGTCCGTGCATTACGTTCAATTTGGTCAAAGGATTCATTAACAACTTGCGAAATAGCTTGAAAATCAGCATCCCCGTCATTAATATCAATGTTATCCAATGAACCCGACATCCGAGCAATCAGATCTCCCACCGGCTCAACATCAGAATAACTTGATTCCGTTCCATCAGCTAAAACGTCTAATAATGAACGCCTTAAAGCCTTATCTTTGACGATTTGTGCATAAACCGCCGCATTACTGGCAATCGGCACAATCATTCCCAATTCAGCGAAATAACTGGGACCCCCGGAATTTTCCAATTGATTCATACTGCTCAACTGATCTTGCAAAACTAACGGATCAATTGGACGCCCACTATCATCTGCAGCTAACATCGCTTGATAAATCAAGCGATTTCTGGTTTGAAAAAAGTCATTAACACTGACAATACTACTAATGGTAGCCAACGTATCGGTGGGATCTGTACTAATTAAAACTGATCCTAAAACAGCCTGCTCCGCAAAACTATCTTGAGGTGCGCTTTTATAATCAACGACTTCATCTGCCATACTTTTAATTCCTATTTTTATTGCTCATCTGTATGAATACGGAGGTTAGCTTCGACGTTCTTATGAAGCTTAACCTTCACATTCCGATACCCTAATGAGCGAATTGGTTCCTTCATGTCCATCTTACGTTTATCCAACTTGATACCTAATTGTTGTTCAGCGGCCACTACAATTTGCTTAGATGAAATTGCACCAAATAAGCGACCATCTGATCCAGCTTTTGCTTTTAATTCAATCACTGAATCTTCTTGTTCTAATTTAGTCTTTAAATCTTGAGCCAGTTTGATTTCTTCTGCAGCTTCTCGATCGGCCGCGCGCTTTTGGCCTTGCAATGCTGAAACATTCGCATTAGTTGCCACTTCTGCTTTTTTATTTTTAATTAAAAAATTATTTGCGTAACCATCTGGGACTTCTTTAACTTCACCCTTTTTTCCACGGCCTTTAACATCTTCTAAGAAAATAACTTTCATCTTTTTACTCCTCCTCATCAAGTGGTGTTTCATCTTTTAAAACAGCATATAATTGTTGTCCAGCTTCGTCAACGGTTACCCCATTAATTTGGGTCGCAGCAAAGCTTAGATGACCACCGCCACCTAACTTTTCCATAATTGTTTGAACATTCTTCTCACCGTTTGAACGAGCCGAAATTCCAATCGTCTTTTCATCCCGACGCGCAACAACGAATGAACGTTCAATGCCTACAATTTGTAATAATGAATCAGCTGCTTGAGCGACCGAAACGGAATCATATGATTTTTTATCATCAGCCACAACAATTGCATCGCTGTCTAAGAATTGAGCGCGCGAAATTAAATCGGCGCGCTGACGATAATCTTCCATTGAATCTTTCATGAAATTTTGAATTAGTTTACCATCAGCACCCACAGAGCGAAGATAACTTGCTGCATCAAAAGTTCTAGTTCCCGAACGGATTGTAAACGACTTGGTATCCAATTGAATTCCCGCTAACAAGGTAGTTGCTTCAATTCTTGATAATCCACGACGATTCTTTGACTGATACTCAAATAATTCAGTTACCAACTCGGAAGTTGATGACGCATATGATTCAATATAAACCAACAAAGATTTCTCAGGAAACTCTTCCCCGCGACGATGATGATCAACAATAACTAAACGTTCCTTCAGCGCATCATAAACTTCTTTACTCTCGGTAATTGAACGTTTAGAGTGATCGACCATGATCAATAATGAGTGACCCGTAGCTCGTGCTATGACATCCGCTGGGCTCATTAAAGCATCCTTAGTTTGTTCATCTTCATGAATTGCATTATATAACATCTGCATATCAGTATGCCGTTTTTCATCTGGATCGCTAACAATCCAAGCTGGCTTATCAACCATCTTTGCAATGCGTCGTACACCTAATGCTGCTCCCATTGAATCTCGGTCACCGCGTGCATGTCCCATGACAAAGACCTGATCTGATGCATTGATTAGTTCACTCAAAGCTTGCGAAATAACTCGGGCCCGTACACGTGTTCGTTTAGCCATTGGATTAGTCGTTCCACCATAGAAACGCGCATCTTGTTGCGGTGATTTAACCACAACTTGATCACCACCACGTCCTAAAGCCAAATCCAATTGCGTTTGCGCAGCTTTCGCCATACTCATGACGTCACCATCATGGTATGAAATCCCAATACTCAAAGTAATTGGCATATTTTGACTTGAAGTATCTTCACGTACACTCTTCAAAATATTGAACTTATCTTTTTCTGCTAAACGCAGTCCTTGATAATAACCAATCAACATGTATTTATCTGGCGATAGCCGTCGCACATAAATTTCATGTTGATCCATCCAATCTGTGAGCATAGTTGTCACGTGTGAACGTAACGTTGATGATTCTGCGTCATTTAAACGTTCTGAAATTTCATCAAAATTATCTAAAGAAACGATTCCCATAAACAACCGACTATTTTCATACTTACGTTGAACTTGTGCAATATCTGTAATATCACGTAAATAAATCGCACGCAAATCAACTTGCACCTGCACTTCAAAAGTGCGACCCAACCAATCAATCGTGCGCCAAGTATCCTGATCTTTACTGGAGGCTGACTTTACGACACGATCCAAGACCGAACTAACTTTATTTAACTTTTGATCCATTAAATTAGCTTGTTCACTAATTCTTTGAATAAAAGGATTCACCCAATCAATTTCAAATTCTTCATTATACAAAATAACCCCTAAAGGCATTTGAATAATGGCTTCCTGTTCACCACGGTTAACCCGGTAAGAAAGCCCTGCAATATATTTTTGTGTATCGCTGCCAATAATTTTTAAAGTGTTAAAGACAAACACCAGGGCACATAAAATAATTATAACCCATACAATCCCAACCACCATATTCGCTTTAAAAGCTAACACCGTTCCAATTACCGCCATCACGGTAACCCAAATTGCTAAGAGTGTTAGACGCTTATTTTGAAAAAAATCTGGCAAAGACTGGAACAGACTAAAATGTTTCATTTTTGGTCTCCTCTTCACAATAATATCTTTATTATTATACCATGAAGCACTAAACATGCGTTTGTTCCCTATAAATAATCAAAATTAATCTTTGAAATGCCAAAGCCTTAGCTCCTACACTATTTAGGCCTACTTTGCATGTTTAAAGCTAGTTAAAAATTGAATAACCCGTTTGAAATTCAATCATCTTTATCATGAAATAATAAAGAGGCCTAGACATTTCGTCTTAGCCCCTCATATTGATATTTTTAAAATTCAAAATATTTAATTAATTTAAACAATCATTCTTTTATCAATGATTTGACCCGCCTTTGAGAGACAGTAATTCAAGATAAAGTACAATAATGCGAGCATTAAGAACATTGGAATGATTTCCGACGGATGCTGAGCGTAAATAATTTGCGCGCGATACATCATTTCGGGCAACATAATAATAGTGGCCAAAGAAGTATCTTTAATTAAAGACACAAACTGCGAAATAATCGGTGGAATCATTTTTTTGTATGCTTGTGGTAACAAAACATGCCAGAGGGCCTGCTTTTTCGTCAAACCATTAGAAAGCGCGCCTTCTAATTGGCCTTTGGGTACCGCCACAATTCCGCCTCGTACAATTTCGGCCAACATTGCTGATTCAAAAATAGTAAGGGCAAAAACCGTACTACCCATGACACTAAATTGAATACCAATCTTTGGCAAAGCAAAATAAGTAAAGAAGATGATCAACAAAAGGGGTAAGTTTCGAATCAGATCAATGATAAATCCTACAACACCTGACAAAATATTAATTTTTGCATAACGAAGCACTCCTAAAATGGACCCAATAACAAAACTTAATATTACAGAAATTACCGCTACTTGGATCGTAACCCACATTCCCTCTAAGAGAAAGCGCATGTTAATCCATGAATACGCTTGAATAAAGTTATCCATCATAATTAGGCCTCCCGTGCAAGTTTATCTTCAAGATAGCGCATATAGTAACTGATAGGCATGGTTATCACTAAGTAGAACAAGCCCACAATAATATATGGATTGAAAGTATCAAAGGTTAATTGTGAAATTTGATTAGCTTGATACATTAGATCAAAACCAGCCACGAACGCCAAAATTGATGAATTCTTAACAAGGTTCACAAATTGATTCCCCAAAGGTGGAATCACATATTTAAACGCCTGAGGTAGAATAATCATCCTCATCGTCTCCCACCAGCTTAATCCATTCGAACGGGCACCTTCATACTGACCTGGATCAACAGCAAAAATACCGGCTTTGACAGTCTCAGCAATGAAAGCTGATGTGTATAACATCAAGCCAATCGTTCCGGCCATAAAACCATTAATTTTCAAAACACTGGCCATCACAATATAGAAAAACATCGTCACTACCAAAAGTGGTACATTTCGTAAAACTTCGATATATAGGCGTGCTAAGTAATGGGTGATTTTATTAGGAATCACTTCAACAATGGCGAAAAAAGTTCCCAAAATCAATGAACCAATCAAAGCAATGACACTTGATAACAAAGTCCAACCAAAACCAACTAAGAATTCATGACTGTAAGTATTGAATAAATTAATCATAACTTTGCCATCTCCTTCCAATCCATTCCCGGTACATCACTAAACCATTTTTTCATCAAGCGCGCATAAGTGCCATCTTTTTGCATGGCGTCAATCGCTTGATTAACTTTTTTGACTAACTTGGGATTGTTTTTTTCAATAGCGATCCCGTAAGGTTCATTCGTGAAGTTACCACCCACTAATTTCAGACTGGTATCATCTTTAGCCATTCCTGCTAAAATACCAGAATCAGTCGTTAAAACATCCCCTTGCCCAGCTTTTAAAGCTGACAAAGCAGTAGCGTAGTCAGATAAAGCTAATACTCGAGCTTTGGGAGCTTTTTCTTTAACTTCTTCCACCGAAGTCGAACCTTGCACTCCTAATACGGTTACCTTACGATTATTGACGTCAGAAATATTCTTAATATCTGAACCCTTTTTAACCATTAGCGATTGTCCAGCGTTAAAATAAGGTTTCGAAAAATCAACGGTTTTAGCACGCTCCGGTGTAATCGACATTGTCGCAATAATAGCATCAATATTGTTATTAATTAACAACGGAATTCGCGTCCCTGATGTCACTTGTACAAACTCAGTTTTTGCTTGCGGATTAATGCGACGGGTTACTTCTTTGGCGACATCAACATCAAAGCCTTCAACTTTTCCAGTCTTAATATTCATCAGACCCATTAAGCTGGTGTCAGCCTTAGTTCCCCAAACCATTCTGTTCTTATGTTCAATCCTATCGAGCACCTGGTTTTTTTGTTGATCAGCAGAAACACTGCTCCCAAACCCTAAACTTAATCCCAAGGCAATTGCCAACGCACTCCCAATTTTTATGAAATTTTTCATAGCCTTCCCCCAGTTAATCTTCCATTAATTAGCTCCTATATCGCTGCTTAAATTATTCTAATACCATTAATTTTATTAATGTTTAATTTGTGACAAGAATTGCTGGGCCCGCTTTTCTTTTGGCTTTTCAAAGAATTGCGCGGTCGGCGTATCTTCTAAAATCTCGCCATCAGCCATGAAAATCACCCGATCGGCGACTTCTTTAGCAAATCCCATTTCGTGGGTTACAACTAGCATCGTCATATCTGAATCTTCAGCGATGCTTTTCATCAAATTCAAAACATCATTAATCATTTCCGGGTCTAATGCTGAAGTTGGTTCGTCAAACAAAAGAGCTTTGGGTTTCATTGCCAATGAACGAGCAATCGCAATTCGTTGTTGTTGTCCACCAGATAATGAAGATGGCATTTTTTCAGCTTTATCAACTAATCCGACTTTTTCCAATAGTTTCATCGCATTTTCTTTATTTTCAGCTTCATCCATTTTCAAAACTTTACGCGGTGCTAGCATCAAATTTTCTAGCACCGTTTTATTGGCATAAAGATTAAAATGTTGAAACACCATTCCAACATCTTTCCGAATTTTATTCATATCTGTTTTTTTATCAGCTAAATCATAATCATTAACAATTAAGTGGCCTTCTTGAATTGGTTCTAATCCATTGATGGTTCGAATCAGCGTTGATTTTCCTGAACCAGATGGTCCAATTAATACAACTGTTTCACCAGCATCAACTTCTAAATTAATATCCTTCAAGGCGTGAAAATCACCATAATACTTACCAACGTGGTTAAATTCAATCATTGACATTATTAAATCCCCCTTAAAATTCATTAATAATACATTTTATAATTTCTCACAAAAATGTTATATTTGTCAAATTTTTCTAAAAAAGCCGAGAACAATCCCCGACTTTACTTACTTTATTTTAGCATATTTTTAATAATTCGGTCGATTTCTTTTTGCGTTTTTACCCAATTATTATTAATAATCATATGCGCATATTGTTTTAATGCATCAGGGACTGATAAATCTCGAATAAATTCAGCACTTTGTATCCGCTTTTGAATCCGCTCTAACTGGTCTCCCCGATCAATCAATCGTTGTGTTAAATCCGCCGCATTCTCAACTGATAGATAGAGCACCTCAACCTTTGATCCCAATTGTTGTGCATAAGTCAAAGCTCCCGCTGTGTCTAAAACAATCGTAATTAATGAGTTTTTCTCCCAAGCCCGATTCAAGCCTTCGTATGAAGAACCATAATGATAATTACTATAGACTACCTGCTCTAAATAATGATTTTTAGGAAAACTAGCCTCCGTCTCAAAATAATAATCTTGTCCATCGGCTTCACCTGCTCGTGGTGGTCGTGTAGTGTGCGTTACCACCTGAGGAAAATGATATTTTTCTGCTAAGTACCGTGCTACCGTCGTTTTCCCTGTCCCAGTATTTCCCGTAATTACTAAAACTTTTTGCGCTTCTTCGTTTGTCATACTTTCAATCCTTGACCTTAAATTTTTTCTTAAAAAAGAAACCAAACTAGCCACAGCGAAACAAAGCTCTACTGACCTAGTCTGATTTCATTCTTTTGATATTTAAACTTAATTATGCTTCATTGGCTAAACGATAAATTGCTTCCGCAAAGATCGCCATAGAACGTGTCAAATCAGCTACTGGGTAAAATTCATCAGGTTGGTGCATTGTATCCGGTACACCTTCAAACATAGCCCCAAACGCAACTCCACGGTCCAACAAACGGCCAAAGGTTCCACCACCGATAACTTGTTCAGCAGCTGGCAAACCAGTATGCTTCCGGTAAACATCCAACAAAGTCGTTACTAGTGGATCTTCTCCTGAAACATAATGTGGGCCTTGAGCATGACCTTCAACAGCCACTGTGGCGTCAAAGTCAGGAGTCAATGCTCCTGTTACGGCCTTTCCAATTTCTTCCGGATTAGTGTTTTGTGGGTAACGGAAGTTCAAGTTAACGAAACCATCTTTATCAGCTTCAAAGCGTTGAATTCCAATATTCATTGATAGATCACCCATCAAATCATCATGCTTCAATGCTCCGATACGGAAAGCAGTTGAATCATCATGAACGGCAGTTCCCAAGAATGTTAAGAATCCCTTAGCATTTCCACCAAAGTCATATTGTTGTAGGAAGTTGGCCAAGAATGTTCCTGCGTTCAAACCAGTTTCAGGTGAAGCCCCATGAACTTGCTTACCATAGAAAGTAATTGTAGCTAAGTGACCTTCTACTTCAATTTCAGCTTTAGCACGCTTTTCACCAGCCAAGTAACGTTCCAATCCAGAAACCAACATTTGTGGATCTTGAACAGTTACATGCGCAACGGCGGTTCCAGGAACCATATTTGGTCGTTGTCCAGCTTTAAAATCGCGTAGTTCAACAGTTCCACCATTGGTTCCGGCAAAACGAACAACTTGTGAAACGTTCCCCTTTTCTCCATTAATAATAGGGAATTCAGCATCAGGTGAGAATCCCATTGTTGGGTAACCCTTGGTGTTGAAGAATTCTTCCATTCCTGTCCATTCAGATTCTTCATCAATTCCCATTACCAAACGTACCCGACGCTTCATAGGAACATTCATATCTTTTAACATCTTCAAAGCATAATAAGCGATCATTGAAGGTCCCTTATCATCAGATGCCCCACGAGCATAAAGGCGTCCATCTTCAATCACTGGAGTGAAAGGTTCTTTAGTCCAGCCTTCTCCTTCAGGCATTACGTCCAAATGCCCAATCACATCAATGGATTCAGCAGTATCTTCATCCCCTAATTCGGCATAACCAACCAAACCTTTGAAATCACCTGTTCGGAAACCATCGCGTTCAGCCATGCTCTCCCAAGTTGTAAGTGCTTCTTTTGTCTTAGGACCAAGTGGTGCATCCGGTGTGGCTGCTTCATCATCACGAACTGATGGGATTGCCAACAATGTCTTTAAATCACGCAATAAGTCATCTTCATATTTAAGCGACTCAGCGAGCCATTCTGATGCATTTTTGTTATTCATTAGTAAGTCTCCTCTAAAATAGATCTTATATTTTATTTTACACTCTTTATGATAATTTTCCAAAAACTTCTTAGAATTAATTCGTTATATTAATAATATTTAATCGTTCTAAAACCTGTCTAAAAATTAGTACCATACAAATAAGAAAACCCATCTCAGTCAAAAAATTTGACCAAGATAGGTTTAACAAATTAGTTATACATATTTTATTTTAGATTAATCAGCAGACAAAGCATCAATGGGGTTCAAACGTGATGCTCGACGTGCTGGCATCAAAGCGGCTAGGAATGAAATGACCAAAGCTACTACGATGGTAAAGATCACGTTCCCGACACTGACTTGAATCATGTTAAACTTCGCAATCTTATACAAAGCAGCATTCAATGCAAAGCCAAGACCATATGCTATTACTAAGGCCAAGACGGCTGACAACAAACCAATAATAATTGATTCAGATGTAAATAATCGACGAATGTCACGCTTTGATTCACCCAATGCGCGCAAAATTCCGATTTCCTTAGTTCGTTCAGAAACTGACATATACATGGTAACAATAATCATCAAAGCTGAAACAACTAATGAAATTCCAGAGATTGCTGCCAAAACAGTTGTAGCTAAGCTCACAATTGTATTAATTGTGTCTAAGATCGAACCAACTGAGATAGCTAAGAAGGCTTTTTGACCATCTACTTGGATCGCATTAATATCCTTCACCGCAGCCTTAACATTCTTGGTATCATCGATTTTAACTGAAGCATAAGTATAATCAGTATTAGCACCGGCTTCTTCCAAAACTTTACGCATGGTTGCTTCGTTGGTTGCAGCCATGGCTCCAGTTTGTGCTTCTGCTACACCTGAAACCTTAAAGGTCTTAGTAATTGGCTTAGGAACATTGTTTTGATCATAAGCAATAAAGGTCAAGTTAACATTCTTACCCACAATTGACTTCCAATTATCAGGACTCACCTTTTGCGCAAAGGTCTTCTTATCGACGACAATTTCGCCATCCTTAGGAGTGTGACCGGCCTTAATGATTGAATCACTATAGGCTGGTGTCCAACTCTGATATTGTGGCGTTTGAATATCATTACCATCATATGAAACGGTAACGTTAGTAAACATGTAGCCAGGGTTAACCTTCTTAACATGCTTAACGTCTGCCATCTTGTTCAAGTAATCATTTGACATCGTGGCTTTCTTATAGTCAGTCATCATGGTCTGCATTGTATTTTGCATCAATTCAGATGATTCCTTACCTTTAGCCTCTTTGTTGGTTACAACATTTTTCATAATGGTTGGATAATTTGGATTAGCTAAATCACCCACTTGCTTTTGGATGTAGGCATTAACCCCGTTTCCAATTCCAGAAAAGAGCAAAACGGCAAACAATCCAATCGCCGTTCCAATCATAATCAATGAATTACGCCAGAAATTATGGGCGAAATGCTTCCAAGCGTTTTGAAAACTTGCTGAAAGTGGCATGGCTTTTGATTCAATTTTGGAGGTTCCTTGCCCAACGGGATAAGCATCGTGAATACGGGTATTCCCATCCACTTTTCCATCTGCTAGATGTACAATTCGTGTTCCATGATTAGCAACATCTTGAGAGTGCGTTACAGCAATCACAAGTTTTCCATCTTCCGCAATTTCTTGCAAAAGTGCCAAAACATCTGCTGTATTTTGTGAGTCTAACGCCCCAGTTGGCTCGTCAGCAATAATGACCTCAGGATCAGGAGCTAAAGCTCGTGCAATCGCTACTCGTTGCTTCTGACCACCTGATAATTGATTAGGATGTTTTTTCATTTGGTCGCCCAAGCCAACCCGTTCCAAAAGTTCCTTAGCCCGATCTTCACGTTCGCTATGACTCATAGTTGTCATATCAAGTGAAATCAAAACGTTATCCAAAACCGTTAAATGAGAAATCAAATTATATGATTGATAGATGTAGCCAATGGTTCCCCGACGGTATTCATCTAACATTTTTTCTTTACGGTGATTCAATTTTTGACCAGAAATGGTAACACTTCCATCAAAATTACGATCCAAGCCACCGATGATATTCATCAAAGTTGACTTTCCACCTCCAGATTCACCAAGGACTGAAACAAATTCTCCCAATTCAAAATCTAAATCAATTCCCTTTAAAACTGGAAATTCCTCTTGGCCTAAGAAATATGATTTCTTTATGTCTCTTAGTTCTAAATATGCCATAAACATGCCTCTTTATCTTTATTTTTAATTCAATAAGTTTAGCTTCGTATTATACGTTCTTTTAAAAGAATTGTAAAGTTATCTGTCAAAAACATCGAAATCTTTGTATAATTTTTAGTTGGACTCATTTTAACATTTTTTTATAGTAAAATTACGTTATTTTAAGTAAATAAATTTGTAATTTAGGAATAAATATTGGCTAATTCCAAATTAGTCCCAAACTATGTTTTGACATTGGCTAAATAAAGCGAAAAAGGTCGGGACAAATCGTCTCGACCTTTTCAATTCATTTCAGATTATAATTTTATTCAAATACCATCTGGTTGGTATATAACTCAGCATAGAACCCTTTTTCAGCTAATAGTTCTTGGTGGTTACCTTCTTCGATCACTTCACCATCTTTTAAGACCACAATTTTATCAGCTGACAAAATAGTCTTCAAACGATGCGCAATCACAAAGCTGGTCCGACCTTGAATCACAGCCTCCATCGCTTTTTGAATTTTAGCTTCCGTCACCGTATCAACGTTTGATGTGGCTTCATCCAAAATTAACAAGTCTGGATTGGTTAAAATAGTCCGAGCAATTGACAATAATTGCTTCTGACCAGTTGAGAAGACTGAATTTTCATCGTCAACCTTCGTATCATAACCATCTGGTAAAGTCTCAATGAATTCATGAATATTAGCTTGTTTAGCTGCACTGATCATTTCTTCATTGGTAGCATTTGGCTTACCAAACACAATGTTATCCCGGATAGTTCCGGAGAACAAAACTGAATCCTGCAAAACAATTCCTACATGATCTCGTAAGCTCTTCAAATCCATATCACGAACATCCACACCATCAAATGAAACTGACCCAGCATCAACGTCATAAAAGCGGTTCAATAAATTCATCACTGTCGTTTTACCTGATCCAGTCGGACCAACTAACGCCACCATCTGACCCTTATCGACCTCAACTGAGACACCATGCAAAATTTCTCGATTAGGTTGGTAACCAAAATGAACATTGTCCAGCTTAACTTGCTTTTCAATTCCTTTTAGCACATGCCCATTTTCAGGTGTAACCTCATCGACTTGGTCAAAGACTTCTGACAAACGATGAGCTCCAGTAATGGCCAATTGTAACATGTTATATGTTGAAGTGATATTGGTGATTGGTTGGTAGTATTGTTGTGAAAATGACATGAACATCACAATCAAACCTAGGGCTGTTGCACGTGATAAATCACCATTCAACGCCATAGAACCACCAAAGAAAATTACAATTGCCGTATTAATCAAACTCATTCCAGACATTAATGGGAACAAAATTCCAGACCATACCTGCCCCTTAAAAGTTGCTGTACGGACATTATTATTGTGTTCTGTAAATTGTTCAATTGATTCTTCTTGCAAACCATTGGTAATAATCACGCGTTCCCCATTAATTTGTTCATTAATGTAACCGTTCAAATGCCCAACTTCACTTTGTTGCAAATCAACATATTTTTTAGCTTGGATAATTACCAAAATGGCAATTAACAACGCAACCGGCGTTGATGCCATTGTAACCCAAGCCATTTTAACATTTTGTTGGAACATCATAATAATGATTCCCACCATCAATGCAATCTGTGAAAACAATTGGAAAATAGCTTGATTCATCGCGTTGAAAATATTATCCAAATCGGATGTAAAGCGTGCCAAAATTTCACCATCTTGGTGTTCATCAAAATAACGAATTGTCATGCGTTGCAACTTAGCAAACAATCCCGTTCGCATATCATTAACAGAATGAGCTGAAATCAGTGATTGAATCACTCCCATGATCAACATTGAAACGGCCATCATCAAAACAAAAGCAATCATCATCCATAATGCATGATGGAATTTGTCTAAACTGGCATTCGCTGCCGTCATTGGATTCAACTTAACAAAGAGATAATTCCCCATCTCTTTAATTGAGTTTCCCATATAAACGGGAGCTTTAACTTGAAGATAGGTTGAAAGGATGGTAAAAACTACCACCAGGAACAAGCCTAACTTAAAGCGCTTGAAATATCGTGCAAAGAACTTAATTGCTTTCCAAAAATCTGCCATTAGTTATTTACCTCCTGCGCCTTTTGTGTTGCGTAAATTTCTTGGTAAACCGCTGAATTCTTAATTAATTCTTGGTGACTTCCCATACCAACTAATTTTCCTTCATCCAAAACTAAGATACGATCAGCATTAATGACAGAAGAAATCTTTTCAGCAATAATAAAGGTCGTCGTGTCCTTTAAATCACGATCCAAAGCTTCTTTAACCAACTTTTCTGACTTAGCATCCAAAGCAGAAGTTGAATCATCTAAAATCAGAATCTTAGGGTCAGCAATAACTCCACGAGCAATCGATAGACGTTGTTTTTGACCACCTGAGAAGTTTGAAGAACGCTCCTCAACCGGATGATCATATACATCTTCATATCGTTCGATAAATTCAGCAGCTTGAGCAATTTCTGTTGCTCGCTTCATGTCATGCTCAGTAGCATCATTCTTCCCTTGCCGTAGATTATCGGCAATTTTTCCAGAGAAAAGGGTCGCTCGTTGCAAAACATATGAAACAGTTTGCCGTAATGACTTTTCATTAACCTGCTTTAAATCAACACCCCCAATTTTGACCGTTCCCTTACTAGGGTCAAAAAGACGTGCCATTAATTGAGCTAAGGTAGTTTTACCTGAACCCGTTGCTCCAACAATTCCAATCATTTCACCAGCTTGCGCCTTAAATGAAATATCTTTCAAGACCACCATATCATCATTAGGGTAGCTAAATGAAACATCATCAAATTCAACTGATCCAACCAAATCTTGTTCTGGTACATCTTGTTCAAAAGTCATTGTTGGTTCAGTATCAATCACTTCTTTAATTCGCTTAATAGAAACTAATCCACGCGCCGCAAATGACATCACCATTCCACCAATAATAACGGCCATCATAATTTGCATCAAATAATTCGTAAATGATGAAACACTAGCAATCCAAAGTGGGTGTTTACCAACTTGATTTCCAACAAACCAAATTGAACCAGCAATGGCCAATTGGCTAACCATTGTAAATAATGGTGACATTACTGAGAAAAGATAACCAATTTTAACGTTAACATCATTCAATTCACCAGAAGCCGCATCAAAATTTTCTTGGACATTTTTCTCTTGATTAAATGACTTAACCACTCGTACACCTTGGAGATTTTCCTTAGCGAGGTTATTCGTTTTTTCAATCAATCCTTGAATTTTACCAAACAAAGGTCCCATTTTAGCAAAGACAAATGCTGTAATTAAAATTACGGTAATAACCATAATGACAATGATCCACCAAAGATCAGGTAATGTCTTAATGGCTAAATATAAAGCTCCGATAAACAAAATAGGCATTCGAAGCAAAGCTTGAAGTGAGGTCATAACTAATGTTTGAATTTGTTGAATATCATTAGTTAGACGCACAACCAAATTTCCCACGGAAAAACGTTCAATATCCGCAAAAGAGAAGGTCTGAATTTTACGATAAGTTTTTTCACGAACATCTGCTGCAATGTTTTGTGCCACTTTTGCCGCAAAAATTGCATTTACGGTTCCAGCAATTAACCCAATGACAGCGACCACAATTAATTGAATACCAATTGCATTAACACGGCTCATCTTATCTTGAGTGATAGCCGTCATGACTTCTTGTAGTAATCTTGGTTGCCATAAAGCAGCTCCGGCCATAACAATTACTGATATAACAGTGATAGCCAGATCCCCTTTATATTTACCAAGATAAGGTTTTAATAAATCCATCTAATATGCTCCTTATCTAGTTTAGAATAAATAAATAAATAATTGAAAATACACAGTATCGATTAGTCTAACCTTTTTATAAAATTAATTCAAGTTAGTTAGTTATAACCTTTTTGTGAAATTAAATTGCCACCCAATTTTAAATTCACACTCCTTTTTAAATGTAATTAATATAAAAAATGAAGCTCATATAAGGGATTAAATAACGTCCAATATATGAGCTTCATTGTTAACTTTATCAATCCAACCTATATAACGTTTTTAAACGCAAAATTATACATTTACCCTATGCTTCTCGTAAAATTGGTAGCCAAAAACAATGTTCAAGTTTCACTACCGCTTTTGATGCTAAGCACTATTCTTGAATATATTGTGCTAGACGACTCGCTTGTACGGGCGTCAAGATAACTTTCATCTGGGTTCCTTCTTCTAAATATTCAGTTGAAGTAACATTTGCGTCATCATTTAATTCGGCAACAATTTGTCCATCAGAAAAAGGAATTAATAATGTGTATTCCTTCAAATCAGCGAATAATTTTTGATGTAAAGTATCAACCAACATATCTAATGATGAAGAATCTAATGCCGACAAAATTAGCGTATCATCAGTACGTTCTGGATATTTAATATCAATCATCCGATCAGCCTTATTATAAACAGTAATCATTGGTAGATCAGTGATTCCAATTTCCTTCAAAGTTTGGGTGGTTGTGTCCATCATCGCTTTGTAATTTGGATCTGAATAGTCTACCACTTGTAGTAATACATCTGCTTGAGCCGCTTCTGCTAATGTTGCTCTAAAGGCCGCCACCAAATTATGCGGTAATTTAGAAACAAATCCTACTGTATCTGATAAGAGGAAAGTTTGGTTATCAGGTAAATTCAATTTACGAACGGATGTTTCTAAAGTTGCAAACAACATGTCAGCTTGGAAAACCGTTTTTTCTTGATTCTCACCATAACGCTTCACAAGCTCATTCATATAAGTGGATTTTCCAGCATTGGTATATCCAACCAAAGCCACACTCTTAATCGCCTGCTTATCGCGATACTTGCGCCGATTTTGATCATCAGCTTCAATCTCAGTAATTTCTTTTTTAATCATTGAAATTTGATGCTCAATTAAACGTCGATTCGTTTCGAGCTTAGTTTCACCAGATCCACGACTGGTAAAACTACCGCCCCCACCACCAGTTTGTTGATCCAACCGTACATTCATACTAGTCCGCAAACGTGGTAGTTGATATTGCAGTTGGGCCATTTCAATTTGCAACTGAGCTAATCGAGTTTTAGCTCGAGAAGCAAAAATATCTAAAATCAAAGCCGTTCGATCTAAGATTGAAGCCCCAGTTTGTGCCTCTAAATTACGAATTTGCGAAGGTGATAGTTCATCATTTGCTACAACCATCGTTACTTCATGAAAAGCAACTGCTTCCTTTAACTCTTCGACTTTACCTTTTCCAAAATAAGTGGCTGCTACAGGACGATCTAACTTTTGAGTTAGCGTAGAAACAACTTCCATCTGATTGGCCTCGGTTAAATTAGCCAATTCCGTCATTTGATAATCAAATTGTGGATCATTTCGATCCAATCCGATTAACAAGACAGCTACACGAGGGTTTTCCTCATTTTCATGCATTCGATCACCATACTTTCTCAATATCGTTAAAAACTTCTAATTTCATCTGGTCGTCATCAATGGCCCATTTTGAAATTGAACCATTATACATACTTGAATAGGTGTACTCCCGACCAGCATACTTTCCAGATAAATTCCGGATAAGCGTTCCATGTGCAACTACTAAAATATTTTCACCATCTTTTGTATGGTCTTTTAAATATTTCAAACCTGCTTCAAGACGTTGCCAGAAAGCTCTGGCATCCTCAGCATCCCCCTCAGCATCAGCCGCCGCAATTGCATCCAGAACTTCTTCTTGTGTCATTGCCTTCATCAAATCCCCATAATCCGCAACATTATCAAGATTGTAACGTTTTTTAATATCAGCCGCTAATTCACTACTTGGTAATCCTTCAAATGATCCGAAAAATTGTTCCCTAAATTCTGGTAATTGTGTAGGAGTCAACTTAGTATCTGTAGCTTTATTGTTCTCCATAATATATTCAGCAGTGTGTACTGCACGTGATAAGTCAGAAGAATAAACATGATCAAACTTCACGTTAGCCAACCGGTTTCCAGCAGCCAAACCATCTGTAATTCCTTTATCAGTCAACGGTGCATCAGACCACCCCTGCATCCGATTATATTTATTTAAATATGTTTGTCCATGTCGGACTAAATAAAGATTAAAGCTCATAATTATTCCCCTAACTGTTGCTTTTCTACTATTATATCATGTTCTGATATTCAATCGCATTGTTATACCACAATGCTTAACTATAATTAGTTAAATTCAATATTTTTTACCGATCTAATTTTAAAAATGTTTTTCGCATTGTTTTGTATATTTTAATATAAAAATAATGTCACCTAAAATCCCCATGACTATTAATTTCAGTTATCAAGAAAGGCCAGAACATTTTGTCCCGGCCCTAATAGTATATAGTATTATGGATTAACTACTGACTTTGCTAAATCACCGTTCAGAATTGCGACAATATCATTAGCAGCATCAATCGCCATTTTTCGTTTCGTTTCAATCGTATTAGATGCGATATGGGGAGTCAGAAGGACATTATCTAATTCCAATAATGGATTATCCATTGATAATGGTTCTTCCTCAAATACATCTAAGGCTGCCCCCGCAATTTCATGTTGTTGCAAAGCCTGTACTAATTCGGGCTCAACAACGATTACACCACGTGCCATATTGATAAAATAGGCCGTTTCTTTCATCTTTTTAAATTCGGCCATGCCAATTGAATGTTTTGTACTATCTATTGCTGGTAGATGTACCAAAACATAATCAGACATAACAAATAATTCTTCACGTGAAACCATTTCAACATTCTCAGTTGCTTTCGCAAACGGATCATGAGCAATAATTTTGACGTTAAATCCAGCTAATTTTTCAGCAACTACATGCCCAATTCTCCCAAAACCTAAAATTCCAACAGTTTTACCAAAAACATCGTTTCCCGGATGTGTTTTTTTGTAATTCCACTGACCATCATAAATCGATTTTGTATCCCAGAAAATATTTTTACTAATGGCCAATAACTCTGTGATCGCTGTTTCAGCCACAGAATCATTCAATGCAAAAGGTGTATTGACTACTTTAATATTCCTAGCAGTTGCTGCATCGATATCAACCGCGTCATAACCAACTCCATTTCGAGCAATAACTTTCAAATTTGGCATCGAATCCATAATTTGAGCGTCAAAATTCTGAGTTCCAATCAAGACGGCTGAAGCATCTGAACCTTCTTGCATCATTTTTTCTGCGCTACGACCCGTTCCATGAATTATTTCAATTCCAGCCGCATTAAAAATTTGTTCACCTTCAGACGGAATCGTATCTGGTAATAATACTTTAGACATTTCATTTACCCCATTTCATTTATTATTATTTAAAAATTCCGTTAATTGTTGTTTATTTGGGTAACCATCATTATCGCCCATGGTTTGAACCTGCAAAGCTCCCACCGCATTCGCACGAATTACAGCCTCTTTCATTGATAAGCCTTCCAACAATCCAGTAATCAGGCCTAAAGCAAAGCCATCCCCTGCTCCAACCGTATCAACCACCTTACCAACCTTAAAACCATCAACGGTGTAACTAGATCCATCACTTTTTTTAACATATGCTCCAGCAGATCCTAATTTCACCACGACTGTATGAGTTAAATCACTATTGTTCAAATAAAAATCAGCAATCACTTCAGGATCTCGACTCCCAACCAAAATTTCACCTTCATTAATACCCGGTAAAATAATCTCACCATATTTAGCCAAATCATTAATGGTTTGAATCATTTTAGATTCTGATGTCCATAGTGCTGGCCGCAAATTAGGATCAAAAGTAGTCATAATTCCATTTTCCACAACCATGTTAGCAAAATGACGAAAAGTTTCTTCAGCTTGTTCTGATATTGCTGGAAAGATACCTGATAAATGTACCATCTTAACATCAGTCAAATGAATTTGATCCATTTTTTCAGGTGTTAAATGAGCAGCAGCCGAATTACGTCGGAAATTACTAGTTTTAGGGTCACCTTGACTAATTAATTCTTTTAATTGAAAAGCTGTCCAATTCGTTGGATCCTCTGAAATATATTTATTACCCACCCCATATTTTTGAATTTCTTTTACTGCAAAATCCCCCAATGGATCTTGTCCAACCTGTGATATATAGTCCGTAGTATGCCCTAGACGACTAGCCCCTATCAAAACATTTAACTCTGCACCACCTAGAAATTTATAATAGTTAATACTATCAACAAGTCCTTGATCTAAGTCTTTAGACATAAACGTAACAATTGGCTCTCCTAATGTTATTAATTCACTCATATTCTTAAATCTCCTCAAAATTTTTAATTAATTATCCGAAAAACGCAAAGCCCAACATCGCATTGACAATAGATACAAGCCACATTACTGGTACACCCATCTTCAAATAGGTTTTAGCCTCTAGTTTCGAATAGTTCAGTGCCCAAGTATTCCATGATTGAGTTAAGTCAATTGAAACCGCCATAATACTTGCCGTATATAACAATGGTAATAATAAACTAGCTGGAAATATTCCAGTTGCAGCTAATACTGAAGCGGTAGCTGCTCCCGCACCCCAAACATGGAGTGGCCCACGGAACAAAGCTAATGGCGCTAAAATACCAATAGCTATTGCCAAAACTAATGGACTATGGGGTACAATAACCTCAATCATCCCTTTGAAACGAGGTACATTAATAGTTGCTGATCCAACAAACATAATCAGAGACATCAAGAAGAATATCAAACCGGAAATATCATTAATTGCTTTAGTTGTTGTCATGTTTATAAAATCAATAAAAATTTTAAATGAATGCATTTTACCCGTCATCAATAAAGCCAAAATAGTAGCTAACAATAATGATGGAATCGCATCCCAATGAAATACCATATTAAAAACCACTGGTAGGATTGGGATCAAATAAGTAATTGGGCTAACCTTTTTAATTTCACTTTGACTGATTTCGACATCTAATACTTCAATGTTATCGTCTTCAATACTTTTTCGGTTTAAGACAATAAAAATAATAACCCCAGTTAATTGAATCAACATCGCTACTATTCCAAAAATTAAATATTTACCAGAAAAACTAACTGATGGAAAGAAAACTTTAATTTGATTAAACAAAACCACATTAATATACATTGGAGCCCCAATTGCCATGGTAAAGGCAGGAATGGCAACTTTTTTAGGGACCCCGATTGACAACATAATAGGGATTAAAATTACTCCCATTGCCATGACCGAACCAACCCCATAAGCTGATGAGAAAATTAAAGCGGTAACTAAAACAATCAAGATGGTTGCAATAACTGGCGCTTTTCGTCCAATTTTTTCAGTTTGTGATGAAATTGATGCAGCAATTCCCGATTCAACCAACACTCGTCCAAACCATGATCCAAAAACAATATAGATAATAGTTGGTCCATAATTCAAAGCGGGCTCAGCAATAACCTTTTGCATAAAAGTAGGTAAAGGTACTAGACCAATAACTGACCATAGAATCGTCATAACAAAGAAGCCAATTAAGAGGTTACCACCTTTAATGATATATCCAATAAACAGGATAAAAGTAATTAATAATAAACTACTAATAATTATGTTAGTCATATCAACGATCTCCTAAATAATCATTTAACATGTCAATTCCATTTTCAATAGCTGCTATATCTGGTGTAGGATATTCCAAAGCAACCGGTACATCATGAGGTAAAATCATTAAAATATTTTTCCAATCTATCTCACCCTTTCCTAATAACAGCGTTCGAGCTGAGCTTTCAAATCCTTGACCATCCTTAACATGAATATAACGAACATATTTTGCTAATGACTGTGCAGCTTTTAATTCATCTTCTCCTACAAAACGCCAATTTCCCATATCATAAACATAACCAATTGATAGTCCGGCATCAGTTACTACCTGCATAAATTTGCGCATTACATTCAGACGGCCAGACTCTTGCGTTTGATCATTTTCAACATTGATTTGAATTCCGGTATCAATCAAGTTTGTTAATTTGGTTATAATCGCTCCCGTAAGGCCTTGAAAATCACCAATATTAAATTTAATCGCATAAATGTTAAGCTGTTTAGCTTCCTCAAAATATTGATCTAATTTTGAATTTAACTCTCCGTGTACAAATAATGCATCTGGAACTGAATAAAATAATCGCAATGGTACGTTTTTCATGAATTTTAGAATTGGTAAAATTTCTTCTTCAATATTGTCAAAATATTCCCGCCGTAATTCAGCTGAAGTAACCTTTAATTTTTGAACAATTTTTAACATCTCTAATTGACTCATTCCCGCATCCTTTTGTTGGGCGAACACTAAGTTGTTTAAAACAATCTTTGAATTAATCATTACAATACCTCATATGTATATTTTTTAGTTTACCGGTTTCGTAAACCGGTTTACATGGTAATAGTAATCGCTTACATTGTTTTTGTCAACCACTGATTACGCTTTTATCGTATAATTACCCTATGAATAAAAAAATTACAATTAATGAAATAGCCAAAAGTGCCAATGTTTCAAAAACAACAGTTTCTCGTTTTTTAAATAAAAAATATGAAAATATGTCAGAGGCAACAAAAACTAAAATTGAAGAAACAATTAAATCCTATGGTTATCAACCTAATCGTCAAGCTCAAACCCTCAAAACCAATTCATCATTAACCATTGGTATTTCGGTTGCCGACTTATCAAATTTATATACTTCGAGACTATTGAAAGGAATCAGTCAAGCTGTTTTAGATACCAACTATCAACTGTTAATTATGGATGCTGATAATCATATCGAACGAGAATTGAGTAATCTACAAATGTTATTAAATGAAAATGTTGATGGGATAATATTGCAGCCTTTATCTCATCTTCCAGCACAATATCAATTATTAACTGAGCGTAATCTTCCAGTCATTCAAGTAGATCGATATGTAGAACCTTTCACTTTTCCGGCTGTAGTGTCCGATAATTTTCAAAAATCACTAGAAATTGCTGATTTAATTCAAGCAAAATCTTACGAACAAGTGATTGTCATAGCTAATAAAATTTCTGGAATAAGCAGTCGTATGAATCGCTTCGATGGTTTGTCCAATGCTCTATTTGACACATCAATTGCAGTGACTTTGATTGAAATTGATCTAGATGATGCTTGGCAGACTCATCTAACTTCTCTAATTCAAAAAAATATTAGAAGTGCTATTTTTGCTTTAAATGGACAGGTTTTATGGGAAGTTGTTCGCTACCTACAAACTAAACATATTCAATATCCGGACGATGTTGGATTAATTGGTTATGATGATGATAACTTCGCTGATCTAATTCAACCAGGAATTTCAGTGATCAAACAAGAACCACTCCAAATTGGGCAATCAGCTGCTGATCAGCTACTATCTAACTTACAAAATAACGCTCCTCTATCCATCGAAAATATGCGAATTCCCGCTACGATTGAACTTCGTGAATCAATTTAAATAAAAAAATCACCTTTACGCATTGCGCTAAGGTGATTTTTTTATGACCTAATCTCAAAAATGACCGTATTTGGTCACACCCATCCCAACCGAAAAGGATACAAAAAAACCGTCATATCAACGATAAACGCTGAACAACGATTTTTTAAAATATACTATTATAGCCCAACAGGGAGTCGAACCCTGGATTCCGCGCTGAGAACGCGACGTCTTAACCACTTGACCATTGGGCCATTGAGTTGATTACTCAACAACAATATATAAATATACAGGAACATCAAGGTTTAGTCAACACTTTTACCTATTAAAAATCAAAAACAACTTTAATAGGGGCATGGTCTTTCCGTGCACCTGTATCTAGAACTTTAAAACCTTTTAATTTATCTTTTAATCGATTTGAGGCTAGATAGTAATCAATTCGCCATCCACTATTATTTTGCTTAGAAGTGCGACTAATTTGAGCCCACCACGTATACACTTGCTCTACCGTTGGACTCAATGTTCGGAATGTATCAATAAACCCAGCTGCCAAAAGTTCGGTAAAACTAGTCCGTTCTTCATCGGTAAAGCCAGCTGAATGGTGATTGCTTTTTGGATTCTTTAAATCAATATCTTGATGTGCCACGTTAAAATCGCCGCTAACAATAACAGGCTTTTGTTGGTCCAAAGTCTGTAAGTATTCTTTAAAGGCGAGATCCCATGCCTGACGATCTTCTAGTCGACCTAATTCCGAACCAGAATTTGGCGTATAAACCGTCGTTACAAAATATTCATCAAATTCGAGAGTGATAATACGTCCTTCTAAATCCATTTCACCTGGTGCACCAATCGTTGGATATTCTACGCTGACCGGTTCCTTTTGACTTAACATCATTGTTCCGGCGTATCCCGGACGGCCAGTACTAATATTGGCATATTGATAATAACCTGCAAACAATTCTGCCATGGTTTCTGTCTGTTTTTTCGTTAATCCCGTTTTTTTGGCCTTAGTTTCTTGAATCGCAAAGACCGCTGGCTTTTGGGCTGCAATTTCTTGTAGGACTGCCCACGTCATTTCCCCACGAGCTGATTTATGTTCCACAGCTGCATTTAAACTATCAATATTCCATGATATTAATTCCATAACTATACCTCCTAATTTAACTTTGCATTAAGCATACCAAATTAAATGAGTTGTGCAAGTTAAGTTAATTTAGGCATTAAAAAAAGCACTTCTCACTAAATGAGTGTGTGCTTTTATATAAGATGTCCCCATCTTAATTCCACCATATAGTCTAGTTGATCCACCACGACAACTAGACCTTTTTCCATCTGGTCAAGTAATCACACTTGACCATTCTCCCACTAAGCCTGAGTCCTTCACCTCTCAAGCTTAGCCGTTACCGGACAACAGGGCATCGCACCCTTTTGATCGAAATCAAACAATCCTAGGCTCCTTACTTCCTTGACTAATTGCATCCCCGGTAACAATTATATTATACGCTCTACCACTTAATTTTGGTATCCTTATTCAAACCTAATTTTTTAGAAAATTCAGGTATAATCTGATCTTCAAAATCTTCCACTTTCACCACGTCTGGTAACATTTTTTCATTAAATCCAACAAAGGCTAAAGCTTGAGGATCCCATCCATTATGTCTTAAATCATATAAACCAGTCCGTGCCGCTAAATGTGGCATAATTTGATTTTTTCCTGTGAAGAGATAATGTAAATACTCTTGAAAGCTAACAAAATAGGCTAATTTTTCATATTGATCAGCATGCTCATTTTTGAACCAAAGCGCCGCTAACAAAGGCGTATTTACCGAAAATTCAGCGCCTGCTTTGCGTTCCAATTGTCCAACAATTCCATTCAAGCGCATCGCTTTTAGATAGCCAGTAAACGTAGGTAATAATTCATTTTTAAAATTAGCACTCTGTAAAGTTTGACCATTTTTATCTAAAAATGCCCACCCATCGATATTATCATGTAACTGAATCGTAGTGATATCAGAACGTTGGGGTAAACTCTTCGTTATTTTTTGAACAAACATTTGAAAGAAACTTCCCATAGCTTTTAAATTCATCTCGTTCAATTGTTCTGACCAAGTCTGTTGATAAAATTCACTAACTTCTTGTTGATTACCATTTTCATCTTCGATAATTCCAACCATCCGTTCGCCGGCCATTCTAATTTCTAATGTGTATTTCATCCTAAGACACTCCCATTTAACTAACTACTTTAAATGCCAATCTTTCAACATATTATTAACATCATTATCAAGATTTTTATCGATATCGCTCGTCACTGATTTAACAATTTCATCTTGGGTCTTTTTTTGGGCCGTCTTATCATTTAAGTAATCCGAATTCTTTTTGACTTCTTCTTTTACAGCTGAAGTAACATCTTCTTTAATTTTATCTTCTAAACCAGATTTTGAATCCTTAACTTTATCTTGGATTTGTTGGTCTTGTTCACTAGAAATGATGTACCAATTATCTGGCAAGACGAACGTATATTTAACATCAGGTTCTGTACTTGTTGGTAATCCAACTAACATGAACTTATCAAAGAAGTTTTTAGCTTGATAATTACTAATATTTTCTTTAATGGCTGCAGTGGAACCCTTCACCACATTAGTCGTGCCCGTTTTAGGCGTAATTCGATAACTTTTATTTTTCCACTTGTAATGATATTCAAACTTTGAATTCTTAGCACTCGTAGTAACAATAAATGATTTATCATTAACGACCGTCTTAGCATCCATCTTAATTGTTTTATTTATAACTTGTTTTTTCATAAACAAATGATGCGAGGGGGCCATGTAAACACCAATCCCACTTGCTACCAATAAAATAATTCCAATAATTAATAAACTCCAACGAATGATTTTACGCCGAAAATACGTGATTCCAGCCAGGACTAGCAAAACAGCCCCAATAAATAATAAAATTAACATTTTTAACCTCTCAGTTTGGGTATGTAGATCTTAATTATAATAATACCATATTATAATTCAATGTATAATTTGTATAAAAAAAACGACATCATTGTTTCCAAAGATGTCGTTTTAATAATAGCTCATCAGGGAGTCGAACCCTGGATGCCGGTGTGAAAAACCGGAGTCTTAACCGCTTGACCAATGAGCCATAATTACTTGTTGTCGCCTTAACAACAAATAATATAATACCAAGAATTCAGACTCATTGCAAGCCTTTTTCCAAAAAAACTTTTATTTTATTCAAATTCGGCATTTTTTTGCATCGTAGCCTGAATCACATCAGAAACTAATCCATTCAAATTACCCTTTTGCATCGTTTCCCAACCAGCAGCAGTTGAACCACCAGGTGTCATTACTAATTGTGCCAATTCAGGTGCACTTAGATCAGATTGGACCATTTTATCTAGCGTCCCACGGAAAGTTTGTAAACTTAATTTAACAGCCCGCTCTTCGTCCAGACCAGCAGCCTGACCAGCAGCTGCCAACGATTCAATGAATCCCGCAACAAACGCCGGACCTGAACCAGCAACGGCACTAACTGCCCCAAAGTCAGCTTCAGGCATTTCATCAACTCGACCTAATTCTGCCAAAATCGCAAACACAGCGCCTTTTTCTTCAGCCGTAATTTGCGTTCCAGCATGCATTGCAGTATAACCTTGACCTACTGCTACATTGACATTTGGTAAAGCTCGGACGATTTTAGCTTGTTTTCCTAGCGCCGCTTGCAAAGCATCAAGCGAGATACCACCTAAAACTGAAACCACAATTTTCTGTGGCATCATTTCCAAAAGCGGTTTTAAATCTGCGCTGATCTTTTCTAACGCGGTCGGCGGTGTCGCTAAAACTAGCATATCACTGACCATAGCTATTTCAATAGCACTGTCAAATTCTTCAACCTGCCAGGCCTGAGTTGTTTCAGGTAAATGATGTCTAGTATAGGCTCCTTGGCTTACTTGCCCCGAATCTAATTTTGACCAGCCTTGCATCATAGCCTGCGCCATATTTCCAGCACCGATAAATCCAATCTTAAACATTAGGCAAAGCCCTCCCGTTCTGATAAGGTGTATTTTTGATTATGGAAGCTCATCGACATAATTAACCCAATTCCAATCATATTTCCAACTAGTGCGGAACCTCCTTGAGAAATAAAGGGTAGTGGAATTCCAGTCAACGGTACTAATCCAATACTCATTCCGATATTTTCAAAGATGTGGAAAACTAACATCATAATAATTCCAGCTCCTATATACGCATAGAATTGGTTAGAGGTTTCCATCACAACTTGAAAAATACGATAAATCAAAAGAAAGTACAATAGTAAGACTATTAATGAGCCAACAAAACCAGCATTCTCACCAATGACAGAAAAAATCATATCTGATTCTCGAACTGGTACATTCACGTGAGAAACATTAAATCCAGTTCCAGTCAGTCCCCCAGACCCAATTGCCGTCATTGAATGCCAGAGCTGATAAGCTGAATTAGAAGTGTCCCCTTGCGGCTTCAACCAAGCATCAATTCGCGCAAATTGATAAGCTTGGAAGCCAAACTTACCTAGAATCTGCCGCCCCGCATCAGAAGCAACCAAGGTAATCGCTCCACCTCCAAGAACCCCAGCAACGCCGATCACACTACCTAAAATGCGCCATGAAATTCCAGAGACCAAAGTCATCCCAAAAATAATTGCTAAGAAAACCAACATGGTTCCAAAATCGTGTTGCAATAGGACTAAGATAACAATCGGTAAACTCCAAGTAATAATTCTACGTAAGAGTAAGAGATCATTCTTTAAAGTGTGTTCACTATATTCAATATTGTGCATTGCAATCACACGCGCCAACATCAAAACAAAAGCCGGTTTCATCACCTCAGACGGTTGAAAAGTTAATGGTCCTAAAGCAAACCAAGATTTACCACCGGTCGTCATAGCATAGGCTCGACTATAAAAGATCAGCACCGCTACCATTAAGAAAACTCCAACAGCAAAAATATAAGGTGAGATGCGCCATAGTCGCTCTGAATCAAACTGCATAATGAATATAACTGCACAAATTCCTAAAATATACCAAATTCCTTGCATTGTAATAATTCGGACAGGATTGGCACCACTAGAATCGTGGGTAACCGCGACATAAATTGATCCTAACCCAATCAAAGCTAACATCAAAACTACAAAGATTATACTCCAGTCAACCTCACCTTTACCGTCTAAAATTCGTTTGAACATTTCCTTTTACCTCGTATCATCTTCATCTAGCATATGGCACTTAGCTTAAGCCAAGCACAATTCATTTTAGTGATGAAGATTATATTCAGCGATTAAAACTTCAACACCCTCATCAAACGAATTAACAATTTGTTTGTGATTTGGACCTAATTGAACTTGAATTTGTGTACCACTTTCATCAATTTGACCAAGGGTATTTTTATTAATTTTAACTTCACTCAGTTGATCTGTTACAGCTTTAATTTCAACATCGATAGCTTTATTTTTGCGATTTGACATATTATTTTTTCCTTCCTCAATTAAAATGTTATTTTAATTATCGTGCATGTGTTCCAACAATTCTCCAGCTCCACGCGCAACATTATCCAAGGGATGATCAGCAATAAAGACTGGCACTCCTAGTTCAGCTGAAATCAATTTATCCATGTTCCGTAGAAGAGCCCCACCACCAGTTAGAACAATTCCACGATCAATGACATCTGCTGCCAATTCTGGTTGAATTTCGGCCAACACATCATGTGCCGCCTTAACAATTTGTTGGAAGGAATCATGCAATGCTACTTCCACTTCATTTGAATTGATTTCAACAGATTTAGGCATTCCATCATAAATATCACGACCACGAATAATCATCGTTTCAGGATCTTCAGATTGAAGAGCATTTCCTAACTGAATCTTAATTTGTTCAGCTGTCCGCTCACCAACTTGCAAACCATGTTGACGCTTAGCAAAACTGGTAATTTCGTTATTCAACTTATCTCCAGCAACACGAATTGAACGGGCTGAAACAATATCACCCAAAGACAAAACGGCAATATCAGAAGTTCCTCCACCCATGTCAATTACCATTGATGAGATTGGTGAGAAAATATCTAGACCCGCTCCAATTGCAGCAACCTTTGGTTCATACTCCAAGTAAACTTTAGCACCACCGACCTTTTCCGCCGCCTGCATAATCGCCTTTTTTTCAATTTCAGTAATATTAGTTGGTGCTGCCACCATAATATTAGGGCGTGACATAACACCCTTCACGTTTAACTTTTTAATAAAGTACGATAGCATTGCTTCAGTCATATCAAAGTCAGAAATAACTCCATCCTTCAACGGACGCACGGCGCGAATATTACCTGGAGTCCGACCAACCATTTGGTAAGCCTCAGTTCCAACTGCCAAAACTCTATCGGTTTTCATATCAACGGCCACAACGGATGGCTCGTTTAACACAATCCCCTCTCCTTCGACAAAAATCAATACATTTGCAGTTCCTAAATCAATCCCAATTTCTTTAGCCATACCCTTTTTTACCTCTTTAATTTAAAATATATCAATTTTTAGCTGATTAATTCCTATTATAGCAGAATTTACCAGAGTTTTTAGTTATGATCAAAAAGAAACCTGTAAATTATTTATTTTAAATAAATTAGGATCTTTGAAATCTTTTTTAGGCTTTTTTTTGATAAAATAAACTTAATATAAACTACAATTAGGAGATCATTTTAATGAAATATTCTTTAGCCACCATCGCCCAACTCGTGGACGGTGAATTATTAAATTCAACTAGTGAACCAATCACAGAAATTACTTTCGATGGACGTACAGCTAAACCGGGGTCCCTCTTTATTCCCATTACTTGGGGTAATGATGGGCACAATTTCATTCAAGGTGCCATCGATAATGGCGCCAGCGCTACTTTATGGGCAGCAGACCACGGTGAAAATCAGCCTAGTGACTTCCCGATAATTATCGTTCAAGACACCCTCAAAGCTTTTCAGCAATTAGCACAAGCTTATTTAAAAGAAATCGAGCCTAAAGTTATTGCTGTCTCAGGCTCAAACGGTAAAACAACCACGAAAGATTTTATTGCCACAATTGCTAGCACAATGTATCGAACCGTCAAAACACCAAAAAACTTCAATAATGAATTAGGAGTTCCTCTTACGATTTTGAGCATGCCCGCTGATACTGAAGTCTTAGTGATTGAGCTTGGAATGGATCATCCTCATGACTTGGATAGTCTTTCAAAGCTAGTTACCCCCGATATTGCCGTCCTTACCATGATTGGCGAAGCCCACATTGAATTCTTCAAAACGCGTGCTCGAATTGCCGATGGAAAGATGGAAATCATTAATGGCCTAAAACCTAATGGAATTTTAGTCTATAACGGGGATGAGCCACTCCTGATTGAACGGGCTGCTAACCTTAATTTTCAAACCAAAACTTTTGGTTTATCCACTGATAATCAACTTTTCGCTTCCCAAATAACTTTAACCGACCAAAAGGCCAACTTCACGACCAATCAAATGAAAGAAGCCTTTCAAATTCCTCTCACTGGTAACTATAACGTTAGCAATGCGCTTGCTGCCATTAGTGTCGGACAACTCTTAAAGGTCCCCGCAATTTTGATGAAAACCGCTCTACAAGGAACCATCATCACTGAAAATCGGACGGAATGGATAGCTGGTAACTTTGGGGGGCAAATTTTAAATGACGTTTATAACTCAAATCCCACTGCCGTTCGAGAAGTATTAAAGAGCTTCTCAGCAATTAAAAAACTCAATCGTAAATTTGTTGTTTTAGGCGATATGTTAGAACTTGGGACAGCTGGCCCTGAACTCCACGCTAGCTTAGCAACAGATGTAATTGATGCTAAACCCGATGCAATCTTCCTCGTCGGGCAATTGATGCAAAACCTAGCAGATAAAATTACAAATCAAGATCCTCAATTAACTGTACACTCTTTCCTAGAACCAGAAATTGATACACTCATCAAAACGTTACAAGCTCAGTTACAAACTAATGATCAAATTTTAATTAAAGCTTCACACGGTCTTCATTTGGAACGAATCGTTCAAGCACTAACAAAGTAATGCTCAATTCAATTAAACGATTAGGTTCTCTTGAACCTAATTGTTTTTTTATACTTTTCAAGCATCACCGCGCTTTAAGTTATATTAAATTAAATCCTCAAGTCATAAACTTTAAAGACGCTCAACATTTTAGAATATTACAAAATGTTCGATATAAGCTAACTTATTTGTTGATAGCCGATAATTTTAAGATTATGCGGTTGATCAAAATTTAAGGGTTGATGTTTTTGAATATAATCAGCAATTAAATCGGCCGTTTCAATCTGTACTTCTCGCACAATTTTACTTGCCTGATACATTTTAAAGTTACCGGTTCCATTAGATCGATAACTATTAACCGCTACTTCATATGATTGATTCAATTTCAGTTGTTTCCCTTGAAACATGACCGTTTTCACCCGTTGATTCATCGGTTTTTGCATATCAATCGTGTAATCAATTCCTGTCCAAAGATCGTAATTATAATGTTGGACTTTAGGAAACAAAAAATGAGGATTGATTGATAAATTATCATTGGCAGTTAGTTTAAAATAGCGAGCACTAACTTCAATGGCATCAATAATTTCTTGTCCCGTTAAGCTTTCCACAACCACTGTATTAGGATAGACATAATTTGTCATAATATCCCGGCGCGTTACATTGTTTTTCAAGCCTCGAACTTCATCATTAAAAATTGTTGTGCTGGCAATTTGCGTCTGACCTGCGTCCATCTGAGCCCGATTAATCAATTCAACAAATGGGTGACTTTGAATTCGAGCTAATTGATGATCAATAATTTCCATCTGATGACCAACTTGACCAATTAATTGATCCATCCACTGATCAACTTTAACTTTTAAAGGAGAAAGGCGCGTAATAATCTCAAAATTTTCGGGAGTAGTTTTAGTAGAAATTAATTTCACCTCACTATTGATCAATTTTTGTTTTTCGTCAAAAGTAAAGTCCATCACACCCACTGCTTCACCACGATATCCTGGTTGCGTCATCACCAAACCATTGAATTTCTCAGCCAACAACCGATGTTGATGTCCTGTTATCAAAGCATCTACACCTTCCAACTGACTTAATTCATATCCTTGATTTTCACCATTAATGCGTCCCAATGGTTGTCCAGTTTTTAAATCACATTCAAACCCACCATGATAAGCCAAAATCAGTAAATCTACTTGAGGTCGCAGAATTTTAATATATTTTTTTGCGATCATGACGGGATCCGCAAAATATAATCCTTTAATATTTTTTTCTGGTTCCCACTTTGGAATAAATTTAGTGGTTAGCCCAATCACGCCAACTTTTAAATCATTTTTTTGGAAAATACGATACGGACGCCCCAAGAAAGGAGTCTGGCTCTTTTGATCCAGAATATTCGCATTTAAGACATTTTGACTTTGAAGAGCTTTTTCTAAATAGATTCGACCATAATTGAATTCATGATTTCCAATAATTCGAACATCATATCCAGCCAAAGCTGCTAAATCATCATAAAGAGGTAGATCCTTTTGATCAATTTTTTCAATATAATTTGTTAATGGTGAACCTTGAATAAAATCGCCATTTTCAATTTTAAGCACTAAATCTTCATCCGTTAATTTGTCAGTTTCAATTTGCATCACACTCACGGCCCGCGCGAGCCCCATCTCAGTATTATTCAAGGGGCGTCTAAAATCATCTGCATTAAAATATCCGTGTACATCTGACGTCGATAAAACTTTGACTTGCATCAAGTTCCTCCTCATTTACTCCTTAAAAATCTACTTTGCATCAATTAATATATCTAAGTTAGTCCTCAGGAACAAGTTTTTTAATTTGCCACCATTCTATGGATAAATTAAATTATGATCCTTATTTCTTAAAAAACTAAATTAAATTTGTTAATGTTTTGGAAAAATTGTTTTTAAATTTCAATCAAAAATAATTACATGATTTAAAAAAGGCTAAGATAAATCATCTTAGCCTTCAAATAAATATGAAAAAAACTTTAACGACGTTAGTTGAACTCAACTTGATCTAAATCCATTGGCACTGCTTGCCAAAATTTAATTTCATCTTGATATGCCAAATGATAAATGGCTTCCCATTCAGCTAATTGAGCGCTCGATATTTGCTGATATTCAGGAACCAATATATTTAATGATTGCCACAGCCAATTCGTAAAGGCCAAATAATCCGAACTGGTATAATAATCAAACCAAGCCTTAAATTTAGGATCGGCTTGATCCGTAAAATCTCGGGCTAACAAATGATATGATTCTGTACATGGCAATAATGCCAAAATTCCTGCAATAGGATCCGATGTTTTGACAGCATGCTCAATATGCTGTAGATATGCAACATTATGCTCTCCCACTGCAATATTAGATAAATCCGGTGATGGCTTTAAAGCCTCATGTGCCTCAGCCTCAAGTCCATTAGCTTGTGGCTTTTTTATTTGTAATTGTATTGGTAATTTTTGAAAAACTGCTTGAAAAAATTCATCAAATTTATCAACATAAAAATGATCTTGGGCAACATAATAATTACGAGCTTCTTGTGGGAGCGATCCATTGACTAATGCTTGAACAAACTGAGTCTTAGCAATTATTTTTCGTTCATCTTTTGATTGTGCTAATAAATATTGATTAAATTCCATGCCAAGCCTCCTTAATTTTTTGAACAGTTTCTATCGGATTATCAGATCGGGTTAGCATTGAGATAACCGCCACTCCATTTAAACCAAGCTCAGCTAAATCAGATAAAACAGATTCGGTAATTCCCCCAATTCCGACAATTGGTAGATGGTTTTGCGGCAAAATTTCGGCTAATTTAGCCAAACCTAAGGCCGGTGCAGCGTCAGTTTTAGACTGTGTAGCAAAAATGGGACCTATTCCCAAATAGTCGGCTCCGCTATCTTGAGCTGCTGCTAATTCGGAGGCATTTGAAACTGAAAGGCCAATCACCATCGGTAAAGCTTGGGGTACTTTTAAAGCAGCTTGAATTTGATCACCTTGACCTACATGTAATCCGTCAGCATGAATTTGTTGCGCCAAATCGACATCATCATTAATGATGAACAAAACTTGCCATTTTTTTGCTAAAAATTGTAATTTTAAGACTAAGTCTAAGCGTTCTTCGCAATTTTGGTAATGGGTTCCCTTATCACGAAACTGATAAGCGGTAATCCCCGACTGCATTAATACTTCAATTTGTACGATAAATTCAGTCAAACTCAATTCTGGATAATCTTGTGGTCCGGCGACTAAATAGCATTGTAATTGTTCTATTTTCATTTCACACCCGTGACCCAATGATTTAAAGGTCCATGTCCATGCCCGACATTAATCGTGGTTTGAATTGCTTGATTCATAAACTCTTTAGCTGCGGGCATAATTGCTGCTAATTCCTCATTTCGAGCTAAACCGGCTACAATCAAGGCTGCCAAAGTATCACCAGTCCCATGTGTTCGGCTAGTATCAATACGTGGTGCTTCATACCAACTAGTTTGTCCATTTTTAAACAACATCAAATCACGCACCACCATTCCTTGACGATGGCCGCCTTTAATTAAGACATTTTCAGCCCCTAGCCTTTGAAGCTCTTGAGCTGCTTCTATCATTTCAAGGTCTCCTTCAATTGAACGCTGCAAAAGCACTTCAGCTTCACCTAAATTCGGAGTAATCACTTCAGCCAAGGGCAATAATTCATTTTTAAATAATTCAATTGCCGCCGGCTCCAATAATTGGGCCCCACCTTTGGCAACCATTACTGGATCGAGCACTAAATGTTTCACTGGAAATTTTTTCAAGCCATCAATCACGGTCTGAACCCAAACCTCATCAAACAAAGCACCCGTTTTAGCCGCCGTGATTTTGAGGTCAGTAAAAATCGATTCAAATTGAGCCATAATCATTTCAGGACGCGTTGGTTCAATCGCTTGAACGCCAAGGGTATTTTGCGCAGTAATACCGGTAATGACTGTCGCAGCATACACTTTTTGGTTATGAAAAGTTTTTAAATCAGCATTAATTCCCGCACCTCCGCTAGAATCGATGCCAGCAATCGTTAAAACTTGTGGTACTTCAATCATTCTTCATTCACCTCACTGATCTGTTCAATTTGTTTTTCTGTAATGGCATAAAGTTGGTCCATCAATGCGGGCATCAACTGCCCTGGCTGGTTATGCACTTTTGCACTTGCTAATTGCCCCGCTGCTCCCATGAGCATTGTGGCCTCCAGCCCTGCCTGAAGGTAATCTTTCGTCACAGCAGCAAAACTACCGATAATCCCGCTCAATAAATCGCCAGATCCGACATTAACTGCTAATAACGGATTATCATTTTTTACCCGCCAACTTCGTTTTCCATCAGTGATCACATCTGTTGCACCGGTCTGCACGATCACCGCTTCTGTTAATTGGGCGGATCTTTTTGGAATACTAGTCTGAACTTCAATCCGTGTATCTGCATCAATTCCTTGACCCTGACTCGACATTCCGGCAAACCAAGCAATTTCTGCGGCATTACCCCGAATCACATCGAATTTAACTTCCTTCATTAAGCGTTTTACAAAATCACTTCGATATGGCATCGCCACAGCTACTGGATCCAAAATGACCGGAATCTCAGCTTGATTGGCTATTTGTCCCATTAAAATTAACTCTGGCAAAGTCGTTTCCTGTAATGTACCAATATTAATAACGACGGCTTGAGAAATTTTAACCATTTCCGGTATTTCTAGTTGCTCTTGCGACATCAATGGCGATGCCCCTAACATGCTAATTCCATCAGCCACATGTTGCTGAGTGACAGTATTAGCATGGTTTAAAATCAAGGGGTGTTTCTTCCGAATGACTTCCAATAACATTTTTGCTCCTCCTTTTCACTTATAAATTACTAATAACTTTTTCCATATAATTAAAAAGCTCAACTAACCTGCCACGTCGTCGTAACAGATTAATTGAGCTCATTTTGATTTATTCCCAGTTAATATGTCACTTCCCTCCGCAAGTTTTAACTTAATCAGGTTCAAAGGGTCCGAATAAACGTCTCAGCAAAAGCTCCCCTAGTGAATAAATATTTAATTATGCCTTAATTTTAGCACTCCATAGTTAACTTGACAATTTTATCGTTCAAAAAAAAACTGAGATAAAATTATCTCAGTCTCTTTTTAAAACGGATCAAAAATCAAAGTTTACACTTTATTATGCCGTTTTATTTTTACTTTTCAACTGCTTGTAAGCTTTGGTTATTATCTAATTGAGATTTACCAGCTTTACCATGCTTTTGCAAGAAGTACATTCCTAACCATGTTAACAGCGTAAATACGACTGCGATGGCAAGTAAGACTCCAACTGAATTCCAGATTTGATCCATTCCTAATCCAGAAGTCATAGCTTGGCGTAATCCAAGAACTGAGTAAGTCATTGGAATGTAAGGATGGATAACATTATAGAAATGATTGGTCATTTCCATTGGGAATGTTCCACCTGAACCACCAAGTTGCAACATCAATAGCAACATTGCAACGAAACGTCCTGGATTATCAAAGACCATTGATAGGAACATAACGATCGCCATCGATGCCAATGAGAAGATAATCGTCATTACGAATAATTCTGCAGGATGTTCAGCATGCAAACCAGCCAACATCATCAAAACTGGTTCAATGACAGCCATTGCTATTGCTACAATCGCTGCAACAATAGCTTTACTGAAGAACCAAGCCGTAGCTGATTGTCCAGTAGTTGAAATCTTTCGGATTGGGAAAGCAAAGTTAAAGACAATTGCTCCGACATACAAAGCAAGTGACAAAACATATGGTGCCAAGGCATATCCATAGTTTGGTACAGAACTATACTTTGAATGAGATAACTTAGCTGGGGTTACGAATTGCTTGATATTTTTATCAGTAATCTTAATCCCACCAATTTTATCAGATCCAGACTTAAGTCCAGATGCTAAGGTACCGTTTCCGTCCTTCAATTGATTTGCTCCATCAATTAAGGCACCTGAGTTATCAACTAGTTGACTTGTTCCAAGTGCTAATTGATCAACTCCTGAACTCAACGTTGGAATTTGAGCTTGTAATTGGCTTAATCCACCATACAAGATATTTGATCCATCAGCTAATTGACTTACACCTGAAGTCAATGCTGGTACTTGTGAGTTCAATTGACTTGTTCCAGTTGCCAATTGTTGTGATCCGGCAGCCAATTGACTTACACCTGAAGTCAAAGCTGGTACTTGTGATTTCAATTGGCTCGTTCCAGCAGCTAATTGTTGAGAACCTGAAGTCAATTCTCCATTGTTAGCAGTCAATTGTGCTGAACCGTTGGTTGCATCTGAAACACCACCAGTATATTGTTGCAAACCAGCTTGCAAGGTAGCAGAACCAGCAGCCGTTTGCTTCAAACCAGCGTTTAATTGATCCATCCCTGCTACTAATCCCTTTTGTTCAAGAGGAGCATTGAAGCTCTGGCTCAAAGTTTGAACCTTAGTCAACAAAGTTTGCGTAGCAGTCAAATCAGCTTGCATTCTTTTTATGTCATCAGAACTGATCTTTGAGTTAAGTTGAGTCTCAACTCCAGTTTTCATGTTATTTCCAACGACTGTTCCATAATCTTTATATGATTGAGCAGCAACTTTTTTAACAGTTACTTTTTGCTCATCAGTCAAAGGCGTTCCCGCCTTTTCCATAGCTGCAACCATTTCATCAACATATGCATCAGGCTTTGCACCAGCTACTGAAATTTTAACTAATCCATTTAGCGTAGTATCAAGATTAGCCAATAGTGGAGTCAATGCATTCAACTTATCTTGCATATACTTAGTTTCACTTGATGATTGGTTATAGTCAACCGCATTTAATTCGCTTTGAATTTTTTTCAAACCGTCATCAAGTTGTTGACTTCCAGCTTGTAATTGAGTTGAACCTTCGCTCAATTGCTTTGCTCCAGAATTCAAAGTCGTGCTGTTAGCATTCAACTTATTGAGGCCACCATTTAAAGTAGAAACACCCTTTGTGTAGCCATCCAAACCTGAATTTAATTGACTAGCACCACCAGCTAATTGATTTGCTCCACTAGCCAGGGTTCCAGTCTTTCCATTCAAGGTTTGTAATCCACTATTCAATTGGTTAGCACCAACAGATAGTTGACTAGCACCACTAGATAGGGCTCCAGTCTTACTATTCAAGGTTTGTAGTCCATTGTTCAAAGTGCTTGACCCACCAGCTAATTGGTTAACACCACTTGCTAATGGAGAAACTCCCATCTTCAAGGTCATAACCCCATCATTAACTTGGGATACTCCGCCAGTATAGACATTCAACCCATCAGAAAGAGCAATTGAACCGTCATTTAACTTTTGAGCTCCAGTAGCAGCCGTCTTGAAGCCTTTTCCAGCTACAGTAACTTGATCAAAGACAACCTTAGTATAGGCCGTTGTGACCGCTTCTTTAACTTGACTGTTCAATGACTCAGCAGCAGTATCACTAACAACTGTAGCGATATAATTCAAAGAATCATTAGTCTTGTATTTGATCTCCATCTTTTTAGGATGAGCATCCAAAACTGTAGCAGCGTTAGCAGAGAAATTCTTTGGTAGAGTCACAACCGTATAATACTTATGATCCTTAATACCTTGTTCTGCTTGCTTCTTAGAAACAAAATGCCAATCCAATTGAGTATTATGCTTCAATTGCTTGACCATATCGGCCCCAGCATGCATCTTTTGACCTTCATAAGTCACTTGTTTATCTTCATTTACCACTGCGATTGGTAAGTTTCCCGTACTTCCATACGGATCCCAAACTGAACGCAAGAAGAACACACTGTATAAAAACGGAATAAACATAATTGCAAACAGTGAAATTCTAATTAATCGGTTTGAGAAGATAAATTTAAATTCATTTTTAATCATCTTCATGATTTATTACACAATCCTTTCCTACACTAAAAATTGATGTTATTTTTCATCATAATCACCAGCTTATTCCATTTTATTACAAATATCAAGTAATAATTATTTGTCTATTATCGCCTCAATTGGCATGACCTATATTGAGGTATACCAACCTTTTAAGGATTAAATTGAAACGTTTTATTCGTCGAAATATTTCTTAAAAATACATTTCGATAATAGCATCGTTTTGGTGCAAAAAACGGTGTACTTTTTATGTATTAGCTTAAATGAATGATAAAAAATAACAATAGTTATAATTATAACGCCAAATACCTGAACTTCCTACTAAAAATAAACCTTTTTTTATATATAAATAAGAAGAATATTAATTCTCGTCGATCACAAAACATTAAATAATTATATATTTTTATGAAAAAGATGATCGCAATGCAGCGAGTACGCTATAATGAAAGTCAGGATTTTAATATTTAATTTAGATTTAAGGTAGCAGGTGATTTGACATGACGGATGAACAATTCCAACAATTAAAAAGGTATAAAGAACTTCTAGATGTTGGGGTCCTTGCCCCTAATGAATACAAACGACTCAAGGATCGCTTTTTGCAAGTGGAAATGATTGCCCTCGATGTAGAGCAATCCCAAAAGCCTCAACCCATTACAGAAACTCGAAATAAATCGCAAGCCCGCCAAAAAAGATCATGGAAATGGTTAAAGCCCATACTTTATGTTCTCCTCCTCCTGATCATATTGTCGGGTGGTTATGCTTATTTACAATGGCATCATCAAAATAGTCAAAAAATTATTCAAAAAAATGAGCAGAATGCAATTGTTCAGTCTGACCTTTCATCAACAAAACAACAGACTAAGCAAAGTTCAAGTTCTTCTGAAAAAAATACGAGAACTAATAGTGAAAGTTCCGAAAAGGCAGCCAATTCTACTAATCTAACATCTACTGTAGATGCTTCAAGTGTCCCAGTTGATGATACTGATACGGCTAGCACTAGTACCGCAGTAGATGCTTCAAGCGCCGAAAGTGCCCTAACTCAAAATGATTCCACCGGCGTGGCTTGGACTTACCAAAACGCTACTGCTAACGGTTTTGTCTTCGTAGGACCAACAAATGAAGATGGTTCATACGCTAAAGCTTTAGTAACTGACCGATCTGATGGTCAAAATGTCGAAATTAGAACTGGAACTGTTGATACTGATAGTAGTTGGTCAGTTAATGACGATGTTACCGTTCCCTGGCAATAATTAATTTTATATAAAAAAGAGTTTCTCTCGGGCTAATTACTTAGTTACCCGTTTGAAGCTCTTTTTACTAATAATTATTTTTTATTCCAACATAAATTCAAATTCATGATCAATTTCACCCGAAATTCGATAATCAGGTAATACTTCGGCACCCCAGCTATCAATACCCCCAACTCCGCGCACAGATCCCAAAATGCTCAAAACCGTTTTACGTGGTAAAGGCAATTCTTCTTGATGCGTTGCATTTTCTAATTCTGCTGCTGTATATGGTAAACAACTAAAGGCAAATGGCTGTTTAGTTTTTCTGACTGTTAACTCAAATGGATGTACTACCGGCTCCACATTATTCTTAGTACTCGTTCGTTCTAATGTAACTGTTTGGGTCTCCATATGTACTCCATTATCTTGAGGAATCAAATACGGTGTTACCGGTATTCCTTGGACATGATAGGTTCCGAATTGACCGCCCTGTTTTCGATCAGGATAAGTTTCCCCTGAAAGTCCAGTATAAATAAAACGATTCGTTAAGGTCGGAATCATGAATCGAACTCCAAAAACTGGTAACTCAGGTAACCCTTTTTGTCCAAAATAATGTGCTTTAACTTTTAGCTGACCGATTGCATTCACTTGATATAAAATTTCTACCTTTGTTTGTGGTTGAACTGGTAATTGATATTCATATAAAATTGCAACTTCCTGCGCGCTCTCATCACCATTATATTTATTATTAACAGGTGGTAAGGGTAACTCAAGAATTTGTTGATCAACCCAGATAGTTTTGACACTTCCAGTTTGAAATAAATCGGCCCCCAACCAAGAAGCTACTTTTTGCGGAAACCCTGCTCCTCGATCATTATCAGTCGTAGCTCGCCAAAAAATCGGCTTAACGGGTTCCAACAGCCATTCTCGACCAGCAATTCGAATCGATTCCAATCCTTTTTTATCATAACTAAAAAGATACTCATGATCAGGACCATGGACGCCCAAACCCACATCCCCAAAAATTAAATTGAGTTTATTCTGTGTATTTTCCATATTGATAAGCTACCTCCTGCATGGCTGGTTTAACTAGGCGATTTGCAAATAAGAGACCGTCTGCACTAAACCCATAATCAGATGGACGATCATCAAAATCACCACCATAACGTAAGACCTTTTGACCAGATATTTCATCATTGACCCACAGAGCTTGATCAATGTAATCCCAAATAAAGCCACCTGCATAATTATCAAAATCATCAAATAATTGCATATATTCGGCTAATCCGCCCAATGAATTTCCCATATCATGCATGTATTCACAAAGCATGAAGGGCTTTTTCGGATTTTGTTCTAAATATTTTCGCACCTCAGCTGGGCTGGCATACATCCGACTTTCAAAATCAGAAATTTGATCTTCGAACTGACGGTCCCATACAACGCCTTCATAATGAACTAGACGAGTTGAATCGACCTTATGAAAATATTCCTGCATCTCAGATAGATTAGTTCCTGCGTATGATTCATTTCCCAAAGACCAAAAAAGAACTGAAGGATGATTTTTGAAAGTTTCATAATTGGTCTTGGCTCGGTCTAATACTGCATCTTTCCAACCAGGTAGACTACCTGGTACATTATATGAAGGTTCAAGTTGACCCATTTTTTGCCATGAACCATGTGATTCCAAATTAGTTTCAGCCATCATATAGATTCCATGCTCATCACAAAGTTGATACCAACTCAACTGGTCCGCGTAATGTGAGGTTCGTACAGCATTGATATGATGTTCTTGAAAAATTTTCAAATCAGTCAACATATCATCTCTTGTAATGACCCGTCCATTTTCAGGATTCCATTCATGCCTGTTTACTCCCAATATTTTTAAACGCTCACCGTTCAATTTCAAAACTTGGTGATCAAGTTCAATTTTACGAAAGCCAAAAGTCGTTGTAGCAACTTCAATTAATTGATGCTCTTGGTTTTTAACTATTAGTTCAATATGGTAAAGTTGTGGATTTTTATGACTCCATAACTGCATATCATAAAATTTAATTTCAGGTAATCTAATTTCGTGATTTAGATTAGGCTGACCTTGGAAGATAATTTCACCTTGCGGATTAATAATTTTGATTTCTAATTCATATTGACTAAATTCTCCCGTTAATTTAAACTCACCTGTCAATTTACCCATCTGATAATCGGCACTGACTTGTGGCTTTAAAGCAATATCAGTTACATGAACCCCAGGTTGTAGTAAAAGTGTGACATCTCGAAAGATTCCAAAAAAGCGAAAAAAATCTTGGTCTTCTATAAAACTAGCTGTACTATGCTTAAATACCTGAACGATAAGCTCATTTTCACCATTATTTTTTAAGTATGGCGTTAAATCGAATTCCGATGGCGAAAAACTATCTTCGGCATATCCTACGAATTGGCCATTCAACCAAAGATAAAAAGCCCGTTCAACTCCCGCAAAATTAATATGAACCTTTTGATCCTGCCAATCAGGATCTAATTTAAAAATTTTGCGATAAGTGCCAACCGCATTATCATCAGCACGACTAAAAACCCCTGGAATTTGTTCATCCTGATTCGTAAAAGGTGGTCGACGATAGGTTCGCGCATCCCATGGATATTGGGTGTTTACATATTGAATTGGGGCAAAATTAGCTAATTCAATATGTTTTGGCACCTCAATGGTCGTAACTGCTGTATTTTTTTCAAAATCAGGCACCTCAAGTTCTGAATTGAAAGTTTCCATTTGATCGGTATAATAAAAATCCCAAGTCCCATTCAAACTTTTTTCTAGTGAACTTTGTTTTTGATGGGCCTCAATTAAATTACGATAAACTTGATGATCACTATGGGCAGGAAGTTGATTTACCCTAAAAATTTTTGGATCATCTAACCAAGCTAATTGTGGTAGCATTTGGAGCCTCCTCCTAAATTATCTAAATAAATGCATTTGAATAATGTAAGCGCTTACTATCGCTTGCCATTAGTTTAGCACGCTTTTTTACATTTGTATAATTCAGTCTTTAGTTCATTAAACTATCATATTGTTTGAGTAATTAAAAAACATCCCACAGTAGTTTGCCTACTGCGGGATGTTTCTGAATTATTTTTAATACTTTAAGCCTTAATTAGTTTTCACTAGTCAAAACGTTCTTTGAAAGGACCTTCAAATCTTGGTCAAAATCGTAAACCAATGGTTGTCCATTTGCAATTTCAACACCCAAAATATCATCATCTGAGATATTTTCAATATGCTTAACCAAGGCACGTAATGAATTACCATGCGCAGCAATCACAACGTTCTTACCTGCAGCCAAATCCTTTGAAATGTTTGATTCCCAGAATGGCAAAACGCGTTCCAAAGTTACCTTCAAGTTTTCACCAAATGGTAATTGACCTTCAGGAACATCAGCGTAACGACGGTCAAAGGCAGGATAAGTCTTTCCCAAAACTTCAACGGTCTTAGCTTGTTCAGTCAAAAGTGGTGGCAATACATCGTATGAACGACGCCATTGGTGAACTTGTTCATCACCATACTTAGCTGCAGCATCAGCTTTGTTCAAACCTTGAAGAGCACCGTAGTGTCGTTCATTCAAACGCCAAGACTTAGTCTCAGGAATGAACATTTGACCAGCTTCTTCCAATGCATAGTGCAAAGTAGTGATGGCACGTGTCAAAACTGAAGTATATGCTTGATCAAATTCAATGCCTTCTTTGGCCAACATTTCACCAGCTGCTTTAGCTTGTGCAATACCCTTATCTGATAACTTGGTATCAACCCAACCATTGAACAAATTCAATGCATTCCACTCTGATTGACCATGACGAATCAAAACTAACTTAGCCATTATATATTACCCTCTTTCAAAAATTAATATGTGAACATTATAGCAAAATTTCACATCGAATGCGAATTATTACATTTGAAACCCTTTTATTTTTCAGATTGAACTTGACCATCTTTAATTTTGACGCTGGAAGAATGTAACACTCCCTGATGGTTTTGGATATATTGATCAATAATCGTATTAATCGCCACCGGTGCATCCCCAAAGCCAGTTACAATGAGCTCGGCTTTATGCTCAAATTCAGCAGCATCACCAATCGCAAAAACGCGTGGCACCGAAGTTCTCATATTTTGATCAACCGCAATCTTTTGACGAGACATGGCAGGTTTGATTGACCACCCCTCGACAATCTTATTCTCTGACTTAAAACCATAGCTAACAATGATTGCATCAGTAGTTAAATGCTCAATTTCTTCACCACGAGTGGCTTTAAGTTCTAAATTAAAGGTTTGATCTGAATTTTTATTAATAGCTTGCACCACATAAGGTGTTAATTTTTTGACATTGGATTGCTCTAACGTTAATAATGTATGTTCCAAAGCTCGAAAATTATTTCGACGATGGACCAATTGTACGTCTTTAGCAACTGTTACTAATTGATTCGCTAAATCCACCGCTGAATCCCCACCACCCAAAATGGTAACTCGCTTGTCTTTAAATTGTTGAAGATCTGGCACGAAATAATATAATCCATGATTTTCAAAATCTTGTTCCAATTCATTATCTAATCGGCGCGGTTCAAAAGCACCTTTTCCAGTCGCAACTAGAATCGCATCTGCTTCAAAATTAATTGCACGATCGGTTTCAACTAAAACGGCTTCATCGGTATTTTTAACATCGATCACTGTGGTGTCTAGATAAATTTCGGGTTGCAGTTGTTGTAGTTGTTCAACCAAGTTTCCGGTTAACTCGACCCCATTGAGTCCAAGCCATCCTGGAACATCTAAAATTTGCTTTTGTGGATACAAGTTTTGTGGTTGACCTCCTGGAATGGATAAACTTTCTATCAAGACAACATTTAATTCTCGTAAACGAGCATAAAAAGCTGCAAATAAACCAACTGGTCCTGCCCCAATGATGACTAAATCAACTTTCTTGGTGGTTACCAATATAGTCACCCCCTTTTATATTTAATCTTAATTTATTACATTTGATATTGGTAGAAAGCCTGGAATTCACTTAAATCCAAGCCCGCAATTTCTTGCTTCAAAACGACTTCACCCATCATTTCTTCACCCATTGTTTCAGGGAAAATAGCTCTAAAATTATCAATTTGAGAATTTAATTGCTCATCATCTCCATCCAAGATAAGCAAGAAGCGTCCTTGTTGTCCACCTGCTCCTTGCATCCAAAGAAGGTACATTTCTGATACTGCTCCATTAGTATCATCAGCTAACCCCATTAAATTAGCTTGTAATTTCGTTGGTATTTCATCAGGGACCCGAATCTCAATCGATTGGTCAGTTTCATTTTCTGTTTCATTCCCTTCAACTTTTTGTGGTTCTCCTTGATAATCATAATTTTGCATTAAATATTCAACATTGTCTCGACCAATTTGCAAAGTCTCTTCAGGAATGAAAGGATTCATGATCAAATTTTGCAAATTTTCGTCTTGCTTGAACATTTCAATAAATTGGACAAAGGGGAATTCCACTACCATAATATTTTGGCTCCAATCTTCAGGGTTACTTTGATAATTTTCATTATCGGTAAAGATTGGTAAGAAGTTACTTTCATCTGGTCCAATTAAAGTCACAAAAGCTAATTGTTGGCCTGCGGAAACATTCAAATTACCTTCTGCATCAGGAACCAAATCTTCTGGAACTTGAACTGGAACTAAGAAATTGGCATTTAACAATGCAAGCTCAAATTTAGTTTGTAATTCTTCATTTTGAACAGCTTTAAAGTTAGCCAAAGCTTCCTTTAAAACAGTATTATCTATATTAATAACAGTCATTATTATCTCCTAATTTTCGTTTTAAGTTTGTTTGATGTGGAAAATTTCAAATCATTTTTAACCCTTAAAATCTAGGTAATCTTACCATTTTTTTACCTAGTTGATCAATTAATTAAATCCCTTTGCTTTGTTACACCGCTTCTGATAATCAACAATATCAAATTTTAAATTACCAGAAAAAGCATTAACGTTCGCTTACTTTATTGAAAAGGTAATGAGCTATCGTTTATACTCAAGAGAACTACAACTAAAGGCGGAGTAAATTTTATGAATACCCGAGAACAAATTAAAATCGAGTTTTTGAAGTTAATTGCTTCTAGTTCTTTTGATAAAGTCCGTATCAGTACCATCTGTAAAAATGTAAATATCCAAAGAAAATTATTTTATTATTACTTTGAAGATAAATATGCTTTATTAAACGATATTTATCAAGATGATTTATCCTTGAATTTCAACATTTCAGAGACTAACAAAATCAATTGGAAAAATGGAGCAAAACTTTTATTAGAAACTTATAAAAGTCGAGGCGCTTTTTATAAAAATTCCATTACAGTAGACAATAACCAATGGCATAATATTTTTCTAACCCATATGCGAGCACTTTTCATTAGACTCTTCAATGAATTATCCGCCAATGATGATAAAAATTTTTATTTTAATGCCACTTTTTTCTCGAATGGCTGGACTGGAATTATTGAAAACTGGATTATCAATGATTTTGATATTGATATTGCGGTTTTAATTGATCAATTTTATGCTTTAATTCACTTCACGAAGTTTAACATTTCCAAATGGGAATAATTATCTACTACCCAAAAAAGCTATTTTGGGTAATTAAATTTCTTCTGGAAAAAGATATAATTTAATCTTGAAAAGAGGTAATTATTTATGCAACGACTTGAAGTGCAACTATCAAATGTAAAATTATCATATTTTGATGAAGGAACCGGTGCAGTAATTTTCTTACTACATGGTTTCCCTGACTCTGCTGATGTCTGGCGAAATATTATTCCTGGATTAGTTTCCGCCGGATATCGAGTAATCGCGCCTGACTTAAGAGGATTTGGACAATCAGAATTAAAACCAAATAAAGACGATTACAAGATCAAATTTATCATGCAAGATATTTTGGAATTAAAGGCCAGTTTGAATTTAACTCAACCTGTCAAACTAGTGGCTCATGATTGGGGTGCTAATATCGGTTGGATGCTGATCAGCTTTTTCCCAGATCAATTTTCCTCATACTTCCCTATTAGTGTTGGTCACCCTTATGCATATGCTTTAGATGGTGGTTTTGAACAGAAGAAAAAAGGTTGGTACACCATGGCGTTCCAATTCGAAGAAATGGCCGAAAAAATGTTCTCTCAAAATGATTGGGCAGCCTTTAGAATCTTTACTGAAAATAATAGCGAGTTAGATACCAACTGGTTACCAGATTTAAAAAGAGCTGGTCGATTCACAGCCGCCCTTAACTTATATCGCGCAAACCTAGTTCCTAGTGACAATGATTCCAAATTAGCGCCTACTCCTGTACCAGTCCATGGTTTATACGGTAAAAATGATCTATATCTTAGTCAATCCCAGATGGAACAGTCCGGAAAGTATACTTCTGGCCCCTTCAACTTTTCACTGATCGATGGTGGACATTGGCTCCAAATAGAAGCACCTGAACTTGTCTTAAACAGCATTTTAAATTTCTATAAAACTCTATAAGTGGTCATCCCATTTAGTTTTTATGAATAAATTTAAAATATTTTGTTTACCGCAATTCATCCAATTAAGCTTCTCAAACATTTTTAATTAATCAACTCAGTATTTTACTGAATATATAACAAAAAAGACCGGAACAAAAATTGTTCCAGTCTTTTTTTAATAATTTCAATTGTTAATTGTATTGATCTGCCCAGGTGTGAATAGCTGACATCATTGGTCGCATTGCTTCACCACGTTCAGTCAATTGGTAGGCCCGTCGAGATGAATCAGAAACTGGTGTTCGCTCAATAATGTTTGCTTCTTCCAATTCCTTAAGACGCTCTACCAAAACCCGATCAGAACAGGTCTCAATTGTAGCAGCTAGATCTTTAAAACGTTTTGGTCCATCGATAAGAAGGGCCTCCACAATCAGACCATTCCATTTTCGTCCTAATATTTCAAAAGTTGCAATAAATTTCGGGCTAAGACTAGCCGCTGTTTTAATTTCAGTGGATGCCATGCTATTTTCCTCCATGCACTTCATCAAATTATAAGTTACGATTCTCGATTAATCCAATGTAGGGTCTTAAGCGCCTTAAAACTATCCAATACTGGATTAAAGAAATCCATTACTGCTGTTTCATCATCGACCAAGTTCAGCAAAAGGCTTTCCCAGTAATGAGGCATGGCCCAAGTTGATCCCCACATATGTTTTAATATAATGTCTTTCTCCATTTCTGACAACGAGGTGATTTTTTCAGCATTACGTAAGCTTACCCGGGGATGAATAAATGCATGTGTCCCCAATTCAAACTTAGTATCCCGCCAATCATAATAAAATAAATCGTGTAAAATTCCGGCTCTGGCAAGTGCTGTAGCATTTAATCCCAGACGAAGTCCTAAACGATAACTCCAATATGAAACCATAATCGAATGCGTCAAACGATCCGAATGATGGTGTTGAGTGTAATTTGCCAACTCTTGTACGGCCGGCTGCTGTAATAAATCATCGACAATGTCGCGATAAGCGCGATCATTTTTCCAGGCATCTTTTTGCACGGTTTGCCTCCTCGTTACCAATGTTGAAAATCAACATTGTCATCTTAAACTATCATCTTCAATTAAAGTCAACTAATAATATAAATTAATGATTAAGGGTAAACATAGCTACTCCTGCAGCTACCCCTACGTTCAAAGATTCAGCATGTCCCTTCAACGGAATATACAAGTTTTGGTTTGTCATCTCAGCTAAATCCGTAGCCATACCTTGACCTTCATTTCCCATCACCAAAGCAAAGTTTTGAGCTGGGATAATTTCAAAGATATTGGTTGCTTCTGGATTTAATTGAGTTCCATAGACTTGGAATTCATTACGTACGAATTCTGGAATCCATTCGTGCAAGTCTCCATTTGCTAATTGCAAATGGAATTGTGAACCTTGCATTGCACGAACTGCCTTAGGAGAATATGGATCTACAGACCCTTGTCCAAAGACTACTCCAGCAAATCCAGCTGCATCAGCAGTACGAACCATTGTTCCAACATTTCCAGGATCTTGAATCGCATCCAAGAATAGCCATGCTCCTTCATGAATATACTTTGGTGCGCGATTGAAGTTTGGTAATGAAACTTCCGCAAAAATACCTTGCGGGGTAACTAAGTCTGATAACTTTTTAGCGATGTCGTCATAAATTACAAAAACGGGAACTCCTAGAGGTAATTCATCTTGATGTAATTCGTATTGATCTTCAGTTGCGATAATAGCCCGAATTTTTCCATCAGAATGAATTGCTTCTTGAACCAGGTGCCAACCATCTAACAAATATGTTTGACTAGCTTGACGCCCTTTTTTCGTTTGTAACTTGGCCCATGCTTTAACACGAGCATTTTGATTTGAATTTATTTTTTCCATAATTACATTATACGCTATTCCATGGATAAACCCTAGTATTACTTACATTACATTAGTTTTACTATCATTATTAGTTATCAAAAAATAACGTTTTCATTGTCATAACTACCCCAAAATGATCATTAAATATTTGCTATTAATTCTTTCAAAATTTATAAAAAATCCCGACTTAATATTGATATTATGCTAAAATTAACTACTATAAATACAAAAGAAAAGAGATTATCATGCCAGTTTTAGATTTAAATGATAGTACTGCTGTTGAAAAATACCAAAATTTTGTTCAAAATTCTGAATTTGGAAGAATCACGCAAGACGTGCGCTGGTCACATGTTAAAAACAATTGGGAACCTCGCTATGTTTATTTAAAAAATGAAGCTGGTGAAATTACCGCTGCCATGTCAATGCTCTTAAGCACTTTAAAGAATGGTAAAAAATTTGCATATGCCTCAAAAGGACCCGTTGTTGACATCAATAATACAGAAATGCTGATGGCTTTAGTTGATGAAGCTAAAAAGGCTTTGGCTGATGACAATGTCTATCTACTTCGTTTTGATCCAGAAGTCGACTTTTCAGAAGAATTGAATGACACCCTCAAAGCCAATGGCTTTGTAACTCGTAACCGCAACGTGGATGCTTTAGGAATGCACGGGACCATCCAACCTCGTCGTAATATGGTGATTGATCTAACCGAATGGCCCGACGCTAAAGAGACATTTGATCTTTATTCTTCAAAGATGAAGAGTAAGCTTCGCCGTCCAATTCGTGATGGGGTAACTGTTCGCTGGGGAAATACCACCGAAGAACTTGATTCATTCTTCACATCATATTCTGAAATGGCAGAACGTCATGGTATCTCTTATCGCCCAAAGGATTATTTTGAACGCTTATTGGCTTCCTTTGGTGATAGTGATATCATGCGGATCTATTTAGCTGAACGCGAAGGTGAACTATTAGCAACCGGAATTGGTTTCAATTATGGAAATAAAATCTGGTACATGTATGCTGGTTCTGTTGATGGTAATACTTACTTTGCACCTTATGCCGTACAAACAGAAATGATTCAATGGGCTCTAGACAAACACTTAGCTGGTTATGATATGGGTGGTATTGAAGTAGCCGATAATTCCGATGGTTTATATGCCTTCAAACGTAACTTCGTTAAAGCTGATCCACGCGAGTACATTGGCGAGATTGACGTCGTCTTAGATGAAGACACATATCATGAAATGGGCTATTAATTATAAATAGATGAATTAAAAAAAGAGACTAGGGTAACATCCTAGCCTCTTTTTTTAATTCATCTATTCAGGGTTTAATAAACCAAGTTTCCATTGCAAATAGGCATTCATGAAACCATCAAGATTCCCATCCATCACCCCTTGTGGGTTTCCACTTTCAAAATTAGTTCGGTGATCTTTAACCATTCGATATGGTTGAAAAACATATGAACGAATTTGTGAACCCCAACCGTTTTCGAGATGATCACCTGAAATTTCGGCCCGTTCAGCCTCTTTTTTATCCATTTCCAATTGATACAACTTAGCTTTTAACATTCCATAAGCGGTATCCTTATTTTGAAATTGTGAACGTTGTTGCTGTGAAGCTACAACAACCCCCGTAGGCAAGTGCGTCAACCGTACCGCTGAAGAAGTCTTATTAATATGCTGTCCTCCTGCTCCAGAGGCGCGATAAACATCCATTTTAACGTCTGCGGGATTAATATCAATTTCAATTGAATCATCTAATTCAGGCATAATATCAACGGACACAAATGAAGTATGCCGACGACCAGCTGAATCAAATGGTGAGATTCGTACAAATCGGTGGACGCCTCGTTCTGAACGCAAATAACCAAAGGCATTATGTCCTGTAATTTTTAATGTTACTGAATCAATTCCGGCCACATCCCCCGGGTGATAATCTAAAATATCTACCTTAAAGTTATGTTTTTCCGCCCAGCGTGTATACATTCGTTGTAAGTTGGCACCCCAGTCTGCTGACTCCGTTCCCCCTGATCCCGGGTGAATTTCCAAAATGGCGTTGTTAGCATCATAGGGTTCATTCAATAATTGTTCAAGTCGGTATTGTTCTAACTTTTCTTGTAGATTTTGAAACTCAACATCAAGTTCAGCTTCCATCTCATCATCGGGCATTTCATTCAACAATTCAAGAGCAGTTTCGACCGATTCGATCCCATTTCTTAACTGTAAATAATTATCCCGCCGTTGCTTTACATCATTGTTTTCATCAATTAAGGCTTGTGCCTTTACATTATCATTCCAAAAATCTGCTTGTCCCATTGCATCTTCATTGGCTGCAATTTGATCATTTAGGGCTTCCAGATCCAAATTTTCTCCAAGATTGGTAACTTCTTTTTCTATTTCTTCCAAATCATGGCGAATTTCAACTAATTCCATTTCAAATATTCCTTTCTTATTACGTAGAGACGATATGATAAGAATTGATTCAATATCCCAAACTATCTTTTTATAATTCATCCTACAAAATTACGTTTCAAATAAGATTAATTCAAAATTGAATTTTGAAATATGACTTTTTCACAGTAATAGAGAGGCCGGTACAATTTTGTCCCAGCCCCTCTAAATTTGATTTAGTCAGTCTCAACAATTACCATTATCAACTAAATAATCCGAGTTTAAACCGTCAAATTTTGACGAATTTCGGCCTTCATAAAGAGTCGTGTCACTTCATATTCAATACTTGAAATCATTTCTTCAAACATGGCGAAACCTTCATTTTGATATTCAATCAAAGGATTCAATTGACCATAACCTCGTAATTGGATTGCATCACGTAATTGATTCATAGCTTCCATATGATCGGTCCATTGTTCATCAAGTACTCGTAAAATAACAACCCGTGTAAATTGCAATAATTGCTCTTCATCACGTAAGGCACCAACTTTATCAGCGTAAACTGTCAAAGCCTGATTATACAAGTATTCTTTGAGCTCATCTTTACTCTTACCTGCTAACTGATCTTCATTAACCATATCTTCAGGCATCAAGACAGAACGCATGAATTGAGCAAGTACGTCGAGATTCCATTCCTTAGATGGGCCCAGTGTATTAGCATCTATCACTCGATCGATCGTCCGTTGAACCATTGGTAACAAAACAGGTTCTAAGGATTTTTCTTCATCAATCACAATGTTACGATCACGGTAGAATACTTCTCGTTGTTGTGACATTACATCATCATATTGCAAAACATTCTTACGAGCATCATAGTTATTACCTTCAACTCGTTTTTGCGCTGATTCCACTGAACTTGTAATAAATCGGTTTCGAATAACTGCTTCGTCATCTTCAATGTTCAATCGATCCATCATAGCTTTAATCTTTTCACCACCAAAGCGCAGCATCAAATCATCTTCCAAAGACAAAAAGAATTGAGAATAACCTTGATCACCTTGACGGCCTGCACGTCCTCGCAACTGATTATCAATTCGACGAGATTCATGTCGTTCAGTTCCGATCACAGCCAAACCACCTAATTCAGCTACCCCAGGGCCTAATTTAATATCAGTTCCACGACCAGCCATGTTAGTAGCGATCGTCACAGCGCCACGTTGACCAGCATTAGCGATAATTTCCGCTTCTTTGACGTGGTTTTTAGCATTCAAAACATTATGTGGCACATTTAACCGATTCAATAATTGTGATAGCAGCTCAGAAGTTTCAACTGCTACGGTTCCAATCAAAATCGGCTGACCCTTCGCATGTAACTTCTGAACTAATTCAATTACAGCCTTAAATTTAGCTTGTAAACTAGGATATAGTAAGTCTGGCTCATCTACTCGAGCATTAGGCCGATTGGTTGGAATGCTGACAATTTCCATATTATAAATTTCGCGGAATTCTTCAGCCTCGGTTTTAGCCGTTCCAGTCATCCCAGAAAGCTTCTTATAACGACGGAACAAATTTTGATAAGTAATCGAAGCCATTGCTCGATTGTCCTCTTGAATTTGAACCTGTTCTTTAGCTTCTAAGGCTTGATGTAATCCATCTGAGAAACGACGACCATCTTGAATTCGACCAGAGAAAGCATCAACTAACATGACTTCTCCATTTCGAACCACATAATCCTTATTATTTTCCATCGTGTAATTTGCACGTAGCGCTTGATCAATATGATGCGTCAACGCAATGTTATCAGATCCATATAAATTAGGTAAATTGAAGTAACTTTCAGCCTTAGTTATTCCTTCATCGTGCAACAATACTGCCTTAGCTTCTAAGTCCACTTCAAAATCAACGTCCCGAATTAACGATTTAACAAAACGATCAGCTCGCACGTACAATTGGGTTGATTCTTGAGCTGGAGCACCTGAAATAATCAAAGGTGTCCGAGCTTCATCGATCAAAATTGAATCAGTTTCATCGACCAAAGCAAAGTTCAAAGGTCGTTGCACACGATCTTCACGCCGCGAAACCATGTTATCTCGCAAATAATCAAAGCCAATTTCTGAATTAGTTGAGTAAGTAATATCAGCTTGATAGGCAGCTCGTTTTTCGTCAGCTGATTGTTCAGATAAATTAATTCCAACCGTTAGTCCCAACCATTGGTAAAGTTCACCCATTTCAAGCCCATCTCGTTGTGAAAGATACTCATTAACCGTCACAACATGAACCCCTTTTTGTGGCAAAGCATTTAAGTAAACAGCCATTGTCGCTGTCAAAGTCTTTCCTTCACCAGTCTTCATCTCGGCAATATTACCTTGATGTAAGGCAATTGAACCCATAATTTGCACAATAAATGGATACAATCCCAAAATTCGTCGTGCTCCTTCGCGAACAACGGCGAAAGCTTCTGGTAAAATTTCATCTAAACTTTTCCCATTAGCTAATAATTCACGAAAGTAAGGTGTTTTTGCTTGTAATTCTGAATCACTCAATGCTTCCATTTCACTTGCATATGAATCAACTTTAGTTGCGATTCGACGCAAATGGCGGAGCGTTCCCCGATCACTTTCTATCATTTGTCGTACTGGATTTGCCATTTTTTAATTCACCTTTTTTAATTATTTATATTTAGAAAACTTCAATTTAAGGATTCCATAAATTACTATAAAGCCAATTTACGTCCCAATTAATCACTAATTATAGAGTCAATTGTAACACACCACTACATACTTTGACACTGTATCTAGAACCATAAAAAAGTGTAAAATTGAATATTTTCATGGTCAAATATTGTTAATATTCAATTATATAAATTAAAATCGTTAAGACTGAAATTTTATGTGATAAAATTAGATAATAGTTTATTACATTTATGACTTGGGAGGGTTTTGGCAATGGTTACTGAACTTAAAGCTGATATTTTACATGAGGTCATCCAGAAGCGACCGACCGCAACCAATAAAACTAATTTTGGAAAATTACTCTTAATTGGTGGCAATCAACAATATGGTGGTGCAATTCTGATGGCTGCCTCAGCCGCAGTCAACTCAGGAGCTGGATTAGTCACCGTTGCAACCCATGCTGATAACATTACTGCACTTCACGTTCGGAATCCGGAGGCTATGGCCTTAGATTGGAGCGATCAGGGAGCCGTTTTAGATCACGTTCGTAAAAGTTCCGTGGTTTTGATCGGACCAGGTTTAGGCAACTCAGATGATGCTGTAGAGTTACTTCGATCAACAATGCGTGCAATGCGCGAGAATCAAGCGTTAATTTTAGACGCAAGTGCTTTAGGCATCATCGCCGATAAACATGTTATGATTCCAAATAACGTCTTTACAATTGCCACCCCACATCAAGGGGAATGGGCAAAACTTTCCAGTGTTATGGTTGCATATCAAGATTCCATGGAATTAAATGATTTACAACGTAAAACTTTGAATATTGATGTTTTAGTTTTAAAAAAGTACCACACAGTAATTCTCAGTGAAAATCGCCAAATGCAATTATTGATTGGTGGTCCATACCAAGCTACTGGTGGAATGGGCGATACACTCGCTGGATTAATTGCCGGTTTTGTTGGTCAATTCGCCGAACCACGTCGTGCAACTGAAGCAGCTGTTTATGCTCATAGTGCGATTGCTCAAGAGCTAGCAGAACATAATTGGGTGGTTCGACCAAGCTTCATTTCCGATTTCGTTCCTAATTATATGGCACGAATTAATACCAACCTACCAGACATTATCTAAATTAAATATATAATAAAAACCTCCTCTAATTCATAGAAAAGGCATGTTTGCTTTAATTTTTTATGAATCGAAAAACAGCTCGATCAAAGTTCAATAATTATGACATTATGCAATTTTCAAGGCATATCGATAAGAAGCTAGGATTTATTTCCTAGCTTTTTTATTGAACTTAATTTCAAAAAAAAGCACGCCGATACATTGATCCGCGTGCAACTTTAGAAAAACATATTTTCATGTTATTCAAGGAAGGACTATTTACCACCCTATATTCAATTGTCATTTTGTAATATCAAAGGTCTAAGCTGCAGTCTTAAACACCTGTCGTTGATATTACATGAACCAAATCATACTTCAACAAGTCCCACACAGACACATCTTAATTAACAATAATTAAGTCATATCAGGAGCAGTTTATTATCGAAAACATATACTTACATCCATTTCAGCCTAGACTGAATGATTATGATGTTTGGTAATAAATCTGATTGCTAATGACATTAGGTTGGCCTTCTCATGGCCGAAATGTTTATCATCAAAAGATACGCTATATCCCTAAGTCACTACTGTGATATGCTCCTGTGCAAGAATGGTTCAGTTAAAGTAAATTCAGTTAATTTTTTAGATTCTTCCAAATTACTCACCTGCCTTTCTTTTGGAATATCTATATTATAGCACCACATGTAATCGCTTACAAGTATTATCTCATTTTTATTTTATCGTTTTATCATTTGCTTGTAATTAAACAAAAAGGCAGCCTACATTAGACTGTCTTTAATTAAATGCGATAATATTACATTAAATTTATTATCCCATTTTTAATTATCATTTTGCTCTAAACGATATTCTTGCAAAATTCCTTCACGTACACCAGAAGCTGAAAATATAACTTCCTTGGTCCCTGTGACATCTACTAATTGCATTAGAGGCAATAACCCACTGATAATGATATCAGCTCGGTTAGCTTCGGCGCCTAAGATAGCTGAACGTTCTTGATGACTTAAACTACGTAATTCATCAAATAATGCTTGAACATGTTCAACTGGCATTTGATAACCATGAAAATTACTTAGATCTTCATAAGCTTGTTTACTCCGGTGTAACCGTGCCAAAGTACGATTAGCTCCTCCTAATAGAATAATTGGTTGCTGATCACACTCAAGCCAAGGTAACTCATCATATTCTCGATCAATATATTGTTCTGCTTCCGATAAAGATTCGTCTGTAATCGGATCTGGTCCATTCAAATTAAATCGTTCGGCTAAATTAACCGCACCAAATGGTAAGCTAATAAAATTGACTGCCATTCTATCTTCAATTCCAACTAATTCAATACTTGCACCACCAGTATCTAGAAGCCAGGCGTTATCAATATGATCTAGGGCTGACATTGCGCCCAAGTAATCATAATAGGCCTCTTGATCACCAGTTAAAACACGAACATCAATTTGAAATTTGTCGCTTAATTGTTGGACAAAAGCTGTCTTATTTTTAGCTTCTCGCACTGCAGCAGTTGCAATCCCAATGACTTCCAAGTCTTGATAGGATTGGGCTATTTCTTTAAACTCACTAACCGCTTCAAAAACCCTTTGCATCGCCGTTTCAGTTAAATAACCCTCATTTTTCCCCATTCCTTCAGCTAAACGTGTATCTTTTTTTACCCGCTCAAGTTCTTGAAATGTTCCATCCGCTTGTAATTTTTCAATTACAAAACGAGTTGAGTTTGAACCTAAATCTACAATTGCTAAATAACCCATGATATTACCTCAAAATAAAGTTTAATTCCAGTATTCAATACCCATTGCTTCGCGAATTTCGTACATTGTCGCCTGAGCTGTTTTTCGAGCATGGGCTGATCCTTCAGCCAACATTTCCAAAACGGCGCCTCGATCAGCAGCAAATTCAGCGCGCCGATCCCGAATTGGTGTTAATTCAGCATCTAAGACTTCAAAAAGATACTTCTTTAACTTCATATCTCCCAAACCACCATGTTGATATTGTGCCTTCAATTCATCCACTTTATTTTGATCTGAATCAAAGATATCAAGATATGTGAAGACCATATTACCTTCAACATGACCTGGATCATCAACTTTTACATGGGTGGGATCTGTATACATTGACTTAATTTTATTCCATAATTCATCTTTTGAATCACTCAAATAAATTGCATTACCCAAAGATTTAGACATCTTAACCCCATCTAATCCAGGAATACGCCCCTGACCCTTTGGTGGGAAAATACCTTGAGGTTCTTTTAAAATATCAACATCATAAACTCGATTAAAAGTTCGAATTAATTCTCGTGTCTGTTCTAACATTGGTTCTTGATCATCCCCAACTGGCACTACTTCACCTTTAAATAATGCGATATCAGCAGCTTGTGACACCGGATAAATAAAGAATCCCGCTGGAATTGATTCACCAAAACCTTTTTGTTGAATCTCAGTCTTAACAGTTGGATTACGTTGCAGACGCGCAATTGAAACCAAATTCAAGAAATATTCCGTCAATTCTGATAATTCTGGAATTGCAGATTGAACAAAAATAGTAGTTTTTTTAGGATCAATTCCAACCGCTAGATAATCCAAAGCTACTTCTAATAATGAATTATGTATTTTTTCTGGATCGCGAGCATTATCCGTAAAGGCTTGCTTATCCGCAATCATAATATATGGGGTATATTCTCCAGAATTTTGCATTGCTACCCGTTTTTTAAGTGAGCCCACATAGTGCCCAATATGTAATTTACCAGTGGGACGATCCCCCGTTAACAATACTTTTTGCTCAGTCATATATTCCTACCCTTCAGACATATTTTATGTCTGCTTTCAATTTTTATTTTTAATCAAAGCCTAAACTAACCGATAAAGCTGAACGAACTTCAACCATTTTCGGCTCAGGCAGACGTCCTAAGCGATCTTGGAGTCTTTTTTTATCAATTACCCGAATTTGTTCCAATAACAATGTAGAATCACGATTAATTCCCGTCCCATCTAATTCAGCATCTAATTTCACATGGGTTGGTAACGTTTTTTTTATCTTTTTGGTCGAAATCGGTATTACGATGGTAGTGGGTGCATAAAGATTACCTACATTATTTTGGACAATCAGGACTGGACGAACGCCGCCCTGCTCAGATCCAATTCTTCCATTCTCTAAATTGGCATACCAAATCTCTCCCCGCCGAATTTCTTTTACTTTCTGCTTATTATCTTGCATTCTATCCCTCATTTATTAATTAATCAACTAAATACCGGGGCAAACGTACAGATAAAGTGGTCGCTACTTCATATGGAATAGTTTCCAAACGTTCAGCTAAATCTTCGAGAGTTACATGTTGCCCACCTGCCGAACCAATTAACGTGATAACCGTTCCAACAGGTATTTCTTCTGGTAACGCTACCATACATTGATCCATGGCGATACGACCTATAATTTCTACATGTCGCCCATCTGGTAAAAGGCCATATCCGCCTTGAAGTTTGCGCAAATATCCATCCGCATATCCCAATGGAATTGTTCCAATCCAGGTTGGCTGATCAGTTGTGTAAGTTGCTCCGTACGAAACCGATACATCAGCCTCTACTTGCTTTACTTGAACCAATTTAGCTTTCAAGCTCAAAACTGGTTGTAAGTCACGTTTTTCCAGAGCCCCTTGAGAAGAATCAATGCCATACATAGCTGCTCCAATTCGAATCGCATCAGTTGAAGGATTCTTATGCCACAGAGCTGTACCTGAATTAGCCAGATGACGCCAAACATCAGCCGAAATTTCTAGCTCATCAGTTAACGTATGCCAACGTTCTAACTGTTGCTCAAAGTATGCTTCATTGTTAGTATCAGCGGTTGCAAAGTGCATGCCAATACTATGTAATTTGAATCGCGGATCCCTATTGATTGCATTAAAGGTCTCTTGCAATTCGTTCTCTGTTCGAATACCAATCCGAGTCATTCCAGTATCAACAGCCAATGCCACTAATAAAGGTTTGTTCGTTGATTCCATCGGAAAAACTTTTTGAGCAGATTTTAGCCAAGCTAAATTTGCAACGGGTACAATAATTTGGTGCTTCCAAGCTAGTTTAACTTGTTCTGCTTCCACAATCCCCAATACTAAAATCGGCTCTTTAACCCCAAAATGGCGTAACCAAATAGCTTCATCTAAAGTTGCAACACCAAAGGCATCTGCTCCACCTTCACGTGCCGCTTCCACCATCTGTGGTAATCCATGACCATAAGCGTTGGCTTTTAAAATAGCCATAAATCGCTTAGCACCACTAAATTCCCGCACAAATTTAATATTATGCGCTACCGCTGACTTTGAAATTTCAATCCAAGCAGGACGATTAACACTAACTGGAATTTCAGTATTTGGCATATTTTCAAGAATAACTTCAGTTTTCACCATATTACCTGAATGTGAAATTGAAATGTGAGCAATGAGATCATTTTGACGGGGATGTTGTTGAAAATATGGTCTACCCTGTTCATCATTTGCAATTTCTAATTGTTGCCAATTTAAATCAGCCCCGAGGCCTGTCCCCAATGCTTTACTATAAGCCTCTTTTGCGGCATAACGACCAGCTAAAAATTCACCTTGATGTTTACCAACCTTTTGGTCATAAGTCTGTTTCTCAGTATTCGTTAAAATTTTAGTAATAAAATTTGGTTGTCTTGCCGCCAAATCCTCTACAGCTGATATTTCTTGAATATCAATTCCATTCCCAAATATCATGAAATACTCCCCTTATTTCTCGTTTTTCACGTGACCATTGAAATGAAATCAGGTCATATAATCAATCGGATTTAATTACTCAATTTTATCATATTTTTAGCGTAATATTAGGCTTGAATTTTTTGTTCAACATTTTAATTATATTATTTAGTTGCAAATAAAAAATGCTCAATCATTTTCAATGTAAAACATTGAAGTGATTGAGCATCTTACTAGTATTTTAGCCTAGTAAATTTTATTTATCATTTTCGCGGATCACAAACTTGCGACGTCCGGCTGGACGTGAACCACGTTGTGAGCGATCCCCTGAACCAGTACGTGCACCACGATCATATGACTTACGACGTTCTGAATCATGGCCACCACCATGGCTACCATTTTCTTCACGTCGACCACCACGTGCAGCACCACCATTACCAGAACCAGCAGAGCGTGAACCTCCACCACCGTTACCAGAACGTCGGTTTCCACCACGGTAATTACCGCGTGATCCACTACCACCACGTGATCCACCACGACCAAAGTGTTTGTTTGGTAATGGACGTTCGCGGGTCAAATCGAATTCAGCATCGATTTCAGAAATATTAGCTGAAGCAGCCAATGCAGCAGCAGCTAATGTCCGAACATCATACTTTTCTAATAATTCATCAACTTCAGCTGAAACCAAGTTAGCATCTACAGTTTTAACAACTGCATCTACATCTTGGACTGCAGTCTTCATTCGAGCTGCAACAGCTTCTTCGTGTGAGTAAGGCTTTAATGCCAACATACGCTTCTTAGTAAGCTTTTCGATATCTTTTAGATAATCTAGTTCAGCATTTGTTACAAACGTAACTGAAGTTCCGTGAGAACCGGCACGACCTGTCCGACCAATTCGGTGAACATATGATTCGGATTCTTGTGGAATATCAAAGTTATAAACGTGAGTAACTCCTGTAACATCCAATCCACGAGCAGCAACATCAGTTGCCACTAAGATTTGGATTTCACCAGCTTTGAATGACTTCAAAACTTGTGTACGCTTTTGTTGAGTTAAGTCTCCATGAATTCCTGAAGCCTTAAATCCACGCAATTCCAAACCACGAGTTAATTCATCAACTCGGCGCTTAGTACGCCCAAACAAAATTGCTAACTTTGGTTGTTGAACAGCCAAAATGTTAGTCAAAGTATCAAACTTTTCGGGTTCACGAACTCGAACGTAGTATTGATCAACCAAGTCTGTCGTCAATTCTTTAGCGGCTACTTGGATGTGTTCTGGTTCAGTCATGAATTGAACACCAATCCGCTTAATTGCAGATGGCATTGTTGCTGAGAACAATAATGTTTGACGTTCATCTGGAACGGCCTTCAAAATTGACTCAATATCTTCCAAGAATCCCATGTTTAACATTTCATCAGCTTCATCCAAAACTAATGTCCGAACATGTGAAAGGTCAATGGTTCCTCGACGGATGTGGTCAATTAAACGACCAGGTGTTCCAACGACGATATCAACTCCGCGCTTCAAACCATCAATTTGGCGACGAATATCTGCCCCACCAAAGACGGCTTGTACGCGAACGCGCTTATCACGTCCTAATTTAAATAGTTCTTCTTGAGTTTGAATCGCTAATTCACGCGTTGGTGAAACTACCAAAGCTTGAACTTGACGACTGCTATCAATCATCTCTAAAATTGGCAATCCAAACGCAGCTGTTTTACCAGTTCCGGTTTGAGCTTGACCGATGACATCCTTACCGGCAAGCGTTAAGGGAATTGTTTCGGCTTGAATTGGTGTTGCCTCGACATAACCATGTTTTTCAATGGCTGTAAGTAGGTCTTTTGTGAGACCTAATTCTGAAAACTTCAAAATCTTCCTCCAATTGCGATAAATTTCGTATCGCGTACTAAATGAAAATACTTTGAACAAAGCGCCAACCTGGTCACAATCCGGTGACTTAATAACGAATTGACTTCTGGCAAAGTATTTTTTACAACCCATTTAGCTTACCTTTTTTATTAACAAATTACAAGCTATTTTAAAATTTAGACTTAGGATAATAGATCATTTTAAATTGAATATCCAGCCACATTTGCGTTATATACAAAAAGAGACCGTTTCCAAAAATAAACAGCCTCTTTTTTTATTTATTTTTTATTGCATTGGTTCATCTGTTTCTTCAATTCGAATATCCCCATTTAATTGAGTTATTTTATGAATCAAACGATCGTAACCACGTAAAATGTGTTCTGAGTTATTAATGACTGTTTCACCTTCTGACATTAATCCGCCAATAACAAGTGCTGCTCCAGCACGAATTTCAGCAGCTGCAACTACATTTCCTGATAATTGTGTACTAGGTCGAATTGAAATCAAACCATGCGCATAATTATCAATATCCATTCCCAACTTGTTCAATTCTGGAATATGACGAGTCCGTTCTGGATAAATCTCTTCCGTAATCAGACTTTCTTCATCAGCTAATGTTAACAAAGGCGTAATTGGTTGTTGCAAATCAGTTGCAAACCCTGGGAAAGGAGTTGTCTTAATTTTAATTGCATTAAACTTTTCCGTCTTAGGAACATAAATACTATCTTCTCTTACATCTAGATCAACCCCTGCTTCAACCATTTTCGCAATAAAAGCCTCTAAATGTTCTGGAATTATATTTTTAACTAAAACTCCATCCCCTTGTGCAGCTGCCATTGAAAGATAAGTCCCTGCCTCGATTCGATCTGGAATAATAGTATGAACGTTGTTCGAAATTAATCGTTCAACTCCTACAATACGAATTGTATCCGTTCCAGCCCCCCTAATTTTAGCACCCATATTATTTAAAAAGGTTACCAAATCAGTAATTTCTGGTTCCTTAGCGGCATTTTCTAGAATCGTAGTTCCTTCAGCTTTAACGGCTGCTAAAATTGTGTTAACCGTAGCTCCTACCGAAACCATATCCATATAGATACGTGTCCCATGCAACCCATTTGGATCTGTAATACGTACAGTATCATTGTCATATTCGACTTCCGCACCTAGAGCTTCAAATCCCTTAACATGCTGATCAATTGGACGAGGGCCAATATTATCGCCACCAGGGAACGTTACAACGGCACGTCCAAAACGACCTAACAATGATCCCATGAAATAATATGAAGCTCGGAGACTTTTAATCGCCGTTGATGGTAACTCAGCTTCTACAATTCCTGTTGGATCAATCATTAATTCTCCATTAGAAAAACTTGATTGTACATTCATTGAACGCATAATAATTTGGAGATTATAAACATCCAAAATATCTGGTACACTATCAAAATTAACAACTGAATCCGCCAAAATTGATGCCGGAATCAAAGCAACGGTTGAGTTTTTTGCCCCACCAATCGTTACTTCCCCACTTAATCGGCGACCGCCGTGAATAATTAACTTTTTCATTACAAAACCTCAAGACATTTAAATGACTACTACATCAATTAAATAATTCATTATAATTTTTATTTAACTGGCCAGTTTCACTGCGATCCTTAACCATCTTTATTTTAATTCAACTAATAATATTAATGTTGTTATGAAACATGTTGAAAATTATTAACACACATCAGTATTTTAAATAATCACTTTCATTAGAAAAGCGTGTTTTACACTTATCTTATTCAATTACTCGTTTCTTATTTTACAATATAATTACAATAGTAACAACCTGTAACTTAAAAAGTAATATTACAATATTTTCAATCAAAATCTATTAATGTCAATAATAATATTCATTTTATATTAATTAATCTTGTTGTTGCCTTAAATATCTCTGCAAATTCTTGCTATTGAAAATTTTCATATTTATATAAAAAAAGGCGAATCATCAAAATTCATCGCCTTTTTAAAAATTTTAATATTAATGATTATTCAAAGCAGCTTTAATAAATGCTGCATACAATGGCTCAGGTCGATTTGGACGTGAGATAAATTCTGGATGATATTGAGCAGCAATGAAGAAATCATTGCTTGGTAATTCAATAACTTCCATCAAACGATCATCAGGTGAAACCCCCGCAAAAACCATTCCGGCTGCTTCAAATTCAGCACGATATTGCGTGTTGAACTCGAAACGGTGCCGATGACGTTGTTGTACTTCATCAGTACCATAAATTTCCCTAGTTTGAGTTCCTTCCTTCAAAGCAGCTGGATACAATCCCAAACGCAAAGTTCCACCACGTTTTGTGATTTCCTTTTGGTCGTCCATCAAAGCAATAACAGGTGTATCAGTGTTCTCATCAAGCTCAATTGAATTTGCTTGTGAATGTCCTAGTACGTTACGGGCAAATTCAACAGTTGCCAACTGCATACCTAAACATACTCCTAAGAAAGGTACGTTATTTTCACGAGCATATTGAATCGACAAAATCTTTCCTTCAGTTCCACGAGGACCAAATCCCCCAGGTACTATGATTCCATCAGCATCACTCAAAAGCTCTTTAACATTATCTTCATTTACTTTTTCAGAATTCAAAGCGTTGATCTCAACCTCTGTATCAATCGCATATCCACCTGAACGTAAAGCTTCATTTACTGAAATGTAGGCATCCTGCAAATCAGCATACTTACCAACCAAGGTAATTTTGATGTGGTTTGATAAGTTTTTAATCTTATCAATCATTTCCGTCCAATTAGTTAAGTCAGCTGGTGCAGCTTGAAGTCCAAGATGATTCAAAACCACATCATCCATTCCTTGAGCTTGCATATTATTAACAATTTCATACAAAACATCAACGTCCAATGACTCGATTACTGCCTCAGGTGCCACGTCAGTAAACAAAGCCAATTTTTCACGCATTTCTTGTGAAATAGGTTGTTCAGTCCGTACAACCAACATATCAGGTTGAATTCCCAATGAACGCAATTCTGATACAGAATGTTGTGTTGGTTTAGTCTTCATTTCACCAGCTGCTCGCAAGAATGGAATTAATGAAGTATGAATATAAAAGACGTTTTCGGCTCCAACTTCACGCTTCATTTGGCGCAAAGCTTCAATAAATGGAAGTGATTCAATATCACCAACAGTACCACCAACTTCGGTAATCACAATGTCAGCATCTGTTGTTTCAGCAGCACGCATCATTTTTTCCTTCAAAGCATTAGTAATATGTGGAATTACTTGAACCGTAGCTCCATCATAATCACCATTTCGTTCTTTTTCCAAGACTTCAGAATAAATTCGACCTGAAGTAATGTTTGAATATTTATTCAAGTTAATGTCAATAAATCGTTCATAATGACCCAAATCCAAATCAGTTTCAAGACCATCTTCCGTTACGAAGGTTTCACCATGTTGATATGGTGACATTGTTCCAGGATCAATATTGATATACGGATCAAATTTTTGTACCGCAATTTTGAATCCGCGATTTTTCAATAAGCGTCCTAGTGAAGCTGCTACAATTCCTTTTCCTAGCGATGAAACCACACCACCAGTCACAAAAACATATTTCGTCGCCATAATTCCCTCCGTCTAAACGCAATTTCTACGTACTAATTCGTGTGCCATATTTTTTATTGTTAAATCAATAAAACTCCCGTTGCTATGTTAGCATTAGGAGTCTAATAGTTAATTTAACCGTTCTTGTAAACAAACAAGAGCCCGGGACTTTATTATACATGATAATAAATCAAATGTCAAAGACATTACTTTTCAATGTCCCCTGATCCATAATCATCATCGACGTCTTTGCCAATTCCAGAGATATCGTCACCGATACCATTTGAAACTTCAAATTCATCACTTTTGGCGACCGCGTCGTCATCGTCGTCATCATCTGTCTCAACTTCAACATCAACAGTTGCAACAGTTTCATCAGCTGGTGTTGGTTCTTCTTCGAAGTCATCTTCTTCAGGATCATCATCCCAGCCAACAACATCATCGTCATCGGTATCCAACAAAGCCGCAGCTTTCTTAGTTGCCTTCTTTTTCTTCTTTGTGGCAGCTTCTTCTTCAAGGTCCAAATGGATTTCTTCATTAATTGAATCAAATGGATACCATGAACGAAGTCCCCAAACATTATCACCCAAAGAAATAAAAGATCCGTCGATATTTAAATCTGTATAAAATTGTGATGTTCGCTTTTCGAGCTCATCGGCGCTCTGACCAATATATTCTGATACTTGTTTCAATAAATCATAAAAATCAACAGTCTCATGACGCTCGTGTAGTATCTCACGTGCCACTTCGATCATTGAAAGTTCTGATTTTTTCTGATTGTCAAATTTTGATAATGCCAAATCACGCACATCCTTTCAAGGGTTTACTATTAATTAATAGTACTTTATTTCATTAAATTATTCAATGATTAATCCTAAATTTAAGAATCAATTCCTATCAAAGCACCATTATTATTTATATCTCAGATAAGAAAGTTGCTAATGCATCACGCCAAGTTGGTATCTCAAAACCAGTCAACTTCGCTTTCTCTAAACTCATTACCGAATGCTTTGGGCGATACGCTTTTTGTGGAAACTGATCACTAGTAACCGGCATAACTTCAACTGGCAAATTTTTCAAAATTTCTTCAGCAAATTCAAACCAAGTGGCAGTATCATCATTTGATAAATTATAAATACCATATTCTGATTTAGAGTTAATTAAATGTAGCATAAATTCTGCTAGTGTCCTTGTCCATGTTGGTCGCCCCAGCTGATCATTTACCACTGTTAATTTAGGATGGTTCTCTGCCAATCTCTTCATTGTATAAACGAAATTAGGCCCAAACTCACCAAATACCCAACTTGTTCGAACTATATAAGACGAAGCACCACTCTCAATAACAGCTAATTCACCAGCTAATTTAGCACGTCCATAAGCGTTTTTGGGATTTACTGAATCCGTCTCTTGATATTCATCATTATTCATTCCATCAAAGACATAATCTGTAGAAACAGCAACCAATTTAGCATTATATTGTTTAGCAGCGTCAGCAATATTTTTTGTACCTTCTACGTTAACTTTCCAATTGAGAGAACGTCCTTCATCTTCTGCCAAATCAACTTTTGTATAAGCAGCAGCATGTAGTACTACATCTGGTTTTTCTGTTTCAAAAACACTCATAACTGCGAGACGATCAGTAATATCTAACTCATTAGAATCAAATGCCACAAATGTCAGGTTTCGTTCCTTCAAAATTTTTTGTAATTCTTGGCCTAGCTGTCCATGAGCTCCTGTAATTAAATACTTCATATTAATTCCTCCGAAAAAAAGTCAGCTTTCGCTGACTTTAAATTATTGATTATTTTGTGCGTATTTAGCCTCAACTTCGGCCTTTTCAGCTTCCCACCATGATCGATTATTTTTATACCAATTGATAGTATCAGATAATCCAGTCTCAAAGTCGGTAAATTTAGGAGCCCACCCTAATTCTTCACGAATTTTAGTAGCATCAATAGCATAACGTAAATCATGTCCTGAACGATCTTGCACGAAATCAAAGTCATTTTCATCTTTGCCCATGTCTTTTAAAATAGTATGTAATACAGTAATGTTATCCTTTTCGCCATCGGCTCCAACCAGATAAGTTTCTCCAATCTTTCCGTTGTTCAAAATGGCCCACACAGCCGTAGCGTGATCATAAGTATGAATCCAATCACGTACATTTTTTCCAGAACCATATAATTTAGGCTTAATTCCTGAAATAATATTTGTCACTTGACGTGGAATGAATTTTTCAATGTGTTGATAAGGTCCATAATTGTTAGAAGTATTAGAGATTGTAGCTTTCAACCCAAACGAGCGAACCCAAGCGCGAACAAGCAAATCTGAGCTAGCTTTTGTTGATGAATACGGACTTGAGGGCCGATATTGTGATTCAGGAGTGAATTTTTCGCCAACACCTTCTCCTTTACCTGGTAAATCTTCACGCAAAGGTAAATCACCATAAACTTCATCAGTTGAAACATGATGAAAACGTTTATTATATTTCCGTGCTGCTTCAATTAAAGTATAAGTCCCAATAATATTGGTCTGTACGAATGGTGATGGATCTTTCAATGAATTATCATTGTGACTTTCTGCAGCATAATGAATAACTGCATCTGTTTCAGCCACTAATTTATCAACTAATGGTGCATCTGCGATATCCCCAATCACCAATTTAACTCGATCTTCAGGTAATCCAGCAAGATTTTCCTTGTTTCCAGCGTAAGTTAATTTATCAAGAACGGTTACAACCACATCTGGATGCTCCGCTACGATATAACGTACAAAGTTCGCTCCAATAAATCCAGCTCCCCCTGTTACTAAAATATTCTTGTACTCAGTCATCAGTCTTCTCCAATTATAATTGTTCTCTGTTAAGCGGCACAACATCCTTCAATAATGGATGATTCTTATCGGCCTCACTTACTTCAGCATTATCAACATCATCCCATATAATACCAAGTTCAGGATCAGCATAGTTAACAAAGGCATACTTTGGCTTTAATTCTAATGCCCAGTAATCATTGACCAAATAAGCATATGAAACTGTCTCACTTAAAACTTGGAACCCATTAGCGACACCACGGGGAATATAAATTCCCTTACTAGCATCAATTACTGTTTGATATACGTGACCAAATGAGTCCCCTTCACGTAAATCAACCCAAGAACCAAGTACCCGTCCATTATCAGCTATTGAGATATACTTATCCCAAGGTTCAGCATGTAATCCTCTCAACACTCCCTTACGTGATAAAGAAATATTATTTTGAAGTTTATCTTCTTTAAAAAATTTCTTTGGGAACCCTAAAGGTATCATTTTTTCCTTCTGAAAGTTTTCTTTAAACCAACCACGATTATCACCATGGACCGGAATATCAAACTCGATCATACCAGGTATTTCTTCAATTGGATGACCTGCTAATGCTTTTTCAAAAAAGTTGTCAGTCATATATTTCTAACCCTCTTCCTCAACAATTTTTAACAAATATTGTCCATAATCATTTTTCTTTAACGGTTGTGCCAATTTTTCTAATTGAACAATATCAATATAACCCATGCGATAAGCAATCTCTTCAAGTGAAGCCACTTTTAAATTCTGTTGCTTTTGAATCGTTGCAATAAATGATGAAGCTTCTAACAATGAATCATGGGTTCCAGTATCTAACCAAGCATACCCACGCCCCATTACCTGAACTTCTAGGTCACCTCGGTCAAGATAGGCTTGATTAATATCAGAAATTTCAATTTCTCCACGATCTGATGGCTTAACCTCACTAGCAATTTTAACAACGTCATTATCATAGAAATATAGACCAGTCACGGCATAATTAGACTTTGGTTGATCCGGCTTTTCAACAATTGATAAAGCCTTCCCGTTTTCGTCAAAATCTACTACCCCAAACCGTTCTGGGTCTTTAACCTGATATCCAAATACTGTAGCCCCTGATTTTTTAGTAGCTGCTTCTTGTAATTGCTTTGAAAGACCAGCACCATAGAAGATATTGTCTCCTAATACCAAAGCAACATTATCATTACCAATAAAATATGCTCCAATAATAAAAGCGTCTGCTAAGCCGCGTGGCTCATCTTGAATTGCATACTGAATATCTAAACCGATATTATGACCATCACCGAATAATTCTTGGAACTGGTCAACGTATTCTGGTGTCGAAATTAATAATATCTCTTTAATTCCTGCTAGCATTAACACTGATAGTGGATAATAAATCATTGGTTTGTCATAAATAGGCACAAGTTGTTTACTTGTTGCCTTAGTAATTGGATAAAGACGTGTTCCGGATCCTCCGGCTAGGATAATACCTTTCATCAGTTCTACCTTTCTTAACCTCGTAAGATAATTCTTGTTAGCAATCATCTAAATAAATGACATAAATATATTAAAATCCACACTAATTTATATCTACTGAACACAATTATGTATTCTTAGAAGATTGTAAAATTAATCCGAACACTTTAATAAAAAATACCCATAGTAAATGGATAACGGTTGTAGGTAGGGTGGTAGGGTATCCACACAAACTATAAAAATAGGATATATTTACTATAAATACCACCCACTTTATCTCAGATTTGAGCATGTAGCTATAAATAAATTATTAAAAGATGGTTATTCTCAAAATTAAATTGTTAATAAAATTAATATATATAAACAAAATATTAGTTTTGAACTACACAGAATACAACAATATAATCCCGTATTAAAAAAGATTATGTTAATCATGGAAAAGAATTATCTGGTCATCATAAATTAAATATGATTTGCAAATTTATTTTTATCACCCTTATATTTATATAGTATTTTGTGGGTTTGTTCGGCTTAAAGTTTTAATTATGTCTCTCATAAAAATTAATAAAATGATAATATTTCACTAACTGTTTTATCAAATCCAAATTTAGATTGTCCCACAATATCATTATCTAGATTTCTATCTGACGAAGAATTATCAAAGATCATATCATCTATATTTTTGGCCCATTCTTTATCAGATTCAGAATTAGACAAGTATGAAATTTTATTAATAATATTCACCTCACTCGTGAATGCCTCCTTAGAAACAACTAATGGTAATCCAGCAGCTTGCGCTTCTACGGCTGAAAAAGGTAGTCCTTCATATAACGAAGGCATAAGCATTAAATCTGAGGCCATTAATAACCCCTTAACGTCTTTTTGACTACCTAAAAATTTAACTCTATCTGAAATACCCAAATTATATATTTTCTGGATAATATCATTTTGTAAACTTCCTGAACCAACAAGAATTAAATAATATTTTTTTTATAATATAATTCATTAAATATACTTATAATTTTCTCGTGATTCTTCTGATACTCAATTCTAGCAACTGATATTATAACCTTAGAGTCTTCAGGAATATTAAGATTCCTTCTAACTTCATTTCTAATATCTCTATCAAAATTAAATTTCTCAACCTCAATTCCATTCGTTATTACAGTAAAGTCTAATTTTCGAAACATCCAATTACCCGCTTCAGTACTAGCAGCTAACAACTGGATATTTTTATTATTTAACTTTTTTCTTTGTAATATCGCTATACTTTTTAAAATAGATTTTTTTAAAAAGCTTCTATTCCCATAAGATGTATTGTGTGCATGAAATATAACTTTAGTTACCCCACTATTTTTGGCAGCTATAGCGAAAAAAGAAGGCAATAAATAATTAGCATTTATGTGTATAGCATCAAATTTATAAACTGAAAATAATTTTTTGGCAAGATTATGTCCAAAAACCATATTTTTTATTCCTGTAGGCATTTGATAATTTAAAATATGTCCACCATTTTCAATTATTTCATTTTTATACGCAATATCTTCTTTCCAAATATTTAAAAAAGTTATATCTACACTTTTATACTTTTTTCTTAATGCATTAAATAAATTCATAGAAAAAGTTTCAGTCCCACCTCTATTAGGTGTCATCCCTATTATTAAAATTTTTTTTTATTTTCCATTATCAGTTAACCTTTAATTCTGACTTAGACAGCTTAATTAAAAGAGCATAAAACAACAAACTAAAATTTGGATTTTTACGAGATAATAATCTTCTTATGGGGAATAAAATCTTAAATTTAGTTATAAAATTTCTGCTATTTACATATTTATCAATAGTCGCCGCTAATTTTTCATTGTTATCTATTACATCATCTTTAAATAACTTTGAAACAAGATAAAAGTTTAATATTTGTTGCTTTTTAACTTGCTTTAATTTATTTATTTGCAGTAATTTGGATAATGTTGTTTCTCTAGATTTTGTGCTCACTCCTATAACATTATTTCCGTGTTGCCTATAATTTACTAATGGCTTATCAATAAACATTAAATTACCAGTCATAGCTATTAACAACGCTATGAAAGCATCATGCATATTTACTTTATCGAAAGTTTCATCATTTACTGTCCTAATATAATTTACTGTTTTTTTATTTATAGCAAAGCTAGCTCCAGTTACCAAATTTCGATTCAATAATTTTGATAACACATTCTCATATTTACCAATAGATAAATTTTCTTTCATCCTTTGACCTGTGCTGACTCCTTTAGCATCAGCTACCCATAAGTCAGAATATACACCAACGGGAATGCCATTTTCATGAAGATGAAATACTGCTAAAAATTCTCTTAATTTATTTGGTAACCATATATCATCTTGATCAGAGAAAAAATAATAATCTCCATCAACTAATTTAAGTAGTTTAAAAAATGATCTTTTAACTCCTATATTAGGGCTATTCCTATCTATTTGTTTTATAGTATTGGGATAATTATTAACATATTTATCAATAATATCTTGTGTATTATCTTTAGACCCATCATCCCGTATATATATTTTTAAATCAAATTTTTGATTATCAAACTTTTGATTTAAAATACTATCTAATTGATTTTCTAAATAACGGTCTCCGTTATAGGTAGACATAACAACAGATACATTTGATCTATTCATCAACTTAACCTTTCCAATTACCTAATTATTTTATTCGCTATATTATTTAATACTTATATCTGATCGATCATCTTCACTTATATTTAATCTTTTGTGTAACATATCACTATATTTATTTATAACTGTGTCTGTTACATAATTTTGATCATGCTCATGAAACGCATCCATATCTCTAGCCAATCTATCAGAACTTCCATTATCAGCATATCCACGTTTACTTTTTTTTATAAATTCTTCCAGTGATTTAGAATAATAATGATTTATTCTAATTTTATTTTTAGAAGCAGGTTCAGCATAAATTTTTGTATGATAAGGATAGTTCCATATTCGTTTACCATTTTCATCAATAGTTTTTCCAATTATAGTAGCCCAATGAGGTGACCCAACTTTTAATACTAATCTTGGATTTAAAATTGGTTTATAGTCTGCGATAAACTCTGATCTAGCATGATATTTGAAGTTGTCAGTTACTAAGCCTTTTGGCTTCTTTTTTAAACCGTTTGATCCATATATCAACCAACCAACTAAAATTTGAGAAAACGATATATCCAAAGAATTCATCATGTCTAAAATGTTTTCTTTCTCAACAGGAACAATAAATTCATCGGCATCAATAATTGCCAACCATCTCACATCATTTCTGTATTGCTCAATAGCTTCGTTATAAACAGCCAATTGTTGCTTTTTACCTTTTATGAACTTATATTTTACTAATCCTTGATCAATATACGGTTGCAAAACTTCCATAATGTTATCATCTGATTCATTATCATATATATAGAAAATATCAACTCCTACTAATTTATGAAATTCAATCCATTCCTTTAAGTATGGAGATTCATTTTTAACTATAGCCACAACACCTAGCTGATGTTCAAATTCTTTTAGAATATTATTGTCGTGGACACGTTGATAGCTCTTATATAATCCATATTTGATTAATATTTTTAAATGGTGATAAACACCGACACAATCATGAATTCTTCTAAGCAAGATTCTCTTAATCCTGGGCATCTCTTGTTTATATCTCATAATTTATCTAATTTTCCTCCAAATATTAATCATTAATGTTTTAAAAGTCCGATTGCCTATGTTTATTATAAATAATATGCAAATTGATGAAATTAAATTTATTAAAAATATTATTATTATAAAAATAATACCATTTCCAACCAATGAGTGTGTCACAATCCAAACAACAATAGTTGCAATTATTACGCCCAGTGCTCCTCTGATATAATCAAATATATAGTGATCAACCTTGACTTTTATACCATATTTCAAAACTATATAAGGCTCATACCAGCTAACTGTTATTAATGTTGAAATAATTGTTCCCAATAATATTCCTTTCAAGCCAAAATTAAAGTGAATTAAAAATACCAATGATAGTATCATATTCATGGCAGATTCAAACACAGATTTCCATTTTTGTACCCATTGCAATCCATATGCATCGATGAAAGTTAACGATGGTAGCCGGAAAATTTGAATTGTTAAATTAATAACAATTAGCAATGTAACCTCCTGGGAAAGAACATAATCTTTTCCCAACCACCATTGAATAAAGGGACGTAACAAAATAAAAAGTTGAGGTGTTATAAATAATGTTAGAGAGTAAATCACCAAATTGAATTTCTTAAAGAAATCAACTACTTCCTTATTTGAATCCTGTATCAGACTACCAATACTTGCCGTTATTGGTTGTATCATTTTATTAACTAATCCCTTCAAGTTGTTAGTTATCATTGTATAGTTAGAATACAATCCAACAGTAGAAAGGTTAACAAATATAGATAATAAAATATTATCTGAGGCAAAGACTACCATTGACCCTATCTTATTTGACAAGCCACCAATTGAATTTTTTATTAATGTTGTTTTTGTCTCATTATCTAATTTCAATTCACTTTTTTTATATTTTTTGAAAATAAAAGGATAATATTTTTTAACATTAACATTTATTAAAAAATTAGATATCAACGTTATACAAACCATTATAAACGCATATATAACAGGATTTTCAAAATATATTAAGGTTATAATTTGTAATAAATTACCAGTGAAAGTTACCATAAAGCTAATCAATGTTATGACATAGTTACGTTGATCCGAATTTAATATTGTTCTGTTATACGTGAAAAAGTAACTACCTACTGAATTCGCTAAAAACAACAAGTATATTAATAATACATTGTCTAAATTATTACCTTGTTCACCAATAATGTCAGGTAAAAATGGTATAAGAAATAGTCCAATAATTAATACCAAAAAACCAACAGTTTCATATACTTTTTTGAAGGTTCTAATAATTTTCACTATACCGAATTGATCATTATGCGCAATAGGTTTATATAAAAGAAATGAAAAAGCTGTCTCCATACCTAGATCTGTCAAAGATAACATTTGAATAACACTACTAAATACACCATTTAGTCCCAAATATTGTTCACCTAAAGTTTTAATGAAAAAAGTTCTCACAACAAATGAAAGTATTGTAGTTAAAATAAATGTCATTCCAGCAATAGACCCATTTTTTAAAATGTTTTTTGAAACTGATGTATTATTCATTACTTGAAATCGCCTTTACTTTTTTATAAAAATTTATTTTTAAAATTTTAAATGTGCTAAAAATGGAATGCTTTGTGCAATCTGACTGTTTGGTATACCGTAAAATATGACACTTAGAAATAAGACAAACACGAGGGTAATCACCATTCCTATGAATCTATCAACAATTTTAATTTTATGTTCAAAATATAATGCAGTCAGTATAATAACCGTTTCTAGGCCAAATCGTGGAAACCTCTGATACTGAATTGACATAAATAGTAACGGTAAACTCAACATACCAGAGTAAATTAAAGACATTAAAGAATTTACTTTACCAGTTATATTATTATTGTTTTTATTTAAATTAACAATATATACTGCCATTTTTTTAGCTAATACAGTTAGTAAAGCATATGATGAAATCATCAACAACTTCTTAGTAAATGATCCCTCACCCCCAACAAAGTTGGTAATTATATTTTCGCTAGCACTTGCATTCCCAGTTAGTGAACCAATGATTTGAGCTATTTTTTGACCAGCAGATGTTGAACCAGTTAAAAACAAAATAATACTACTAACAATAGATATTATAATTATCATTGAATTTACTTTTATATTTTTATGCATCAACAATCTTATTCCAATAAAAGCAAGATAAAAGTATCCTGAACTATGAAAGCCTGTTGCCAGAAAAATAATTAATGCCGATATTATAATATTTTTTTTATTAACCTTAATAAGAAAACTTGCTGCTAACAATATCAAAGTATACATTGCAAAACTTCTTATTTGATCTATTTCATTAAAAAAAGGGAAAATAGCAAATGTCCCTACAAAAAAGGCCACATTATTAGTGAATCTTCTTACCGCTATTAATAAAATAATAAAAATAATAAAACATAATATTAATCTAAATTGTGCATATGTCAATCCACTATTATATGCAACTTTAGCTAAAGACAAGTATCCCCATTCAAATCTAGAATTATAGGTTGATGAAAACATTACATTATAATTTCCTTCATAATTATGATAATCTAGTACCCAAATTGTAACAGGAGCTGGTGCACCTCCCAACCACGCTAAGTATAGTAAACTAAGCACAGGAAACACTATTGATTTTTTTTTAATTACCTCTTCAACCCAATTCAAAATTAATATTCCTAAATAAACCATTTTCCCTCACTAAACTATTCTATAATTATAGTCTTCCCTAAAAAACAAATCATATTATTTTTCATATTCAGATTTTTTTGAAAGATGAATGTTAAAAGCTTTATACAATTGACTTACACGTTCTTGAAACAAGATACTATCGACGTCACTTGAATCATTAATATCAATTACTTTATGCTTAGATTGTTTAATATCTTTAATGATTTCTTCAATCTGAGTTAAATCATAAAATTTACCATAATTGAATTTTCTAGGTTTAAAATTACCTTTAGCAATTTGTGTATAACGTACACTCCAAATAGTAATATCATATATTGATCTAAACTTATTGCTACTTGTTACTTTAAAAAAATCTTTATTCTCTTCCATTACATTAGTAAATTCGGATTTCAATATGGAATATGGAATATGTAAATCATAAAACCTAGTAAATCTAGGGAAGAAAAATAATAACATTGTATATATATTCAAAGGTCCATTTTTTAAGTTAAAAAACTTAAAAAAGTTCTTTTTCATAACACTCATCTTATTAAATTTTCTATTAATGATAGTTATATTATTTGCAGTTATATGATCAAAATCTTCAACTGGCATAATAGCATTTAATCCCGCAGTATCTCGGGGCCTACCATCAAACCAAAAAAAATCAGATGGTTCTACAGATGAGTTCAAAAACATATCATCATTGAATAGAACAAAATGTTCTGATAGATTTTTTATTTTAAATAGATTAACTTCTATGGCACTAGAATTGAAAGTTGGTAGGTTATCATTATTTATTATGTCTTTATGATCAATTAAAACTATTTTTTCATGATCCATATTTAACCAATCAGGGGCTTGATTATCAGTCACTAAATATATTTTATTTACCCACGGTGCATACTGTTCAACAGCTCTAAACCAATAATTAAATAAATTATAATCTCTAAATCTAGTCTCGATCTTATCATCCACGTTAACTTCATCAAATATATTTCGTTTTTTTAACCATTTTGGATCAGATCCATCAACCCAAGTAACAACAAAATCAATTGGAAAATTCAATTCCTTAGCCAATTTTACTATTCCTCCATATCATTTTATCAAAATATGTGTTTTTTAATTTACTGAGCTTATTAAGCTTAATCTTATTTAAATAACTTCTTATAAAAATAGTACTACTTTAAATTTATTATTATAAATATTCAGCATAAGTGTTTTTCATGATTTCATCAACAACGCTTATATCATATTTATTCAAAAACTTAACATCCTCTACACTGACCTGTGGCCTAGTTTCAATACATCTTTCTAATATCTTTTTAAGTTTTTTATTATCATTAGGATCAAAAGATTCCCCATTGCCATTGTTAATGTAATCAGAAATACCCCTTATATTTGATCCCAATAAATACGTTCCATCTAATGTTGCCTCTAGTCCAGCTACACCTAGCCCCTCTTGGAAAGAGGGGAAAACAAATATGTCACTAGCATAGTGAATATCATGAATATCTGTACGATATCCTAATAATTTAAAACTATCATTAAAATTAAAACTTTCAGCAATTTTTTCTAAATTCACATTATTATTACCTGTCCCAGCTACGACATATATAATATTTTTTAATGATTCATAATCCATTAACTTGAGTGCATCCAATACTATTTTGTGATTTTTTCGATCACTTAATTCACCAACAGATGATATCAAAAAGGCATTTTCTGGAATATTTAATTCTTTACGAATTTTTTTACGAGCTTTTTTTTTCTCGGAATCAGTTACATGCCAAGATTTCTTAACATCTACTCCAATACCATCAATTTTAACAATATTTTTAGCATGCATATGCTTTTTAGCAAGTGCATAATCCTCATTATTTATTGTAATTAAAGTATCGGTTATAAAAGAAAAAAACCATTCTAATGGATAAAAAATTAGCCAACCGCTTTTTGGACCACCTTTGAAGAAATGAAAACCATGTGCAGTGTATATTACTGGCACATGAAATTGTTTAGCAACAATGCGTCCCAAAATTCCACCTAAAGGTGAATGTACATGAATAAATGAAAATTTGTTATTACTAAATATTTGTTTTAGTTGTTTAATAGAATGTAAATTACCCTTTAAAGATCCCATTCGTCTTTCAAAATCAACTTGATGAGCAATTACATTATTTTCATCCATCCATATTTTTAAACGCTCATTTTCTTCTGCAGACATTGATCCAAAATCAATCATGTTAGTAGCAACATGAACCTCATACCCCATACTTTGTAATATTTTTATATTTCTATGGTTAAATTGTTGGATCATATTAGCCTTGGCTGCCAGCATCAATACTTTATTACCCATATCACTCCTCTTTTATCGAATTTAATTATTTTAAACAGTTATATAATTAATATTATTTAACAATTCCATTAAAGTGTCCCTAATATATTATATAGAATTACTTTTTATACTATATACATATTTTTTAACAAATCATATAACAAAGGTATATAAAAATATAAACATGATAATTTTTATATACTAAATATCTTATTTATTCACAAACTCCAAGTCTACAAATAGTCAAATTATATGTTTGCTTTTTGATTCATACAATATTTTTAACCAAAATATCCTATTAAATATAGGGACATACCAACAAATAATACTACTTTATTTCACTAGTTTATTCAATGATTAATCAGAATTTCTAGGGTAAATTCCAATCAAAGCACCATTATGAACATATTTTTGGAATTCTTGATAAACTGGGGCCATTAAATCACCCGTTGTTTGTTCCATCAACATTTCAGCTGGGAAAAAGTAGCGAGCATTCCCATAACTACGTCCAGTCAGGGCTTTTACCAGTGAACTTTGCGTTGATAACTCTGCCAATGATCCATCTGGTTGTAACATTTCAATTTGTGTTTTTGCATGTTTGGCTTCAGGATGGTATAAATCATAAGCTGTATCAAAACTATCATTTTCCGCCGTATAATATTTAACATTAAAGCCCGCTTCTTCAATTAGTGGCCTTATTTTAGACAGATAATGCCTAGTTTTAGGACTAATCTCAATGGATTTAAGTGGCTTTCGATCTAAGAAACGCATTGATAGCTCTGCCAAAACCTTATCGCTGGAATGACGCCATAAATTAATATTTTCCAAAATTGATGCATCGTCTAAATCTAAATACTGTTCAATACTGACACTATATTCAAAAAGTGGCTTTAGATCAGGCGTTACAAAATTATCAATGGATATTTGCTTCTTCTGTTGATCTTGATACAATTCCATGGCTCGATCTAATAAATGTGTTAAGACGACTTCAATCCCACGTGAGACAGGGTGAAAATAAACTTGCTCATACATTTGATACCTAGAAATAATGTAATCTTCAACAGTAGCCATACCTTTTTGTTCAAATGCAATTCCATCGACCACCGGACGCATTAGATGAATAATTCGTGCTAAGTCAAAGGTTCCATAAGTTGCACCAGAATAATAAGCATCTCTTAATAAATAGTCCATTCGATCTGCATCAATTTGTGAAGAAATCAAAGCCACAACTTGCTTATTATCATAAGTCTTTGCAATTACACTGGCGACTTTTGCCGGTAATTTTTCATCATATTTCATTAAAACTTGATGAACTTCAGTTGTTTTGTTCAAAATAATATCTTGCGTAAACTTTTCATGGTTAGTTTTAAAAATGCTTTCAAAAGTATGTGAATATGGTCCATGGCCTAAATCATGTAGTAATGCGGCCACTAATAAAACACGACGTTCTTCAACTTGCCAACCACCATCACCAGGTGTTTGACTCGCAAAACGTTCTAAGTGATTAGCAATTTGTCGGGAAACTTCATACACCCCTAACGAATGACTAAATCGTGAATGCTCCGCCGTGTGGAAAACCGTATTAGCAACCCCTAGCTGTTTAATTCGCCGTAATCTTTGAAATTCCCGTGTATCAATGAGTTCCAAAATTAAAGGGTCATTCACATGAATAAAATTATGTACCGGATCCCGAAAAACTTTTTCTCGCACTTTCTCCACATCCTTTTCGTATATTTTTATCAATTATACCGTAAATTAACGGTATAATTGATAAATAAAATCAATCAATTATCAAGGGCCAGACGCCAGAGGATCTATAATGCAACAAAATATTCAAATTAATCTCACAAACATCATTCAACAAGATGACACTTCCGAGACCTTTCATTTCAATGAAACAGGAACATTAGCAACTATCAGAGAGATCTCATATATTCGTTTTACCGAAACTACATCAGTTGAAACTCCTGTCACCGTTAAAATAAATACTGATCAAACGATCGCAATCACCCGTAATGGGCAAAGTAAACTGCAACTTTTATTGGACTTAAAAAACGACAGTATAACTCATTATCAAACCCCCATCGGTATGATTGTAATGACTGTAAAAACTAACCAGCTCAAAATTGATTTATCGAAAGGAATCATCTTAGCAAAGTATCAACTATGGCAAGCCAATACGATTGTCGGTCAATATACTTTCGATTTAAATTTCAAATAACAAAAAAACACGATCGCAAGAGGGGGACGCGACCGTGTTTTTTTGATTACAGCTGTCATTGACAACCATAAAATTAAAAAGAATCTAATTCATAAAACCGATTCTAATTTTTCATGTACTTTGGGGAGTAATGAAGTCCACCATTTCTAATGGACAATTACATTGTACACCATTTCTTGTAAAAAAACACTCCCAATTAATACGCTTTCATTTTTGATATAATCAGGTTTATTTACCTAAATAATCAATCTATTTTAACCGTTATCATTAGCCTTAGCTGTTAGCTTAATTTCTGTTGTATTTTCGTGACCTTTACGATAATAGGTAATATTTATCGTATCACCCACTTTATGTGAATTTAATATTCCTCTTAAATCACCGGTATCATCTAGATCTTGTCCATCGGCCTTAGTAATGACATCATACTTTTTCAATCCAGCTCGATCAGCTGGAGTTCCATCTGTCACATTGACAATAATCACACCACCTCTATGATCATCTGATAATTCCAAGACATTTTTTTGGTCATCAATTGAAACTCTTGAAAGATCTACCATTTTAATTCCCAATGCGGGCCGGACCACTTTTCCATCTTTTTCTAATTGATTAATAATATTCACTACCGTATTTGAAGGAATTGAGAATCCCATCCCTTCCACACTAGTTCCACCACTTGAATTGGTTAGCTTCATAGAATTAATTCCAATGACCTGACCACTCAAATTAATCAAAGCACCTCCTGAATTTCCGGGGTTAATGGCCGCGTCAGTTTGAATAACGGTGGCTTTTCCTAATGAATTCCCATCATCATCTTCCGATTCCACTTCACGCTTAGTAGCAGAAACGATTCCTTCTGTGACTGATGTTGCATAGTCTGATCCCAATGGTGATCCAATGGCTAAGACCGATTCTCCTGTTTGAACCTCATTAGAATTAGCAAATTCAGCAACCTGTTTAATTTTACTACTTTTAACTTTTAAAACTGCTATGTCCGAAATTTTGTCAGTCCCAACCAACGTAGCATTTAGCTTGGTTCCATCACTCAATAATACTTGTAACGCCTTAGAACCAGTCACCACATGATTATTAGTCACAATAAAGGCTTCACGACCAGAAGTTTTATAAATAACACCTGAACCTTCAGAAGCAGTTTTAAGATCATCGTCTTGGCCTGCTGTATCAAACAAACTCCAGCCAGAAGACTGCTGTTGTTGTAAATTAATCACTGATACAACCGCAGGTGCTGTTTGTTGGAAGGCCTTAGTAGCAGCACTAGTCCCTTTAACCTTTGTGTCAGAAACCTTCACAGTCTTTTTCGTACCTCCGACTGAAGTCGATATTTCATTGGAATATTTCTGTACGCCCAGAGACCCAACCACTCCGCCAATCAAACCAGCAACCAGTGCTAAAACAATAATCCACCAAGAGACGGAAAAATTTTTATTTTGCTTTCGATTAAATTTCATCGCTCTTACCTCATTATTTATATTTCACTTAAAAATATAGACGATTTAACTTAACATCCACTTAAAGATTTCTTATATCTTTGATAAGGGAGTAGCCCAATATGGACTAGTATCTAACAAATTAAAATCATGATCAACAGCAAAATCATGATCCTGTAAAATCTGTTCAACAGTTAGATGTGCCAAAGGAATTTGATTATTCTCTTGGCTTAGATGACCGAGATAAATTTTTTTGGTATTACGGCCAATCATCTTACTTAAATTTTCAGCCCCGTCCTCATTAGATAGATGCCCTTCATCTCCCAAAATTCGTTGTTTTAAACTCCATGCATATGAACCATAACGTAACATCTCAACATCATGATTAGCTTCCATTAAAATAGAATCCGCATTAGTTAAAACACTAGCAATATGGTCATTAACATATCCAGTATCGGTTAACATCGCAAAAGTTTTATTATCATGATGAAATGCATAAAATTGAGGATCAGCCGCATCATGTGAAACAGCATAACTTTCGACATCTAAATCACCAAAAAGTTGGGTACTATCACGATCAAAAATATGCTTTTGCGCTATATCAATTTTACCCACCTTACCATCAATGGCATCCCAAGTTTTTTCATTAGCGTATAAATCCATTCCATATTTACGTGCTAATACCCCCACTCCTTTTAAATGATCAGTATGCTCATGAGTAATAAACAATTTGTCCACATCTTTCAATGATTTTCCAATTGATTGCATCAACTCATCAATTTTTTTACCACTTAACCCAGCATCAACTAATATTTTATGCTGAGGGGTCTCGATATAAGTCACATTTCCCGTACTGCCTGAAGCTAACATTGAGACTTTAAAATCATCTGTCATATTGAATTAGTCCTCTTTCATTTATCATTTAGCTTGATCCATTAATTTACCATCTAATGCATTAATCCGTAGTAAATTATAATTATTTCCATTTTTTATTTGTACCAACCAAGTTGGAACTAAAACTACGCTATCATCGACATACATTAGGGAGCTATAACCCAATTTCGTCCATAAAATTTTAGTGTTATTAGGAATTTCATTATATTGATATAACGTTGCCACTGCCATCTGCTCAGAGATCAATGCAGCTGGGTCTCGCAATTTTTGTACATGTTCAATATACGTTTGCGTATAACCGACTAGCTCCCCCGCGTGATTAATTTCTAAAGTCAATTTACCATCAGAACCAACACTTTGATCATTTGCTAATTTTTGTTGATAAACCACATAGGTCGTACTAGTTCCGCCTAAATTAGCCTGTTCTGTCAATTTATCATTATAAATATACTGCTTAGCATGTAGTACATAATTATTCTGATAAATAATTTTTCGCAATTGCGTCTTGCGTTTATTATCGTCATTCACCAACAAGACTGGTTGCTTTAAACGTCCTTTCAATTGCTTCTTACTATCATCCAAAGTCACATTAACCTTGTCTAATTTTTCTATCTGATTATTAGTAGCCCAATTTTTTAAATTGATATTACCACCTAGATAATAACCAGTTAATTGTTCTGTTTGTAATTTATTAAATTCAATATTATCGTCTCTCATATTTGTGACCAAAGTATTGGGCGTAATCTGAGCTTGATTATTTTGTTTATTTTCCGTTAATTGAAAAATCAAGAACACGTTAATTCCAAAAAAAAGATAGATAAAAATCGTTAAAATCTTTTTTAAGTCCATTACGGTGTCCTGCTTTCTATATATTTATCAACGATTTTCCACTTACCATTATCGATTTGAATAAACCATGCTGGTTTTAAGGTTGCCAAGTCATCATTTTCACTAACCCATTGATACCCAATTGTCCAATTAGTGATCTGATTAGTATCAAAATCAGCTTGTTTTAATTGCTTCAAAACCGTAGGCCAAGCTGGTAAAACAATCTTCTTATTATCCGAAATTGGTAATGGCACTTTAAGCGAATCTGATGAAAAATTTAATCTAATATGTTTCTCAGAAGATTGTTTAAACGTTACCACCCCTAACCCTTGATCATTGAAAACTGGAAAATTATCAACATAAGGTTGAAAATAAAGTTCGCGTCCTTCGCCCTTAATTTGCAAATATTCAAGGTTATCATCCCCTGCGTAAACCTCATGAATTAACTTAGTTGCATAATCGATTCTGCGGTTAAAGCTATCCAATTTAAGTCGATTTGGGTAATAATCATACACATATTGATTCTTTGATCCTTTTTGAACTAGTTGTCGCTGGCTTCCATCTGTATAAACGGTTTGTTGATCATTTTGAGTCCGTTGGTTTTGATGATTTCCATCAAATAAGCGTTCTACAATTTCTTCAGCATCCTCGTGCGCGACCACATATGATCTTTGTGACAAAACCATCGGTGCTAACCGTGTGATTTCCAAGTTATCATGTTGATAACCAATTTTAATAGGAATCCGTTTCGTTGATAATTTTATTTTTTTCAAATCCTGATCCGCCTGAATTTGTGGAAAATGATATATCACCCGATGTTTTGTATCAATAAAATTAATTCCTTTAAACTGATTATCTTTGGAAATCTGAACCCAACTAATGCCACTTTCATCTTTAAATTGATATTGCATACCAAAAGTATCCCACAAAACTTGTTTATAGACAGGATTACCATAACCCAATAAAATTGTATTATTGTGCTTAATTTTTTTTGTGAAATCAGCCTTATTATAAGCAGTGATGGCGGGCTTCCCAACTTGATATTTTTGAACAACTTTGATGATTTGATTTAAATTAGCTCTATTTTCGGTCACTAATTCTGCTTTGTTGTCTGCATTAATAGTTACTAATTGATTTACATTATAATTTATTTGTTGGCTGAGGTTTAAATTATTTTGACTAACATTATTAGATTGACTAATACCTTGATTTTGAGTTACAACCTGTTGCACAACTAATCCCGTCAGAATCAAACTAGTCAAAACCAAGATTGTTAAGACTAGCGAGCGCCAATCTTGACGAAGACGTTCTGGAAGAAACGATAATAATTTAAGTATCCTATTCTTCATCACCACTCCAATCATCTTCTAAGTCCGCTTCCAAACTATATGGCAAAGAAATTTTAAACGTTGATCCTTGTCCTTCTTTAGACTCAGCCCAAATTCGGCCACCAAATGACTCTACGATCTCTTTAGCAATTGCTAGTCCTAATCCAGTACCACCTTGCGCCCTTGAGCGTGCCTTATCAACTCGGAAGAAACGATCAAAGACATGTTGAGCATCCTTTTGGGGGATTCCCAAACCTTGATCCTGAATACTGATAACTACCTTTTGATCAATCAAATTCAAGCGTGCCATAATCGTTCCACCATCAGGGGAATATTTAATTGCATTATTCATAATATTATCAATAACTTGAGTAAATTTAGATGTATCTATTTCAACCCAAACCGGTGTCGGCTCGACTTCCCTAATAATTCGATAATCTTTTTGTCCTGCTTGATCGGAAGAAATAATCATGTCAAATCGATTTAAAATATATTCGAAGAGAGCACCTAAATTCACCCATTCTAATTCAAGATTTCGAACTCCCCGATCCATTCGTGAAAGCTCTAGTAAATCATTGATCATATTAATCATGCGTCCAGTTTCGGCTTGAACAACCGCCAAAAATTGGCCAGTTAACTCTGGATCATCAGTCGCTCCATCTTGAAGCGCATCAATATATGATTTGACTGAAGTCAGAGGCGTTCGTAATTCATGCGAAACATTGGAAACGAATTGCCTTCGTTCTTGATTAATTCGTTGTTCCTCAGTTACATCATGTAAAACTACAACCATTCCCGAAATAAAGCCAGATTCTCGTTGAATTTGTGCACTGTTGACCTTTAATGTTAATTCTTGATCCTCGTTACTAAAATCCAACAATAAATTATCAACATTTCCAAAGAAATTCCTTAGTTGATATCGATCCTCTAACCGTAAAACTTTTAATACATACTGCCCCAAAACTTCATGTTCATCGTCTATTCCTAAGAAACGCAAGGCTGCTGGATTAATCAAATTAATCGAGCCCCGTCGATCAGCTGCAATCACACCATCAGTCATATGTTCCAACACAGAATCCAAACGTTGACGTTCTAATTCTTGAGAGCTGGTTGTCTCTTCAATTCGTTGTGATAACAAATTAACATTCTCTGCTAGTTGACTAATTTCATCATGTCCCCGAACACTAATAACCCCAGAATAATCACCTCCAGCAATCCGCACTGTACGTTCACTAATATCCGTAATTGGCTTCGTTAACGTTCGAGACATGATAAAAGCCATAATAATCCCTAGAAAAAGCGCAACTAATGTCGCTGAGGCGTAAATCAAAGTAACTTCTTTTAGACTATCATAGACGCTTTCCAAGTTCGCTTTGACTTTAACTGCTCCAACCACTTTGTTTTCACCATCAGAAGTATCAATTAGTGGCTTCACTACAATTTGATATCTAGTATGATTATCCTGCTCAATATTATTTTTAACATAATTTTTACTAAGTGCAGCATCTCGAAGATTTTCATCGGTCGTCTTTTGCCCTACTAATTCTTGTTTATTAATATCAACAGTTCCACGAACTACACCTTTAGTATCAATAACTTGAATGTCTGAGATCAAAACATTGTTAATTCTTGATAAAGTGGCGTGAACCTCAGCGTTACTATCAGCTGAACTACCCTCTATTAATTGTTGTGTTAATTGGTCTGAGACATAGGCCGGTAACCCAATTTGTTGTCTAAAAGTCACTAAATTTGATCGTTCCAATTGTTTAATAAAAAAGACTCCAATAATTTCCAACGTTACAAGTAATGTTAAAGCGAAAACGATTGCGTTTTTAAAATAAATTGATGAAAATATATTTTTGTATTTTTTCAAAATGGGCTCCTCATTCGTGGGATAATTTTACCTATCAAATCAGGATAACCAAATTAATCCATCATTCTTCCATATTAATTTAATTATACCGCCTTATCGATTCAAAGTTTTGCATTTATCTAACATTTTTTGTTAATTTATACATGCAATAATTTTCAATTAAAATAATATGAAATACAGTATAACATTTATCAATCACAACGTTTTTTTAATCCACATATCCTCCAATATATTCTTCAAATATGTTGTTTACAAATTTTTAATTGTAATCAAAAAGAGGCTGAGATTAAATTATCCCAACCCCTCCTTTATAAATAAAAATTATTCTTCTGAATTCTTCAAATAGTAACCAACACCACGACGAGTCATCAATATTTTTGGATGACTTGGTGTGTCTTCAATTTTTTCACGAATTCGACGGACGGTCACATCAACAGTCCGTACATCACCAAAATAATCAAAACCCCAAACCGTCTGTAATAAATCATCACGTGTCATAACTTGGCTAATATGCTTAGCTAAATGCGATAACAATTCAAACTCACGATGAGTCAATTCAATATCCTTACCATTTTTAGTTACCATGTAAGCTTCCGGATGAATCACTAAGTCACCAATCTTAATATCATCGGAATTATTTTCATTTTCGCCATTATAGTCTTTACTATCGCGACGCCGTAAATTAGCTTTAACTCGAGCTAATAATTCTCGATTTGAAAAAGGCTTAGTGACATAGTCATCCGCCCCCATTTCAAGTCCCAAAACTTTATCAATCTCAGAATCTTTTGCCGTTACCATAATGACTGGGATTTGCGAGTTCGTTCGAATTTGTCGTAAAACTTCCATCCCATCGACTTCTGGTAACATTTGATCTAACAATACTAAATCAGGATTTTCAGCCTCAAATTGGTCTAAAGCTTCCTGACCATCCATTGCAATGACAACATCATAACCTTCTTTAGTTAGATTGAATTTAATAATATCTGAAATCGGTTTTTCGTCATCAACGACTAAAATCTTACTCATCTTCACAGTCCTCCACAGAAAACATTTATGGCTATATTGTACCATATTGGTAAACAATTCAGAAATCCTGAATTTTATTTTAACTTTACAAAATTCGGACTGACTATACCTTAAATCAACTGACTAATATTTTATATATAAAAAAGAGACTGAAACAAAAATCAGTTCCAATCTCTCTTAAATCACAACATATAGTTAACCATATATTGAAATTTAATTTTTAGTCTTCAACAACGAAAGGCATAAGTCCCATGATACGGGCCCGCTTGATAGCAGTTGTAACCTTACGTTGGTTCTTTGCTGAAGTTCCAGTCACACGACGAGGCAAAATCTTACCACGTTCTGAGATGAAACGTTCCAACAATTCAGTATCCTTGTAATCCACATATTCGATATGGTTGGCTGCGATAAAGTCAACCTTACGACGACGGCGTGGTCCGCCACTACGACGTTGTTGTTGTGCCATGTTAAATTCCTCCTGATAATAATTTCAAAAATTTAAATTTAGAATGGAAGATCATCATCTGATATGTCAATTTCTTGACCACCAGAAAATGGATCGTTATTAGTTGATGCATTTGCTGTAGAATTATTATTCCCACCAAATACATTTCCCGAATTATTGGTATTATTAGGCGTTCCAAAAGGATTACCAGCCGGTGCAGCATTAAAGTTGTTTTGGCTATTATTTCCAGTATTTCCCGCACTTGCGCGACGAGCCTCAGACTCAGCACGTGTTTCTAATAAATCGAAATTCTCAACGATGACTTCAGTACGATAGACCGTTTGTCCTTGTTGATTTTGGTAACTACTAGTTTGTAAACGTCCATCAATAGCAACTCGTGAACCTTTTGAAGTGAAATTCGCAAAATTCTCGGCCGCCTTTGACCAAATCGTAGCGTTAATAAAATCAGTTTCACGCTCACCATTTTGGTTAGTCCGACGACGATCAACAGCAACACTAAATGATGCCACAGCTGTCCCCGATTGGGTATAACGTAATTCAACATCGCGGACTAAACGTCCAACAAGTACTACACGGTTCATACAAAGTCTCCTTTCATTCAAATCAAATTAACAACCATGCTCACTAATTACTTAGCTTCTGAGCGAACTTCGCGGGTAACAACCATGTGACGCAAGATATCTTCTGAGATCTTAGCCAAACGATCGAATTCCTTAATCGCTTTGTCATCTTCAGCAGTGAAGTTAACAACGTGATATGTTCCTTCATGGTATCCAGCAATTTCATAAGCAAAGCGACGTGTTGCCCAATCTTTTGATTCAGCAATAGTTGCTCCGTTGTTAGTTAAAATCTCATCAAAACGTTCAACCAATGCCTTCTTAGCATCAGCGTCGATATCAGGGCGAACAATATAAGTCATTTCGTACATAACATTTCCTCCTTCTGGTCTATGGCCGGTCCAAAATGCCGGCAAGAAGTCGCACTATTTGTGCTACTCACATTTGATTAGTCTAGCATTTTTAAATTGTAAAAACAAGTCTGAATAATCTGAAAAAGAAACTTATCTTCTATCAAATAGGTTAAAAGTTCAGCTCTATTTATATTTTAAATATTTTGATAATTTTTGTGAAAATAGATCATCTCAATTAATCAAAAAACAACCATCTATTTTTCAAAACCAGAAAGTTGTTTAGTTGATATTTAATTATTTGGTAATCTCATCCACGGTAAAACGCTTCCTAAACATCGGTGAAACTGCCCGATCTTCATTAATTCGGACAATTGCCTCTGCCATCATATCCGCAATTGTGACTTGCACCAATTTAGGGAATTTCTTTGATTCAGGTAAGTCAATTGAATCAGTTACAATAACTTTTTCAAAGACTGAATTCTGCAAATTATCAACCGCTTCAGCTGAGAACACAGCGTGAGTTGCAACAACATAAACTTCTGCTGCCCCTTCGTCTTTTAACTTTTGAGCACCCTTAGCAATCGTACCACCAGTATCGATCATATCATCAATCATGATAGCTCGCTTACCTTTAACATCCCCAATGATATTCATAATTTGTGCTACGTTAGCTTTAGGACGTCGCTTATCAATAATAGCAATTGGTTCGCTAGAACCTAACAATTCTGCCAAAGCCCGTGCACGAGTCACACCACCATGATCTGGCGAAACTACAATGGTATTATCATTGGCAATTCCACTCGTAATCAAATAGTCTGCTAATTTTGCAGCCCCTGCCATATGATCAACCGGAATGTCAAAGAAGCCTTGAATTTGTGCTGCATGCAAATCTAATGCTAGCACACGAGTTGCACCGACCGTCTCTAACATATTTGCTACTAATTTAGCTGTAATGGGCTCCCGTGAACGTGCTTTACGATCTTGGCGAGCATATCCATAATAAGGCATAACCACATTAATCGTTTTTGCACTTGCACGTCGTAACGCGTCAATCATAATGAGAAGTTCCATCAAATTGTCGTTTACTGGAGCAGATGTGGATTGGATGATATAAACATTATCGCCTCGAACAGATTCTTCAATGTTAATTTGAATTTCACCATCCGAAAACCGAGAAATATTAATTTTTGAAAGTTCTACTCCAATCGCCGTAGCAACCTTTTGTGCTAACGGCTTATTACCACTTAATGAAAAGACCTTTAAATGCGGATCTGCATATTTCTCCATTTTTTCCTCCAAAGCCGATTGTCATCGTTTTTAACGTATTTATTATATTTAATTCTAGCGTTTTTTATGCTTTTTCTCAACGTGAAAATTTATTTTTTAAGCGATTTAAATTTATCGGCAACTGGTAAGCGTTCCCAAAAATCAGGCTTGTTTTCTTGACGGGCACGAGCAATTCCCATTGCATGCTCTGGAATATCATCGGTAATGGTTGATCCAGCTGCTGAAATTGTTTCTGCTTTCATTTCAACTGGACCAATAATTTTAGTATTTGAACCAATAAAGGCTCGATCGCCAATCGTGGTATGATGCTTATTTTGACCATCATAGTTTACAAAGACTGTTCCAGCACCAATATTAACATCTGATCCAATAGTGGCATCCCCAATATAAGTTAAGTGTCCTGCCTTCGAATCAGTTCCCAATTGGGCCTTCTTCATTTCAACAAAATTACCAACATGCGCGCGTACACCAACTTCTGAAGCTGGTCGTAAATGTGCATAAGGTCCGACCGTAGCTTCTGGGCCGACAACTGATTCTTCGATAGTAGAATTATCAATCACACTAGCGGTTTTAATTTCTGAATCAATGATCCGTGTTCCTGCCGTCAAAACTACATTACTATCAATTTTGGTGTGGCCCTTAAGAACCACATTATTTTCAATGACAGTATCTGAACCAATTTGAACATCAACATCGATATAAGTTGTCTGTGGGTCAATCAAAGTAACCCCATTTTTCATATGTTGAGTATTAATTCGTTGTCGCAAAATTTGATTGGCTTGAGCTAAGGCGACTCGATCATTTACACCCATTGATTGATTGAAGTCATCAATTTGGTAAGCGCCTACCACCTGATCTTTTTTACGTAAAATTTCTAGAGTATCTGGTAAATAATATTCACCTTGAGCATTATCATTAGTGACTTGTTCTAAAGCCGCAAACAAAAGTTGATTGTCAAAAACATAAACACCGGTATTAATTTCATCAACACCAGCCTCAGCTTCATTCGCGTCTTTTTGTTCTACAATTCGCAAAACTGCACCATCATCAGCTCGAATAACCCGACCATATCCAAAAGGATTGGCTGCTTTGGCTGTCAAAACAGTTACAGCGTTACCACTCTGTTCATGATAAGCAAAAGCATTTTCATAGGTCGCTTTCGTAAACAAAGGCGCATCACCTGAAGCAATCAAGGTTGATCCTTCTTGTTTCGCTAAAATAGGAGCTGCCATCTTAACCGCATGTCCTGTTCCCAATTGCTCCGTTTGAACAACAACGGAAGAACGATCTTCTACTTGAGCTCGAACCATTTCTGCTTCATGTCCAACAACCGTTACAATATTTTCAACACCTACCGCTAAGATCGTATCCAAAACCAAATCTACCATAGTTTTACCGCCAACTTTGTGCAAAACTTTTGGCAAAGTTGATTTCATCCGTGTTCCCTTACCTGCGGCCATAATAATACTATAACGTCCCATTTCAATCTCACTTTCAGCCCGAAAATATCGGCTAATATTTTTATTTTTTCGTTAATTGTTGTAATTGTGAATTATCCTGATAAATTTCTGTCTTGAAGTTACCAGCCCGTACGTCGAGTAAACCACCTTCTTTATCCGTGTTAACATGGATCAAAGCAGAATACTTATCAATCACGCGATGTTCAACTTCGCCTTCAACTACCACAGCCACTCCAGCCACAGTACCTTCAAATTCACGCACCAATGATTCCATTCCGCGAATTGTACCGCCAGCTTTCATAAAATCATCGACAATCAAAACACGTGAACCCATTGGCAAAGACCTTCGGGATAGTTCCATTTTCTCTAATCGCTTGGCCTGACCTGTCACATAATTAACCGACATAGTTGGACCTTCCGTTACTTTTGTATCATTTCTTGCGATCACAAACGGCACATTTAAAGCTTCAGCAACTGATTGCGCTACCGGTACACCCTTTGTAGCTGCAGTAATTACCGCATCAATTGGTTCTTTAATATACTGCGTTGCAATTAGACGACCAATCTTTTCTAGAATCCAAGGTTGCCCTAACAAATCTGACAAATAGACATAACCACCTGGTAAAACCCGGGTCTCATCACTGATTTCATTTACTAATCCATCAACAAAATTTTCAGCTTCTGCTTCAGTCATAATCGGAGTAAATTTTGCTCCGCCGGCTGCACCAGGAATCGTTTCTAAAATTCCCGTCCCATTTTGTAAAAATGTTCTTTTTAAAATTGCTAAATCTTCTGAAATTGATGATTTAGCGGATTCATATTGATCAGCAAATTTAGTTAATGAAATCAGCGTTCTTGGATGTGCTAATAAATAACGTGTCATATCCACTAGTCGGTCACTGCGCCGTATTTTCATGGTCCGCTCCTTTTCATTGTTCGTGTTTTACAAATATTATACTTTAATAATAACACGAAAACACGAACGTTTCTTCCTATAAATTAACCTTTCACAATAAGTTGAATTATATTCCATACACAGTACATTTTATATCACTGCACAACTATATTTATACTCTTAATAATCCATATAAATAATGTAAATTTTTCATAACTTTTACAATTCAATTTATCAACATTTATCACCTCAAACCACAATAAATTAGCAATATTTTTTGAAAGATTGTGATACATCTATTTATATCGTGTGTGCGTGTTTGAAATATCTATTAAAATTAATCACATTTTCAATCATGGCAACAATGTTTAATCATTCATTTTAATTATTTTCAAAAGCAGTTTAGCACAATCTAAAAAATTGGTATACTGACTTTATAATTAAAAAATAATGTAACAAATTATGCTTCAAAGGAGTGTTGTATGGCAATTAAAAGACCAGAATATATTTTAGCAATCGATCAAGGTACGACTGGGTCACGAGCTGTGTTATTCAATAAAAACGCCCGGCGTGTCGCCAGTACTGCCATCCCACTCACCCCTATTAATCCTCATGTTGGTTGGGAAGAACAATCACCTGAGGCCATTTGGCGAACCACTAAAAATGCAATTACAGATACGATGATCGAAGCCGGTATTCAAGCTCAATCAATTCAAGCGATTGGAATTGCTAGCCAACGTGAATCCACAATCGTCTGGAATAAGAATACCGGCCAACCAGTTTATAACGCCATTATTTGGTCTTCAACTCAGACCCAAGCAATTGTGGACCAAGTACGAGCAGATGGTTATGAAGAAATTATCCGTGAAAAAACCGGCTTACCTCTTAGTGCATACTTCTCAGCCACAAAAATTAGATGGATTTTAGATCATGTTGAAGGCGCTCAACAAGCAGCCGAACAAGGCGATCTATTATTTGGGACCGTGGACAGTTGGTTAGTATGGCAATTAAGTGATCGAAAAACTCATATTACAGATATTTCTAATGCTTCCCGCACCATGCTTTTCAATATCAGAACTCATGATTGGGATGATAAATTATTAGATATTTTCAATATACCTAAAATCATGCTGCCAAAAGTAACTAAATCAAATGGAACCATTGCCAAAACTGGGCCACTCCGTTTCTTTGGCGCCGAAGTCCCCATTGCTGCTGTAATTGGTGATCAAAATGCTGGCTTGATTGGTCAACTTGGTTTCAAAACCGGAACTGTGAAAACTACATATGGTTCCGGGGCATTCTTGCTTCTTAATACGGGTGACCAATTAATTAATTCTAATCATGATTTAATCTCAACCATTGCCTATCAAATTGGCGACAAACCAGTTTATGCTCTTGAAGGTTCCGTCTTTACTGCTGGATCGGCCATTCGTTGGCTAAATGATGGTCTCCACTTAATTGAAGAAGTCCCGGATTCTTTTGAAGCAGCTGAAAAATCAACTAGTAATGATGAACTATACGTTGTCCCAGCTTTTTCCGGACTCGGAGCACCCTATTGGGACCCCAAAGCTCGTGGTGCGGTCTTCGGGATTACTCGTGGTACTAATAAAAATGATTTCATTAAAGCAACTGTCCAATCTATTGCCTATCAAATTGCTGATATTTTAAGAACGATGCGAGAAGACAGTGGAGCCAAAATAGCAGCTATTAAAGTTGATGGATCTGTTTCAAGGAATCCCTATTTAATGCAATTTCAAGCTGATATTACCGGTCTTACAATTGATCGTTCAATGTATGAAGATACTACCCCCTTGGGAGCAGCTTTTCTTGCAGGGTTAGCTATTGGTTATTGGGAATCACCTGAAGCTTTAGTTGGCTTATCATCACGCGGCCGTGAATTCACCCCACAAATGTCACTTCAACGGCGAAAAGAATTAAAAAAAGGTTGGAAAACTGCTATTGAAGCAACTAGTTATTTTTCAAGTCAAAATAACAATGAAAACGGTTAATGTAAAAGTTTTACATTTTTAAAGCGCTTTCTTGAAAGATCTGTTATACTTATTATTATAGAATTCAAAGTAATGGAATTGATTAATCAAAAGGAGTACACTATCATGCCACAAGAGATCACAACCCTCCTAACTTTCTTTGGTGGAACCGGAGATTTAGCTAAGCGCAAACTTTACCCATCTGTTTATAACCTTTATAAAAAAGGTTTCCTACAAGAACATTTTGCGATTGTTGGAACTTCACGTGCCGATTTAACTAATGCCGAATTTCACGACATGGTTCGTGAATCAATTAATCACGTGGTTGAAGATGAAGACGATGCTAAGCATTTCATCTCCCACTTCCGTTATCTCAAATTAGACGTTAATAATAAAGATGGCTATCAAGAACTTCTTAAACTTAATAATGAATTGGACGCCCAGTATGAATTAAAGGGCAACCGTATTTTCTACATGTCAGTTGCTCCACGTTTCTTTGGAACCATTGCTAGTTTCTTATATAGTGAGGAACTAGTTACTAAAAATGGTGAATTTAATCGCTTAATGATTGAAAAACCCTTTGGTGTTAGCTATGAAACGGCCTTGGAATTGAATAATCAATTAACAAAAGTTTTTGATGAAGATCAAATCTTCAGAATCGATCATTATCTAGGAAAAGAAATGGTTCAAAATATTTCTTCAATCCGTTTTGGAAACCCAATTTTCGACGCTACTTGGAATAAAGATTATATTGAAAATGTTCAAGTTACCCTTTCAGAAGTATTGGGCGTTGAAGAACGAGCTGGTTATTATGATGATGCCGGAGCCCTTCGTGATATGATTCAAAATCACACCATGCAAATCGTGGCTTGGTTAGCAATGGAAAAGCCCGCTTCCTTCACAGACAAAGATATCCGGGCTGCTAAGAATGTAGCCTTCAACTCACTCCATATTTACAAAGGGGCTGAAGTTGGTGCTAACTTTGTTCGAGGCCAATATGGTGAAAACATTGACGGATCTCAAGTTAAATACTTGGATGAAGACGGTGTCCCTGAAAATTCACAAAATGATACTTTCGTGGCAGGCCGCCTACAATTCCGTTCTTCTCGTTGGGATGGTGTCCCATTCTATATTCGAACTGGAAAACGTTTGAAGTCAAAACAAACCCGCGTAGATGTGGTATTCAAAAAGGGCTTAAGTATCTTTGGTAATGACATCGAATTAGATAACCCTGTCCTTTCAATTTTGATTGATCCTAAAGGAAGTATTGAATTCCGAATCAATGCAAAAGATACCACTTCAGAATTTAAGACACGAACTGACATCATGAAGTGGGAAGTTTCATATTTGGATATGGAAAGAACCCCTGAGCCATACGAACGCATGATTCAGGATGCCATGAACGGTGACGGATCGAACTTTGCTGATTGGAACGGTGTATCAATTTCTTGGAAATTCGTTGATGCCATCCAAAAAGCTTGGGATACTGAAGTTGCTGAATTCCCGAACTACGTTTCTGGAACCATGGGACCTAAGGCTTCTGACGATTTGTTAGCCGAAGATGGTAACCATTGGATTTATCGTTAATATTTAATTATTAATCTAAATAAACACAAAAGGAGAAGCATTTCAAATAATGCTCCTCCTTTTTTACAATTTTTTTGTGATTTAAACTATTTTAAGCCATCATCCTTTGTCAAAATAAATCATTCATATTATTTAAAATTCATAAACTTGGTATGTATTTAACGCAACAATAAATTTACGAATATTACCATAACCCATCGCCGTTAATGCTTGAGCATATAAATTAATTTGTCCACTATAGCGCTGCTCTAGCAAAATCTGTCCATCTACTCCAGGAGCAATATAATCAGTTTTATAATCAAATAGCCAAATTTCATCATTAACATGAATATATCCGTCCATAATTCCATGCACTAAGACATATTCTTCATCGTCAAAATCACGATAAAGCTGTTTTGCATCAATTAACATCGAAAATGGTACTTCACGTTCTACCGATTGGGCATGCCTAACCAAGTTTTTTCCCAATTGAGAATGTTCAAAAAATTCACTCATAGCCTGGGTTGGTAATAAGAACTCCAAGTTAGTCTCAATCAATTCCTCTTGTACTAATGTATGAATTAATTGTTGAATCTGTTCCGGTGTAGGTGTTCCTGCTTTTAAATCAATCTTTTGCAAAACCAAATGTACCGCTGTTCCTCGAGCGGCACCGGTTGAATTAGTTTGCATTTCACTCATAAACGATGGTTCACTTAATTCTTCATTTACCAGACGCAATCCTGCATCAGCTTCAGTTGACAAACGCTGATCACCCATCGTTCTTCCATCTTGTAAATCGGGATCTTCAAAAATACGTTTAATTTCTGAGACTGATTGATAAGCAGTTGTCCGAGTAGATACCTCGTGGTCATATTGAAACGCAAAAGATTGTTTAATTTGATCAAGTTTCTGTTCCACGGTTACCGAGTTGAATACTGTTTTATCATCATTTGATGTCAAATTATCACTATTTGAAACTAATGGCTGTTGCATTAACTCATCATGCTGATTAAAAGTTATTTTAAATTCAAATGGAAGGTCCGGATTATACATTGATGTTTGATCTAATTCGACCCCATACTTATCTAATAATACATTAGCCGTAGCTTGAAAATTAGGATGCCGGCTAATCGCCATTCCCATCAGGTCCATGAATGAGTGTCCTTGCAACCGAATTGATGATGATATCATGGCGTGTTGTGAATCCATAACTTGACTCCTTTGCCACTGTTTAACTAATGTTTTAGGAGATTTATATGATCCAACCAAAAACAATTGTTGTTCAGCCCGTGTTAGCGCCACATAAAGCACCCTTAATTGTTCTGCAAAGCTAGAACGCAATAAAGCAGCCCGAACGGTTTCATATTGCGGTGGCGTTAATTTCAAAGCGAATTCTCGATCAATATATTGCAATCCTACCCCAGCTTGACTATCGATAATTAATTGTCCGACTTGATCTTGCGTATTGAATTTTTTTGTAGTGTTCAACATAAATACAACGGGAAACTCAAGCCCTTTTGAACCATGAATGGTCATTAATTGAATCGCTTCATTTGCTTCATTCGCATCAGCTTCCCCAATATCGTCAGATGCATTTTTCTGAAGTTGTTCAATATAATAATTAAACTGGTAAAGTCCCGTAAAATTAGTTTGTTGATAGGCATCAGCTCGTTCATACAAGGCATGTAAATTAGCTTGACGTTGCATCCCACCCGGTAAGCCTCCTACATAATCTAACCAATCCGTAGTTTGATAAATTGACCAAATTAAATCAACCAATTTATTTTGAACCGCTAATGTTTTAAATTGATCAAGTTCTCGTAAAAACTTATCAATGATTCTTTGCGTATTTTCAACTAAATCTAAGCCATATTCCACCATCTTATTAGGATCCTGTTGGTAAAACGCCTGAACTGCAGTATAAAAATCACTATTTAAATTTTGGGTTCGAATAAGTGCTAAGGCATTTTCACCCAATCCATAAATCGGTGAACGCAAAACGGCAACTAAAGGAATATCCTGATGTGGATTATCAATAACTTTTAATAGATCCATCATAATTGAAATTTCCATCGTCTGGAAATAATTCCCCGCATCCTTCACAATCAATGGTAGATTTAAGGTTTTAAAGATTTCAATTACTTGAGGATTTTGGGTTCGTGATGGAACCAAAATTGTAATATCTGAGTATTGAATAGGGCGTATTACCTGTGCTTCACGATCATAAATTTCAAATCCATCTGCTATTAATTTCTGAATTTTTTGACCCATCATTTGAATTTGGCCTGTATTTGAATTCAAACTTAAATTTTCAGGATCTATTGCATTATCTTCGCTCTCATTATCCTCCGTTTGATTTTCATCAAAATAGATCATAAATTCAGCTTCTTTAGGCAAATCGTCTGGATAATATTTCGCTCCGACTACCAATTTTGCCGAATCAACATAATCGACATCCCCCAATTCACGACTCATCAATTGTTGAAACAGATAATTAATAAAATTCATTACATTTGGTTGTGAACGAAAATTTTCAGCAAGAGTAATTAAACGATCCTTTGACTGATCATGACCATAATTTTCCATTTTTTTAGCAAATAATTGCGGATCAGCCTGTCTAAACTTATAAATGGATTGTTTGATATCACCCACTTGAAAAACATTATTTGATTTGGCCAAATCTTGAACAATTGCCTCCTGCAAATTACTTGTGTCTTGATATTCATCAACCATAATTTCTGAATAACGCTCTTGTAATTTTTTGGCAATATCTTTTTTTTGTACAATTTCTAGGGCAAAATGTTCTAAATCATTAAAGTCAAAAGCCTTACGTTGAATTTTATCTGACAGATACGACTGCCGAAATTGATTTGTAACTCTCACTAGTTCCTTCAAAGTTCTTTGAGCTCCACTAATCGCAAATTTCAAACCCGCTTCATCTAAAGTAAAGAACCGTTGAGCCAATTTACCCACTGCTTTATGTAGTTCTTTCCGATCATCACCAATTTGACTCCAAATTTCTTTCAAATCTGGTTCAAGACCTCGCATCCCCCGACCCTTAGCATTCCAGGGCGTTGGTTTTTGTTGAAACATTGTTTGACGCAAGGTCTGCCAATCAACCTCCGCCGTCAAGATATTTAACATTTTTTGTATGTGCTCATCTTCTTCGACCAAATCTTGCCGCCGATTCTTAGCAGCATCAATTTCATCATTAGGTACGCGCGCAATTAATTGATCATATTGCTGATGTAAGTCGAATAAACTATCCCGTAATTCGGGTAACACCGTTTCAACATATAACTTTGATCCCAGAAAATCACCTTCAATAATATAATTTTCACTAAGTTGATTTAACCAATCATCGGTATCTGGTCGGGCCATTGCAAAATCAAATAATTGAAAAATAGCCGTTTGTAGAGGAGTATCATTCCCATTTTTATCAATAAATTGTGTCGATAAATCTAAAAAATCTTTATTATCAACAAGATTATAATTTTGTTCTAAAACCTTGGCTAAAATTTGCTGCATTGCTAATTTCTTCTCAGCATTATCAGCGATCCGAAATTGTGGATCTAAGTCAATTGCATAATGATATTGCTCAATGAGTCTCAGCGCAAAGGCGTCCACAGTGGAAATATTAGCAATTTTTATCAATCTTAGCTGTTTCATTAAATGACCACGTTCTGATCCTTGCATGTTTTTCAGACGGTTACGTATTTCTTTTTCTAAACGCTCTTTCATTTCTGCTGCTGCAGCTTCAGTAAAAGTTACAATTAGAAATTCATCAATATTATCACCATCTAATAAACGTGTTAAAACACGTTCTACCAACACCCTAGTTTTACCAGAACCAGCTGATGCTGAAACTAGAATATTTTGTTCTCGTGTCTCAATGGCAGCTTGTTGTTGTTTAGTAAATTGCATCTACTTACCCTCCTGCTCCAATAATTTGGCTTGCATTTGCTTCAAAGCTTCTGGTGCTTTCAATGATTTTAAATCCCGATACTTATTATTTAACATAGCATCAAATTGAATTACATCCCGATAATCCGTATATTGAAGTCCATTATGGGTTCCTTGTCGATATGGTGCAATTGGGAATTTACCTGCCAAAATTTTACCAGCTAATGTCTTAATTTGGGCTTTATTATATTTTAAAAGTGTCTCTAATTTTTCCGAAGTTACTACATCCGAATTTGCCTTGAATTTTCCGTCTGCCTTTCGTTCAATTCGATAGGGAGTGTCATCATTCATTTCTAATTGTTCAATAAATCCTTCATCATCTTCAATCAATCCTTGATATTTAAGTTCCTGTTTGGATTCTTGAACAGCCGTTTGTTGTTGGAATTGATATGTTTCTTGGCCTGTTTGGACAAAAGGCTCATGAATTTCCCGTTGTAGTTCCATAAAATTAGCAGCTTGCACTTTCATACCATTAGTCTGATTTAGATTCATTGCCTCCCAATAAGTAAGGAGTTGTAATTCTAGTCCATTAAATGCTTCTGTATAATTGAATTTTCGTTGTTTAGACTTATAATCGATAATTGCTAAATAATTTTGATCACGTTGGCTATTATGAACCATATCATATCGATCAACTTTTCCTCTAACTGTTACCACATTTTCACCCATCTTAAACTGTAAAGGTTTCAGTAACCCCTGACCAAATGTAGTTTCAGTTCCTTGAGTTATAATACCAGCACTTTCACGCTGACCACGTTGCATATTCACTAAGGCATAATGCACCCGTTCGGCTAAATTACGCGTGATAAATTCAAACCGCTTACTAGTTGTAAAAATTTCAAATGTTGGATCATCAGCTGCTAAAATCGATTTCAATGTTTGTGTTTCTAATTGCTCCAAAGCCTCATTTGATAACGCGCCCAATGGTTCCTTTTTTAGCTGTATGAATACTTTTTCTAAAATGGCATGCATTAATGAACCTTGTTCACCAGCCGTTAATTCCATTTCAGAACGTGGCTGTAATTTCAAACCATAATGTAATAAAAATTCATATGGATTTTTAGCATACGTTTCTAAACGTGAAATGGAAGTTTTCAATTCAGTCCCAAAGAGAGCTTGAACTAAAGTCTTCTCAATTTGTTCACTTTGATTTCGGTAATTCAAGGAAGTTAATAATTTTTTGTATTTTTGAATATCACTAGTATCTGGATAATTTTGTTGAACTTCATCTAACGCATTTTTCACCAATTGCCAACCAGCTGCCAACGGTTGCTGATTTTGTTGTGCAATTCCAGCCGCTAAAATAAATTGAGCCCGAGCACTGGCGATCGTTCCGGTTAGTTGATCTAATTCTATTAAGTCTTTTTGTTCATCAGTTAAATAACTAATCTGTTGTATGGGTAACTGAAAAGCACGTTGAAGACGCTCAACATATGTTGAAGGTTTTAACTTACTATTACCATCTGATGTTGGAAACGACCAAATAATTTTTCGTTCTCCAATCATCATCGCTTGATATAGATTCAAACTATCCTGAGCCATCAAAATGTCAGTGGTATCTCGTAGTTTTTTACCATCTGGTAGCTGTTTTTGTAATTTTTTACGATCTAAGTCCTGCAAAAGTGACTTTTGATGAACAGTCGCTGGTAAATTAATATTGGTAGCACCAAAAATAATCACATTAGGCACTCCAACCAACTGAACCATTCCTGTTTCCGTTACTAACACTTGATCCATTGCAGCGGGAATTCCAGAATACTTAGCATTACTAAACGCGGCCATCAAGGCTTCATTTAGTTCTGATATCGTTAAACTTTGTTGATCAAAAACCGTTACAGTATCATCTAATATCGCCATTAATTGATTCCAAACTTGCTCCATTTGTTGTGCTGCAGCCATATCACCATTAGCTACGGCTTGGTCTCGCCAAACCAAAATTCGCTGATCCACACCTTGATCTTTCAGGAATTGATACAATTGCTGCACCATCTGACGGACGTTAGGGCTTTGGGATAATTGAGTTAAAAATGGTGCAATTTTTTGAGAGATTTGATCATGAATCAATGCTAATTGCGCATCATTTTCACTAGCCCGCTGGCGTAAACTTTCTTCACTATTCTCGTCGATTTGATAATCATATTTCCAGACTTTTGGATCAATCCATCGTTGACCAAAATAATTCTTTGAAAGAGCAAAATTCTCAGTAATTGCCAGCGCCTCTCGATAAGCTTTTATATCTGTATCTTTTGGAATTAATAACTCCGTTTTAAGCAAGTTTAAAATTGAATTTAATGAATATTGAGGACTCAAATTAAGCAACTGTTTAACAAAAGCTATCAATGGATGATTCGTCATCATCTGATCATTATCAAGATATAGAGGCAAATTATATTTAGCAAAAATAGCCGGTATTATATTTTGATATTGCCCCAGATCTGGTGTCATCAATACAAAATCACGGTAACGTGCTTTTTCATTGATAATCTCGTTATGAAGTTTTTGAGCAATTTGCTCAATTTCTTGATACTTAGAAGTCGCCCCCCATAATTCAATATCATCATTTTTAGTTGGGGCTGGAATCCCATTATGTTCATATTCAATCCAAAAATCAGAAATACCTTTTAAGCCTGATTTAACCGGACGTTCTTGATCAATCGCCTGAATAACAACTGTTTGAAGATAGCTTTGTGCAGCCGCTTGTAGTTGTTGTGCCAATCTTTTAGGAGCAAAAAACAATTCATTTTCATCTAAATTATGATTAAGATGTGATGCCGAACCATTTTCACCAGGCAAAGCGATAGTGACCTCGGCGCTCATAGCAATTAATGCTTCAACTACGCCCACTTCTGATGGAGTCATTTGTGAATAACCATCGATATAAAAATATTGTGATGACAAATCTACCTCGCCCCGCAATAAATATTGTTTTAGAACGCCTAATAAATCACTATTCAAAAATTGATTGCGCTGCCCTAATTCATCGTCTAAATTTGTACCAATCAAAACTAAGTCTAATAATTTATTTTGCAGAACAGGCTCATCATCAAGGTTATCGGCCATTGCCTGGACCTCATCCCATGTTAGCCCAGCCTGCTTTATTTCTTGGATTTGACTTGCCATTTGGCTAATAAAACCTTGCTTATTCAATAAGTTACCATATAATTTCAACTCAGTTTGGTGTTCATTCAAAAGGCTTTGAATTAACATTACTAGCGCTTCAGGTGATAAATTTGCTCTTTGATATAACTTGGTTTCGTTCATATAATACCAAGCTAATCTTGACAAGGAGAAAACTTGAACCTTAGGAGTTACCAAAGCTGATCCACTCCTATGATCGAGTTGCGCCAAACGCTTTAAAACATTAATTTCAGTTTTGAATTTTATTTTATTTGGTACTAAATAAAAAAATTGACCATCTTTTTTTGATTGCCGTGTTTTTTTAATCTTTTCTAATAAGGCTAATTCTCGATCTTTAGTACCATCACCAAACAAAATTGTTAATCCCATAATTAATTTTGATCCTCTCTTTGACGTCGCGCTTTTTTAGCAGCCTTTTGTCGTATCCGAATAGCTTTAAAAAAATCTTTCATTAAGGTACTGGCCTCTGTTGCCCTAACCCCTTGATGCACCTCTACCTGATGATTTAATCGATCATCTTCCAATAAATGATACATTGAATGTACTCCACCGGCTTTATAATCTTCAGCTCCATAATATACCGTCTTAATCCGCGCTTGTTGCAATAAACCTGCGCACATTATGCAAGGTTCAACGGTGACAAACAACTCTGCTTCGGGCAAACGCCAACTTTTTTGTTGCCGGCTAGCTTCTAAAACAGCTTGAAATTCGGCATGTTGACTTGGATCTTCAAACCGTTCACGTAGATTGAAACCACGCCCAATAATTTGACCATCTAATACCACCACCGCTCCAATTGGGACCTCACCTAAGGCATAAGCTTTTTTAGCTTCCACTAAGGCAGCCCCCATGAAAGTATGAATTTGTTGTTCTGTTAACATTAACATTTCCTCCATCAATACCTGGTAAAAAAGCTAGGCCAATTTGACCTAGCCTTTATATTATTGATTACGTATACTTTCCAAAATGTAGTAACCTTTATTTTTCGCAATAGTTTGAACGTTTCCAAAAACATTTTCCATGAGCTTTTTAGCAGATGGCGCCCCTTGCTTTTTCTGTAAAACAACAGTCAAAGTTCCACCTATCACCAGATGTTCAATAGCATGAGTTAACATTCCATTTACCACCTCTTTACCAGCACGCACCGGTGGATTAGTTAAAATAGCTGCATATTGGTCTGTTACATTTTCATATTGATCCGATTGAATTACTTTAATTTGAGACATTACTTGGTTTTTTGCAGCATTTTTTTGTATTAAAGCCGCTGCTCGCTCATTAATTTCAACTGCATCAAACTGCCGATCAGGTAAAATTTTTGCTAAGCTAATTGCTACTGGTCCATAACCAGCACCTAAATCTAAAATTTTACCTGCTGGTAAATGATCATGATTAAAGCTTTCCAACATTGTGCGGGTTCCAAAATCAACGGTCTGACGTGAAAAAACGCCAGAATCAGTGGTAAAAGTTAGGTTATGTTGAAACATCGGAAATGACCAAGCTTTTTCGTCATGTTCGATCGTAGGATTCTTTGTATAATAATGTTCTTCTGTCATATTTATCCACTCTCATTTAGTCATTGTTTACTACTATCTAGTATAACAAATGCCACAACTATCGGTGATTAAAAATTTGATAGATTAAATATAGATCGTTAACTTATTATTGTTTTATATAATTATTTAGGAATTTTTCGACCTTTTGTTCATACTTTTTAGTTAATGTAGCATATGATTTAACATGCTCAGCATTAGGAACCACTAATAATTGTTTTGGCCCTTTTTGAGCACGATAATTATCATATACAAATTTTGTTGGTACAAACGAATCTTCCGCACCATGAATAAACATCATTGGTCGATTATTTTTTGCAAGATATTGACTCACCTCTCCTTGCTTATATGAATACCCAGCAAAAATTTTAGAATACAATGATACCACTTTTACCAAAGGTTTCGCCAACCATTTAGGCAAATGATACATGGAATTGGCTTGGAACAATAATTCTTCACTAATTGAATTGTACCCAGCATCTTCGACATAGGCCTTCACTTGTTTAGGTGGATTCATCCCTGATAGCATCATAGTAGTTGCACCACCAAGTGAAGCCCCCATCACAACAATTTGTGAATCATTACCATTTTCTTGAACAATTTTTTGTGTCCATTCTTTAGCATCTTGGGCTTCTAAGAAACCATATCCAATATATTTACCACCTGACTTACCCGCAGCCCGATTATCAATCAATAATACATTGTATCCATTCTTATGAAACATCGCCGCATAGGGCATCATCGCTTGATGATCCACGCCAAAACCATGAATGACTAATGCTGTCTTTGTCGTCGGTTGGTCGGCCTTAACATAGTATCCTTGTAAATTAGTTCCATCATGAGCCTTAAGATTCCACAGAGCTTTATCATAGCTTTTCCAATCTTCTTGTTGTTGATATAAAGGTGCTCCAGCTTTTATGGACTTACCTTGGATAAAGGACTTATTTGCGCGCACCTCAGCTACATGAAAAAAATAACCACCTGCAGCTCCAAAAATAATAGCAATAACTAAAATAATACTAATAATCCAACGCCAAGGATGAAATGATTTATTCTTAACTTGCATGATAGAATCTCTTTTCTATTTGTTTTTTTTACATAAATTTGGATAGTCGAAATAAAATATATTTTACCATTCCTAAACTTAAAATACTATATATGAATAAAATTCCAAATAAAAAATTATGGCAAATCATAATTGAATTACCATAATTTGATATGAATGTTCAATGTGTTCAATCCACTAAAAATACTTATAAAATTGCAAACCTAGTTCCCGGCATAAGGTTTCAAAAGCACAAGCAAATCGATTTCGATCTTCATAGTTTTTAAAAACTAATTTAAATCCATCATCATTCGGATTACAACTAATTCGATAAGTACGGCTATCATGAATTCGGCCCAGATAAATAACACCATTTTGCCGTTCAATCGCATGCATGGCACACAGGATATCATTAATTAAGCAATCCTGAATAATATTAGCTTGTTTAAATAGTAGATATATTTCTTTGTGAATTTGTGACGTGTTCTCTCGGTACTGCATTTCGTTTCCTGCCATGACGCCCTCCAAAACTAATTGATGAATGCATTTCTGTTTCATAAGCATATCATGAATAGTAGGTTTAACCTTAATTTTTTCAATTGATAAATTCTTTTATATCCAACTGTATTTTTACATATAAAAGCGTCCACAACCTCGTCTTTGAGCCATTTATACGTCACATTAAATTTATACTATCTTTTCTTATTACATAAATTGTTGCTATGAATTTATTCATCTAAACCGAACAACTATTACTAATTAAAAATTATAATTTACAATTAACATTTTAAATTAATCTAATTTATTAAAACATTAATAACAATTTATTAATATTTCTATTAATTATAAACAAAAAAATTGTAGCTAAATCGCTACAATTTCATTTTAAAATTAAATTTATTTTACAAAGTAGTAAAGTCAATTACCTTACGTCCAGTAATTGATCCTTGCTTCATTTCATCAATAACAGAATTGATTTCTGAGAATGGAACTTTTTCAACGATTGGGGTAACTTTACCTTCAGCCCCAAATTGGAAGGCTTCTTTCAAATCAGCACGCGTTCCAACTAGTGATCCGCGCACTTCAATTCCATCTAAGACGGTCTTAGCAATATTCAAAGACATATCACCTTGTGGTAACGCAACTGCAACCAACTTACCCATTGGACGTAAAACATTGACCGCCTGTGAGAATGCTGCATCGTTAACTGCTGTCACTTGAGCATTGTGAACACCACCAGTTAGTTCATTCACACGAGCGACAACATCCTCTTTCTTACGGTTAACCAAAACTTCGGCTCCGTTAAGGCGAGCGGCTTCAAGTTTATCATCGTTTCCATCAATAACGGCAACATGAGCTCCAAAGACGTTATGTGCATATTGAACGGCCAAGTTTCCTAGACCTCCAGCCCCATGGACAGAAACCCATTGTCCTGGCTTTGTTTCCCCAACCTTTAATGACTTATACATTGTCACTCCGGCACAAGTAATTGATGTTGCTTGAACTGGATCAAGTCCCTCAGGAACTTTAACAGCATACTTAGCATTAACCACACATTGTTGAGCCATTGCACCATCAACTGTATAACCTGAGTTACGAGCATTACGGCAGAAAGTTTCATTTCCAGAAACACAGTAATCACAAACTCCACAAGCATCATAGAACCAGGCAATTGAAACACGATCACCAAGCTTCAAATAATCACTTGCACCTTCACCAAGCTTAGATACTCGACCGACTCCTTCATGACCAATAACCCGACGGAATTTACCGTTTTGAGTTCCCATCTTATTAGGATCACCAAAATCTCCAGCAGCAACATGCAAATCAGTATGACAAATACCTACATATTCTACGTCAACTAGCGCTTCTCCAAATGCCAAGGAACGTGGTTCCCAGTCATCAATCAAATCAACATATCCATCATTATTTTCGCGAACAACTGCTGCTTTCATTTTATTTCTCCCATTTCTTGAATAACATTTTTATTTTATATGTGAATGTTTTTACATATATTATTGTAATCGTTTTCTTGTCGTTTGTAAATGATTTTATTTGATTTTTATTATGTAAGCAAACTATTTTCAACCATATACATATACATTAATTCACTTATTTCAAAATATTAAACCGAATGAAATTATAAAGTTTAATTGTACAAAAAAAACCTCACAAATTATTAAACGTGACCCAGCATGGGGCCATTCAACCTAGACTAAGCCTAGTGCCACCATCATAACGGTTTATGTTTAATAATTTGGAGATTTTAAAGAATGTTTATCGATTTTGGCGCTAACGTATTAGTCAACCAATTCCAAGATAACCATTTGTGCAGCGTCTCCACGACGTTGTACAGTCTTTAAGATACGAGTGTATCCACCCGCGCGGCCTTCAAAACGAGGTGCAACTTGATTGAACAAGTATTGCAAAGCGTTTTCAACCTTAACGTTATCGTCTTCTGTAGTTTGTACATCAGCAACAACATTACGCAAGAAAGCTGCAGCCTTACGGCGTGAAGCCAAGTCTCCGTGCTTTCCCAACGTAATCATCTTTTCAGCAGTCTTACGAACTTCCTTGGCGCGAGCCTCAGTTGTTTCGATACGACCGTTGATCAACAATGATGTTGTTAAGTCACGTAACAAAGCCTTACGTTGTGAGCTTGTACGTCCCAACTTACGGTATGACATGAGTCATTCCTCCTTCTTTGGTATTATCTGTTTAATTAATCTTCCTTACGGAATCCAAGACCCATCAAAGCAAGTTTATCTTGGATTTCGTCAAGTGACTTCCGACCGAGGTTACGAACAGACATCATCTGTGTTTCTGTCCGGTCTACTAACTCTTGAACAGAGTTAATTCCGGCCCGTTTGAGACAATTATATGAACGAACTGATAAGTCAAGCTCTTCGATTGGCATCTCAGTATGCTTAGGCGCAACAGTTTCTTCCTTGTCGACCATCACTTGAGCCTTAACTGCACGCTCAGACATTTCAACGAATGCGTTCAAATGTGATGAAAGAACTTGTGCAGCTAAAGAAACAGCTTCTGTTGGAGTCAATGAACCATCGGTCCAGACATCCAAAGTGAGTTTGTCAAAATCATCACGTTGACCAACACGAGTGCTTTCAACTTGATAATTTACACGTTCGATAGGGGTAAAAATAGAGTCAATTGCAAGAACGCCGATTGGCAAATCTTCATGCAATTCCTTATTTTGATCAGCCGAAACATAACCACGACCACGTTCAGCAGTCAAAGTCATGTGCAAGGTAGACCCCGCTGCAACAGTTGCAATGAATAAATCATCATTTAAGATGGTTACATCACTGTCTCCAGTAATATCGCTTGCGGTTACCGTTGCTGGTCCAGCGACATTAATTTCAAGTGTTTTTTCCTCATCACTTTCGATCTGTAATGAAACTTTTTTCAAGTTCAAAATAATTTGCGTAACATCTTCAACAACCCCTTCGATTGTTGAAAACTCATGCAAAACAGAATCGATTTGTACAGAATTGATCGCTGCTCCTGGCAATGAAGATAACAATACACGACGCAAAGAATTTCCAAGCGTTGTTCCATAGCCTCGCTCTAAAGGCTCAACTACAAATTTACCGTAATTGTTACTATCTTCAACAAGAGTGATCTTTGGGTTTTCGAATTCAAGCATATTGTTTGTTACCCCTTTCATCAAAGCTTAGCTGTGAACTAGTTGCAAAGCGCAATTAGACACGACGACGCTTTGGTGGCCGAGAACCGTTATGCGGTACTGGAGTTACGTCTTTAATAGAAGAAACTTCCAAACCTGCAGCGGCCAAAGCACGGATAGCAGATTCACGTCCTGAACCAGGACCCTTAACAGTTACTTCAACTGTCTTCATACCATTTTCCATCGCTCCCTTGGCAGCAGCCTCAGATGCCATTTGCGCAGCAAATGGCGTTGACTTACGGCTACCTTTGAAACCAAGAGCACCAGCAGATGACCAAGCAACAGCGTTACCTTGAACATCAGTGATCATTACGATCGTATTGTTGAATGTTGCGTGAATATGTGCAACACCACTTTCAATATTCTTTTTAATATGACGCTTACGATTATTACGACCTGCCATGAATATAACTCCTTTCTACAGATATTAATTACTTCTTTTTACCTGTAATTGCAACAGCTGGGCCTTTGCTCGTGCGGGCGTTGTTCTTGGTATTTTGACCACGAACAGGCAATCCCTTACGATGACGAATTCCACGGTATGATGCAATTTCTTGTAACTTCTTAATGTTCATTGATACTTCACGACGTAAGTCACCTTCCACCTTGATTCCATCCGCGATTGCGCGAATTGAATCTTCTTGGTCGGGTGTCAAGTCACGAACACGTACGTCTTCAGAAACTCCAGCTTCTGCCAAAATCTTTTGAGCAGTAGTGTTACCGATTCCGTATACATATGTCAATGCGATCACGATACGCTTATCGCGAGGCAAATCTATTCCTGCAATACGAGCCATTACTTTTACCTCCTATAGTTTTAATTGATTATCAAAGCTTAATAAATTAAGCACCTTGACGTTGTTTGTGCTTGGGATTTGTGCAAATCACCATCACACGTCCGTTACGGCGGATAACTTTACAGTTATCACACATAGGCTTTACTGATGGACGAACCTTCATTGTATTTACCTCCAAAATAATTTTACGACTTGCTTACTTAAAACGGAAAGTAATCCGTCCCTTAGTCAAATCATATGGCGACATCTCAACTTTAACATGATCTCCTGGAAGGATTCGAATAAAGTTCTTTCGAATCTTACCTGAGACATGCGCAAGGATTTCGGCGCCGTTCTCTAATTCAACGGTAAACATGGCATTTGGTAAAGTATCCTTTACCACACCAGAAATTTCAATAACATCGTTGGCCACGTTTAATGCCTCCTTCGTTGTCAGAATGAAGAACGTAACATCTAATTATACCACTTCAACCAAAATTTGATTGACCTGAACAATTAGGCGTCCTTCAAATTATCAAGCAACTCTTTTACGTCAGCAAAAATCATTTCGAGTTCACGCGCACCATCAATCTTGTGCAAAACGCCTTGTTCTGCATAATAATTGGCAATTGGTGCTGTTAATTCTCCATTAACCGCCAAACGATTTTTAATCACTTCAGGAGTGTCATCTGCGCGACCGCGTGCCATCATCCGATCAACTAAGACTGCTTCATCAGCAGTAAAGTATAATACGGCATCTAACTTGCGACCTTGCTTAGATAACATTTCGTCTAAAGCAGTTGCTTGGTCTAAGTTCCGAGGAAATCCATCTAAGATGAATCCCCCTTTGGTATCGTCTTCAGATAAACGTTCTTCAACGATTCCATTTGTAACTTCATCGGGAACTAAATTACCAGCGTCCATAAATGACTTGGCTTTTAATCCCAACTCAGTTTCATTTGCCATTGCAGCGCGGAACATATCGCCCGTACTAATGTGTGGCAAACGATAAGTCTCCACGATCATCTCAGCTTGAGTCCCTTTACCAACACCTGGTAGGCCCAACAACATGATATTTAAACTCATTATGATTTAACTCCTTCGTGAATAAAACCGACATATGCTTTCTTCATCATCAAGCCTTCGAGTTGACGAATCAAATCGATAGCAACTCCAATGACGATTAATAATGATGTTCCAGACATACCTAGGTTACTATCTAAGCCAAACAAATGTGTAGCTAAGATAGGTGCCAATGCAATCGCCCCTAAGAAGATTGAGCCAACTGATGACAAACGCATCAAGAGACCCGACATCCACTTCTCAGTATCGTGACCAGGACGAACTCCAACAATATAACTAGCTTGTTTTTGTAAATTCTCTGCAACTTTTTCAGGATTAACCTGAACAAATGCATAAAAGAAAGTAAACAGAACAATTAGTAATGTATAAAGAAGTCCACCTTGCAAGGTTTGCATTGAAAACCACGTTGTCGCAGTAGTATACCAACCTTGTCCACCAAACTTACCTGCAAATGCTTGCAAAATTGTTTGTGGAGTAACAAGTAGTGATGAAGCGAAAATAACTGGAATAACTCCAGCAACGTTCACCTTCAAGGGTAAATACGACGAACTACCAGATCCAACTGATCGACGCGTATATTGCATTGGAATTTTACGAATAGCCTGATTGAACCAGGTAACAAATGAAATTGCAATAATCAATAGCAACAATAGTCCGACAAATAATGACAAACCTTGTGCTTTATTTGAATTTTGCAAAATATTTTCTTTGATTAGTTGGTATATTCCAGCTGGCACTCGCGCGATAATTCCCGCGAAAATCAACATTGAAACACCCTGTCCCAAACCATATTGAGTAATCATTTCACCTAGCCAAACAGCAAACATTGTTCCAATAGTCAAAATCATCCCAATCATCAGATAAGTTCTAATATCGGGCGTTTTAACCAATTGAACTTGGCTAAGTTGATTAAAACCAGCCGTTATTCCAATTGATTGTGCAAAAGCCAGGATAATAGTCAAATACCGTGTGACTTGGTTTAAATGACGACGACCAACTTCACCTTGTTTTGACCATTCGACAAACCGAGGCACAATGTCCATTTGTAACAATTGAACCACAATTTGAGCAGTGACATAAGGCGAAACACCCATTGCAAACAATGAATAATTCGTCAAACCACCACCACTAAACATATTTAAAATGCTTCCGAGCCCAGAATTAGCAACCTCAGTCAGTGCTTTAGGGTTAATACCCGGTACAGTAATGTACGCACCAATCCGGTAAACAATCAAAATTCCTAGAGTGAAGAACAACTTTTTACGGATGTCCTTTTCTTTTAGTGAATTGAGCACGGTTTGTAGCATTAGATCACCTCAGTTTTACCACCAGCTGCTTCGATTGCAGTTAATGCTGATGCTGAGAACTTGTTAGCCTTAACAGTCAAAGCTTTATCAAGTTGACCATTAGCCAAAATCTTGATTCCAGCCATTTCGTTTTTAACGATTCCTGATTCAACCAATAATGCTGGTGAAATTTCAGTTCCGTTTTCAAACTTATTAAGTTGGTCCAAATTAACAACAGCAAATTCTTTACGATTGATATTTGTAAATCCACGTTTTGGAATACGACGGAACAAAGGCATTTGACCACCTTCGAATCCTAGACGTACCTTACTACGTGCCTTTTGACCTTTTTGACCACGTCCTGCAGTCTTACCATTACCTGAAGACTCACCACGTCCAACACGATTGCGGACTTTGCGAGAACCTTCGGCAATTTCAAGCTCATTAAGCTTCATTAGGTTTTTCCTCCTTCAGAGCAATTTGTACTTACTTAACTACTTCAACAGTAACTAAGTGAGCAATCTTGAATACAGCGCCACGCGTTTGTACATTGTCAGGCAATACAACTGATGAAGAAACCTTGTTTAATCCAAGGGCCTTAACAATTGCACGTTGCTTTGGCAAACGGTGGGCAGCACTCTTAACAAGAGTTACTTTAACTTGTTCAGCCATTATCTGCCTCCTTATTCTGCCAAGTGCTCTAATGAGACCTGACGCAAATCTGCGACTTCTTCAGCATTCTTTAATTCTGAAATTGCTTCAAAAGTAGCACGTACAACGTTGATTGGAGTTGCTGATCCCAATGACTTTGCAGTCACGTCAGCAATTCCAGCCAATTCCAAAACGGCACGAGCAGCACCACCGGCGGCTACTCCAGATCCTTCAGCGGCTGGCTTAACTAACACGCGACCACCACCGAAGACACCCAATGCAGAGTGAGGAAGAGTTGTACCAACAGTTGGTACGGCAACGATGTTACGATTGGCAGCTTCAACAGCCTTACGGATAGCTTCAGGAACTTCCTGAGCTTTACCAGTTCCAAATCCAACGTGACCGTTACGATCACCAATAACAACCAAAGCGGCGAAACGCAAACGACGACCACCCTTAACAACCTTAGTAACACGGTTGATAGCTACGACGTTTTCTTCTAACTCACCAAGAGTCTTTGGATCGATATATGCCATGATTATTTCCTCCTTCCCTTAGAACTTCAAACCAGCTTCACGAGCTGATTCAGCTAATGCACGAACTCGACCATGATACAAGTATCCACCACGATCAAAGATAACATCTTCAATTCCAGCAGCCTTGGCACGGTCAGCGATTAATGCACCAACTTTTGTAGCTTGTTCAGTCTTTGGTGCATCCGCAATGTTTGCATCCAAAGTTGAGGCACTAGCAAGCGTCACACCCGCTACGTCATCAATTAATTGAGCGTAGATGTTTTTGTTAGAACGGAAAACGTTCAAGCGTGGGCGCTCTGCAGTACCAGAAATCTTTCCACGAACGCGAGTGTGTCGGTGTTGACGCACTTTATTCTTGTCTGACTTCGTAATCATGTTCGTAACCTCTTTTATTCTTGTTTGAAAGATATACGTGATAAGTAATAATTGAGACGTTGCGCTCAATTTTAAGCAATTAGCTTAAGTTTACTTACCAGTCTTACCTTCCTTACGTGCAACGTATTCATTTTCGTAACGAATTCCCTTACCCTTATAAGGTTCAGGAGAACGTACGGCACGGATCTCAGCGGCGAAATCTCCAACCTTTTGCTTTGAAATACCTGAAATTACAACAGTAACTGAATCAGGAACTTCCACCGTCATTTCGGTGCGGTCTTCAAATTCAACTGGGTGTGAGTAACCAACGTTCAACACAAGCTTGTTTCCTTGCTTGGCTGCACGGTAACCAACACCGACAAGCTTCAAAGTCTTTTTGAAGCCTTCTGAGACACCCTCAACCATGTTGGCGACGTTCGCACGAGTAGTTCCGTGCAAAGCCTTGATCTTACCATCATCTGATGAACGAGTGAAATTCACATCGTTTCCTTCGATAGTAAAAGCAATTTCTGAAGAAACTTCGCGTGATAACTCACCCTTTGGTCCCTTAACAGTAACAACATTACCTTCGCGTGACAATTCAACGCCAGTAGGCAAAGTCAAAGTCTTATAACCAATACGACTCATTGTGGGATACCTCCTTTATTAGATTTTTTTATTACCAAACGTATGCCAATACCTCGCCACCAATGTTCTTGGCGCGAGCTTCCTTATCGGTGATAACACCTTCAGAAGTTGAGATGATAGCAATTCCTAAACCATTCAAAACCTTTGGTAATGAATCGGCCTTAACGTATGAACGCAATCCAGGCTTTGAAATACGCTTCAAACCTGAAATAACGCGTTGCTTATCAGCACCATACTTAAGGAACACACGGATTACACCTTGCTTATCATCATCAATGTATTCAACATCACGGACAAAGCCTTCGTTCTTCAAGATCTCAGCGATGTCTTTTTTGATCTTAGATGCAGGAACTTCAACTGAATCGTGACGAACCATGTTGGCGTTACGAATGCGAGTCAAGAAATCTGCAATTGGGTCAGTCATTGACATTGATGTTGCCTCCTATAAATTTTTCACTGATTTAACAGCTTATTCTTAATTATTTAGTGAAAGGCATACCCAATTGAGTAAGCATCTCACGTGACTCTTCATCAGAGTTAGCAGTAGTTACGATTACAATATCCAAACCACGTACGCGGTTAACTGCATCGTAATCAATTTCAGGGAAAATAAGTTGCTCACGGATTCCCAAAGTGTAGTTTCCTCGACCATCAAAGGCCTTTGGTGAAACTCCACGGAAGTCACGAACACGTGGCAAAGAAATGTTGATCAACTTATCTAAGAAGTCATACATTCGTTCTCCACGCAACGTAACCTTAGTTCCGATTGCCATTCCCTCACGCAAACGGAAGCCAGCGATTGACTTCTTTGCACGAGTAACGACTGGCTTTTGACCAGCAATTAGTTCTAATTCTGCAACAGCTTCATCCAAGTTCTTTGAGTTAGATACAGCATCACCAACCCCCATATTCAAAACAATCTTTTCGATTTTTGGAGTTTGCATAATTGAGCTGTAGTTAAACTTTTCGATCAATGAAGGTTGAACTTCATTAACATACTTTTCTTTCAAGCGATTTGCCATGATAATGATTTCCTCCTTTCACCTAAATTATAAAGCCGTTCCAGACTTCTTTGATACGCGTACCTTCTTACCATCTTCAATCTTGATACCAAAACGAGCTGGTTCATTAGTTGAAGGGTCAAGCAATTGTACGTTTGATACGTGGATTGGAGCTTCTTGCTCGATAATTCCACCTTGTGGGTATTGGTTACTTGGCTTTTGGTGCTTCTTCATTATGTTAACACCTTCAACCAAGACGCGGTCTGAAGCAGCAATAATCTTAACGACTACGCCCTCTTTACCTTTGTCCTTACCGGCGATAACCTTAACCTTGTCACCTGTCTTTACAAACATGCTAGGCTTCCTCCTTGATTTATTGATGGCGCTAATTACAATACTTCAGGTGCCAATGACACAATACGCATGTAATCGTTGTCACGTAATTCACGTGCAACGGGGCCGAAGATACGAGTTCCAACAGGACTCTTATCATCCTTAACGATAACTGCAGCGTTCTCATCAAACTTGATGTATGAACCATCTGCACGGTGTGATGATGAAACAGTACGAACGATAACTGCCTTAACAACATCACCCTTCTTTACAGTTCCACCAGGAATTGCTTGCTTTACGGTTGCAACGATCATGTCACCGATTCCGGCGAACTTACGACCAGATCCACCCAAAACCTTAATAGTTAAGATTTCGCGTGCTCCAGAATTATCAGCAACATTCAAACGACTTTCTTGTTGAATCACGATTTTGTCCTCCTTCCGTTATTGGTAAAATTCGAGATTAAAACGATTAGATAATAACAGCCTTCTCGACGATTTCTACCAAACGGAAGCGCTTTGTAGCTGAAGTTGGACGTGTCTCCATGATACGTACCATATCTCCTGCTTTAGCTTCGTTGTTTTCATCGTGAGCCTTAAACTTCTTCGTGTACTTAACACGTTTTCCATAAACTGGGTGGTTCTTATAAGTTTCAACGGCAACAGAAATTGTCTTATCCATCTTATCTGAAACCACGCGGCCTGTGTAAACCTTACGTGCATTACGAGCTTCAGTCATCTCGGTCTCCTCTCTTTACTACTTGTTCAATTCTTGTTGACGAATCACAGTCTTAATACGAGCAATTTGCTTCCGTACTTCTGACAAACGAGCCGTGTTCTCAAGTTGACCAGTAGCTAGTTGGAAACGCAAGTTAAACAACTCTTCCTTGTAGCTCTTTTCCTTAGCCACTAATTCAGCTGTACTGAGGCCCTTGATTTCGTTTTTTAAATCTTTGGTCTTCATTATTCACCCTCCACTTGGCGAGCTAAGATCTTAGTCTTAACTGGCAACTTGTTAGCGGCAAGGCGCAAAGCCTCACGGGCAACTTCTTCAGGAACACCGCCGACTTCAAACATTACCTTACCACGCTTGACTGGGGCAACCCAACCAACTGGGGCACCCTTACCATTACCCATACGTACTCCAACACCTTTAGAAGTGTATGACAAGTGTGGGAAAATTTTAATCCAAACTTTACCACCACGCTTCATATAACGAGTAATGGCAACACGAGCAGCTTCGATTTGACGATTTGAAACCCAGTGAGACGTAGTTGCTTGCAATCCGAAATCACCGAAAGCAACTGCCTTACCACCTTTAGCTTCACCGCGCATGTGTCCACGATGTGGCTTACGGTACTTAACACGCTTTGGAACTAACATGATTACTTAGCCTCCTTGCTCTTAGACTTTTTCTCAGGCAAGATATCACCACGGTAAATCCAAGTTTTGATACCTAGTTTACCGTAAGTTGTAGCTGCCTCATCCCAAGAGTAGTCAATATCTGCACGCAATGTGTGCAAAGGAACTGTACCCTCAGTATACTGCTCAACACGAGCAATATCTGCCCCGTTTAAACGTCCAGAAACTTGTGTTTTGATACCCTTGGCACCAGAACGCATAGCTCGTTGGATAGCTCCACGCATTGAACGACGGAATGCCACACGGCGTTCCAAGTCTTGTGCAATTTGTGAACCTACCAAATGGGCGTCCAAATCAGGCTTCTTAATCTCAATGATGTTGATGTGAACACGTTCACCCTTAACCACTAAACGTGATAATTCGTTACGTAATGCATCAACTTCTGATCCACCCTTACCAATAACCATTCCAGGCTTAGCAGTGTGGATTGAGACGTTAACACGGTTAGCTGTACGCTCAATTTCAATACGTGAAACTGAGGCTTCAGCCAACTTAGTCTCGATATACTTACGCAACTTCATGTCTTCTAACAAAACATTAGCGTAGTCCTTCTTGTTTGCGTACCATTTAGCATCCCAATCGCGGATGATTCCGACACGGAAACCAGTTGGGTTAATCTTTTGACCCATGACTCAATCCTCCTTACTTTTCTGTTACCACAACAGTAATGTGGCTTGTGCGCTTATTGATTGGTGAAGCTGAACCCTTGGCACGGGGACGGAAACGCTTTAACGTTGGTCCTTCGTTAGCAAAGGCTTCTGCAACTACCAAATCTTCGCGATCTAGTGAGTAATTGTTTTCAGCATTAGCAACTGCTGAATTCAATACCTTATATACATCTTCTGATGAGTGGTTAGGCAAAAATTGCAAAATTGCAAATGCCTCAGCCACTCGCTTTCCACGAATCTGGTCAAGCACAAGGCGGACCTTACGTGGTGCGACACGAACGATTTTCGCTGTGGCACGTGCTGATGTGATTTCTTCAGCCATTGTATTGTCCTCCTTAATTAGCTACGCTTCGTTTTCTTATCATCCGCTGCGTGTCCATGGAATGTACGCGTAGGGACAAATTCACCAAGCTTGTGTCCGACCATGTCTTCTTGTACCAAAACTGGTACGTGCTTACGACCATCGTAAACGGCAAATGTCAAACCGATGAAACTTGGAAAAATCGTTGAACGACGTGACCATGTCTTGATGACAACTTGCTTTTCAGAAGCATTAGCTGCTTCAACCTTCTTTAACAAGTGTGCGTCAGCGAATGGTCCCTTCTTCAGGCTGCGACCCATAATGAAGTCTCCTCTCGTATGCTTTTATTTTTATCTAATTGGAATATTAGACTACTTGCTCTTACGACCACGAACGATAAACTTGCTTGAGCGCGCGTTAACGTCACGTGTCTTCTTACCAGCAGTCTTCTTACCCCATGGTGACATAGGAGATGGACGTCCAACGGGCGCTTTACCTTCTCCTCCTCCATGAGGGTGATCGTTAGGATTCATAACAGAACCACGAACGTGTGGACGTTGACCCTTCCAACGACGACGACCAGCCTTACCCCAATTGATCAATGAGTGTTGTTCATTACCAACAACTCCAATTGTTGCACGGTTAACGGCAAGAATCATACGTACTTCACCAGATTGAAGACGAACAAGGACATACTTTCCTTCCTTACCCAACAATTGTGCAGATGCACCAGCTGAACGAGCAAGTTGTCCACCCTTACCAGGCTTCAATTCGATGTTGTGGATTTGAGTTCCATCAGGAATGTTTTCCAATGGCAAAGCGTTTCCGACTTTGATATCGGCATCAGAACCAGATTGAACTGTCATGCCAACTTCTAATCCCTTAGGCGCCAAGATGTATGATTTTGTACCATCAGTATATTGTAACAAAGCGATGTTTGCTGTACGGTTTGGATCGTATTCGATCGCAGTAACCTTTGCAGGAACTTCATCCTTAGTACGCTTAAAGTCGATGATACGATATTGACGCTTATGTCCACCACCACGGTGACGAACGGTCATGTGTCCGTAAGAATTACGGGCACCAGTGTTTGACTTTGATTCCAACAAGCTCTTTTCAGGCGTCGTTTTTGTGATCTCAGCAAAATCTGAGCTCGTCATGTTACGACGTCCGTTAGAGGTTGGCTTGTATTTCTTGATAGCCACGCTGCTTTCCTCCTAAATTATTTTTCGTTGAACAATTGAATGTCCTTAGAAGCAGCAGTCAATTTAACAATTGCCTTCTTACGCTTCTTGGTGTAACCAGCGAAACGTCCTTGACGCTTCAACTTACCACGTACATTTGCAGTATTGATGTTTTCGATTTTAACATCGAAAATTTCTTCAATAGCGCTCTTGATTTGTGGCTTAGTAGCACGAACATCAACTTCAAACGTGTAACGTTTTTCATCCAAAACGCTCATCGTTTGTTCAGTGATGATCGGGCGCAAAATGATATCGCGTGCGTCCATTATGCCAAAACCTCCTCAACTTGTGACAAAGCTGATTGAACAACAACCAACTTATCGTTGTTGATAACGTCCAACACATTAACACCCTTAGCAGTCATAACCGTAATGTTTTCAAGATTACGAGCAGCTAATGCGGCGTTAGTATTGTTGTCATCCAAAACAACTAATGTCTTTTCGTTAACGTTCAAGTTGTTCAAAACAGCCTTGAATTCCTTTGTCTTTGGTGCGTCAAATGACAAACCGTCAACGATTACCAATGATGAATCCAAAACCTTTTGTGACAACACTGACTTCAAAGCCAAACGATATGCCTTTTTAGGCATCTTGTAGGCATATGAGTGTGGAGTTGGTCCGAAGACAACACCTCCACCACGCCATTGTGGGCTACGGATTGACCCTTGACGGGCGCGTCCAGTTCCCTTTTGACGCCAAGGCTTACGACCACCACCACGAACAGCAGAGCGGTTCTTAACGGCGTGAGTCCCTTGACGCATTGATGCACGTTGCATCAAAACGGCATCAGTGATGACGTTATTATTAGGCTCAATTCCAAAAATTGCGTCGTTTAACTCAACTTCTCCGGCATTTGAACCATCTTGCTTAAATAAAGCAACCTTAGTCATGTTTAAATCCTCCCTTCGTCCTTATTACTTAGCTTTAACAGAGTTCTTAACAGTAACAAGTGACTTGTTTGCTCCAGGGACGTTACCCTTGACCAAGATTACGTTGTTTTCAACGTCTACTCGTACGACTTGCAAGTTTTGAACCGTGCGCTTGTGGTTACCCATCCGTCCAGGCAATTTCTTACCCTTGAAGACACGATTGATAACGGCTCCCAACGAACCTGGACGACGGTGGAAACGAGAACCGTGCGCCATAGGACCACGAGATTGTCCATCTTTCTTAATGTTACCTTGGTAACCATGACCCTTTGTGATTCCAGTAACGTCAACACTTTCACCTTCAGCGAAAATATCAACCTTTACCTCATCCCCAACGTTTAATTCACCCTCAGCGTCGCGAATCTCACGAATGTAGCGCTTAGGGGTCGTGTTTGCTTTAGCAACGTGACCTTGTTCAGGTTTGTTAGATAAAACAGCACGCTTATCAGAGAAACCTAATTGAATCGCATTGTAACCATCGTTTTCAAGTGTTTTAACTTGAAGAACAACGTTTGGTGTTGATTCAATCACAGTAACTGGAATAAGTTCACCGTTATCAGTGAAAACCTGAGTCATGCCGATTTTACGGCCTAAGATACCCTTAGTTGTCATGACTATCTCCTTTTTTTGATAAAAATATTTTTAATTAGTTTTAATGCATAATCAGGCAAAATTTAAAATCAAATAATAAATTACAACTTGATTTCGATGTTGACACCGCTTGGTAATTCAAGCTTTGATAATGCATCAACAGTTTGAGCAGTTGGATTCATAATATCGATCAAACGCTTGTGTGTGCGCATTTCGAATTGTTCACGTGAATCCTTGTGCTTGTGTGGTGAACGCAAAACAGTGTACAAAGTACGTTCTGTAGGCAATGGGATTGGTCCTGAAATTTCAGCACCAGTCCGCTTTGCTGTTTCAACAATCTTCTCTGCTGATGCATCGATGATTGTGTGTTCGTATGCCTTTAAGCGGATACGGATCTTCTTGTTTGCCATGATTGACTCCTTCCTTCGTCCATATTGGAATATGAGACTAACTCCGTGAGAAAAACCAACACGCCGCTCTGAAATCCATGGCAATGGTTTCAGTGACAATGTTGCCGGGTGTGTCGCAACCTCTCACATCATCGCTCGTTATTGTCGCTACCACATTTTGGCCAGTTTTTAGTTGCCCAAGAAATAACGTACTTGAATATAATAACCCAGAATATGCGACATTGCAAGCATTTTATCATCTTTTTATTTAGCTTATGTAATGTAAAAATATAATTTTTCTTGAATTTACGTAACTAATTTATTTTATTTTATTTAAAAATAATTAATTAAAAAACCAACATCTTAAATATTTTAAAAATAAAAAGAATCCATTGAAATATTGGATTCTTAAAATGCACTATTAACATAGGTAGAAAACTTATTTTATTTTACTAATATTTATACTCAGCTTTCATCTTATAAAGATATTTTAGCTCTAATTTTTTATTTTTTACCAGAATATAAATTTCCATTAATCATCTAAAAAGCATTAACAGCAACAATTCATAGATTAAAAATTTAATAAATAGCCGAGCATCAAATATCGAGTGTGTATAAAACTTGCCCTTGATTTAAATTGTGCACAAGCTGCCTATAATTTATTTTTTAATGGACACTAATGAATGCTGAACTAGAATAAAAAATTTTCATCATATATATTTAATTCATGTCTTCATTAACATATTATTTTGATAATCTTTTATCCAATTTCTTAGTTGCGTTACAGAACGAATTTCAAACTTATCAACCACTTCTTTTTGTAGCATCCCTTCTTGCAGATACGCTCTAACTGCTTCTAACTTGATTTCTAAAGGATATTGCCGATTAGTTTTACTTCTTTGTAAACCATCCAATCCAAACCGTCTATACGCATCTAACCATCGATTTAAAGTTACCTTACTAATATTATGATCATTTACAAACTCAGTTTTAGATTGATCACTTTCGTAGTAAGATAGAAGAATTTCAAATTTCTGCAAAGCAGTCCTTCTTTGTTGCTTCATAACAACCTACTCCTCCATAACAATTAAATTTATAAACGACTAAATAGCATTTTATTTTTTTACGATACTTTTAGCACGCATAACTAATTTCATCAATCCAAGTGAATTTAATTTGGAATACATATTTCTAAAACTACTTTTTTCAAAATCTTGTTTAGAAATTAAATTCACCTCAGTTTTTGATGAATCGCTAATAATCTTTTGCATTTCTTGTGCCACTTCATAATAAACTTCCTTAGAAAAATGATCTTGTGTCTCTAAGAAATCTGAATCATTTTTGGTAAATTTAGTAAAATCAAGGAAAGAGACATTATCATAATCTGCCAAGGCTTCTTTAACCATAAGATTATAATCTCCTCGCACTTTTCCTTCATTTTTCATTTTCGATGTATTTCCTCGTTGATATCCACTTGGCAAGAAAATTACCACTTTAGTTTCTTTTGGAATTTTGCTGATAATATACTTGAAATTTTTAGCAGCTTCTTTCGCAGGCAAATCACCAATGAATTTATATTTAGCACTAAATTGCAACATTTTTTGACGTTGCTCTTGAATATAGTATTCATTATTTTTATTTTCTAATTTATTTAATGTTTTTTTCAATATATCCAGATTCGTTAAATCACGCTTATCAACACCCAAAGCAATTTTTTCTCCAGTATCAATGCGTTCGTAGACTCCCTCCCATTGATCCAAAAATCCACTTAAGAAAATAATGTCAAATTTATCATGTAACATGGCTGAATCTATCAATTCATCATCCCACATAGGTACTTCTTGTTGAAATTGTCGTTTTTGATCTTCTGATAAATTAAAAGCATCATACATATTAACAGAATGATTAAAACTAGTAATATCTGCAGATGTATCGGGGTTTACGTGTCCTAGCTCATCGACGAATGGTACATCAGTTTTCAACAAATCAACTGCCCACTCTAATTCACAACTTCCTTTAATCAACACTTTATTAGTATTAGATACACTAGACATTTCCGTATATTCACTATATGTTTGCTCACTGGAATTAATCCACTTCGAAGCATCTTTCATGTCAATTTTATATGCTACCGGTTCCTCAACTATTAACTCAGGATCATCTAAATAATGATATAAGTAATTTTCAACTCCCATACCAATTGTGCGACAAGAAAACAAGAAATGTTCCAATTTGTGTTTAGCAAGATTTAATGCATAAAACCCTACCACACCGTAATCTCCAAAACGATCAGTAGCCGTTACATATCCTAATTCATAATTTCCATTAGCCATTAGGTCCCGCAATTCATTTTCATTAATGCGTAATTTTGTAAAATTTAATTGATTGGTCCGATTGATTAATTCATGCACTCGAGCAAACTGATTTTCAATATCTTTATGAATTTCAACTTTAATTTCACATGAATATAAAAATTCTTCATTAGAAACAGCCTCAAGAGAAGCATCACGTTTTTCTTCTAACACATGGTAGTTGTTTAATCTTGACAGTTCACTATCATCTTTACCAATTTTATCGACCACACTATACAGTTCATTAATTTCATCAGGTAATGATACTTTAATATCTGGAGAATAGTGTTCAACTTCATTCAAATTCAATTTATTATCATCAATAAATAACACGTTTGCAGCACGCAAATGAATATCTTCAAGCAATTGTTTAACTCGCGGACCTTTGCTAGTCCAATTAACTGATTTAAAAACAAAATATTCAGATAAGTTTAATTCTTTTAATTTAGTTTCAACCACATCCATATCATTTTTAGAACAAATACTTGAAACTATTCCACGCCTAGCTAAATCTTTAACCAATTTAACATTTTTAGCAATTGGCGTAATTTCACCCTCACTAATAGTACCTTCCCAGAAAGCATCGTCTAAATCCCAAATCACCAGTTTTAATTTTGAATAATCTTTTACTGTCATGTTGAAAACATCTCCTTTTAAAACCAAATCTAGTTACCTAACGTAACTACAAATTTTCTATAAAAATCATCCAGTTTAAAATTTTCCGAAAATTCCAAACCATTTTTAATCATTTGTTTCCTGCGCAATGGATTTTCCTGTAAAAATCGTTCTGCTTTAGCGATGTTTTTAGAGAAATTCTCGTCGTACTGAATCATGATTGAACTATCATCTGTACGCGTTTCGGGAATCCCACCACTATCAGAGCAAATCAAGGCCGTCCCATAGCTTTGCGCCTCAATTGCTGTCAGTCCAAGCGCCTCTTTTACAATAGACGGAACAATCACCGCATCACTAGCTTTAATATATCTAGGTATTTCACTAGGATCCAAATACCCTGTAAAAATGACTCTATCTTTATATTTTTTAGATTCTTTTTTCAAATTTCTTAAAAATAAGCTTTGTTTATTTTGAGAATAAAAAACTCCACCCACAATTAGTAATTTGAAATTATCAGGTAGATATTTCAAAGCATCCAATGCGAATTGAACGCCTTTTAAAGGATGTAATCTACCAATATATATTCCGAGAAATTCATCATCCTTAATCTTCAATTTATCCCTTAATGTCTTTACATCATTCGAAACTTTTTGTTTGAAAATCCCCGTATGAACTGTGTCAACAGCAACAGAATTTGGTAGATCAACCGTCTTTATCTGGTTTTTCAAAAAATTACTAATCGTAATAATATGATCATAACTACTTAAAATTTTTTCAGCCCAAATCGTCTTCTGATTAAAATTATCATTATGCAAATACAATATTTTTTCGGTATTCTTTGGAATATAGGGAACTAGAGGTATAATCATCTGACCGTAATTAATGATAATTACTTTATCAAACCTCTCTTATTTTAAAAGTTCTTTAGTTCTTTTAATAATTTTTGGATATTCATTGAACCAAATATGACGATGCGATATTTTTTCAATAATTCGCCTCCCTATTTTAGTAGGCCAACGCATCACGTCATTAACTTTATGATCTGGGGTTGTAAATATCACAGAAGTTGAGCTATATCGATCAGCCTCCATTTCTGCTTCTTTTGTATAGGATGAAACAATCGTTATATCATAATCTTTATTTTCTTCATTATTATCTATGATCGTTTCAATAATTCCCTCAACACCACCACCCGATGTCGCCGGAACTGGTAATACACCGGAAGTAACAAATAATATTTTCGTCATAAGATCACCTCAATAACCCACTAATTGCATCTGTCAAATTACGATAATTCAAGGGCTTAACAATGTAATTTGTAAATAAATATGCTACTACCAATAAAATAAAGAGATATGATAGAATCCCCCATATTCGATAGTTAACAATCACATTGCTAAATACCGGATTACTAAATCCAAATACCTCAAATAGATACAACGCAAACGATAATTTAGCAATCTGCTTTAAACTTGCATAAAAAAAATCTAACCCGTTTATTTCACTTAAATTGTTTAGCAATTTCATACAACAAATTGGCACAAAAACTACTAATATCGTCATGTTAATTGCTGGAGAAGATATCACAAAATCATAGGGTATCTTAATAAATCCAAATAGAATGAAACTACTTATAAAAGCTAAGATAATCGCTATAACATTAAAAAGTTTTTCATTGTTTCTTAAATCAAAAGCTACTACCCCTAAAACAAAAGAAAATGACGCACTAATATAGTGAGATACTCCAGCTAATATAAGGCCACAAATGAGCATAATAATCCATTTGATGAAAATATTTTCTATTAAATAATGCACAACATAAAACGCACAATACATAAATATTATGAAAAACATATACCACATAGTTGGGTCTAGATCGCTTCTAAAACCCAAGATAAATAATTCTTTTAAATTCCCACCTTGATTCATATGCATAAAGATTGTGATAATTATTTTCAAAATTGTAGCGAATTCATATACGATGATTAAGCTTACAATTCGTATTAGCTGTGATAAATCAACTTGAAAATTAACCTTCTCTATAGATGCTTCTAATCCATAACCAGAAACAAATAGAAACATACCAACACCAATAGCTCCTGAATTCATAGTATATAAATTATCCATTCCTATTAAATGCAGATAATGTCCACTAATAACTAAAATGATTGCAATAGCTTTACAATACGCCGTTGTCTGTTTATTAAAATTCATAATATTATCTCCCATTCAAATGGGTAGCTAATTTTTCGATTAACCTTTCGTTTACGACATTACTATCATAATTAGCTGCTGTATGAATCGCATTATTACTGAACTCGCTTCGCTCTTGTATATTTAACCGATAAAATTTCATAATCTTTTTTTCTAAATCATCACAACTACCTGGTTTAAAAAGAAAACCGTTATGTCCATCAACTGTATACGTCTGAATTCCACCAAAATCACTACCAATTACCGGAATACCACATGCCATTGCTTCCAGTCCCACCAATCCCAAACTTTCTCCATCCCTAGTACTTGGAAATATAAATGCATCCAAAGAATTATAAATTTCAACAAGTTCAGATTGACTCAACATTTTAATTTTTGTTACATAATCGTTCAATTTAAGATCATCAATCTTTTTAATAGCATCGTTTTCTTGTGCACCGCCACCAACCATAATCAATCTGATATTAGGAATGTCTTTTTTAAGATTATGAACAGCCTCCAACAGAATATCCCACCCCTTATCTTGATCAATACGACTCACATAACCAAGCGTAAATTCATCGGTATTTTTTCGCTTTTGATGTGGTTGAAATAAAGATAGATTAATCCCAGATGATGGAGAAACATATGTTGGTACATCTCCATACTTATCAACCACCACTTTTTGAAAATACGTTGATGGAACAACCGTTAGATCAGCTCTATGAACTAACATTCTAGTAAGAAAATTCGTTCTTTCTTCTAATTTTTTTTCAGGAGTTACATCACTACCATGCACATTTACAATGAGCGGTGTTTTTTTATTAAATAATTTACCCAATAAAACCGGTGGAGCGTTATAACCTGCATAATGTACATATATCAAATCAAAATTTCCAAAAATATAATTTTTTGTAATCAACCAATAAAAATGAAGATATCCAAATAACTTTGCTTTTTTGGATTCTTTTTTAGTGATCGCAATAACCTTTGTTTCATAGGAATTAGATAATTCATCAACAAAATTTTTTACAAATACCCCATAATTGGGATATTTATCTGATGGATACATATTAGATATGACTAGTATCATAAAAATCGCCTTTTCTTTGTATTAAATAAAACCGGTGCAAGATAATCTAATGAATAAGCATTTTCGGCTTCTCTAATCTTCATTAACCTATCTCTTTTGAGAGTATTCATATCCATTAATGCAATAAGCTTCTTCTGTTTATTCAAAATAAAAGGCTCTGTTTCAAAAATATTCTTTCTATATCTAATTAGAACAACATCAAAATTTTTAAACGAAAGCTGATTTTTCTCACCTGATATCAATAGCTTAATGAAATCTGAATATTTTGCCTCAATTTTATCTGCATTTACATACTGTATTTTAGAATTATCGAAAGTAACATCTGATAAATATCGTTTTTGTCTTGCTTGATAATCGACATCTATTAATAAAATAGAATCTAGTTTTTTTGATAGACTTATAGCCAATTGACCCACAAATAAATCATATTCATCGCTTTCTTCAACTGGAACAATTCCAATAACATTATCTTGCACTTGATATGGGATACCCGTATCAGCGATAAATTGATTAACTAACTGATCAACATTTTTAGAAAAATTATTTTCAATCATGGTTTCCACCTAGCAGCTTCTCTCGTAGTACTAATAAAATAAATTTAATATTGCCAAAAAGATAACGCCTAAATAATCTTTTGGGTTCTTGTGATAATCTATAAAGCCATTCTAAATTATGATTTTGATACCACATTGGTGCTCGATTAATATTACCTGATAGGACATCAAAGCTCCCCCCAACACCCATAAAAATAGAATTAACTGAATCTTTCATTAAATAATCAATTAAATATTCTTTTATTGGAGATGTTATTCCAATAAATATAATATCTGGTTGCTTTTTCCTTAGTTCTTCACTAACGGCCGGCCAATCTGCTTCCGTAAAATAACCATTTCGATAACCGGCAACATTTAACTTAGGATAATCACTATGGAAATTACTTAACATCTTTTCTACAACCTCTTGTTTGGATCCCAAAAAATAAACTGAGTAATTCTTTTTTTCTGAAATATCCAATAAGCTTTGCATTAAATCAATTCCAGCAACACGTTCTGGAAGAGGATGTTTCAATATCTTAGAGGCAATTACTAATGATGCCCCGTCAGCATTAATAATCTCAGCATTCTTTATAATATCGTCATATTTATCATCGATACCCAAACCATTAATCTTATCTGCATTGACTCCCAGCAAATGAGTCGGTTTTTTATCACGAATCTTTTGCTCCACTAGAGAAACCGTTTCTTGCAAAGTTAACGGATCAACTCCAACTCCAAATAAAACTTCTCGTTTCAATTTATGCGTTCTCTCTTTCATTTGAATACCTTTTTACCCCAAATCTGATTAATATAATTTAAAGACGTCGGTTTTAGCAAAAATAATAAAATAACATAAACAATCATCGCGACAATTATTTTTAAAATAAGACTGACAATCGTGTTAGGCCATATATCATTAAGCAACACCAGTATTCCTAACATCACCAAACTAGATAATAAATACTTAGGAACATTTACAAACCAAATTTTAACGTTCATTTTTTTCCTTACACTATTCAACTGAATAATAAAAACCACAAATTCTGTTAAAACAGCTGTTATACAAGCACCATACAATCCAAACTTAGATATTAAAATAAAATTCATTGGAACATTAAATATAGCTCCACATATTAACGATTTTATATATGTTTTCATTTGATTGGTTGCCACCAAATACTGATCCGCAGTTACACTTGACCATGCAATAAATATAATTTCAAAAACAACGATTTGCATCACTTTATCAATCCCATTAAAAGCCGGCCCAAAGAAGAAGCCAGAAAAAGGTTTTGCTATCCCAATAATTCCAAATAACATGGGCAATGTGGCAGCCGATATGATATCAAACGTAATTTTCAAATACTCAGGTATTTTCTTACCATCGCCTGACGAGTAAATGTTAGCCATTTTAGGCATGACTACTGTACTAATAGATGTAATCACAACTAATAAAATCCGTATAACTTTATCAGCGCTTTCAAAATAACCTAACGCATTAACCGAATCGACTATTCCTAAAAAAGTTCTACCTGAAAATAAAAATATTTGAATCGCAATTTGAGGCAAAAAAAAGCTCATTGTTGCCTTAATATGCTGTTTATAATTCAAATCCTTAAAATTAAATCTAGAAACTTTAATATATTTGCTAATTGTTGGCCAAATAATAATATTTCCAAATAATGTAGACAACATCAAGATTAGAACGTACATTAACAAATCATGCTTGTTCTTCACTAACAGTAAAATTAACCCTACTGAAACCAACTTTACAAAAACATTCCGTAAAAAAATGCTTTTAAAATTTTCCACACCCATGAACAACCAGGATATATCAAAAAACGTGGCTACAATAGCAATACCTTGAGTAATAAATAGTGACTTATATGATCCACCAAATAAAAATACAAATCCTAAATATATTGTCCCGACAATGAAAACTAATAAGAACCTTAAAATTTGGATCTCAAAGAAAAATTTGGATAATTTTTCTTCATCATCCCTAATATAGGCAACTGTTCGATTTCCGTATAGATTAATACCCAGATTGGCAATCAATAGAAAATAGGACATCACAGCATTTGTATATGCATTTGCTCCTACTCCTACAACACCGATTGTCCTAGATATATACGGAATCGTTATTAAAGGTAAAAAGATCGTTAAAAGTTGATATGACATATTGTACAAATAGTTTTTTATAATTTTCATCCTATTATTCATTTAATACATCCTGATCACTTTCTTTACGATATTTAATCACTTTAGCTGGATTTCCACCAATGATCGCATATGCCGGGTATTCCTTGCCTACAACTATAGAACCAGCTGCGACTATGACCCCTGGATTTAATTTAGCACCCGGTAAAATAATACTTCTTGCCCCAATCCAGACATCGTCCCCAATATAAACAGCTTTCTTATTTACTCCTCCTTCAATTAATAACTTATTCTGTCCTACGATATTATGATTTTGTGTCAAAATTAAAACTTCCGGCCCCATCATTACATTTGATCCAATTTTAATTTTAGCTGCAGCAATAATTTGACTACGATCACCAATACTAGAATTATCACTAATTGATATGTTTTTCATGTAAGATATCTTCGTTTTGGGCCTAATCGAGACATTTTCTCCCACATTATCAAATAATTTTCTAGCATAAAAATTTTTAATTCCTCTAAAACAACGTTCAATTCGACTAAGTCTATAAGGAACTTGAATGTTATTTAAAAAAATATATATTATTGCTGAAAAACATTTCATTCCAATGCCTCCTTTCCTTTTGAATCATCAATAACAAAATAGGCATATGCAATAGCTAAAATGCTACTTGACATTGCATTAACGAACACATGGCCACCAAACATGCTATAAACAAACATAGTCACCAGCATCCAACTAACACTATCTTTTGATCTATTCCAGAAATTTTTAAAACTTTCTTTGAAATAATTTATATACACTAAACAGCCAATCAGACCATAACTAAAATAAAAATCAAAAATATCCATTTCAGTAACGACCCGTCTCATCAAAACATTTTGTGGATTTGAATAATATCCAGTACCCAAAAAATGTATAAAGAAAAAATTACCAGATTGGATCATTTCATTGAAATTATCTCGTACAAAGTTTGATCGATTACTTGTAATAAATTGGACAATATTACCATCCATTTGTTGATAAAAATACATTCCTCGCGACACCAATCCATTTACCGAATTAGAAAGTGTTGGTATAATCGATGGCCATGCCAAAATCATAATAACTACAATGGTTATCAAAATATTTTTCTTAACTTTTGTTGATACTTTATGATCTACAAGAGATCTTAAAATCAAAAAAGTAGGATAAACGATTCCGAAAATCATTCCAGTTTTCGTAGCAGTTAACAATAGAGAAATTAATACCGCAAGAAATAAAAATCCATTTACAATGATATTTCTACGATTTGCTATTTTGATATAGCTAAGAACTTCTTCGCCTAAAAACACCAATAATCCCATTAATATAGCTGATAACGAGTTGACTTCCACAAAGTAGCCTTTAAATCCAATACCTTCTTTAGCCGATAACAAACCACTACCTTGAACATCATAAGTAGCCAAACCACTTCCCATAAGAAATGGGATGAACATCATCAACGCATATAAAAAACTAATAATTGTAAGATACACTTTAATATCTTTCTGACTAATCAGACCTAAAAGATTAGCTTTATAAAAATATGCAAAGTATAGAAAAGACAACATAATTCTAGATAATGATTTTAAATCACTCAAAAAGGGAACTGATGAATGATAAATAACTAACATCTGCAATACAGCTATAGTCAAATAAGTAAGCAAAACACCTATCATTTCAAACGTCTGCATGTATACAACATCACTAGACACAAACAAAAATAAAAGCACCACAAAAATCATTAAAATTCTATATACATCTGATACATGATGTCCTAAAAACACTCCATTTAAGTTCTCAATAATGGGCATTATACAAAATAATACCCCAATTATATAGACCATTTTTTTGTCATTTTGCATCAATAATATCCTTACTAATCATTTACGCCGAATTTTAGAATTTCAATTAAACTGATATAGCCTTTTAGTTCTCAAAATATCCGCCACTTGTTCAGGGAAAAACAATTTATTCCTCTTAAAAATAATTCGAACAATTATAAGGAAGTAAAAAACAAAAAATATCGTACTAGTTATCAGCATTAATTGCATTTTATTTATATTTCCTATTCGATAGGCTTGATCAGTTCCATTCAAAAGCTTACTTTTATTAGTCGTAATTAACTTTGGCAACTCATCTTGCGCCACTAACCCAAAAGCATTCACTATCTTAATGCTTTCATTTTTTGAATTATCTGCAACTTGAATCGTTACGATTTGAGAATCAGTATCTGTTAAAATTGTCAATTCTTTCTGAAGATCATGTGTACTACGATTAATATTGCTACGCTTGAGATTATTATGGACTTTGTCCAAAATGATCTCATTTGTTAACAATTCTTTATACGTACTGACATATTTAAGATCCATTTGTGCATCATTAGTTTTTGGTGAAATAATCACCTGATTTGTCGCAATATATTGACTTGGTGAAATTTTTTCAACTATAAAAGTAGTAATTCCTCCTGAAATGATAGCTAACAATAATATATATACACTGTATTTTTTTAAAATAATTTTCAGGACACTTGTACCTAACTTTTCCATATTTACCATTTCTAATATGCCCCTCTTGGTCTAATCATTTGAACAATTGTTTTCAAGACGATCATAAGATCTAATCCAAAACTTCTTTGTGTAATATACTTAAAATCTAATTCAATCATTTCATCAAAACTCAATTCATTTCTTCCGCTAACTTGCCACAATCCTGAACATCCTGGCTTAACCCTAAGACGTTTTTTTTCACGCGATGAGTATTTTAGTACCTCATTTGGCAAAGGCGGACGAGGGCCAACCAAACTCATATCTCCAATCAAAACATTCACTAATTGGGGCAACTCATCTAAACTAGTTCTTCTTAAAAATTTGCCCACAGTTGTTACTCGCGGGTCATTTTTCATCTTAAACATGGCGCCCTTAACTTCATTCTTATCTTTTAGCTTTACTAGTTCTTTCTCCGCATCAACCTTCATGGATCTGAATTTATACATTTTAAATACGTTTCCATTTTTTCCAACTCTCATTTGTGAAAAAAATATATATCCTTTGGGGTCTTCAAATTTAATTGCTACCATAATAATCAAAAAGATAGGCGACAACACCAGCAATCCCAAGGTTGAGCATACAAGATCAAAACAACGCTTCTCAATTAAATATGCCCAATGATCCTTATCATTTCCCTCAATATACATGGTCGACCTATCCCTCATCTTTCAAAGGCAGGTAACGTTTAGACTTTCCAAACGAATAAATTCCCGAAAAACGATTTTTTTCACCATCCTGTGTATTAAAATCAGCATGGTTCATCTGGTTAAAATTAATTTTATAGGATACCGTGATAAAACTTTGATTCATCACCAAATCGAACAATCTATTATGATCAAGAGTCATGATCAACCAAGTTTTAGGATTTTTATCATTCCACATCATACCGCTAACTAATTCATGTTTATCATATAGACCACTTGCATAGATCTTGCCAATATCTGAAATCCCTAATAGTTCAGTATTGGGCCTTCCAAACTGTTTATAGATCTCAACGTCATTCAATTCTTTTTTTTGACTAGGCAAGGCCACCTTGTCTTTAGCCAAAATCCACCAAGGAAATTGTCCGGATGTATTCGGACTTACTACCCTATTGTCAATCATTAAATCTGGCTCATTAATTTTCTTATCAAACAAAAAAACATGAAATTCAACTAAAGAAAAAGCATCATTAATCTCAGTTTTTTCGAATTTAAAGTTAATTGATTGACTTTCCCCATAAGCACTAGAAATTAAAATCCGTTGTTCTTTTTTTCTTAAGCCTACAATATTCATACTAAAAAACACCCCCGCAATCCAACATCTACAAAATGTTCATTTTATAGATGTGCTATTTTGAGTAAAAAAATATTTTTCACAAATACAAAAATATATTTATAAATTATAATTGTAAACGTATTGTATTTTTCAAGTACTTGCAGATAGCTATTTCATGGTGTAGAATATATTCTATAAAATGAACGTTTTATAGATGTGCTATTTGAAGACAAAATTAAAAAGAGTTCTATTATGGCTTACGTCAGTAGAACTCTTTTTTATAATTTAAAATTTATTCATTTTTTTCGTCTATTATTTATTCCGGATATTTTTATAATTTTATATATAGTTGATACACCTACATTAACTTGTTGCGCAATATCTACAACCGAAAAATCAGAATTACTATATAAATCAATAATTTGTTCCTTAGTACTTTGTGATAAAGCGGGGCGCCCTAGCTTTTTACCATTTAACCGTGCTTGTTCTAAGCCTTCCTTAGTACGTTGTCTGATTGTATTTAATTCAAATTCAGCAAAAGTTGCTAACATTTGATATTGCAAAACACCTACTGGAGTGGATGTATCAAATTGTTCTTTGATACTAACTACTTCTACGCCATTTTTATTTAAATCTTCTATAATTTGAATAGCTCGACTAGAATGACGACCCAAACGGTCCAATTTGTAAATATAAAATATTACATTATATCCTTGCCTACTATAATCTTTTGACAGATCTATAGCTTTTTGCATTTGCTTTCTTTCATCAAGAGTACCACTAACCTCTTCTTTAAAAATTGTTTTACAACCTGATTTTTTTAAAGCTCTCACTTGTAATTCCAAACCCAAGTTTTGCTTTTCAGCTAAAGACACACGAGCATAACCAATTCTTACGTATTTAGTCATCGTTTCTCCCCTTTACAATTAAAACAGCAGTTTATCTCTGAATAATTGTAGGCACACATACAAGAAATATACAAAAATATATTCTATAAATGCAATAATCAACATTTAAAACAAAAAAAACAGTAGTAAATAGCGAAAATGGACTTCGCTGTTTACTACTGTTTTTGACATTATGCCTAATTTTTGAAGAACGGGAAGTACTTTAACCCAATTCTTTTATAATTGCATTTAATATGTACCCAGATGCGTGTCCGTCTCCGTATGGATTCTTTGCTGCTGCCATTTTATGATAAGACGCTGAATTGTCTAATAAATCTTTCATAGCATCTTTAACCTGACTAGCTTCAGTCCCAACTAATTTCAAGGTTCCAGCTGATACACCTTCTGGACGCTCAGTTGTCTCTCGCAAGACTAAAACTGGTTTCCCAAGTGATGGTGCCTCTTCTTGAACTCCCCCTGAATCTGTCATTATAAAGTAGCTTTGTGCTGCGATATTATGAAAGTCAATTACATCCATCGGCTCTACTAAATGAATTCTATCGTGCTCACCTAGCACTTCATGAGCCAATTTTTGAACAATGGGACTTAAATGTACAGGATAAACCACTTCTACATCAGTATATTGATCTACTACCTCACGAATAGCACCAAATACCCTTCGCATAGGATCTCCCTGATTTTCTCGTCGATGCATAGTTACCAAAATCATGCGGTTATCATCTTTTTTCAACTCATACGGATGATTAACATATTCTTCTTGAACTGTCTGTTTTAACGCATCAATGGCCGTGTTACCTGTAACATAAATATGATCCTTTGAATGATTTTCTAACATCAAATTTTCTTTACTTAATGTCGTAGGGGCAAAATATATATCACTTAAAACGTCCGTCATTTGCCGATTCATTTCTTCAGGAAAAGGGCTGTATTTATCCCATGTTCGTAGCCCCGCTTCAACATGACCAACCATTATTTGATGATAAAAAGCACTCAAACTAGCCGCGAAAGTCGTCGTCGTATCTCCATGTACTAAGATAATATTTGGGTGTTCTTTTTCTATTATAGGATCAAGATTAATCATTACGTTACTAGTAATTTGACTAAGAGATTGTTGCTTTTGCATAATATTTAGATCGTAATCTGGTTTTATTTTAAATATATTCAAAACTTGGTCTAACATTTGACGATGTTGTGCCGTAATAACTGTAATCTCCTCAAAACGTTCCTGTTGTTGCTTTAAAGCTAAAATAATCGGAGCCATTTTAATTGCTTCCGGACGTGTCCCAAAAACAAACATAACTTTTATCTTATTCATAATTAATCCCTTTCTAACTACTTCGAGATTAACACGTTTTTTGTAGAACAAAAACTGTTTCGTTTATTGTAATAGTAATTTATAATCTCATATTTTATCTTATTTATTCTTAGGAACTAATACCTCTCGTTTATCATAAATATAATAAAAAGCATGACTATCATCTATCGAATTTAGTCATGCTTTTCATTATATTTTATCGACATTTAAGGTAGTATCGTCACTGATTGTGTATCAATAGCATTACCTGTTCCATCCAAGATACTTACAGATACAGCTTGACCTGTATTAGTAACCAAATTTCCAACGTAATATTTAAAGTTGCCATTTCCTGGCGTAATCCCAACGGTCGTTTGAGGAATCGCATCTATGTTGACCCTCACACTTACAGCATTATTTCCACTATAAGTGCCATAAATAAATCCGTCATTATTACTAATTGAGTATGGATTAATACTAGTAATCTCGTTATCATCATTGTTTTGCCCCTCGTGAACTGTAACTTCCGTTGCAGGACTAGTTTCGGTTCCATTGGTCTCAACTAGATGTAAGATGGTATATGCCTTTTGAGGATCAATAGTCACTTTAAACGTTTTGTCAGCACCGACAAGTCCGCGACCTATTTCATTTCCATTTTGATCGGTAACTATAATGGTATTTCCAATTTCATAACCTGTACCCTTAATGACAGTGTCAGTATCATATACAGTATCGGTAACCACCGGTGCTTTAATATCTACATTCTTATGTTTGACGATTGTCGAAGCTGCATCGCTCCAACCTACCCCTGTATTTTGTATAACATTGATGGTCACACCTACATTTTGCTTAGGAATTTCAATTTCATAAATTCCATTACTATCTACTGTTCCCTCACCAATGACTTCATCTCCAACCTTAACCTGTATCTTAGCTCCAGGTTCACCTTCTCCAGTAATAGTAGTATCTACGTCATATACATCCTCAGCCGTAGGAATGCGATGTAGCAATCCCCAACCTGGATCTAATTGATGAGTTGGTAAAGTGTAACTAGTATTATATTTATTAACTATGTCCCAATTAATTACTGAATTTTTTTCAATCAAACCAGCATTGAATATGTAACTTGAATTGTTTTCTGCATCAGGAACTCGCATCCCTGTATCAGTGACCATTTGTCCTAAGTTAAAATTCAAATGAACATCAAACGTAGCTGAGAAAACCCACGATTCATTTGGATTAATTACGCGAATAGTTGCTCCACCATCTTCAACTCTAATATCATGTGGATCATAATTACTAGTAGCCCCATTATTGAACTGGAATGTGCCAGAAACATAATTATTAAAACTAGGGTCATTAACTATTTCTTGTAATTCTTTTGGAACCGAGAAAACTGTTTCAGTCTGTTCGTTAACTCCTATCGAAACAATTGATTTACCAGTATAATGGAAATCTAATTCCCCTGTAGTAACACTGTTATTTCCTTGTAATTGCAATCCATTTGCACCAGATCCAGATACATTTAATGCTCCTGAAGTAACTACGCCTAATTCTTGGGGATCTTTTTCTATTTGTGTTGTTTTATTATCCTGTTCAGACGCAGATACATCACTAGCCCTTAATGCTGTTGTTGAAAAAAGTAATCCAATCACTAATCCGGTGGTTATTATTTGCTTTTTCATTAAACTATTCCTCCTGAATAAATAAGTTCAATCGACATCAACATTAAAAACTGATTAAAATCAAATAAGTTTTTACATTTATATGTTAACACTTTCACAAACGTTCGTCAACATTTTTATTCATTAAAATCTATTATGTAAATCTAAAACACCTTCCTTTAGACCTATATCTTAAAAAAGATAATACATTTTTATTTTATATTTCTATAAAAATACAATAATTGTGAAAATAAAGACTTAAATATAAATAAAAAGAACCTAAACAAAACTTGTTAGATCCTTTTTATTTATTGTTAAATATTATTTTCAACCCCTGGAACTTTAAACTCTAAATCAGGCGATAGATAATCAAAATCCAATCCTGGCTTAGCATTCAAGTCCCAACTAGCACGCTCTCCATGACGATAAGCAATGTCTCCGGCTGCCCCGATCATTGCAGCGTTATCTCCTGCTAATTGCAATGGGACTTTGACTAGACGTGTGTGTGTAAACTCCGTCAGCAACTGATCAAGGCCATCACGTAGTCCTTGATTAGCCGCAACTCCGCCTGCCACAATTAGCATTTTTACTGGATAAGTTTTTAAGGCCTGACGTGTTTTCGTTAGTAAAATATCTAACACCGCCATTTGAAAACTAGTAGCTAGATTAATCAAATTCAATTCTTCATCACGTTGATCAGCATTGTGCTTTAAATTAATAACTGCACTCTTAAGACCTGAAAAACTAAAATCTAATTTTCCATCATTCATCAAAGCCCGTGGAAGTTTATATTCATCTGTCCCTTGATGCGCCATTTCGTCAATCTTTTTACCAGCTGGATAAGGCAAACCCATCGTGCGCCCAACTTTATCATATGATTCACCAACTGCGTCATCCCGAGTATCACCAACAACCACATATTCATATTCAGATTCCATCAGAACAAATTCAGTATGCCCACCAGAAACCATCAAAGCGAGAGCTGGATATTGAATTGGTTCCACAAATTGCGCAGCTGAAATATGCCCAGCCATATGCACAACAGGCACCAAGGGTAATCCGTGTGCCCAAGCAATTGTTTTCGCAGCAGTTACTCCAATTAGCAAAGCTCCTACCAATCCAGGACCATATGTTACAGCAACTGCAGTTAGATCATCATACGTTAATTTAGCATCTGTTAAAGCAGCATCAACTAACAGGGTGATTTGCTCAATATGATGTCGACTAGCTACTTCAGGAACAATCCCCCCAAAGCGTTGGTGACTTTTAATTTGTGTCGCAATTTCTAAACTAAGGATTTCGTTCCCATTCTTAACAATTGCCACACTCGTTTCATCAGCACTTGATTCAAAAGCTAAGATAATTCGATCAGTCATCTTCTATTCTCCCCATCCATTAATTTTTAAATCCATCAATTGAGCCGCTTCTACTGGATTTTGATAATAATTTTCACGTATATAATAAGTCTCAAAGCCTAAATGATGATATAATTTTTGCGCCTTTTGATTTGAAGCTCTAACCTCTAACAAAATTCTGAGAGGTTGTTTAAATTGATCCAAACATCTCATCATTAATGATCGCCCAATTCCTTGTTGCTGCCAATCAGGTGCTACTGCCACATTTGTAATTGATAATTCATCTAAAACCAGACTAGCACTAACATAAGCAATTAATTTACCATCTATCCGTCCACCAAAATACCACGCCGTTGGTTGGGATAAGTCCGCAGCAAAAACCGCTTTCGACCAACCATGCCCTTGATAACTTTGCTTAGTCAAATCAAAAATCTCATCCACTTGGAGTACGTTAGTCCATTCCATTGCTAAAGTCATTTAGCCGCACCGCCCACTTTAACCATCATTTCTAACGCTGCTTCATGATCATCATAATAATCAGGATGTTGTCGAATCACGTTAAAATTAAGCTTTTCATATAAGTTTTGAGCTATAACATTATCCTCGCGAACTTCCAGGGTCACTCGCTCAAAATGATGTTGTACAGACAAAGACATAACATAGGCCAATAGCGCTTTAGCCAGACCTCGATTTTGCCATTGTGGATGCACAGCAATGTTCGTAATATGTGTAGTCTTTTTACCAGCCGCAAAATTAGCCCCAATATAAGCTAAGGCCGAACCCGTTTCTTTAGCTCGTAAAACCAAATATAAACGTTCATTCGTCCTGATCACTTCATCTTCAAAAACTTCTAATGGCCATGGTGTACTACCTTCATAAGCAGCTTCTTCGATATCAAACATATCAACAGCATCATTTAACTGCGCCACCATTAGACTATATTCTTGCCCACCAATTGTCATCGTTTGAACAAAATTTTGAACTTCCACCGGTAAAGTCGAACTTTGTTTACGAGACCACCATTTATTTAATCTTTTCAACATAATCTTTATTCTCTACATTCGGATGTAAGGCTTGCCAATCTGCTTCAGCTTGAGTGACACGTAAATAATTCGGATTAAAATTATGTATTTCTACAGAATCACGTAAAGGTGTAACATTCTGAGCTAAGTCAAACATATTAGTTGCATGTGGTAAATTATCTGTTGCAAATTTGGCTTGAGGAACCTTACTTTGAAGCATCTCTTTAAACTTATGATATTCACCCACATAAACTACTGGTTGATCACCGACCGCTAATGGTAAATCATAAATTGAACTATGACGATCAGATTCTACCATCATTAATTGCCCCGCTTGCCAACGATATTGTCCTGTATATACATTCTCATTTCGGGCGTCCATCATCGGAATAATCAATGTATTATCATCCAAAACATTAGATGCTAACAAAGCTAATCCAGAAATACCTCTCAACTCCAACTGAAGCGTAAAAGCCAAAGTTTTAGCCGTCGTTACTTCTAGGCGTAATCCTGTATATGAGCCAGGCCCTTGACTAACAATTACTTGATCTAGATTTTGAGGGGTCCAATTTTGGTTCTGTAATAATTGATCAATAGCTGACATTAATTTTTCTGAATGATTTCTAGTTGAATCCATTTCTAGTTGTTCTAATAAGACTCCATCTTTAAAAACAGCCGCCGTCAAGGGCTGATTTGATGTATCAAACGCAATTGTTTTCAATCTTCTTCTCCTTATTTTTGCACTGTCTTAGTTCCACCAGCATCCCCATTGGCCCCTTCTTCAGTTCCAGGATTAAACCAATCGGCCCGGGCATTCGTATTTTGTACTTTTAAATTAAAATACCCTACTATCTTATCTGGTGCTTGTTCCCACGTGTAAGACTTAGTTAAATCAGCCTGAGTTATAATTCGCTTACTAATCGTTGGAAAGAGACAACTTACAATTGTTAATGTTGATTTTTCCGTTGGTGCTAATACATCAGACGCAGTTTCTTCTTTAGCGACTTGATTAGTAATTGTATAGCGATAAATCCCTTTTTCATTAGCCATATAGACAAATTGACCATTTAACCAGTCAGACTCACCCAACTGACCATTCACTAAGTAAGGCGCGTCATTATTTAAATCTTCTTGCAGACCACTAAATCCTGTTTTACCGTCATTAAAATTATGAGCAGCCAACCCATAGTTACCTTGTCCCATAACTGGAATATTTTTACCTAGTGGATCTTGAGCATAACGATTGGCATAATCGGCCCCTAAATTCAAACCGTCAACTGAATATGCATCATTATAGATAGGCAAAAGAATGGCCTGCGATGGAATTGCAACAAATCCAACTTTTTCAAATTTGTCAGTTTTATTTTGATCACGCATCACCATTTTTTTAATTTGTGTTCGATCAACTTTGATTACAGCTTTTTTTTGAACCTGCTTAGATTCATATTGATTACGATGCTGAGTCACCCACGCCTGCACATCAAAGATGTCTGCATTATAGGCTGTTACACCAACTCCCCCAACTATCAATAAAATAGCCGTTGTTAAAACAAAGGTTGTTTTCCTATGTAATAATTTTTGGATTGAAGTGATAATTAACGCAACAACCAAAATAGCAATTAGTGGAATAATTAAATCGGTCCAATTATATTGTGTACCCGCGATCGTTTGGTTCATCTACTGAATCTCCATAATTTTTATTCATAATTTTAAAAAACTATTCTTATTATATCTTTATCACTAATAAGTTACAAACCATTTCCTGCATTGGCATTCCCCGTGTTATAAACTAAAAAAGAAGCTGAAACAAAATAGTTCCAACTTCTTTATCAAAATGTTATATAGCACTCTTATTTTAATTTTAAATTTCTTGAGCAAAGTCAGAAGGTTTATACAACTTTAAATACTTTGTCAAAATGAAGTCAACCACAAATCCCACGATAATTGGAACAACGAAGAAGACAACAATTGAAATCATTGGGTTAACATAGTTAGTAATCCATTGTGCATCAGCGGCGTCTTTCGCAACTGATTGAATAGGTGTAACCATTCCAATCCAACCAAATCCAGCTGAAGTAGGAGTTCCTTGAACATTGAACAATGCAACTGGAATTCCTGAAATTGCAGCTGTGATTAAGAATGAAATCATTGTTGCTGGCTTAGCAAACACTGAAGGCATCATTCCCTTCATCGCTCCCAAGAAGATGGCAACTGATGTTCCCTTCTTATTAACCTTAATTGAGTTAATCAATAGGACAACAGTAGTTGCAATAACTCCAACTCCAGCTGCACCAGAACCCAAACCAGCTAATGAAATAGCCAAGGCAATTCCAACCGTTGAAACTGGGGTAATGATAATAATTGAGAAAGCCATAGCAATCAACATTGCCATAGGAACTGGTTGTAATGTTGTAAATGTCTCAACAATGTTTCCAATCCAAGTTGTCACATCTCCAACATAAGGAGCGATTGCTTTTCCAATCAATCCGACTCCTCCACCAACAACGATCGGTGTCAAGATGATAGCAACAGCTCCGAATCCCCATAGGTACTTAGCAATTAACCAAATCACTAAGACACCGATGGCTGCAACGATCATTGCATTAATAACATCGCCAGCTCCAGACGTCATATAAACCGTTGCAGGAACTTTTGAAGCAACTCCTGTTACAGGATTAACAAATCCTTTAGGTGCCGTAGCCCACTTAGTAGCACCTGAAGCAGCAGCCACAGCAATTCCTAATGTTCCAACATCCAATGGCTTCATGTTAAATTGCAAAGCAACACATACCCCAATCAAAAGCGGAATAAATGAAGTGAACAAAACCAAAATAGCATTTAAATCAGTAGCCCAGTTCGTAACTCCTGGCGTGATAAATAATTTTAAAATATATTTCAAAACAGCGGATGGTAGCACCCCAATCAAAATTCCTTGGGCTGATCCACTCAAAATTTTAAAGAAAAAATCTTTTACTTTTAGTTGATAACTTCCATCAAAATAATTCATAATCCTATTCTCCAATATAAAAAGACGCCGAGATTCCATAATCATAACAGATTCGAATGTAACAACTTACTTAGTTATCTATCAATATCGGTCATAAAAGAACGGCTTAGCGTCTTATTAATGTCTACATGAATTTATAAAAAACAATCTTAGTATTCAACAGCGATGCTAGGAACTTCACCATTGATGAAATCCAAGCTAGCTGAAAGTGATTGTGTAACCATTTCATAAACGGCCTTAGTTGTATAGAAGGCAGTATGTGGGGTTACAAGTACGTTTTCGCGTGAGATCAAGTCAGCGATACGAGCATCTGGGAATTCTTTGTTTTCCCAATCTTCATTGAACAATCCAACTTCATCTTCATAAACGTCGATTGCCAAATCAGAAATCTTACCTGAATTCAAACCATCAATAACTGCATCAGTATCAATCAAGTTTCCACGTGAGCAGTTAACGATAACAACGCCGTCTTTCATCTTAGCGATTGATTCAGCATTGATCATCTTATCGTTGGCTGGAACACCAGGAACGTACAATGAGATAACATCAGCTTGTGCGTACAATTCATCCAATGTATCAACATACAAACCTTGTGCTTCAACTTCATCGTTTTTGTACAAGTCATATGCCACAATCTTAGCACCGAAACCTTGAGCAATCTTCATTGCAACACGGCCGATATGACCGGTTCCGATAATTCCGATCGTTTGCATACGCATTTCACGACCAATTGTTGGAGCCCAACGTAAGTCATGGCGAGCAATCTTAGCATCCAAAGCCTTAGTCCGACGTAGCAAACGTGACATTTGGATCATTGAGTGTTCAGCGATTGCATTTGGTGAGTAAACTGGAACGTTTGAAATGCTGAAGCCAAATTCGCGAGCAGCTTCCAAATCAATATTGTCGATTCCAACGTTACGCAATGACATCTTGTTGATTCCAACTTCATGCAAAGCAGCCAAAGTTTCACGAGTATAATCTAATTGTTGATAAACATCAACTGCATCGTAGCCTTCAGCCATCTTAGCAGTTTCAGCATCTAATAGTTGATCAGTAAAATCAACTGTTACTTCTGGGTTTTCTTCGCGCCATTGGTTCAACGCTGGAATTTCATCATCACGAATTCCGTATGCAAAAATCTTTGCCATAATTCTATATATCCCCTTTTTTATCTAAATTTAAACAAAGCAATTGTGTTCTGAAAAGGTCATGTGAAACTACATACACTCTTCTACATAATAATTTTAACGCATCTAAGCTTTTTATTCAATTATATTAGCGATTTCAGCAATCATTTTACATTCTTCTTATAAAAATATGAAAGTTTATTGCAATTATTTAATCTTTCGCCCTTTAAATATTAAAATTTAACAGCCTGCTCAGGGACTTGTCCTTGTGTATAAGCCAATCCAGCGTCTAATGATTGTTCAACCATTTCTTCTGAAGCCGTCCAAGTATAAAAGGCCGTATGTGGTGAAACAATCACATTATCACGGGTTATTAAATTCGCAACTCGTTGATCAGGGAACTCTTTCCCAGTCCAATCAACATTAAACAATCCGCCCTCGTCTTCATAAGTGTCCATCGCAAATCCATCAATTTTACCTTGATCTAACCCGGAAATCACAGCATCCGTGTCCACCAAATTACCACGACCAGCATTAACGATGACAACCTTATCGCGCATTTTTGCTATAGCATTTTCATCAATCATATGATGGTTTTCTGGTAATCCTGGAACATGCAAAGAAATACCATCAGCTTGTTCAAACAATTCATCAAGGGTATCGACATAAAGTCCCGCTGCCTCAATTTCAGGATTATGGAACTTATCATAAGCAATTACTTTAGCCCCAAACCCTTGGGCAATTTGAATAGCAACCCGACCAATATTTCCAGTTCCCACAATTCCTATCGTCTGTTTACGAACTTCACGTCCAATTGTTGGTGCCCAAGCTAAATTGTGATTATAAACTTTAATATCCATTTGCTTCATATGCCGGAATAAACGTGACATCTGAATCATTGCATGTTCAGCAATTGCATTTGGCGAGTAACGTGGAACATTTGACACACTAAATTGATATTTCTTTAAAACATCAAAATCAAGGTCATCTGTTCCAACATTTCGTAGTGTCAAAATATTAATCCCTAGGTCATGTAATTGGCTTAACGTTTCTTCACCTACCGGAATTCCAGCTTGTAAAATATTAACAACATCATAACCTTCTGCCATTTTAGCAGTTTGAGGTGTCAGTAACTCACTGGTAGTATGTACCTGAACCTCCGGATGCTTAGTCATCCAAACATCTACTGCAACCTGTTCATCTTCTCGAATTCCAAAAGCAATAATTTTCATATTATTTGGCTCCCTTATCTTGTGCTGAATACAATAAAATCTTCTAACCTTAATTTTAACAGATTATCCAGCAATCAAAACTTTTCCACTCAAAATTAGTCTATAAATATTTAAATTAATAGGTCTTTACTTTTAATTCAATTCTTTTATAGCGCTTAACCGAACTCATTAAAAAAAAGCAGAATTAAATTCTCTGCTTTCCTTTTTAACGAATAAATTAATAGATCATCAATTATCTAATTGACGGCGATCTGATCGCCATTGGTCTACTAAAATTAAATCTTCTTTCGTTGCTTCTTTCAATATGAATTGTTTTGTTTTATTACGATCGTTTAAATAATTAACTTGTTGCCGGTGTCGTGCACGGTATCGTTGATTAGCGACCCGTTGTGCTTCCTTTGGATCGTCATATTTCCTAGGTCGGCCCCGATGCTTAATTTCACTCAACATAAAATCACCTTTCCTAAATTGGGCTAATTTATATATATTCACAACCTTACAATATTTATTGTAAAGCCTTTATTAAATAAAATTCACCAATTAGTTACATAAAAATGTTAAAAAATAAGTTGATTTTACGTAACATTCGTAACGTTTATGTTTTTTTAATATATTTATACAAAAAAAAGATCAATTAATTCATTTAAAAACGAACTAATTGATCTTTTTAATTTTGAAATTAAACTTCAGGCTTAATTATATCAGCACCAAAGTATGGGCGTAGAACGGTTGGAACTGTAACCGTTCCATCTGCATTTTGGTAATTTTCCAAAATGGCTGCTACAGCCCGGCCAACAGCTAATCCAGATCCATTCAAAGTATGGATATATTGAAGCTTACCATCATCATCTCGATATTGAATCTTAGCGCGACGTGCTTGGAATGCTTCAGTATTTGAAATTGAAGAAATTTCACGATAAAGATTTTGTTCAGGCATCCAAACTTCTAAGTCATGCGTTTTGGCAGCTGAGAAGCCCATGTCTCCGGTTGACAGTGTCAAAACATGATATGGCAATTCCAACTTTCGAAGAATGTTTTCTGCATCTTTTGTCATTTCTTCCAATGCTTGATATGATTGCTCAGGTTTTGTGAACTTAACCATTTCAACCTTGTTGAATTGGTGCATGCGAATTAAGCCACGTGTATCTCGCCCTGCAGATCCAGCTTCTTGGCGGAAAGAAGGTGATAGTGCCGTTACTGAGATCGGTAACTTGTCTGCATCAATAACTTCTTCACGATAATAATTAGTCAAAGGTACTTCCGCAGTTGGAATTAAGGTCATGTCTGAATTAGTTCCAACACGGTAAGCATCGTCTTTAAATTTAGGATATTGACCAGTTCCATACATAGCATCATCTTTAACCATGTAAGGCGTAATCATTTCGGTATAACCTTCTTTTTGATGCTCATCTAGCATAAAGTTATAAATCGCTCGTTCAAGTCGGGCTCCTTGACCAACATAGTAAACAAACCGTGCCCCAGAAACCTTAGCTCCTCGTTCCCAATCTAAAATACCAAGGTCTTCCCCAATCTCATAGTGAGCCTTAGGTGTGAAATCAAATTGACGAACCTCACCCCATTTATACTCTTCACGATTAGAATCTTCATTAGGTCCAACTGGAATGGTTGCCTCTGGCAAGTTAGGAAAGTGTAAAGCCCGATCATTTAATTCAGACTCAATTGCAAGAATTTGATCATCTAATTCTTTAATACTTTTTGAAACATGCTGCATTTCTGCAATTACGGCACTGGCATCTTCTTTAGCTCGCTTCTTTTGTCCAATTTCATCAGAAACCTTGTTACGGCGTGCTTTCATCTCCTCAGATTGAACTAATAAGTCCCGGCGTTTCGTATCAGCAGCTAGATAGGCATCAACATCCTCAGCTGCAACTCCTCGACCTGCTAAGCGTTCCTTAGCTTCGTCTGCATTATTTCGTAAATATTTAATATCCAACATATCTTAATCCTCAACTTTTAATGTCTTAATTTCATTATCAATGAGTTGGAAAACCTTTTCTAAATCATCTGGATGTTCAATAAAGTCCAAATTATCACCATCAATCATTAATTTTGGTGATGCTGAATATTGATCAAACCATTCTGTATAACGTTTTGTTAATTCTTGATAGTACTCATACAACGAAGGATCTTGATCAATTTGTTCAAATGAACGCCCTCTTTTTTGAATCCGACTTAACATTGTTTCAAATGAAACTTTCACGTAGATCAATAGATCAGGATTTTTAATAACGGCATCTTCAGATTCATCAACTTGTTCCATCATATTATGTAATAGATCTCGATAAATTTCAGCTTCTGTTTGAGTAGCCCGATCCAAATCGGCATTCAATTGAAATAGTAATTGGTCTTCAAAGATAGATCGATCAATGATATTTAAATGCGATCCTTGAGCGTCTTTAATGTTTTCTAGACGCTTATTTAAAAAATAATTTTGTAGCAAAAAACCATACTTCTGTGGATTTTCATAAAATAATGGCAAAATTGGATTATCATCAACCGATTCATAATAAGCCTGTGAACCGAGATGTTCAGCCAAAAGCGTTGCCAGGCTGGTTTTACCCGCCCCAATAGTTCCTGATAATACAATCATAATTTAAGCTCATCCTCTACTTTTTTCTAACACTAATCTTACCAAAAAATAGCTCAATATGCGAATGCAAAACGATACATTTTTATAAAAACACTTACTTAAAAAATTTGTCCATTCATATTAAATCAAGCGATCAACTGATATTTTTTTAGTCAAAAAAAGGCCAGAACAAAATGTTCTAACCTTTTTTCAAGGAATTCAAAAAATTATTTTTAAAACCCTTATTTTTAAAAATTGATAATTATAAATAATTCATAACTACCCATTTTTTCATCTGACTAGCGTTATTGCACTGAAGCAGCGTGGATTCTAGTGACTGCTCGGCGCAAGGCTAATTGCGCGCGCTTCACTTCACGTTCATCTTCAGCTGATTGCAAAACGCGCTCAGCACGTTCACGGGCTGATTCAGCTCGGGCAACATCAATTTCAGCAGCACGTTCAGATGAATCTGCCACAATTGTCAGCATATTATCTGAAAATTCTGCAAATCCACCATTTACGGCCAAACGTTCACGTTTACCTGAATCATCATCCTTAACCCGAATCTCACTGATTTCCAATGAGGCAACAACTGGAACGTGATTTGCCATGATACCTAGCTCACCACCGGTTGTGTGTAACACAACAAGTGTGGCGGTATCATATTCAAAGACCACGCCATTTGGTGTCACGATGGATACCTTAAAGCTGTGTTCATTCATGGCAATACCCCATTAATTCAATGTCTTGGCTTTTTCAACTGCCATTTCAACGGCTCCAACATTTCGGAAGGCTTCTTCAGGAAGATCATCATACTTTCCATCCAAAATTTCCTTGAAACTGCGAACAGTTTCTTCAACAGGAACATATTGTCCTGCCAAACCAGTAAATGTCTCCGCAACAGAGAATGGTTGTGACAAGAAGAATTGGATTCGACGGGCACGGTTAACCGTGGTCTTCTCTTCATCTGAAAGTTCATCCATTCCCAAAATTGAAATGATATCTTGCAATTCGCGATAACGTTGCAAAGTTTGTTGAACTTCAACAGCAACTTGATAGTGCTCTTGTCCAACAATTTCAGGCGTCAAAGCAGTTGACGTTGATGCCAATGGATCAACGGCAGGATAGATTCCTTGTTGCGTCAAAGAACGCTCCAAGTTAGTTGTGGCATCCAAGTGCGCGAAAGTCGTTGCTGGCGCAGGGTCAGTATAGTCATCGGCAGGCACATAAACAGCCTGGATTGATGTAACTGATCCCTTTTGCGTTGACGTAATTCGCTCTTGAAGTTGTCCCATTTCAGTTGCCAAAGTTGGTTGGTAACCAACGGCAGATGGAATCCGACCCAAAAGGGCAGAAACTTCAGATCCAGCTTGTGTGAATCGGAAAATGTTGTCAATAAACAACAAAACATCTTGGCCATTGATATCACGGAAATGTTCCGCAATTGTCAAACCAGTTAAGGCAACCCGCATACGGGCTCCAGGAGGCTCATTCATTTGTCCGTAAACCATAGCAGTTTGCTTCAAAACTCCTGAATCCATCATTTCGTGATACATGTCATTACCTTCTCGGGTACGTTCCCCAACTCCAGTAAAGACAGAAATACCATTGTGTCCTTGCGCGATATTGTGAATCAACTCTTGAATCAAGACCGTCTTACCAACTCCGGCTCCCCCGAACAACCCAATCTTTCCTCCACGAACATATGGAGCAAGTAGGTCAATCACTTTGATTCCTGTTTCCAAGATCTCAGTAGATGTTTTTAATTGGTCATAAGCTGGTGATGCACGATGGATTGGATCACGTTGAACATCCGCCCCAATTTTTTCACCATTATCAATTGTGTCACCCAACACGTTAAAGACACGACCCAACGTTACTTCACCGACAGGGACTGAGATTGGTTCCCCAGTATCCTCCACTGCCATACCACGTTGTAAGCCGTCAGATGAGTCCATGGCAATCGTCCGAACAACTCCGTCACCGAGAGCCAAAGAAACCTCAACAGTCAAATTACCCGCTTCACCACGATCGATGATTAAGGCGTTATTGATGTCAGGAATTTGGCTATCTAATGGGAATTGAACGTCAACGACTGGTCCAATGACTTGTACAACTCGTCCGGTACTCATTGTCGTTATCCTTCCTTTTTCTAAACAAATTCTATAGTAGAATGTGCCCTACTATTCAAGGGCTGCCATTCCACCAGTAATTTCAGTAATTTCAGTCGTAATTGCACTCTGACGCGCACGATTAAATTGTAAGTCTAACTTATCAATAATATCCTTCGCATTATCAGTGGCTGAAGACATCGCTGTTGATGATGCCGCATGCTCGGCCGTTTTAGCATCTAAGATTGCTCCATAGATTAGGCTTTGTGCATATTGTGGCAAAATAACTTGCAAAATAGCTTCCGCTGATGGTTCCACGTCATATTCTGCGTGGTATCCAGTTGATTCATTTGGATCAACCATGCCATCAGTTGATACTGGTAACATTTTTTCAGCTCGGAATTCATTTGAAATCCGAGTGACGAAGTGATTATAGACAACTGTTAACTCATCAAATACAGCATTGTCGTACATTTCGGTTACTGTTGACACAATGTCGCGGATCCCATTAAAAGTAGGTACGTCCGCCACATTAGTATATTCATAAGCTAACTTGTAACCACGCTTTTTAAGAAAATCAGCACCATTACCTCCCACAACCAAAAACTCGATTTGTTCGGGCTTAAGATTACGTTCTTTAATGATTGACATCAATCCTTTTAGCAAGGTTGAGTTATAACCGCCAACTAAACCACGATCAGACGTAATAACTAAGAAACCGACTTTCTTAATTTCACGTTGTTCCAGCAAAGTTCCTGCTGAATTAGCCAGATTAGCTTGCGCAATATGGGAAACCATATCATGTAAGCGATCAGAGTAATCATGATATGATCCACCCTGACGTTGAATTTGGCTTAATTTAGCTGTTGAAACCATTTGCATCGCTGATGTAATTTGGCGCGTCTTTTTCGTTGAGGCAATACGGCGTTGAATGTCTTGCAAAGAAGCTGCCATTTCGCCCCTCCTCTACTTATTTCTCTGCATTATCGCTGGCGCTAAAAGTTGCCTTGAAGTTTTCAATCGCTGCATTCATTGCATCGGTATCAGGCAAATTCTTAGTTTCAACAACAGTTTGCAACAATTCATTATTAGTTGAACGAACGGCTTGAATCAATTCTGTTTCAAATCGCATAATATCATCAACTGCAACATCATCCATGTAACCATGAGATAGAGCATATAATGACAAAACTTGTTCTTCAACAGGCATTGGTTGATGCAAAGGTTGCTTCAACAATTCAACAGTACGACGTCCTCGAGCCAACTTAGATTGCGTTGCAGCATCCAAATCAGATCCGAATTGAGAGAAAGCTTCCAATTCCTTATATGATGAAAGATCCAAACGCAAAGTTCCAGCAACCTTCTTCATAGCCTTAATTTGCGCGTCTCCTCCGACACGAGAAACCGAAGTTCCAGCATCAATCGCAGGACGATTACCAGAATAGAATTGGTCAGAATCCAAGAAGATCTGTCCATCCGTAATTGAGATAACGTTCGTTGGGATATAAGCTGAAACGTCTCCAGCTTGTGTTTCAATGATTGGCAAAGCCGTCATTGATCCACCACCAAGTTCATCACTCAACTTTGCAGCACGTTCTAGCAAACGTGAGTGCAAGTAGAAGACATCACCAGGATAAGCTTCACGTCCAGGCGGACGACGAAGAATCAATGACAGCTCACGGTATGCCGTTGCTTGCTTTGATAGATCATCATAAACAATCAAGACATGCTTTCCGTTGTACATAAATTCTTCACCCATTGCAGCACCAGCATAAGGTGCTAAGTACAATAGGGGTGCTGGTTCTGATGGTCCAGCAGTAACAACGATCGTGTAATCCAAGGCTCCCATTGCACGCAATGTTTCAACTTGGGTCCGGACAGTTGAGTCCTTTTGACCAATCGCAACGTATACAACGATGATATTTTGATCCTTTTGGTTCAAAATAGCATCAATCGCAACAGAAGTCTTACCAGTCTTACGATCTCCAATGATCAATTCTCGTTGTCCACGTCCGATTGGAACTAATGCGTCGACCGCTTTCAAACCAGTTTGAAGTGGTTCAAAAACAGACTTACGTTCCATAACACCGGGTGCTTTAACTTCAATAGGGCGCGTCTTGTTTGTGTTAATTGGGCCCATTCCATCAACGGGTTGTCCCAATGCATTAACAACACGGCCAATCATTTCCTCACCAACTGGCACTTCCATGATTTTACCCGTACGCTTGACAATGTCGCCTTCACGGATTCCATCAAATTCACCTAGAACAATGATACCAACATCATTTGATTCCAAGTTTTGTGCCATTCCAAACACACCATTTGCGAATTCAACCAATTCACCGGCCATTGCGTTTTCCAAACCAGTAACCCGGGCGATTCCATCACCAACATAGGTTACGGTTCCAGTTTCTTGGACCGTCAATTCTGATTCGTAATTAGCGAGTTGGGCTTTGATGAGTGAACTGATTTCTTCAGCTTTAATGCTCATTTCAGCAGTTCCTCTTTCTTACGTTTGTGCAGTTGCACTGATATTATTTGATAATTAATGGACGATACTTTGGCGAATAGCAGCTAACTTAGTTGCTAATGACCCGTCCACAATTTGGTTGTTAGCAGAAATAATTACCCCACCTAATAATGAGGGATCAATCGTTTGTTCCAAGTCAACCGCCTTCGCACCAAAGCGCTTAACGATAACTTGCTTCAGACGATCAATCTGATCGGCATCCAACTCAACCACTGTCTTCACTTCAGCAGTCATATGACCAATTGAACGATAGACAAGGATTTGATATTCTTGCACAATCTGTGGTAATAAATCAAACCTTTGATAATCAAATGACATATTAACTAAATTAGTAACTAATTGTGAAGCAGGCTCTGTTAAAGTCTTTAAAACTTCTCGCTTAGCTGACTCATTAATGTTTTTAGCATTGATTACCTTTACCAAATTAGGATTAGCTTGTAATACTTTAGTGAGTTCTTGCAATTCAGCAAGTGTCTCAGTATCACTATTTTGGTCATGAGATAATTCGAACAAAGCAGTCGCATATCGTTGCGCGATAATCGCGTTTTTTAATGCCATTACTTTGCCTCTAACTCTCCGATGTAAGCATCAATTAATGCTTTTTGATCATCTAATTTCAGTTCTTTTTGGATAATTTTTTGTGCAATTGAAACTGATAATTCAGCAACATCATTCTTAACACTTGCCATTGCTTCAGTACGCTCTTGCGCAATTTCAGCATTTGCTTTGATCTTCAATGAACTAGCGTTTTCACGCGCTTCATCTAGAATTTCATCGCTCCGCTTTGAAGCAGTGTCTTTAGCACTATTAATGATAGTTGTTGCTTGTGATTGTGTGGCTTGTAATTCTTCAGAACGTTGTGACTTCAACTTTGCAGCTTCTGTCTTATCGTTTTCTGCAGAATCAAGGTCGTTAGCAATCTTATCAGCACGATCTTGCATCATCTTTGTTACAGGCTTCCATGCAAATTTTCCTACAAAAAGTAGTAAAACAATGAAAGATAGTAGAACAAAGACCATATCACCCAAAGCCAACTGCTCACTGGCATTAACCAGTAAAATTCCATTTAACATGTGGTTGGCTCCTCTCTATTTTTGCCGCTAAAATTACTTTGAAAGCAACATCAATGAGATAACGAAAGCCAAGATAGGAACGGCTTCGATCAAAGCGACTCCAACGAACATGTTTGTACGTAACTTTCCTTCTAGTTCAGGTTGACGTGATGTTCCTTCGATCATCGCAGCAATAACACGTCCGTTACCAATACCGGTACCGATAGCGGCACCAGCTGCAGCAATACCTGCACCAATAGTAGCAATATGACCAGTCATAGTATAAATTCCTCCGAATTAATAAAATAAAACAAAATATTTATTCAGCGATAGCATGTTCAGACGTATAGATCGACAACAATGTGACGAAGATAAAGGCCTGAATACCACCGATGAATAATGAGAACGCTTGCCAAATCATTGACAAGATAAATGCAGGAACTATAGTGAGTCCCAGGTGGGATGGACTACCAAAATTAGTAATCAACATCAAGAGCATTTCACCGGCCATGATATTACCATATAAACGTAATGCCAAAGTCAAATAATTAGTGAATTGCTCGAAAATATTAATTGGGAGCAATGCCGGCATTGGGCTCAAGAAAGTTGTTTTAAAGTAACCCTTGAAGCCTAGCTTATTTACTCCGACAAAGTTTGCTAAGCCAATAACAAGCAATGCCAATCCCATCGTAACAATTGGGTTCGCAGTTGGAGACTTCACATACGTGACATCACCAAAGGCAACCTGAATTGCTAGACCCATTTCGTTTGAAATCAAAATAAATAAGAATAGCGTAAACGCTATTAATTTAAGTTCATTTCCAATTGAACGGGGCAAAGAACTGTCCACAATTCCATTTGTAAAGTCAATCATCCATTCAAGCACATTTTGCTTCTTACCTGGCTTCATTGTCAAACGTCTTGACAAAAAGAAGACAAGGAAGAATACCAAAAGTGCCGCAATCACAGTTGAAATTACAACAGGCCAATCAAAAGTTAAGCCCAGCATTTGAAATGTGGTAGACTTTTCGTCCAAAAAACTCACCTCTTTCCTTTCATAATTTTTTCGGTTACTGCAGGGGAGCAATTACCGTTTTTAGTATTTACCAATCCTATTTTACTCCATTCAAACCATTTTTCAACGGAAAATAACATCAATTTTTTGTTAATTTTTGAATTACTTTCCTATGTTGTCTAATAATTTCACTTTTTACCAACTTAAACCCTCGTATCACTCTCTTTTAACATAACATATATAATTTTTATTCAGATTCATAGTATGTGCTTATTTTAATTAAATAGAAATTAAAAGGACCTGAATAGCTTTTTAGCTACTCAGATCCTTAGATTAAATTCATAATAAATGCAAATTCGAATTAACGAGTTCCAAATAAACGGTCACCCGCATCACCCAAACCAGGTACAATATAACCTTCTTCGTTTAGCTCATCATCAAGACCAGCTGTGAAAATATCAACGTCTGGATGTGCAGCTTGTACATTCTCTACACCAATAGGGGCTGAAACAATCGTAATCAACTTAATTGTTTTTGCTCCACGCTTCTTCAAAGCATCAATAGCCATGATGGCTGAACCACCAGTTGCTAACATTGGATCAACTACTAAAACTTCACGTTGATCAATATCTTCTGGCAACTTCACAAAATATTCAACGGGCTCCAATGACTTTTCATCACGATACATTCCAATATGACCAATTCGGGCAGCTGGAATTAACTTCATAATTCCATCCACCATTCCTAAACCGGCTCGTAAAATTGGAACAATTGCTAATTTTTTACCAGCTAATGTTTTCTTCGTTGTTTTTGCAACCGGAGTTTCAACTTCTACATCCATTGTTGGTAGATCACGTGTCACTTCGTATGCCATTAATGATGCAATTTCATCGACAATTTCACGAAATTCTTTAGTCCCAACTCGCTTATCACGAATAATTGTCAACTTGTGTTGAATTAAAGGATGATCAAATACAGTTAATTTACTCATTGCTGGCCTCTTTTTCTCTTTTAAATTATTAATTTTTATTATTAACTATTATAAACAATCTGATCACATTTTGGGATAATTAATTTGCATATTCAATTTGGTCAAGTGGGAAACGGGCAGTTAAGTCCCTCACACTCTTAGCTACCTCAGCTAAATTACCTTCATCATGTGGATTTGAAAAAACTTGTAAAATTAATTGGGCTACTTGTTTGACCTCAGATTCTTTAAATCCGCGTGTCGTAATAGCAGGTGTCCCAATCCGAATTCCAGATGTAATAAATGGGCTACGAGGTTCATTGGGAATGGCTTCCTTATTCACTGTAATTGCTACAGAATCTAGAATATTTTGTGCTTCTTTTCCACTTAATCCACTAGCCGTTAAATCAAGATTGAACAAATGATTATCTGTTCCCCCTGACACAACCCGAACTAGGTCAGACGTCTTAAAGACTTCCACCATTGCTTTTGCATTTTTTACTATCTGTTGTCCATATTGTTTAAAACTAGGTTGCATGTCTTCATAGAAAGCAACCGCCTTACCAGCAATCACGTGTTCAAGTGGACCACCCTGCGTTCCTGGGAAAATCGCTGAATTCAACTTTTTCCCTAACTCAGCTTTGGCTAGAATCATCCCACCACGTGGTCCCCGCAAAGTTTTATGCGTTGTTGTTGTTACAACATCTGCAATTCCAACTGGACTAGGATGGACCCCTGCGGCAATTAGACCAGCAATGTGCGCCATATCAACCATCAAATAGGCTCCAACTGAATCTGCAATGGCACGGAAACGATCAAAATCAATAAACCGTGAGTACGCTGAAGCTCCTGTGACAATTAATTTTGGTTTAAATTCATGGGCCAATTGCTCAACTTGATCATAGTCAATTAATTCATTTTCATCCAATCCATAAGCGTGAAAATGATAAGTCTTACCTGAAAAATTAACGCTAGACCCATGTGTTAAGTGTCCACCCTCATTCAAACCTAACCCAAGCACATGATCACCATGTTCTAAAAGTGCCATATAAACTCCAGCATTTGCTTGTGAACCAGAGTGTGGTTGCACATTAGCATATTCAGCACCAAATAATTCTTTGGCACGATCGATCGCTAATTGCTCAACTTGATCAATATATTCGGTCCCCCCATAATAACGTTTTCCAGGGTATCCTTCCGCATATTTATTCGTCAAAACACTTCCCTGGGCAGCTTTAACCCCAGCGGATACAATATTTTCAGAAGCAATTAATTCAATGTTATGCTCCTGTCGAGCTTCTTCGCGGTCCATTGCCGCCCACAGTTCCGGATCAAATTCACGATAATTCATATGCATTCTCCTTGGCAAGTGCTGACTACCGATTTGAAAGATTAATTTAAAAATCCATCATCTCTTGTGCGTCAAAATATTGTTGTCCTGAAGCCTTTGCAAGGCGGTTATTATACGCCGCATTTTCTGGCTGAAGTGGCATTTCTGCTACTAAAATCATTTTAACATTCTTTTGGTCATCAAAGTTTCTTAATCCAGCAAACAATTTAGCAGCCGCAGTCGTCCCATCTGGACCCAAAGGCCAGACAAAATCCATTCCTGCTAAATGATGAGCTTCAATCATTTGATCTGATAACATTAAGCCTACTGGTTCTAGTTGACTTTGAGCCCAAATAATTGCTTTCGTCCAATCTGCCTCTTTCACCATATAAACATTTTTATCTGGTGCATAATGCCGGTACTTCATCCCCGGTGCTTTTGGTGCTTCGTCAGCTGAAACATGGTGTTCACTAGTATCAACGGATTCACCTAAAATCGCCTCAATTTGCTCCGCCGTAATCTTACCTGGCCGCAAAATCGCTGCCTGTGGAGTTGAAAGATCGATTACGGTTGACTCAACTCCAATCTTAGTTGCCCCATCATCAAGCACTCCCGCAATTTTACCGTGTAAATCATGATAAACATGATTTGCGATTGTAGGGCTAGGCTTCCCTGACGTATTAGCAGATGGGCCGACCAACGGTGATCCAACTTGATCAATTAAAGAACGTGTCAAGTCGTTATCAGGCATTCGTGAAGCTACTGTCTGTAGTCCACCGGTAACCAACGCAGATAATTTTCCTGCTTGAATAGGTAAAATAATTGTAAGCGGTCCTGGCCAAAAGGTATCCATCAGTTTTTGCGCCCGTGCATCGACTTTGGCATATGTCTGTACCGTCTCAGGACGAGAAACATGGACAATGAGTGGATTATCTGACGGACGTCCTTTAGCCGCATAAACCTTACTTACGGCTTTTTCATTAAAAGCATCGGCTCCTAATCCATAGACCGTCTCAGTTGGAAATGAAACCAACTGACCTTTTTGCAAAGCTTTAACTGCTGGTTCTAGCTCTGTATTTTTCCATATTTTTGTTTCCATACTCATTTGCCTTCTTACTTTTAATATTTAAAATAATTGAATTTAAACATAACAAATTGAATTTAAACCCTTAACCTGGTCAATCCAATCCTAATTTTCAATTTAAACACTAGTTTAATTTGTCCGCTTAACCTTGATCATTCGATCATGTCCGCTTAAGTCAGGCCTCAATTCTACAACTACGTCTGGCAAAGTTTTAAATAAAGCAACTAATGCTGGCCCTTGTAAATATCCAATTTCAAAATAAGCACTACCTTTTGGTGTCAGATAATCCAATAATGATTGGACCATTCTTTTATACAAAGCTAATCCTTCATCAGCGGCAAATAAAGCAAGATCTGGTTCATACATCAATACAGAATCATCCATTACAAATTTCTCTTGTTCTGCAATATAAGGCGGATTTGAAACAATGACATCAAACTGATGTTCAGGAACAAATTGATCCAATAAGTCACTTTCTACTAATGAAACATCCACATTTTGCTGTACTTGATTATCTTTAGCCACACTAAGCGCATCTTTTGAAATATCACTGGCTGTGACTGTCCAATTCGGACGTTCCGCTTTTAGTGTAATAGCAATTGCTCCGGAACCAGTTCCAATATCTAAAATATTTAAAAAATTTGCTGTTTCATCTTTTAAAATCCAATCAACTAATTCTTCGGTTTCAGGACGTGGTATTAATACCCGCCGGTCAACCTTAAATTCACGCCCATAAAAAGGCGCATGTCCAAGTGCATACTGCACCGGTTGTCCGCCCTTAATTGCTCTCACAGCTACCATAAACCGAATTCTTTTTTCATCTTCGATAACAGTATTCAAATTATTCTGTAACTGTCCATAATTCCAATTCATCATTCCAGTTAGCAAATAATCAATCTGCGCCATCCGTTCCGTTTTGTCTTGGATGTATGGTTCTAGTTGCCAATCGCCCCATTCTCTTAACGCTTCAAAGGTCATTTCTAATTCAAACATATTAATTCTTCAATTCTTCTAATTTGGCAGCTTGGTCTGCAATAACCAATGCATCAATCACATCTTCTAATTCACCGTTCATGATCCGGTCTAACTTATTCAAAGACAAACCAATTCGATGATCAGTCACCCGATTTTGAGGATAATTATAAGTCCGAATTCGTTCAGAACGATCACCGGTTCCCACAGCTGTTTTACGCATTTCAGAATATTCCGCCTCATTTTGTGAAGCATAGAAGTTATAAACACGAGTTTTCAAAATTTCCATCGCCTTAGCTCGGTTTTGTTGCTGTGAACGTTCATCTTGCATGGCCACAACAACTCCTGTTGGCAAATGGGTCATTCGAACAGCTGATGAGGTCTTATTAATGTGTTGACCTCCCGCCCCAGAAGAACGGTAAACATCAACTCGCAAATCTTTATCTTCAATTTTTATGTCAACATCTTCATATTCTGGCATCACACCGACTGTTGCTGTTGATGTATGCACTCGACCAGCTGATTCAGTTTCGGGAACCCGTTGAACTCGATGTGCACCATTTTCAAATTTTAACTTTGAATAAACATTGTCTCCCTGAATCATCAATACTAATTCTTTATATCCACCAATTTCAGTCCGATTCTCATCAATAATTTGAATCTTCCATCCTTGTTTTTCAGCGTAACGAGAATACATTTCATACAAATTACCAGCAAACAAAGCGGCTTCATCACCACCAGCTGCCCCATGAATTTCCATGATAATATTCTTTTCATCATTGGGATCTTTTGGCAATAACATAATTTTCAACTGATCTTCAAAATCAGTTTTTTGACTAGTTAATTCCTTGATCTCTTCCTTGGTTAATTCTTCCATTTCGGGATCAAGTTTTTCTTTCAACATTTCTTTATCTTCTTCTAAATTCGTTACCACTGCTTGATAACGTTTGAAGGTATCAACCGTTTCACGTAATGAGCCCTCTTCTTTTGAGAGTTCCATAAAACGTTTAGTATCCCCGATTACCTCCGGATCACTGAGCATTTCGCTCACTTCTTCATAGCGATCCACAAGGGTTTGTACTTTTTCAAAAATTTCATCCATCCGTCTTATTCCCCTTTTACAGCATTAGTATGTTTTTTGATCATTGCCAAATCTGGATTTTGATAATGGCGGCGGCAAACCGGCATATAGGCTTCATCGCCACCAATTTGAATTTGTGCCCCTGAATACACGGGGTGACCATTGGCAATTCGCAAATTCATAATTGCCTTACGGGTACAAAATGAACATAATGTTTTCATTTCTTCAATTTTATCCGCATAGATCAGCAAAGCTTCAGACCCCGGAAACAATTGATTAAAAGCATCTTGTTTTAATCCAAATGTCAAAACAGGAACATCTAATTCATCCACAATTCGAGTTAATTGTAAAACTTGTTCTCGGGTTAAAAATTGAGCTTCATCAATTAAGACAGCTGAAAATTCTTCCGTTGATTCTAAAATGGCGAATATATCATCCTCGGCCTGAATTGCCCTAGCTTCTCTTTGCAAGCCAATTCGAGACGCAATCGAACCAATTTCGGTGCGATCATCCAAGGCATTCGTTAAGAGTAGTACTTTACGTCCTTGACTCTCATAATTATGGGCTACTTTTAGTATTTCAATACTTTTACCGCTTGCCATTGCACCATAACGAAAAAATAATTGTGCCATCTTTGCCACCCCTTTTTAAATATGTTCCTTTTATTATACACGAAATCGATATCCTATTTGCGGAACTTTCCACAAGATCTGATTCTGGATAAGTTAAAACAGCATACCAAATTCACGCTACCACCTTAGATTAACTTGGACTAAATAAAAATCGAACTAATCCACATTAAATATGCGTTTCAGTTCGATTCTCACCGAATTCGTTCCACTTAAATTAAGTTTAAAAATTTTCAGGTTCAATCGCAGAAATTTTTGTAGCCCAATCAACGTTAGGATATTTTCGCTCTAACGCAATTTTTAAAATACGTAATGCTAAATTTCCGTTGCGCGTTAAGATAGGTCCATGGAAATAAGTTCCAAAAACATTCCGATAGATTAAGCCCTCACTACCATCTTCACCGTTATTACCATTCCCGTGAAGCACCGTTCCTAATGGTCGTTCATCACTTGCAATAAATGTCCGACCTTGATGGTTTTCGAAGCCTTTATAAATTTGACCAGTTTCTTCATTTTTAATTTGAACATTACCAGTAAAGCGACCATGGGGTTGATTTAGGGTATAGTGATGCATTGCCGAAATTCCCTCAACTCGTGTGCCATCTGCTAACAAAAAATATTCTCCTAGTAGTTGGAATCCACCACAAACGCCCAAGAAGGGTCCATCAGCTTCGATGTATTTTTTAATATTTGCAGCTTTAGTCGGTAGATCTGCAGAAACAACCTGTTCTTCGTAATCTTGTCCGCCACCAAATAAAACAAAATCATAAGCATTCGCATCAAATTCATCGCCAATTGAAACAGTTGTGGTTTCAAATCTAACTCCAAGTTGTTTAGCGTAGTAGCGTAAGGCAACTAAATTACCATAGTCTCCATAAGTATTCATTAAGTCTGCATATAGATGTGCGGTATTCAATTGAAATTCAGCCATTATGCATCCCCCATTTTTTTGTTTTTAATAAATCCTTTTTGAGCGAGCCTAGTTCGTAATTGTAGCATTGCTGTATAAGTAGCCATCACATAGACCCGTTTTGTCGGCATCTTTTGAATTGCATCAACCACTTGATTCATATCCTGATAATAAGGATGATCTCCAAAGCCCGCCATCTTCAAGCGCACGTACAAATCACGATATCTTTCACCACCTGTAGCAATTGCTTTCACGTTCATATCCATTAAATCTTCAAATTCAGCATCCCAAATCCAGCTAGTATCAATTCCATCAGCGTAATTAGCATTCAAAAGCCCCAAAACCGAAATTGGCTCCGGATCAGTTTTCATCATATCAATCACTTGATTAGCCCCAACCGGATTTTTAATCAACACAATGGTAACTTCTTTATCCCCAACATGAATCAATTCCTGCCGACCAAAGATTTGGGCATTTGATTCGAAAGCATGATGGATTTGTTGCTTGGTAACTCCTAGCCATTGACCCACGGCATATGCAGTCAAGGCATTATAAATATTATAAAGTCCTCCAATTTCGATTTGATAAGTTTCTCCATCCAAATCGAAGTTTGAATAACGTGGTGTTAGTTTATTAATATTGGTGACCGCATAATCCAATTCGGGACGTTTGAAATCGTCTGTTTTTGAAAAATAAAAGCCTTGATTGGCATACGTGCGGAAGTGATATGACAAAATACTATCATCGGTCGGTGATAAGACTCCATCAGTATTTATTGGAGCTCGTTCATCTCCTGTTACAGGTAAATGATTAAATCCAAAGTTAATCACTGGATTAGGTAGCTGCTCTCGTAAGAAAATCGGCGAATCAGCATTCAAAATCACTGTAGCTTCTGGGAATTGTCGAATTCCACGCAAAATTTTATCATAGGTTGTATAAATTTCTCCGTAACGATCTAATTGATCACGGAAAATATTGGTCAAAACGAAAGCTTGTGGCTTTAACTGAGCACTCACCATCTCCATATTTGCTTCATCGACTTCCAAAACCACCAAAACTTTCTCACCCTTTTTTGGTTGCTTAGCAGACAACATCGTTCCCGCAATTCCTTGAATCATATTAGATCCAGATGGATTCGTAATTACACGTGCATACTTTTCTCTTAAAACCCTTGTAATCAAGGCAGTTGTCAAAGTTTTACCATTAGTTCCCGTCACTAACACGACATCATAACGATCAGCTATGGTCTGTAAAACATTAGGGTCAATTTTAGTAGCTACCATTCCAGGAAGTGAAGTACCTCCGCGATGGAGCACTTTCGTCAAACTCAAATAAGTTAGGCGTCCTGCAAAAGTAGCCAGTGAACTTCTAAATGTCATTCTGTGCTTCCCTTCATTTTTAAATCTTCGTTTTATTAATTCTACAAATTGTTCTACCGGATGTAAAGCACATTAAAAATGAGTGCAACAAAGCAGCTTAGATGCAATTATCACTGACTTTAAACTTTAACCCATCATATTTTGATTGTAATAATTCATAATTAAGATCCGTTTATTTTTAAATCTTAGATAAACGGTTCTGATAGGTCTAGATACTGATCAATATCTGCTTGAATTGCTGAAACTCCAGCCTCAAAGAAATCAGGTTTGGTTAAATCAACTCCCAAATGCTTTTGTGCCAATTCCTCAGTTGACATAGCTGCTGTATCCCGTAACAAACTAATATAAGCTTCCTCAAAATTAGGTTGTGTCTTAGCCCAAGCATAAATTCCTGCACTGAATAGATAACCAAACGTATAGGGGAAGTTATAAAATGGAACATCATCTGCATAGAAATGTAACTTTGAAGCCCAGAAATGAGGGTGCCATTCTGATAAGCTATCTCCAAATGCTGTTTTTTGAGCATTTTCCATCATCTGATTAAGACGTGAAGCAGTTACATAACCTTCTTGCCGAGCTTGATAAAATTCATTTTCAAAAAGATATCGAGCATGAATATTTAAAAACATAGCTACTGGATTAGCCAGCTTAGCATCTAATAGCATTACTCGTTCAGCATCACTTTGGGCACTTTGCACATTTGCATCATTCACAATCAATTCGGCAAAAGTAGAAGCTGTTTCAGCCACATTCATTGCATAATCATTTCTTAAATATGGAAGATCCTGAAGTACGCTCGTATGGAAACCATGTCCTAACTCATGGGCAATCGTAGCTGCATCATTGGGAGAACCAGTGAACGTTAGGAAAATTCGTGATTCATTTATATCTGGAATACTCTCCATCCAACCACCAGGTTGCTTACCAGGCCGATCTTCTGCCTCAATCCAACCTTTTTCAAAGGCATTCTGCGCAAATTGTGCCATTTTAGATGAATATTGTCCAAAATTAGTAATAATTAATTTTGCGGCCTCATCATAGGATAGAGGAGCGAGTTGATATGTTCCCAAATGAGTCAAAGGTGCCGTTTGATCTTGCCATCCTAATTTATCGATGTCCATCAATTGGGCCCGCCGTTCAAAATATGGCTTAAACATATCTTTGTGCGCATCCACAACTGACCACATATTATTTAAAGTTTCAGCAGACATACGGTTTAAAGCTAATGGCTCTTCCATATAATCTTGATAACCTCGGGCTTTTTGTTCAGTTAGTCGTGCACCAGCTAGATGGTTCAACGTATCTGCTGCTAAATTTTCCACCTTAGTCCACATTTTTTCATAAGCCTGCATTATACCTCGTCGAACTTGAGCATCTGGATAGCCATCAATTTGATTTAAGGCTTGTCCAGCTGAAATCGTTTGTTGTTGCCCATTTTCATCTTCAAAACTCAAAGTCAGACCGGCCACCAAAGTTTCATAATGCTGCGACCAACCCATTAAACTATCCAACCGTAACTGATCCAAAAGATCTTCAGTTTTTGAATCCAATAGATATTGGGCTTTTGCCCGTTGTTCACTTAAGTTGAATTGAAGCTCTGCTAACTCCGGTTGCGCTAATAAATTTTCAAATTCTGTCTCTGTTAATTCAGCTAAGAAAACTTGCAATTCCTTTTCAGGCTTAGCTAATTCTGTTCCTAATTGATCAATTTGATTTTGAATTGGTCTGAATTCTGAATTAGTATAATCATCAGCTGACCAAGCATTCACAAAGAGGTCTGCAGTTAAATACCCTGACAGAATTTCCTGATAAAGTCCAAAAAGCTCCCCCATTTTTTCAATTTTGTGATCTGATTTATCTTGCTTTACTTGTGTACTGAATTCAATAACCTGTTGCCTAAGAGTTTCTATTTTAATATTGAATTCTGTTCCATGAACTCCACCCTTAAAAATAGTTTCTAAATTCCAATTTAACGAATACGTCATTTTTATACTCCTCTTTCTTGATTTAATTTTACCTTATTCTACTCTAATTTAAAGTGGACTCCAATCATTCGCATTCCAAGCATCAAAAAAGAGTTAATTAACATTAGGTTCAAAACCTAACTACGCTAATCAACTCTCTATCTTTTATTAACTTAACCCAGTGCTTGTAAATTACAACTTATATTAATTTTCACAGAACAGCTAACGAATTTTATGCTTCATTCCATAAGTAAAGTAAACAATTAGCCCTAAGATAAACCAACCAATCATCATTAATTTTGCATCTAATCCCAAACCTAATAATACAAACAGAGCAAATAAGGCTGCGACCATTGGTAAGACCGGATATAATGGCATTTTAAAAGCAGGATCAGTTAGATCACGCCCTTCACGTGGACGTAAACGATAAATACCTAATGCTACAAAAATAAAGGCAAATAGGGTTCCTGCCGAAATTAATTGTGCAAGTTGTGAGAATTCAAAGAAAGCAGTAATCACAATAGCAACAATCGCGACCGTCCAAAGACCGACATTTGGTAACTGGTCTTTATTTAAACGACCTAATGACTGAGGTAATAATCCATCCCGGCCGAATGAATAAACTAGTCTTGAACCGGCCATGCTCATTCCAATCAAAGCACTAAACATTCCAACTACCGCAATCATAGCAACTACTGCTGCTACAATTGGATGCCCAGCTTCTCGTAACGCCCAAGCCACAGGCTCAGCATTACCTGCATATGCGCTAGCTTTAAACATTCCAACCAAAACTAACGACACAGCTGAAAATAGGACAACGGCAATTAATAACGATCCTAAAATTCCACGAGGCATCGTCTTACCTGGGTTTTTAGCTTCCGCCGAATTGGCTGCAATAGCATCAAATCCAATATATGATAGGAAAATTCCCGAAACTCCTGCCCAAATTCCTTGCCAGCCACCATAAGGTCCAGGTTTTACACTCGGATCATATTGAGGAACAAATGGATGTAAATTACTAGCATGAAAAGCTGTTAATCCAACTACGATAAACAACAAGATAGCAAACACTTTAGCAATCACCAGAAATAGTTCTACCCGAGTGGCATTCTTAACTCCTCGTCCTAATAAAACCGTTACAATTAGAATTGAAGCAATTGAAATCCAATCCCCATAACCACCATCTACAATGGGAGTTACAAAGACTTGAGGTACCTGCAAACCAAATTCAGCTAACAGTCCCCTTAAATTAGCTGATAAACCAGCTCCCACAAAGGCTAGAGCAATAAAATATTCAGCTAACAAGGCCCAACCGACTAACCATCCTAGGAATTCACCAAACAAAACATTAATCCAAGAATAAGCAGAACCGGCAAATGGCATTGCTGAAGCCATTTCAGCATAAGCAAAAGCAATTAATCCAGCAACTAATGCCGCCAAAATAAACGAAACCACCACTGCTGGCCCAGCATGTCCAGCTGCAATGACGCCCGGCAATGTAAAGATCGAGGCAGAAACGATCGTCCCAACCCCTAATGCTAAGAAGTCTTTAACTCCCAATACCCGTTGTAGGCGGGCATCCTTATCTTCATAATTGGCAGCTGATTCTTTCTGCCACATTTGATCCCAAATTTTCATGTCATCTCACCCAATCCATTGATCTTTTTCACATAATTATTTAATAATATCTTAATTATGTTCATGAAACAAGTCTTTTAAGTCACTTAACCCGATATAATTTTTCATCAATTAAATCAAAACTTTTAAACCTTTGATTATATTCTTCCATTGGTTCTAAATTTGCTTTATCCCAAAATGCTTGCGAATTAGTCGCCCCTTTAAATTCTCCTAAAACTAAGAATTCTCCACTGAAATTTTCTCGTACCCAAGCTAATAATTCCAGATCAATTTCATCTTGATCAGGCGACCAACTCAAAATAATAACCTCAGACTCAGATCCATAATGTTTCAGGGCATCCAAAGCATCCATCTTTTCAACCAGTGATTGTGGCGGTAATAAACTTTGTTGGGGTTGAAATTGCCAACTCTCATTATCAACTGCATGAATCCAATGTAGCGGTTGTATGGACTTCAATCCAACTGATAAATATCCATAGCCAGCCATTAATTCTAAAGTCTTACGACCAGCTAAATATTTAGATAAATATTCAACCGCTGGGGATGAAACATAGCCATACATTTTATATCTTTTAATTAATTCATCTCGCAGACCATGCAACAAATGATCTAAATCCATCAATTCTTCAATTTTTTGATTCCATAATTGATTCCCCAACGTTGGTTGGTTTGGATATTGGGTGATGATTTGCTGCTGAACCGCTGAAACCATCTGATCGTTAATCTCTAAAAATGGAAGGTGATCCGGTAAAATTCCTGATTGCAAGTCAGTATCAACTGATAAGACATTATTGACCATATCCACAATCGTTGGTATTAGTTTGAATTTTGATTGATAATTTTTTATTTGTTGAAAATAAGAACTTGTTTCTAAACTTATCGGTTGCGATATTGTTACTTTATTCTTCATTTGATCCTCTTTTGAAATTGAAAAAGGCTGGCCCAAAAATATGTGCCAGCCGAATTTTTTATTTAATATTAATTATTTTTTATAAATACTCTTAAAACAAATCACCTTGTTGATTAATAATCGTCTGATTATTATTACCAAAAATACTATTTTTCTCAGCAAAATGACGATTAATAATTTGGAAAATATCAAACCGTTCTTGATCAGTTAAAGCTTTACCATTAAAATCAATTTCTTTTCCCGATAAAAATAGCAATGATAAATCAGTCGTTTCATCGCTGGCCCGTCCCACTAGAAAATCCATTGTCACTTCAAAAAAATCAGCTAATTTACGCACTTCCAAATATGAAGGTGAACGGTCACCACGTTCCCAGTTCCCAATTTGAGCCGCGGTATTTGGTTTTTGCCCCGGATCTAATTGTTGATTTAGCGCTTCTGCTAACATTTCTAACGTAATATTACGGCTTTTGCGTAATTCTCGTAAGCGTTCTGGAAACATGTCTCCCCATTCCTCCCTTCATCTTCAATTCACTCTTTATAATTCTAACGAAAAATGATCAATTTTACCACAAAAAATTTATTTTCCTTCTTTTAACGTCGTCAAAACTTGAATATCAACCGTTACAAAAGGTAAGGAAGTTTGCTCTGCTGCAATTTGAGCTTCTTGCCGGGCACCCCAATGCAATGGGGTCATATGTAATAAATCAATCCATAAATCAGCTGGTATTTCCCATTGATAAGTAATATTTTGTATTTCTGCATCTGGATATTGAGATATAAACCGATCAACTACCTTTTGATTATCATAAGTATGATTAGGCGAATCTATTGGATACAGCATTTCTCTTAGTTCATGTAAATAATTGGTATTTGGCACAACTTTAACAATTTTTCCACCTGGCTTTAACACCCGATTAAATTCTTGATAGGCACTGGGTGAGAAAAATTCAACCACACTATCAAAACTATCATCATTAAAAGGTAGTTGTGCTAAATCTGCAACCGTGAAAAAAGCTGATGTATCCAGCTGCGTCGCTAGATTAATACCAGCTTTACTAATATCAAAGCCAATTGCTGTGTCCAAACTAGCTCTCTGTTCTAATAACCGAGCCAAAGGTGTCCCTTCCCCAGTTCCTACGTCCAAAATGGTTTGTTTAGTTGTAGGTAGATTCGCTGCCACTGCAGTAATAATCCCATCAAAAAGCCCCGCTGTTAGAACCCTACGACGTGCGGCAAGCATCTTATCATCATATTCAGTATTAACTGCATGATTCAAAAAAACCAAGCTACCTTTTTTATTTAAATCTAATCGATGCTGATTAGGGCATATTAAACTTGTGTCTTGAACTTCAGAATATGGTTCATGACAAACATTACAACGAAATAATTCTAGATTTTTAGTGATGAATTTTTGACCACGTTCAATTTTTTTCATATGATAATTTCACTCATTTCATGTGCTTTTGCTTATTGCTATAGTAATAGTATACTGGAATACCTACCAAAACCATAATAATTGAAGCCATTGCACCTTTAAAATCAGTAATTAAAGTAGAACCAACGACAAAAGTTCCCCCAAAAATTCCAATTAAAGGCGTAATTGGAAACAGTGGCGTTTTGAAATCAATTTTTAACTGCATATTTTTTTGACGACATCGCAAAATAAAAACGCCAATGAATGCCAAAACATAAAAAATCCAGATAGTAAAAATAGCAAGATTCGACAAAAGATCCGCTGAATCAGTGAAAGCAGCAATCAAAATGGCCATCAAAGCAATCGTAATCGTTGCTTGCGCTGGGACAAATGATTTTGTGCTCAAGTTTTTTAAATAATTTGGGAAAAGGCCATCTTTTGACATGTTATAAGCCATTCTAGGAAAAGCCACCATTTTACCGTTCATCGTTCCTAGCATTGAAATAATAATAATTAAAGACATAATCCGGCCCCCCAAGAGACCAAAAGCTGACTTCACCATCGCAAAGACAGCATTATCCTTTAAATTTACTATTTCTTGTGCTGGCAAGACCCGATAAACGCCGTAAGTAACCCCTAAATATGATAGCAGAATCAAAAGAACTCCAAAAACTATCGATAAAGGTAGATCTCGTTTAGGATTTTTCATCTCATCTCGAATATTAGCTACAAGTACCCAACCATCATAAGCAAATAATGTTGCTAAAACAGCCATCCCAAAGCTTCCGCCAGGCGTTGCCGTTACTTGCGTGACTGTCTCTCCAACGGCGTCTACTCGTCCAAAAAAAAGTCCATAAACAATCAAGATAATTATCGGGATCATTTTAACTGCAGTAGTTAAAACTGCGAAGCCCGCTGCGATCCGATTACCTAATAAATTTAAGCCCATCACAAAACAAATGTAGCCAACGCCAATCCATCGAGCCCAAATCAAATCTAATCCTAAAAAATTAGCGGTAAGATGCGCCGCATAACCACCGATTGAGGCAATCACGGCCGGTGCATATACTACAACCTGCGACCATCCCGTCAAAAACCCCATTAAGTGACCATAGATTCCATCAATATAGCTATAAAGGCCACCAGCTTTAGGAATTCTCGAACCCACTTCAGCAATTGTTAGCCCAGCAGCTAAGGTTATAATTCCTCCCAAACCCCAAGCTAACAAGCCTTGGGTTTGTCCACCGGCCATTTCTAAAACACTAGCTTGTTTAAAAAAAATACCTGATCCGATCACTGTTCCTACGACCATTGATAAACCAGAAATAATCCCTAAATCACGTTTCAAATCTATACTTGGCTTTGTTTGCATATCATTACTCCCTACCCATGTTCAGACTACTAGAAAAGACTTTTTTCCACCATATCATACATTTTTTTCTGTTACAATTTAAACCCGTATGAAATTGTGTTGTTTTTGTGAAATATATAAATAAAACCAATTTTAGACATCATAAATAAAATAATTCGCCTTAATTTACGAACACTTTTCTTTTTATCCATCAAAAAAGGGCGCATCTCAAATGAGATCCGTCCTTTAACATTGATAACAACTAATGCCTAGGCTTCGTCATACCAGCTATAATGATACATTTTACCTGCTGGTTGGTCTACTCGTTCATATGTGTGTGCTCCAAAGTAATCCCGTTGTGCTTGGATTAAGTTTGCTGGCAAAACGGCTGAACGATATGAATCGTAATAAGCTACTGCGGCTGAAAGTGATGGTGCTGGAATTCCAGCTTCCACTGCCAAAGCCACAACCCGTCGAGCAGCTCCTTGATACTTTTCGGCAATCGTCTTAAAGTAGTCATTCAACAAAAGATTATGCAATGCTGGATCAGCATCATATGCATCTGTAATCCGTTGCAAGAAGCGCGCCCGAATAATTGCACCGGCACGCCATAATTGAGCTAATTCACCAAATGGCAAATTCCAATCATAGTGGTCTGATGCCATACGCAATTGATCAAATCCTTGAGCATAAGACATAATCTTTCCGAAATACAAAGCTTGACGTAAGTCTTCAACTGTTGCCTTTAGATCACCTTCAAATTGATAATCAGGGCCATTTAGTTCCTTTGAAGCAGCAACACGATCATCCTTCATTGCAGAAATGTAACGCGCATAAACTGATTCAGTGATTAATGATTGAGGTGCCCCAACTTCCAAAGCTGATTGTGAAGACCACTTTCCAGTTCCCTTGTTACCAGCACGGTCCAAGATCATATCAACCATTGGCTTATCACTACCAAGATCATCTTTTCGCGTCAAAATGTCAGCTGTAATCTCGATCAAATATGAATCAAGTTCTCCAGCATTCCATTCTTTAAAGGTATCTGCTAAATCAGTTTGTGACAAACCAACTACACGTTTTAAAATATCATATGATTCAGCAATTAATTGCATATCTCCATACTCAATTCCATTGTGCACCATTTTAACATAATGCCCTGCACCATCTGGTCCAATGTAAGTTACTGTAGGCTTTCCATCTTCAGGTGCCTTGGCCGCAATTTCATGCAAAATTGGTTCTACTAGGTCATAAGCTTCCTTTTGACCACCAGGCATCATTGAGGGTCCTTCTAAGGCCCCTAATTCTCCACCAGAAACACCCATTCCGATGAAGTTAATTCCAGATGCCGCCAAATATTCAGAACGGCGCATTGTATCTTCAAAGAATGTATTCCCACCATCGATCAAGATATCATCTTTTTCCAAAAATGGTAACAATTCTTCGATGACAGCATCTGTTCCAGCCCCAGCCTTGACCATCAACAAAATTCGTCGGGGGCGTTCGATTGATTTAACAAAATCTTCAACGGTATAACTTGGAACAAAATGCTTTTCAGCATGCTTTGCTACCAAATCATCCGTCCGTGTGCGTGAACGGTTGTAAACTGCAACCGTATAACCTCTTGATTCAACGTTTAAAGCCAAATTACGACCCATTACAGCTAAACCAACTACACCAAAATTAGCTTGTTCCATGCTAATACCTCCATATTTACATTAATAACATACAATTCTATTATACTTTATTTTTGTAAGCACGGTAATGTTATTGTGAAAAAAATATCATTACAATTAATAATTTTATCAAACAATTAATCCATATTAATTTTTTAAACAAAAAAATCCTACTCGCATATCTGCGAAATAGGATCCTTTTGACTTCAGTTAACAAGCAAATAATTACTTGTTTTCAAGTTCTGCTTTACCCTTAGCCCAAGCTTGGATATTAACAGTAGTTTCTTGGCGAGCCTTCTTGCCGGCATCGTGGCCAACAGGACGCTTGCTTGCCCATGAATTATATGGTGAATGAATAGCCATTGTTATTTACCTCCGTTTTGTTATCGATAACTTTATAAGTCTAGCTAAAATTAAGGTAAAAGTCAATTACTGATTACAATTATCGCTTAAAAAAACCCCGATGCCATAAAATAATCACCGTTATGAGCATTAAAATACCAGTAATCAAGATCGTTATTAACCAACTTATATGGTTTTGTGCAAACGGTAACCACTGGACATTTTGGCCATAAAACCCACTGACAATTGTCGGAATCGTTAAAACAACTGTGACCAGCGTCAACATCTTCATCGTCCAATTCAGGTTATTATTAGCAATCGAAGCATATGAATCTTCCACTTGATTGGTAACCAATTGAGATAATTCACCGGTATCTTGTGCTTGTTGTAATTCAACTTGAACATCTACTAATTTCTCAATTTGAGCCGTTTCCAGACTTAACAATTTTTGGTTTTTCAAATTATTAATTAAGTCATTATCACTACGCAATGAATTTAATAAATAAATTAAATCGGTCTGTAAGTTCATTAATTCATCAATTTTACCTTGCAATGACTTCGCCTCACGTAAAGCCCGTTGAATTGGATTTCGACGACGATTAATTTCTAAAATCACAGTTTGAAATTTACTTGATAAGATTCTGAGAGTATCAATCAAAATATCAATTGGTTGAAAATGATGCAAATTTTCATGTGCTTGCTCAATAATCTTATTAATATAATTGATTAGATATTTCGTTTCCATTCGAGTGAAGGTCATTAAAAACTTTTGATCTTTATTAACAATAAAGCTAGCCGGCTCAGTGGTTGCAATGTCGGAAGTCGGGGTCACAACATCAAAAATAATCAATAAATTTTCACCATCAATCTCATTCCGTGCACTTTCATAGGGATCCAAAGCATAATTAATCATTTCATTTGCAATTTGATATTTTTGATTCAATTTTTTCCGCTCATTCGGTTGCATTTCGTGCACTTGCACCCAAGTCCAATCTGTAATTTTTTGTTCTTCAATCATCTTTGCGCTCCTAATTAATCAAATAAAAACGCTAAATTAAATATTCCCTTAATCCAAGCTTAGCCTTAGACAGAATATTAATTTAGCGCACAATGATTTTTATTTTAAATGTAACTTACGAGCAATCATCTGCGCTCTTAATCCAAAGATATCCTGACCCAGGTGTGATTTCAAGGCAACTATGCCATAAATAATCGCACCTACTATGGTACCTACTATCAAGACTAGTAATTGTTGCAAACGAGTTTCATTTAATAGAGTTTCCATTCCATAGACCAATGGTGTAACCACAGCAAACATAATTAAACTCCAGAATAAGATGGTCATTAATGAATAATTGAATTTTTCCCAATCGATAGGATAACGCCTTAACAATTGCCAAAGGGCCCAAATTAACCCAATTAAGAAAGCAGTTCCTGTTGCTACCAAAGGACCCAGTCCTTGGAATAAATAGACTGCTGGGTATTGAAGCGCTAACTTCAACAGCAAAATTACGACCGTCCAAAGTACGGTGAATCGTAAATTGCCCAGCCCCTGATTAATTGCCAATATTACCATATAAATTCCAAATAGTAGTCCAATGTAACCAGAGAATTGCAAAACTAATACTCCATTACTAACGTCAGATACTCCATAGAACAAAATATACAACGGCTTAGCAACAGCAACCACTCCTAATGAAGCAGGTATCATCACAAATGATAGTAATTTCAAAATATAATTAATTTGTTGACCTGTAGCTTGAACATCATTTTTAGCATGAGCTCGAGCTAACATTGGTAATGCTGTCTCAGACATCGCAATTGCTAGTGATACTACTAACATAACCAATTTATTCGAATTAAATGAAAATTGAGCAAACATCTGATTTAATGCCGTTTGATTAAAATCAGTAAAGATATGCATTATCCGGAAGAAACTGAACTGATCAATTAATTGAACTAAAGAGATCGCCGAACCAGCAAAAACCACCGGAATTGCTTGCCACATCATTTTACCAATCAAACTACCCGCGGGAGCAACTTTCGGTTGTGCCTCTAAAACAAATTTACTGGCAAAGTAGCCACGTTTCAGAAAAATCCCAAATAAGATAACCAAAATACCGGCCAAAGCGCCCCAAAAGGCCGCAAAAGTTGATTGAACAGTGGCATCCACCCAAGTACCATGATGACCCACCATAATCCATGCAGTCATCCCCAACATGTAGATCACCCGTACAACCTGCTCAACAACTTGAGAAAGTGCAGAAATTTCCATCAGTTCAAAACCTTGTACATAACCACGTAACATCGAAAGAATTGGGATCACTAAAACGGCGGGAGCCAGTGAATACAAAACTGGCACCACATTATCATTTCCTTGCGATAAAGGTTCTGCCAATATGTACAACAGAAGCGCTGCAACTGCCCCCATCACCGCTCCTAGAAACAAAGATTGCCGTAAAATACTTTTCACGCGATTAAATTGTTTCTTTTCCGAAAACTCGGCTACTAGTCGAGCTAAAACATTTGGTAACCCCGCTGTAGCAATCAATAAGGCTACCGAATAAATTTGGTACCCTTGGGCATAAAGTCCATTAGCTGAAGTTGTGTACGCTGCTCCAATCATCATTGACCATGGAATCACGTATAAAGCTCCTAATAAACGAGAAACTAAATTTCCAATAGTCATCCACATTGATCCACGCAACATTTTACTTTGATCAGATAAAGCTTCACTCGGTTGTGTTACGGTCTCTGTTTTCATTGTATTTTGCATCGGTTGTTTGGTTCTTAGAGGTTTAATCTGTGGTTGTCCTTTTGTCACTGCCTTTTGGGTCAACGTTTTATCTAGATCACCATAATGATAAGAATCAGCGACCTCCGTCACTTGGATAGCATGATGACTAGCGGTTTCACCATTCATCACTTCTTTTTCTGGAAATGAAATTTTCTTACGTTGACTCGGCTTGACATAAACCTTCTGCGTACTTTTAACTAACTTACCAGAACGATTTAAAGCTCTTTTAGAAGCATCACTCAGACCTTGCTTATGTGTGGTTGTGACGACTGGTTCATTTCTTTGCTGTTGCATCCGGAGTAAATGCTGCACCTCTTGGTACGTCATTTCCCGCCGGATTTTTTTATCATGTTCCGTTTCAGCCGTCATGCAATCACCTCTGACCTTTCGTTCAATTTAAATTTAATGACGTTACACAGACTCGAACTGTGATCTAAGACTTAGGAGGTCCTTGTTCTATCCTGTTGAACTATAACGCCGATAACTCACATTCGTTTATTATACACGATATTTAATTTTATGTGAGAATCTTCAATCTTAGTTAACGAAAATTAAAAAACTTTTTCAATCCAAGTCATAACTGATCGTGAAATCAAAACTAACGGATTAGCTACTTTCACTGCGTTGACTGTTTCATAGCGCAAACTAGGTTGTGCACTCAAGTAATCGTTCAAAGACTTATTTTTAAACAAAACTCTTTGAGTTGCCACCCATTCGTTCTGGTTGAGAGGTGCATCAGCATGGCTATTCACTTTAAATGTTTGTTGAGTCGCTAAACGTCGTTCCTTCGCAAAAACAACAACATCTTTTTGCGGTTTTAATTCAACTAAACTTTGTTTATTTTTAGCATTTTTAACATACATTTTCTGATTAGCAGTCACTTTTACCAAATTGGTTTGTTTTTGAATTTGGTCTAACATATTTTCCGTCTCAGTAAAATCTTGTCCTTCAGATGCATTCAAAACGACAGTCAAAACTGGTCGATTATCGATCGTGGTATAGCCAACAACATTTTGACTATGATCAGCTGTAGTTCCAGTTTTCAATCCTTTAAATTTATACTTAGAGCTCCATAAAAGTTCATTGGTATTTTTTAAAGTCTGCGTACTATCATCCGGTTTTGGGAATTCTACTTCAGTTTGGCTCGTTATTTTAAAAATATCAGGATAATCTCGTACCAAATGCCAACTAACTTTAGCCACTTCACGGGCAGATAGTTTATTTTCTAAATTGGTATCTAAGTTTTTATTTTGAAAACTACCCATGTCATTTTCACTTAATCCAGAGGCTGAAATAATATTAGCATTTTTAATCCCCCAACTCGTCAAAAGTTGATTGGCAACTTGATAATATTGCTCCTGACTTCCACAAACTTTGTCTGCCAAAGCGATTGCCGCCCCATTTGCTGAAGCCACTAAGGCCGCAGTTTCTAATTGTTCAACGGTATACGTTTTATCTTCCGACAATTCAACATTAGCCGTTGCTAAATCTTGACTAAAATCAGCTACTTTAGATGAAACCTTCATCGTTGATTCATGAGTGAATTTCCCAGATTGAATAGATTGTTCTACTAAATAAATGACAATTAGTTTAGAAAGTGAAGCAATTGGCAAACGTTCTTGATCATTTTTACTCGCAATAACTTGTCCCGAAGCGACATCAACCGTAATTTCAGCCGGAGCCGAACTATTCGGGGTCAAAGCCGCTGCATTAGACATCGGTTGCACAAGGATTAAGCCCAGAAACATTACGATTATTCCTTTAAAAAAATTAATTTTCATATTTATACCTATTTTTAAATGACATTTCAACTTTCTCGTATCAATTATCAGTATATAATAAATTCCAAAATTCGCATAAGAAATATCAAATAAATCGTTTTATTAATTGATCTAGCTAAAAGTTAAATAAAAAAACTAGCTCAGTGATTTTAAAATCACCTAACTAGCTTAGTACTGATACTATAATTGGACTAAATTATTTTTCAGCTATTTTGATTTACATAACGACACTAACTAATTTACCAGGTACTGCAATAACCTTCTTTGGCTCTTGACCATCCAAAGTACGTTGCACTCCTTCATTTGCTAGTGCTGCTGCAATCATTTCTTCCTTCGTGCTGTCTTTATCCATTTGTGCTTTTCCACGTAATTTACCATTCACTTGGAAAACAATTTCAACAGTGGCTTCAACTAGCTTACTTTCGTCATAAGTTGGCCAAGTTGTCATTTGAATTGACTCATCCTTATGGAAGTAACTCCAAAGTTCTTCACTAATATGTGGCGCAACTGGCGACAATAGTTGAATAAATCCTTCAATATATTCAGCTGGTAAATTATCAACCTTATAAGCTTCATTTACAAAGACCATTAGTTGTGAAATACCAGTATTAAAGCGCATATTAGTAAAGTGTTCAGTAACCTTTTTCACTGTTTCATTGTAAACTTTATCCAACTTATGGTCATTCACCGTTGTAATGTGATCGCGTAGATGATTTTCATCATCGATCACCAAACGCCAAACCCGATCAAGCCAACGACGTGATCCTGAAAGTCCATCTTCTGACCAAGCAATTGATTGTTCCAAAGGTCCCATGAACATTTCGTAAAGGCGCAAGGTATCTGCCCCATATTTTTCAACCACATCATCAGGGTTAACAACATTTCCCTTAGATTTTGACATCTTTTCGTGGTTTGATCCTAAGATCATTCCTTGGTTTGCCAACTTTTGGAATGGTTCCTTCGTTGTAACAATGCCTAGATCATACAAAACTTTGTGCCAGAAACGAGCATACAACAAATGCAAAACAGCATGTTCAGCTCCTCCAACATATAGATCAACATTTTGCCAATATTGTTCTAATTCTGGATCGACCATCATTTCGTCATTATGTGGATCCATATAACGTAAGTAATACCAAGATGATCCTGCCCATTGTGGCATTGTATTCGTTTCACGTCGACCATGACGACCTTGTTCATCTGTTACGTTTACCCAATCATCAATATTAGCCAAGGGTGATTCACCAGTTCCAGTTGGCAAAATATTCTCTGCATCTGGTAAGCGCAAGGGTAATTCTTCCTCTGGTACTAGAGATTTCGTTCCATCATCCCAATTAATCACTGGAATTGGTTCACCCCAGTAACGTTGACGTGAAAAGATCCAATCACGCAAACGATAATTCACCTTCTTAGCACCAATTTTATTTTCGCTTAACCAAGTCAACATACGTTCTATCGCAGCTTCTTTTTCCAAACCATTTAAAAATTCAGAATTAATATGAACACCGTCGCCAGTATAAACTTCATTTTCAATATCACCACCTGCTATAACTTCCAACTTAGGTAAATCATACTTAGTCGCAAATTCATAGTCACGGGCATCATGGGCAGGCACTGCCATGACGGCTCCTGTTCCATATGAAGCTAAGACATAGTCCCCAATCCAAATTTGCAATTTAGCACCATTGACTGGATTAATTGCATAAGAACCAGTGAAAATTCCTGACTTATCTTTATTCAAATCCGTTCGTTCCAAATCAGATTTTGAGGATAAGGCTTCCTTAAAAGCTTCAACAGCTTCTTTTTGGGCTGGTGTAGTGATTTCTTGGACCAAATCGTGTTCGGGTGCGAGAATAACATATGAAGCCCCAAATAACGTATCAGGACGTGTCGTAAAGACTTCAATCTTTTTATCATCATATCCATCGATCTTAAAATCAATTGAAGCACCCGTTGATCGACCAATCCAATTTCTTTGTTGCTCTTTAATCGCTTCTGGCCAGTCTAAATCATCCAAATCATCCAACAAACGATCAGCATATTCGGTGATTTTCAAAACCCATTGGCGCATTGGTACTCGGTAAACTGGATAATCTCCACGTTCAGTCCGACCGTTAATGATTTCTTCATTGGCCACAACCGTTCCACCATTGTAATCAGGGGCCCAATTAACCATCATTTCATCTTCATAAGCTAAACCTTTTTTGTATAATTGCTCAAAAATCCATTGAGTCCACTTATAGTATTTAGGATTAGTCGTGTTAACTTCACGAGTCCAATCATATGAAAGTCCTAACGAACGCATTTGACGTCGAAAATTATTCACGTTGGTCTTGGTCACATCCTTGGGATTAGCTCCCGTTTTAATCGCATAATCTTCAGTGGGTAACCCAAATGCATCAAATCCCATGGGATGCAAAACATTAAATCCTTGCATCCGCTTCATTCGAGCTAAAATATCAGTTGCCGTGTAACCTTCAGGATGCCCGACGTGAAGCCCTTGTCCTGATGGGAAAGGAAACATATCTAAAACGTAATACTTAGGCTTAGATTGATCCGTTCCGGTTTTAAATATTTGGTTGTCTTCCCAAAAACGTTGCCATTTTTGTTCAACCGCTTGATGTTGGTATGCCATTTATCTCGTCCTCACTTTACTGACCAGCCCGATTTAAAATCCTTTGGTCCGGCGGCCGTTCTTTTCAGTTTATATTAAAAAATTATACGCTAAATCAAGTCTAATTTGTATGAGTATTTTCCAAACCATCTAAAAGCTAAATTCTCCTTTTTTAATTGAGCTCTCGATTCAATCAAATCCTACATTAACGAGCTAAAATCCTTTCAAATGGACCATCTAAAAATATTATTACAATTTTATAAGTTAAAAGTTATTTTTAATCATCGTTTTTAAAATTATGTGCTAATATGAAAGTTAAATTCTATTTCGACGGAGGATCATTTCTATGCAACGCCAAATCAGCCGTTGGCAAATTGGGTTAGCCCTTTTTTGCCTATTCATTTTTCTTATCTTACTTTTAGGTGTTCACTTTCAACTTCATTATATCCATCTAATTGACCAATTGGGTTTTAGACTGATCCGTGAACCAGTCACTAGTGAGCGAACTTGGTTTTTTAAAAATATCACCCGGGCTGGTAATCCAATTTGGACCGCCTTCATTGCCATGTGGGCATGTTTTTTTGCCGTAATACTTAAAAAATATGACATCGCTATCTTTGTAGTAGTCAACGTTGGAGTCTTCGGTTTAGGTGTGATGAAATTATTAAAGCACTTTGTGAATCGACCTCGGCCAAGTATCCTGCATCTCGTCAACGAGGGGGGCTCATCTTTTCCATCTGGTCATGCAATGAATTCAATGCTATTATACGGATCATTAATCGTTCTAGTTCATTATTATATTAAAAACGAACCAATCAAGTACGCCTTCATGACTTTGTTAACCTGTTTAATCGTTACCATCCCCATGAGTCGAGTTTATTTAGGAGTTCATTACCTCTCAGACGTATTAGCTGGACTATCTTTAGCTTGTTTCTTACTCATCTTCTCAAAAGAATTTATTTTCAAATATAAACCCAAGGAGGTTTAATCAATGCGAAAAACTCATAATTTTGCCCAAATGCAAATCGACGAAATTTTACACGTTGGAGATACTGCTGTTGATGCAACGATCAAAGCAGGTGATGGAACCCGTTATCTTGCTAGTCGAGTAGGTGACGGCGGTCACGTATTAGCTTTTTCTGATCAAAAAAAAGAAATCGATGATATGGCAGCCTCACTCTTTTTAAGCGGTTTAACGGCGCGAGTTGAACCAATTGAAAAAAGCTTTACCAATATTCCGGAATATCTAAGTCCTACTGAATTAGTATCAGTCTTTTTATTTCAAGTTGATCAACTAACTGATCCTAATCAACTAAAACAAACCATTCAGCAAATTCAACTATACCTCCGCACTCTTGGAGTAATTGTTTTGGATGGTCATCATCAAAATCCTGCCATGCAAGAAGTATTATCAATGGCTAAAAAACTTCCTGCTAACGCCTACGAAGTTCGTTATTTCTATGACGCCCTCACCGATGAAGCAGCCCTAATTCTACAACGAAATTAAAAAAAGCACAGCAGATGTAAATTACATCAGATGTGCTTTTTATTTTAGATTTAATTAGAATGAATCATTAAAGCTACACACTCAACATGCGCAGTTTGTGGGAATTGATCCAAAGGTTGAATATTCCCTTTTACCTGGTAACCATGTTCAGTCATATATTTAATATCTCGAGCCATCGTCACCGGATTACATGAAACATAGACAAAACGTTCAGGTTGAAGGTAGACCACTGCATCCATTAAGCTTTCCGTTAAGCCACGGCGGGGTGGATCAACAAAAATAACATCTGCTGGTAGATTTTGATCACGCCACTTTTCCATTTGGGCCGGTGCATCTGCAGCAATATATTCTGCATTTTCAATTTGATTTTGAGCAATATTAATTTTGGCATCTTCCACCGCTCTTTCGACCACTTCAACCCCATAAACACGTTGAACTTGATCAGCAATCGACAGACCAATTGTCCCAATTCCCGAGTATGCATCAATCGCCACATCACTCTTTTTTAATTCACCCATTTGAGCAGCTAATTGATATAAAACTTCCGTTGTTTTAGGATTGACCTGGTAAAAAGAATTCGGTCCGATCACAAAATCATGCCCTAATAATTGGTCATGAATTGCGGCACCCCCCCACAAAACACGATTATCCCCAGTTAATTGTTGACTGGTTTGTCGTGGATTATGATTTAAGATCAAACTCTTTAACGCAGGAACCTTTGCTACAATGGCTGCTATGATTCCTTCTTCATCTGGTAATTCTGCTAAGTGGCTCACTAAAACAACCATCACCTGCTTAGAATAATATCCCCTTCGTACCATGATATAACGCATTGCCCCTTGTTTAGTGGCATCGTTATAAATCGGTGTTTTAAACTGATCTAATATATCTCGTACAATTCCAATCGTTTGATCAATCACAGGATCATTTAAATAATAATCTTCCATTGGTACAATCAAATCCTTATTTTGACGGTCAAAAAATCCCGTTGTTAGATGTCCTTGTTGTTTTTTCAAAGGTACAACCGTCTTATTGCGATAATGTGTTTGTTGCTCAGCTCCGATGGGGTACGCCACTGGCAAATCTAAATCAACAGATTGAAAGGCTTGTTCCACTTGCCGTTGCTTTAACTTTAATTGACCTTCATAGCTCAAATTAACATAGGGAGCTACTCCTGCTTTTAATAAGTAGGCTTTATTTTGATTCTTACGATCCGGTGAAGATTCTAACACCTTAATGACTTCACCATATGCTGACAATCGGTCAACTTGTGTCAATCGATATTGAATTTTTTCTCCTAAGAAAGCATCAACTAATTTTACTGGATAGTGTTGATCTATCAAGATTACACCCATTCCGTTATGTAAAATATCAGTCACAACACCTTCTTTAATTTCATTCAATTTCACTGGCAGAATATTTCTGGGCATTCTCAATCCTCCCTAATTCATATCTAATATTTATTAATCAATTTTTTTAATGATTTTGGTTTGAATCAAACGATATTGACCATAACCAATCAAAGCACCTATTAATCCTGGTAAAATCCAACCTAATCCTTGGCTACTAAATGGCACTAAATGGTGATAAACCGTGACGATATGTTGTAAAATCCCATTTGAAATCGGTAAACTAGCTAACATATCTCCAATGGCTGGAATCGTAATAAAGCCAATCGTCCAACGATAAACTAATGGAGAACCATCAAAATATTTTTTGCATAGGCTCAAACCAATTATTCCCAGAGCGTAAGGGTATAGCATCATCATCACTGGTACTGACCAGGCAATAATAGTCGTTAACCCTAAATTAGCCACAATCAATGAACCAATGGTAATCACACGAAGCCAAAAGCGATATGAATACTTAGGAAATACAGCTTCCATATCTTGTGCAAAGGCTTGAAATAGTCCCATGGCTGTAGTAAAGACTGTCAAAGTCACCAAAATAGCAGTTAAAACCAATCCTGCATTGCCGGCATAGTGACTAATAATTTGTGCAAGAGCAATCCCACCATTCTCAGAAAGCTTTAGCTGACCAAGGCTCATTGTCCCCATTAAAATCAAGACAATATAAATTAAGGCTTCAGCTACAACACTTAATGCCCCTGCTTTAGCAATTTCTTTGGAAATATTATCATTATGGACCCCTAAACCTCGAACAGCGTAAACAATGGTTACACCAACCGTTAATAGGCCGACTCCATCCATCGTGTTATAACCTTCCATAAACCCTGCAGTGAATGCGTGATTTTGATAAGACGCAGATGGCGTATAATTCAAATGCCCCATTGGAAACAAAAAGGCAACGACAAACAATACTAACAATCCTAGCAAGAAAAGCGGATTCAAATACTTACCAATCCAAGCTGTAATATCAGCCTTTTTCACCGTCAACAAGTACGCTAATCCAAAGAAGATAACCGTAAAAATAAATAAGCCTACTGTAGCATATTTAGCTGGCAATAATGGCGCAATTCCTGTCGAAAATGCAACCGCTGGCAATCTTGGTGTGGCAAAAAGCGGTCCAATGACTAAGTGAAAGGCGACTACAATAAATAAGGCAAAATAGTGAGACACCGGTTGCGCTAATGCATACAAGTCCTCGCTTTTGGTCACTGACACAGCTAACATTGCCAAATATGGCACAATCGTTCCCGTCAATACGAAACCAATTGTGGCCGGTAACCAATGAGCACCAGCTGCTTGACCTAAATGGATTGGGAAAATTAGATTTCCAGCACCAAAGAAAATCCCAAAGATCAACGAAGCTAGTAAAATCACTTTATTAAAACCCAACTTTTCATTTTTCATTACTGGGGTACCCCTGTTCTAATTTTTATATTTTTACATAATTTTAAAGATACCATATTTAATCTCAAAAAGGCAGACTAACCTAATTAAATTAATCTGGTTTCTTATTAGAATTTATTGAAATTATAATATGTTAAAGCTAAGATTTGAATATTAAAATTCAAAAGACGACTACTCTAAGATCTCAGATCTCAAATCAGTCGTCTCATTTAAATTATTTTATGCGTTATTTTTTCGTTCATTCCGCTTCTTACGTTCATAGCGACGATATAAGATCACCGCAATCAAGGTGAAGAAGACTGGTCCAGAAACTGTCCAAAATGCATCTGTCCATTGATGTTCCAAAATTGGCTCAACACAAGTGAATAATACACTCAAAGCCAAGACAATAAATGAAATAGCCGTAACAATCCACATCATAGTCTTATTTTTAAAGAAGACGTAGGGTTTTTCAATCTTTGGATTTTGATTGAAGAAAGGATAAGCTCCCACTAAGAATAGATATGGTAAAGCCGTTGAAACGTTACCCATCAATGTCAAAATATTATAGAAGACTTGCGCTGTTGATCCACCAAAAGCAATCGCAAAGATCAAAATAATGACAAAGATTGCTTGGTACCACATTGCGTTAGCAGGCATTCCTGCTGAATTCAATTCAGTGACATGTTTAGGCCAGAAGTCCTTAGGTGTTCCCAAAACAAAGGCCTTAATTGGTGAATAAATCAAAACGAAAAATGAACCAATATAAACAATGAACATATCAAACCCAGCAAAACGAGCAAACCATTCACCCATCGTAGCTGCCCCAGCGGCATTCAAACCAATTTGATTACCAAAAGTGCTTCCTAAATTATTCATCATGACATAGGTTACGTTTCCTAAATTAACATGTCCTTGGTCAATAATTTGAGACCAATTAGCGCTAGCTCCCCAAAGAAAGATCGAAATAGCATACAAGACCGCGATAATCGCCGTTGAAATCAAGACCCCGCGTGGGAAATCACGTTTAGGATTTTCCATGCTATCAGTAATTCCACCCATCGACTCCATCCCTGCATAAGCAAAGACAGCATAAACCACGAAACTTAACATCGCAATTGGTGATGTGAAACTAGGATTAGCACTGTGCAAAAAGGTCGAAAGCCCATGAATTGGTTCTGCTGTATGGAAACCATTCTTCAAAAGAATGAAAATACTAAAAACGAAAAATAAAATATTAATGGTTACCATCATAATTCCACCAAAAGATGAAATTTTTGAAATCCAATCAATTCCTTTTGAAGCAAAGAAAGTAACCACAATAATCAATAGGACCGCCAAAACTCCAATTACTTGATTTGAGTGTAATCCCCAAAGATGCCAAGTCTGAGTTTGGTCGGACCCACTAATGAAAGTTGAAAATGGAATCCAAATCTTAGAAGCTGTAGCTACTAACCATGTTTCCCAAGAAGCCAACCACATAAATGTTCCGATAAAGGCAATTTTAGGTCCCACTGCCCCTTCAATCCAAGAGTAAATTCCACCCTTAGCCTCATTAAATGCTGATCCATATTCTGCCATCATAAATCCCAGTGGTAGGAAGAAGAAAATTGCGGCAAAAATATACCAGATAATACTTGCATAGCCCATTTGCATAAACGCAATGGGGGTGTTCGCAAATCCAAAGATGGTCGTAAAGATCATCATGATCAAAGTCATTAGTTTGATCGATTTGCCGGTTTTTCCGTTTTCAGCGTCGTTCATAGTTCCATTCACTCCTTAAAAGCTCAGTATCAATTGTTATTTTATAAATTCAAATCTGTTTTAAAATTCAACTTCGAGAAATCAGTTGAAGCGGTAATAATATCAGCTGTTAACTTACGATAGGCAGTTAAAGCTTCATCTGCTAACTCTTCACTCGTCTTAGTCAAAAAAGCTGTCAATTCAGGTCCTGTCAAATTTTCAGCACGTTTGTCAGCATCACGAAGCCCCTTGTTCAAAGTGATATTAACTTGTTTTTGGGTTGTTTGAAGTTGCTTCCCAAATTCTTTATAGTGCCCATCTACCAAAACGCTCACTAACTTATATGCCCAATAAGCTGATTCTCCATCATAAGGCAAGGTCCCAATTTGATAAGCCTTCGGGGTGTCATCAATTCCAAGATAAAATGGAACATAAACGCTTTGGGCAGAAACACCCATCGCGATCCATTGGACACAAGCGACTGCTGGATCCATATTTGGTCGATGCTGTAAGATATGCGATTCTTGAGTTTTAGCTAAACTAATCGGCCGGAAAAGATGATTTTGCTCAGACTCATTCATTGGATCATAAGGTGTCTTTTCAAAATGAGAACTCAAATACATTTTCACGTCATCAACACTCAATAAACGATTAGCTTTTTTGATGAAATCCAAATCCTCACTCATGGGTGATTCATTTGTAGCTCCCGAAAATTGTTGCTGACCCCACCAAACTCGTGGTGTACTGTAATGTTCATCTGACAAAGTTTGAGTCCCAAAAATCTTGCGGAAATTAAAAGTTGCTGGATTTGGATTCAAATGATTACTTTGGACAAAATCAATAATTTGAGGTGCAAACATAAAGTTATCCGAATCGTTAAAGTCAATTGCCTGAATTGCTAGTTGATTGGCTACAACCGCATAGCTATCATCTGGTATTCGTTGGGCGACCCAATAATGACCTGTACTAGTTTCCATATACCAAACTTCATCAGCATCCGAAAACAGAATCCCATTGGTCTCACAAGTACCATATTCTTCAATGATTGCTCCCAAGCGAGCTACCCCTTCACGCGCAGTTTTTACATATGGTAAAACAACCGTAACCATGGCCTCTTCACCAATTCCATCTTCTACTAGTGGATCGGATCCCAATACCGTTTCATTCGCATAAGCACTTTCTGTAGCACTCATGGCTACCCCAAATTCATTAAATCCATCTTCTTCAAACAGACCCTCTTTAGTTGTCCATTCTGGGGTTGCTGTATATTTAAACTGCAATTTTGGTAATGGCATCTTAAACCCATTGGCCGATGAGACAAATGTTTGTTCTGTGGTATGTTCTGTATGGGGATGCACCACAAAATGTTTAGGCCATGATGCCTGGGAATCCTCATTTCGTCCAATCATCGTTGATCCATCAATCGTAGCTTTTTTCCCTACCAGAATACTAGTACAAGCACTCAATTCCGCTTTATTATATTCCATATTATTTCTCCAGTTAATTTATGCATACAATGTATAAATATTCTAAAATATTTCTATTAATAAAAATATCTTCACTAAAATTATATACCTATTTTCTTATAAGTCATCAGTTAATTTATAGAATTAACATTTATACAATCCAGTTATCCCTCAATATTTATGATATTTCAAAATATCGCCATTTTCATTAAATATATTCATTTTTTTGCATAAAAAAGTTTGAATTCTCATTGTTTTAAAATTATTTTTTCATTTGTTTTTAGTTTTTTTAGCAAGCCATACTAAACAACACCAAGTACTAAAAAAAGGTCAAGGTAATCTCACCCCAACCTTTTTTATATTTAAGCTTTAATCCTTTTAAACTAATTCACTTTATTTTTATGTTGCATCCAAAAATAAACTGGCAGACCAATCAAAGTCAATCCAATTCCAGTCATTGCCAACCAGAAATTTGATAGCAGCGTCATCACAAGAATAAAGACTCCTCCTAAAATAGCAATAATCGGGATCACTGGGTATAATGGCACCTTATATGGACGCGCCAATTCAGGCTCCGTGTGCCGTAATTTAATTACTGCAACAAAGACCAAAGTGTAAAACATCCAAATCACGAAAATCAACATATCAGTTAGTAGATCAAAACCACCGACAAACATCAAAGCAATCGACAAAACTAATTGAAAAATTCCAGCAATATATGGAATTTGATAACGATTCAACTTAACTAAATGTTTTGAGAATGGCAAATCATTTTCAAGAGCCATCGCATATGGCAGACGCATTCCCGTCATGGTATAACCGTTAAGCGTTCCATAGATTGAAACTAAGATTCCAATGGTAATTAACTTACCACCTAAATGGCCAAAAATCTTATCAGCCACATCCATAGCCGTAGTTTCATTACCAGCAATCGCATTAATAGGTAATGTATGTAAGAATACAAAATTAACTAAAAGATAGATAATCATAATACCGAATAAACCACCCGCAATTGCTCGTGGTAAATCACGAGACGGATTCTTCAATTCACCCGCAATGTTTCCAACGTGAATCCATCCATCATAAGCATACATTGTAGCTAATAATCCGGCTCCCAATCCTGTTAGGAAACCATCAGTATGAGCACCTGCATGAATGGGGAAGAAGCTGACTTCAACTCCACCTGGCTGCAATAATCCAAAGATAATAATTAAAGCCAAAGGAATTAATTTGAAAAACAAGGTAATTGCTTGGAACTGTCCTGCTACTTTTGAACCTAAGAGATTAATCAAAAAAACCGATCCCACAGCAGCAATTCCGGCTGGCACAGTATAATTAACAGATAAATGAAATAAGTTAACGACTTGTGTTCCAAAAATAATCCCTTTAGCCGCAATACTAGCTGGGAAGTAAACAATAACCTGGGCCCAACCTAGTAAATAGCTCATCATCTTACCGTATGCCCGTTCAATGTAAACTAACATTCCACCTGTTTCTGGAATCGCTGCGGCTAATTCAGCCCCCGTCAATCCGGCTGCTAATGTAATTAGCCCTCCTAATGCCCACACAAAAATTGACATGTTGGCATTTCCAGTGGCTGTTGCCACCCCTGATGCTTTAAAAAATACCCCAGCTCCAATAACCGTCCCCATCACGGTTGAAATTGCTGGAATCAAAGTCATCGTTCGCTTTAATTCTGTTTGCTCACTCATTTCTTTTCCCTATCCTTAACCTATATTTGATCTAAATATTACTCTTAGCATATCACCAGAAGCTCCCCAAGGCGCTTTTTTGATGTCATAAGCTGCTTTCTAAACTAGAAAAGTATAACAAACCACACTGCGATATGAAATAATTATGTTAAAAAAGCTTACATCAACTTAGTATGAAACTAACTAGACAATTTTAAAATTCATCCTAACCACTCACTTATTAAAATAAACCGGTTAGTCAAAATCAATTTACGTAAATCATTAATTATGGTGTACTACTAATGAAAGGATTCAGCCCTATGAAAATAACACTGGAAATCGACCCTAACTTAACGGCTCCCGAAGTAATTATTCGTGCGCCCGCAGATTCACCTGCGGTTGATGATATCAAACAAAAATTAACATCCACCTCATCTGAATTTGAACAAATCACCCTTTATCAACAACAAACTAAATTCGAAATGCCAGTTGATCAAATTCTTTTCTTTGAAACGGACGGACGCCAGGTGTGGGCTCATACAACGAAACAAAGTTTTGCTACTCGGCAACGCCTATATAATCTAGAAGAAACCCTGCCCCCGCAATTTATTAGAATCTCTAAAGCGGGAATTGTCAATGTAACCAAAATTCAGGCTTTAACCAAATCGATTTCAAATACATTAATTCAGTTTCAGAATTCACACAAACAAATTTACGCATCACGGCGTTACCATAAAGCCTTAGAGGCTCGCTTAATTGATTGGAGAAAATTATCATGAGAAAAACAAATTGGTTCTGGGGCAGCATTTTCATCATGGCTGCTGCTTTACTTATTGCAACCCAAATGGGCTGGTTATCATTGCAAATGCCCGTTGTTACCATCATTATTGCTATTATTTTAGTGGCACTCCTTGTTTCCAATCTGATTTATCGTTCAATTGGTGGCAGCATTTTTGCTCTAGCTGTGTTAGCCATGTTATTTAATCGTCAACTAGGCATTCAAGCATTAATGCCATGGACAATCATTGGAGTATCACTACTTTTAATCATTGGTTTGAAGCTGATCTTTAGGCCTAAAAGTCATTGGTCTCACTCCCACTATGATTGGACAAAAAATCAAAATAGTTATTATGGTCAAAATCATCACCGACCATACGAAAATTTTAATCATATGAATTTCGGACAACCAGGATCCACAGATGATCCAGCATCGGATGATAATCGTACTGAGTTCAATTCAAATGATCAGTCAAATCCAAGCATCATTACTATTACAACGACAATGCAAAACAACATTCGCTATCTTCAAGGATCCAACCTCGAAACGATTAACCTGCGTAATTACATGGGTGATACTAAAGTTTACTTCGATCAACTTACCGATACAGATCATCTAGAGCTAAACATTGATAATTCGCTAGGAAGCGTTAATCTTTATCTACCTCAAAATTGGCAAGTTACCAATGAATTGAATCTTTTCCTATCAGCCTCCGATGAACGAGGAATGCATAGCCAAACAATTGGCCCAAGAATCACTATCCGTGGTCGAATCTATCTGGGAAATTTAGTAATTCACTATATTTAATAACATTTAAAATTAAAAAGAGACGGGTAATTTTATCCCGTCTCTTTTCTGCATTATAAAGATGAAAGTATTTTTTAATCCGCGTATAGATGATACAGAATAAATTATAATATTCCAAATTAAAGGAGGTTGGTAATCTATTTACTCAACCTCCTTTGATTTATTTTATAAATAACATTATGTTACTCAATTGAATGTTAAATCTTTGACATCTCTAAAATGTTTGTTTCAAAGTAATTAAAAAATGCATCATGATCAACTTGATATACAAATTCAACTAAATTACCAGTTGGGGTTATAAACGTTCGGCCACGACTTATCCCATCTGGAACTACATCTATTTTCAATATCTTAGTCTGCACCAAACGATCATTTAGCATGAATGCAGTGGTTAAAACATCCCATAGGAAATATGCTATAGACTTGGTTTCAAAACGATTCAGAGTCGGTACTGTTGCATAAGCTTGTCCAATAAAATCAAGACCTGGGTTTTGACGAAGTTTGGCCCAACGCAATCGATCAGCTGGACGCAAAGGGACTTCATGTGTACTTTCAAGTCCCACCATTTGCAAGTTTAAACCAGCATTTACCACTACCTTAAAAGCTTTAGGATCCCAAAAGGCATTCCACTCTGCCGTTCCATCTTGTTCTGGTTCAGTGATATTACCTTGTCCAAAAGTACCACCCATCACCACTAAGCGCTTAATTTTATTTTTAAGTTCCGGCTTCCTAGTTAAAACGGTCGCTAAATCACTGACCGGTCCAGTAAATAATAAGGTCAGTGGCTCTGATGCCTGCGTTAATAACATTTGTAAATCATCGGCAGCCGAACGATCCGAAATTTTAGTCGTACCAATCCCAAATTCATTTAAAATTGGAAGTGCATCTACCGTAAAAGCATCCAATCGCCATTCTTTCGGGAATGGGTCACTAGACGTAGCATCCGAGGCACTAATGATTAGATCTTCGTGTTTTCCAAACCGATGAATAATTTTTTGAGTCGCTTTAATTGCTGGAGCTAGGTATGAATCAGCGGGCACAACTCCCACCCCGACCAATTCAATTTGTTTTTTTCCCTCAGCTGCTAACAATAACATCAACGATGCCAAATCATCCACACCACCATCATGACTAAAATATACTTTTTCCACCATTTTATAGAATTCTCCGCTTGAAATGTTCGTAATCAGACCCGTTTACGTAATTATAACATATAATTATTGACTAATAAACGAACTTTATTCCGGTGACTTATTTCTATTTCATGAATACAGTCTAATCTATTATCCTTCCATCTATCTCGATAAAATAATTTATCTTCACATTACAAATTCAGCCTTATTTTACCCATTATGAAATAACTTCAAATTTATTTTTTTGTAATTTAATTTGAATATCAGCTTGCTGAGCCAGCTTATCATCATGAGTAATCATAATTACGGTTTTACCATATTCACTCGCTAATTCTTTGAATAAATTAACGATCAATTGCGAATTGTCATGATCTAAATTTCCAGTCGGCTCATCAGCCAAAACAATTTTAGCATCTACTAACAATGCTCGTACAATGGCGACACGTTGTTGCTCACCACCAGACAACTTTTGAATCGACATCATAGCTTTAGAACGACTAATTCCAACACTTTCTAGGCTATTTAAAATAAATTTTTTATCACCACGATGTCTTGAATCTGTTATTTCTAATGCAGTTTCAATATTTTGATAAGCTGTCATCGTTTTTAATAAATTATAAGCTTGATAGATGGTTGAAACATATTTTTGACGATATTTAGTTAAGCCAATTTTATAAATTGAAGCTCCGTTAACCCTTATATCGCCTTTTTTAGGAACATCTAATCCAGCAAGAAACGACAACATCGTCGTTTTCCCCGAACCCGATTCGCCTACAATCGAATAAAAATTACCATCTTCAAATTCTAAATTTATATTTTCATATAATCTTTGATCTTCATCTGCATACCAATGACTTAAATTATCCACTTTTAGACTCATTATTTGACCTCCTATACTTATTGAGTGCTTTATTAACTCAAAGCCACTTAATTTCAAACTATGATTGACAATATTAATCATCTTGCAATATTTGCTTTGGCTTTAATTTGAGAATCATAATTGCTCCTCCAGAGACGGACAAAAATGCTATTAATATGGCAACTGAACCTAGTTCTGCAATCGTTGATGGTGTCATTACATTCTTTAGATTCACGTTTTTTTGTGTCGCAACTTGACCACCCCCAATGTCACCAATAGGTTTGTTCCCAGCCATCTTACCAGGAACTTGACCTCCGCCTCCTGGTGCACCGCCAGCTTTATTTTGGATCTGATTAGTTTGTTGTTGATTCACTAAGGTCTGTCCCACTTTATTAGAAGCAGCTGTTCCAACCGCCGTGGCAACTCCCAAAGCGACCACTAAAATGATCAACAATTCGGTGAAAAGTTGTCCGACTACCTTTATTTTTGATTCTCCCAAGGAAACTAGTATTCCAATTTCTCGACGCCGTTCCCGAGTTAGCAAAAGAATAATCAATCCCAAAATTAACACTCCAGCAATAGAAACAACCCAAACGATTTTGCTAGCTAGTTTTGCAACATTTTCCATATTCTTAGCAGCCGTTTTGTACGAAGATTCATCAGAGGTCAATTCCATATTACTGTCGTCTAAAATCTTTTTAGCATCTTTAACAAACTGTTTAGTTTTAGCCGGTTCCGTCATGTTGAAGGTAACGTTTGAAACTTTATTTTCCGTACCCGCTAAAGTATTAGCCAAAGTATATGATCCATAAATGGTATTGGCTGGATCACCAGTCATCGGCTCGCCATTCGTCTCAGAACTTTTATAGATTCCGACAATTTTTAAAGTTTTCGTCTTAGAACTATCATCAATATTGGTAACCTTAATTTGATCACCAACTTTAATGCTATTAGCTAACGCCAATTCAGTCTCAACTACAACATTATTGGTATCAACATCGCTGGCTTTAATTCCACGTCCAGAAGTTATTTTATCCGTTTTAGTCTTAAAACCTGACAAACCAGCCGTAGTTATAGTTCCACTAATTGTAATATCACCCGAACTGGATTTGCTCATATCTCCGAGATTTTGGTTTTGCTTCGTGGTTGAAGTAATAGTCTTAAAACCGCTAGCATTCACTGAAGCACTATTGGTAATATTATATGAACCAACATTTGATAATGCGGCCATCTGTTTGACCTTATCCACTGTCGTCGTTGCTACTGTCATCGCAGGAGTAGCTGTACTTGTCTGGTTTGAACTATCGTCAGTCTTAGCTCGCATTTTATCAAACATTTTTTCCCGATCAGCGGACAAAGTTACCGTGGATCCCACCGAATCCGATGCAATTTTGGCTGAACTAAGCGCGGCATTTTGAATGATTAACCCCGCCATTACAAAAATTAAAATTACGCTGGCGACAATCGTCAGCAAGATGGTGCGTCCCTTTCGTGCCCACAGGGTCAGCCCTGCTCGTTTTATAAAATTCATAATATGTCCCTCGTTTTTCTATCCTGAATATTTTTCATTATAGGAACACGTACTTATACTAAGCATAAATATACTTCAAACGAAACTTAAATTCATAAACATGCACTATTTGAGATAAACGTTTATAAAAACCAAAAATTAAGCTAATTTTATCCAATCCATTTTGCACTGATTCAAAATATTAAAGTTAGCCTATTTTGATCATCATTTCTGATCAACAAAAAAATGCCATCAGTTATGACTTATTCATAACTAATGGCATCAATTTTTTATTAATCTGCAAAATACGCTTTTAAAGCATCGACCTTATCCAAACGTTCCCATGGCAAATCTAACTCTGGTCGACCAAAGTGACCGTAGGCAGCAGTTGCTTCATAGCGAGGTTGGCGCAAGTCCAATTCCTCAATTATTCCAGCTGGACGTAACTCAAATAAGTCCCGAATCGCTGTCACTAATTGTGCATCTGCAACTCGACCAGTCCCAAACGTATTAACATCAATCGAAACTGGTGCCGCCACACCGATTGCATACGCAACTTGAATCTCAACACGATCAGCTAATTCCGCTGCAACGATGTTCTTAGCAATGTGACGAGTGGCGTAAGCAGCACTTCGATCTACCTTTGTGGCGTCTTTTCCGGAGAAAGCACCACCACCATGACGAGCATAACCACCATAGGTATCAACAATGATCTTTCGCCCTGTCATACCAGCATCACCCTTAGGCCCACCAATCACAAAACGGCCAGTTGGATTGATATAATACCGTGTCTTTTCATCAACTAAATTGGCTGGCAAAATTTCATCAATAATAACCGCTTTAACTTCTTTTCGTAACTGTTCCAAGCTCACACTCTCACGATGTTGAGTCGATAAAACAACCGCATCAATCCGTTTAGCTTGATCATTATCATCTAATTCGACTGTCACTTGAGCCTTAGCATCCGGTAAAAGATATGGTAAAGTTCCTGTTCGGCGTACTTCGGCTTGTTTTTTAACCAGGGCATGTGACAAGACTACTGAAAGAGGAAGATATTGATCTGTTTCGTTGGTAGCATAACCAAACATTAATCCTTGGTCTCCAGCCCCAATTTGATCCAGCGGATCAACCCCACCATCTTCACGTTGTTCCATCGCACTATCAACCCCTTGCGCAATATCAGGAGATTGTTCATCAATCGTTAGTGCCACATGAATATCATCTGCTAAAAATCCAGCATCTGGATCATCATAACCAATCCGTTTTAGCGTTCGACGAACTATTTGATTCATATTAACATAGGCACTTGTTGAAACTTCCCCAAAAATATTCACAAATCCAGTTGTAACCGATGTTTCAATTGCGGTCCGAGCCATTGGATCGTCCTTTAAAATGGCATCTAAAATGGCATCTGAAATTTGATCGGAAACCTTATCGGGGTGACCTTCTGAAACTGATTCTGAGGTAAATAGACGTTTTTCCACCATCATAAAACTCCTTTAAGTATTAATTTTTTTATGTTTCTTAATTTTGATCAATAAAAAATGACATACGATAAGCGCATGTCATTTTAATGATCATTACGCCCATCTGCTAGAAGTTACCACATCGCCCAATTGGGTACGTTGGTGTCAGATCATCGGGTCTAGTCCCTCCCTGAACTCTTGATAGGAATGTTATTTTTACTGCTAGATTATATTTTACACGATTAAACAAAGATAACAAGGACTTTTAGCCTGAAAATTCCCAATCATTTTAGTATGTGACGTTTAAACTTGGCTCTCTAACACTAATCCTTCAAAAAAAACACGTAATGAAGTTTTACCATGTTCCGCTCGTTTACCTTGTAAGTATTGCATTTCTTCGTGTACATTTTTATATTCAAAAAGCGCATTTCCATAATTAATGAATAATTCATTCTCATAGTCATCTAAGCACAAATGAGCTAAATTGGTTAACCTAACTTTAAGCGCTCGTCTTACTCGCTGAAAAATAATCTTTTTTTCATGTTCATCAATTTGATAATCAGCTGCAAAATTGATTTCCTTAAAATGTAACTGCTTTTATAACATAATTTCAGCAATAAACAAGATATCTGATACTCCAGTCTCCGTCGCAATTCCTAATAAATTTAAAATCGAACGCATTTTAGCTTGTTGTTCTTTTTGAATCATCTTTTTATCTACCACTACTTGTAACGAAGCTGATTGATCGCCTAATAAATTCTGAATATGATTTAATTTTTGTTCCATTTGGAGATTTTGTACCACTTTTTCTAAAACCGTTTTAACTTCTATCACATTAATAGGCTTATCAATAAAAAATTCGATCCCACCACGATAAGCATCCTCACGTAAATGAGACGAGCGAACTTGTGAAATCATAACAACTCGCAAATCGGGTTGAATTACCTTTAATTTTTTAACCAAATCGATTCCAGACATCTCAGCCATCAATAAATCAACTAATAAAATATCAACATCCAAGGCCAGCCACTGATCCAAAGCTTCTCGGGCAGAATTAGCCCATCCCACCACGGTGAAATCAAAATTTTGTTCAATAATTTGTTTTAAAACTAAAGGAACAGAAACATCGTCATCCACAATAAAGAAATTCATTGTTCCACATCCTCCATCTTACTTTGCAAAAGATACACTGTAAAAGTAGTTCCTTCACCCGGCTTTGATTCAACTGTAATTTTGCCTTGAAATTGTTCCTCGATAATTTTTTTCGTATGGTATAAACCAATTCCTCGATAGACGTCGCCTGTTTGCAGATCAAATTTAGTCGTGAAGCCTGGTTGAAAAATTGCCGCTTGAACACCTGGATCCATTCCCACCCCATTATCATCAATTTCAAAAATAATTTCATTATTCATACGACTGATATTAATTTGTAGCCGCCCTGACCTTTGATTAGACATTGCTTCTAACCCATTTAATAATAAATTAGATAAAATTGTTACCAGCGCATAATGTTTACCCACCACAACTTCAACTTCATTTTGAGCCTGGACTATTACATTTAACTGTCTTTCCTTAATGGTAGCACGCAGATCGGAGATAACAATTCGTAAAATCTCAGTTAAATGCATGGTCTGCATTTGATTTAAATCAAATTGTTCACCCAAACCCGTAATTACATTTCGATAATTTTTCTTAACCTCATGGACATCACGAGCAATTTCTAAAGCGCGTTGACTAGCAGTAGGATTTTCATCCTGTAGACTTTGGTTCAAAAAATAAGCATTCTGCATAATTCGCTCAATCTCATCGACATTTTTTTGCATAAAATATAATTCATTTTTAACTGCGGCAGCCGCTAAAACAAATTGATAATATTGTTTCTCATGTTTTTCTTTACGCATCATTAAATTTAAATAATGGTAACCAAAAGCAAATATACAACCCAACGTACTACGTAGCAAAGCCACAATAAACAATAATTGGAAAAAATGGTAATCTGCAAAATTACCCTGATTCATTATGCCAATTTCAAATAAGTTAGCACCATAATCACACAAAACAATCGTACAGAAAAAGGTTAAATCGTTCCAACCACCACGCCTCCAATACAACCAATAATATAAAGCGCCATAACAAACATAGAACCCAATATCTGACAAGGTTAACAATCCAATCGTCGTAATCTGATCTGAATGGCTAAGCCACAAAAGTAATCCTCGAAAAATAGGGGATGCTAGCGCCACAGTCCCGACAAGTGAAAGTGGATTTAAATCGGTATTAAAATATAAAAAAGCTGGTAATAGCAATGGTGAAAAAGCTACGATAAAACCGGGCATCAATGCTTCAAAATTAACTTGCGAAGCCAAAGCAACACATAAAGCCACTACTAAAATTCTTTGCCATCGACCAAATCGATTCATTCTTAGACCCATTATCAATCCTTCTTAGTTTTATTTTTGAAGCTTAGTGAAGTTTTTTGAAACCGCTTACTTATAATATTATTGTAAATAAGAAGCCAAGTGTCAAGGAAGCACCCTCTTCCTAAATAATTTAAACACTGCATTTTTTGAAATTGTCTTCTTACCTTTACAAATTTAATCATAAAGGTTTAGGTGAATTCGTATGACTGGTCTTAAAAAACATGCACATTTTAGGCTCAAAATGCCAGGTGCCTTCGTAATTCTATTCTTATTAACCGTGATAGTCGTCTTGGCCACTTGGTTTGTACCTGCTGGAAGTTACTCCAAATTGTCCTATGATCAACCCAGCAAGCAGTTGAAAGTCCACGTTCCGGATGGACCCACTCATAAATTACCTGCTACCCAAGATTCATTAAAAGAATTAGGGGTCAAAATTGATATTAAACAATTTACAAGCGGCGGAATCACCCAAGAAATTTCCGTACCAGGGACCTATCGTCGTCACAAGCAACGGCCTGCTAGTGTCGTCGCCATTCCTAACAGTATGGTTCGAGGCACCATCGAAGCGGTCGATATTATGGTCTTTATCTTCGTTTTGGGTGGCTTGATCGGAGTCGTAAAAGCCAGTGGGGCTTTTGAATCCGGACTTATGGCCTTAACTAAAAAAACCAAGGGGCACGAATTTATGTTGATCTTCTTGGTCGCTGTCCTCATGGTCTTAGGAGGAACCTTGTGTGGAATTGAGGAAGAAGCTGTAGCTTTTTATCCCATTTTAGTTCCCGTCTTCATCGCCATGGGTTATGACTCGATTGTCAGTGTAGGGGCCATCTTCTTAGCTAGTTCAGTCGGGACAGCTTTCTCCACAATTAATCCTTTCTCCGTGGTCATTGCTTCAAATGCCGCTGGAATTAATTTTACCCAAGGAATTGCTTGGCGAATTGTTGGTTGTGTAGTTGCCGCCTGCTTCGTTATTGCTTATCTTTATTGGTATAGTAAAAAAGTTAAAAATGATCCCAGTTTTTCATATGCCTATGAGGATCGAACCCAATTTGAAAAAATGTGGTCGGTGACCGGTGAACAAAATAGTATTGCTAGAATCTTTGACTTTCGACAAAAATTAATATTAATTCTCTTCGTTATCACTTTCCCACTCATGGTTTGGGGTGTGATGTCTCAAGGTTGGTGGTTCCCTACAATGGCAGCTTCCTTCTTAACTTTTGCAATCTTCATTATGTTCCTAACTGCCACCGGACCAAGTGGAATTGGCGAAAAGGGTGTGGTAGATGCCTTTGTTGCTGGATCATCAAGTTTGGTAGGAGTTTCACTCATTATCGGATTAGCTCGTGGAATCAATATCGTCTTAAATGAAGGAATGATTTCAGATACTATGCTACAATTTTCATCATCATTGGTGACCCATATGAGCGGTCCAATCTTCATTTTGGCCATGCTTTTAATCTTCTTCGTTTTAGGCTTCATTGTACCTTCATCATCTGGATTAGCAGTTCTTTCGATGCCTATCATGGCACCTTTAGCCGATACTGTCGACATTCCTCGTTTCGTCGTAGTCACAGCTTATCAATTCGGACAATATGCCATGCTCTTCTTAGCCCCAACCGGCTTAGTGATGGCCACTTTGCAGATGTTAGATATGAAATACTCACACTGGCTTAAATTTGTCTGGCCTGTGGTAGTCTTTGTTTTAGGCTTCGGAGCTATTATCTTAGTTGCAGAAGTTTTGGTCTATTCATAAAAATAAATCTTATCTATTTTCAAAAGACTTCGCTACTTAATTGTCAGCGAAGTTTTTTATTAAGGTTTTAATCAGTTACAATCTCAATTCGAGTACGTTTAAAAACAAAAAAGGCTAGGACAATTGTCCTAGCCTTTTAATAACGTGAAACAAATTTAAAGTTAATCGCACTTATTGTTTGTTCAATTAAATTTAATTTTCAGTTATTAATTATAATTAATTTTTCAAGAAAGCAGTAACAGCGGCAGCAAGCACGATCAAGACCAACCCAATTACAATTACAAGCCATTCTTTTTGAGTCTTCTTAGTGTGCATTACAATAATTCCTGAAACGGTTGCTCCAACAATTGAAACTTGTGAAAGCACAAATCCAGTTGCCAAACCAAGCATTGCTGGTTGAGCAGAAACCAAGTATCCTAAGGCAGCCATAGAAAAGAAGAAACCAGAGAAAATTTGCTTGTAAGTTACGCTTTGCTTGAAGATGTTGTTGTGGTTCTTAGCAACTTCATAGATTCCAAGAATCAAACCAAAGGCAGCCATTCCCATTGCTTGGGCCAAGAACATGTGTAATCCATCAGTTCCACGTGTGTATTGTGGAAGAATTCCATAAAGTGAGTAACCAACTTGAGCAATCAACAAAACACCAACAGCCTTCATCAATAATTGCTTATTTCCAGCTGACTTCTTTTCTTGATAAGTAGTCATGTAAGCTCCAACCAAGATTACGATTACGGCAAGGAAACCATAAACCTTTGATGAAACAGGGCCCCAGTTACCAAGCATGATAACACCCCAAACAACGTTAGCCGTGATTTGGAAGGCCGTTGAAATTGGCATTGCCTTAGCTGATCCCAATTCGTTTCCGGCTTTATCTTTCATCCCAAAGGCGAAGATTGTCAAAACGTTACCAAAGGCCCATGCAGCCCCTGAGAAGAATGCCAACCAGAAGTTAGCTCCGTGTAGCATTGGCATTTGCATGATTAATGAAAGCACAATGGCAACGATAAATGTTCCCCAAGTAGCTCCAAAGATACCTTGAACGGGCTTACCACCAAAGTAAGAAACAAAAGTTGGATAAGCACTCCAACCAATAATCGCTAATAGCGAGAAAAGCAATCCATACATATTCATTTTTTCATCATCCTATTCTAATTGATTACATCGTAAAAACTTCCAAATTAAAGAAGCGAACCATAAAACAAATTAACAATCCCCTAAATTGGGGAAATCAATTTGTCGATACCCGCTTCTTAATCTAAAAGCATTAATATTTATTATTTAATTGCTTCTCCAGCAAAATCAACGTTTGATTCCAAAACAATGTTTGAGAATGGTGTGATTTCACCAGTACGAACTGTCGCAATATTATTATCATCACGGCTCATCGCTTTAAGCTCATCATGTGAAATGAATACAACTTCAACATCGTCATCCAACAAAGCTTGAATTGCAGCAAATTGTTCTGGATTGTCAGTCTTAATTTCTTCAGCCAAGTAGGCTTTTTGAATTTTCATTTCTGAAAGAGTTGCAGCCAAAACATCAATGAACAAAGGAAGTCCACGAACTACTGAAAGGTCAATTTTACGACCATCATCTTTAACTGGAAGACCTGAATCACCAATGGTTAACCATTGTGTGTGCCCAATTTCTGAAATGGCATTTGATAACTTAGTATTTAAAAGATTTGTCTTACGCATAATCTATCTCCAATTCAATAATTAATTAATTATTTGTGTGCTTCCAAAACAGCCAAAACTTCGTCTTCAGTTGGAATACTTGGTTGTGCACCGGCACGTGAAACTGTCAAAGATGAAGCAGCTGAACCGTAACGCATTGATTCTGCTAAGTTATCCAAGTTAGCGTGCAAACGAGTTGCAGTAGCTCCGATAAATGTATCTCCGGCTGCAGTTGTATCAACAGCACTAACCTTAAAGGCTGGCACAATTCCTTCAGTTCCATTATCACGCATGAAGAATGATCCTTCTGAACCAATAGTAATGATCACAGTATCAATTCCGCGTTCGAAATAGTAAGCCGCATTGTGCAACATTGAGTGCTCATCAGTCACTTCAATCCCAGTCAACAAGAATGTTTCATGTTCATTAGGTGCAATAATGTCAGTTAATTCTAGTAATTCGGCTGGCAAACCACCAACTTCAGGCATTGGAGCAGGGTTCAAGATTGTCTTTACGCCATTTTCGTGCGCAATTTTGAATCCTTCAATAACTGTTTCCATTGGTGTTTCTAATTGTGCAATTACGAAGTCTGATTCAGCAATAGCATCTTCATGTGCACGAACATCTGCAGCAGTCATATCAGCATTGGCTCCACCATAAATGTGGATGATGTTATCTCCAGTTTCAGCAGAAACCGTGATATATGCTTGTCCAGTTTCTTCAGTTTCAGAAACCATTACATGTTCAGTGTTCAAATTAGCTACGTTCATGCTCTTAGCAGTGTCAAATTCAGCACCAACCTTAGTGATCATGTTAGTCTTAACACCTGAACGTGCTACGGCTACGGCTTGGTTCAAACCTTTTCCACCCATTGCTTCAACTTGATGATTTGGAGTGTGAAGAGTTTCTCCACTTGCTCCAAAACGGGGTACAGAAACAACTTTGTCAATGTTAGTTGAGCCTAAAACAGTAATAATCTTTGCCATTAAATTATCCTTCATTTCTTTAGTATATTTTTTAGTAGCACCACTTAACTGTCCGTATAAATTGACAAGCAATGTGAAGCAAATTTCAATAAATATATTATAATATACCTTTTTTTGTTTGTAAACGTTTTCTGAATGTTTTTTTCAAACGTTGTGGTTATTAGATGTTAAACGTTTTATCTATTTTAGTTAAACGTTTTATTTGTAATCGGTTAATGCATGTTTTTTAATATACTTTATATATACATTATCATATTAATGGTTTATACAAGCAATTTTGATTATTTTCATATTTCTTTTGAAATTTTAGTAAATTCAATTGACCATGAAAATTACTTACATTTTGTTTGAATTTCTTTACTTTAATCTCACCCAAAATTGAATTAAATCAAATTTTATGGGTTTTGTATTGTTTATCACAAATTTTATGGATTTTCATATAAAAAAGAAGCTGTACAAATAAATACAGCTTCTTTATATAATTATTTATTTTTATAGACTCCAAAGTCCAAAAATCAACAGTAACACCGCTGCAAAAGCAAAATTAACTATCATGAAAACTTTTAAGAAGGTCCAAGAAAACTTAGGATCTAACTGACGGAAAACACGATACCCTATTAAATTAGCCATTGAGGCGAAAATTGATCCATATCCTCCAATATTTGATCCAATAAATAAATCATAAGCATGATCTGTGAAGGTTGAAATCAAAATCGTTGAAGGTAGATTTGAAATAAATTGACTTAAGAAGAATGTTCCAAATAAAACGTGAGACTTGGTATCAAACAAGGTTTCAATTAAATGTTTTACCTCTTCTAAATGAGCTAAATTATTAGTCGCAATAAAGAAGAAAATGAACGTTGCCAATAAACCAAAATCCACTAAGTTAAACATCTTGGGATTATATAGAAAAAAGGCGATTAAGATTAATGGCACCACCAGATTAAACGGTGTCCAACCAAAAATCGTAATAATTAAAATAATTCCAGTAACCGTCAAAAGGCTCAAACGTCCCCGATGAATTTTATCTGGTTTTGGTAAATCAATTTGGATTGGTGTACTTCGAACAAAGCGCGTAATGATAAACATTAAAACTAAGGTAGCAATCGTTAACGATGCTGACCATTCAAAAAATTGAATGACATTAATCTTATAGTGTACAAACATATATAGATTTTGCGATTTACCAAAAGGAAACAAAATTGCCCCAGAATTAGCCGCCATGATAACCAAAGTCGAACCAACGACCTTTAAACGGGTTGTTAGTTGATCAGCTAATTTTAAATAAATAGGTAATATCGTTAAGATCGCGATATCATTTGATAACAACATTGCCCCAAAAAAAGATAGAAATGTAACACTTGTCATTAATGTTCGCGCATGATGACTTCGGTTCACTAACCAAACTGAAACGGTATGCAGAATTCCAGCTTTTTCTAAAAATCCTACCCAAATCATCATAGTCATTAAACTAAAAACAGTATGCCAATTGACCGCCCCAATGTCAGGACGAACCAGAAGAGATGTAATCACAGCTAACACCATACTAGCCGTAAACATTACATCCTCTTTCAAGTATGTAAAGATACGATTAATCATTAAGATGCTTCTCTTTCTCCAACATTGTGCCGTATGCGTTTGCTAATCGAATTATTTGATACGCCTTTGCAGCCATTAATGCTGTTATTCCTGCTGAAATCATCATTACAGGAATACTAGCCACTGCGATACTTCCCGTTGTAATTGAACGGCTCGTATGCGTTTTATGTGTCATGCTACAATCTCCTTAAATTATAAAACTCAACCTTTCTATTATCTGAAATTTGCTATTATTAATCAAACGCTAAACTGTAACATTCACACTATGATGTTATAACATTATCTGTCTTTAGAAACTATTTAATCGTTTATTTTCATAAAAAAGTTATAAATGCAGTTAAACACGAACTTCAAGACGTGAATACCTTTTCAAAGTTAGTGTTTTTCTGTAACAATCTTTACAAATATATTTTTTAAATTTTATAAAAATTAACACATTTAAATACGTTTTAGATTGATCCAATTTTTACCCTTGCAAATTGTCGTAATTCAAACAATTACAAAACATCAATTATATAAATATAGACATCCTAATGTACATACTTTTAACTTCTCACCATCGATCATTTTATTATTTATTTCTATAACTTAATGTTATATTGAATGCAAAAAGGAGAACTACTAATGAGAAAGATCGTTTTTTACGGTGAAGTCAGCCTCGATGGGTATTTATCAGACCAAAATGATAATTTAGATTGGCTTTTTCAAAGTGACCTTAATGGCATATCAACTTATGAAGAATTCGAAAAAAATGTCAGCACATTCGTCATGGGACGAATCACCTACCAAGAAACTCAAAAATATCTAAAAGGAAATGAGTTATATCCTGGGAAGGAAAAAATTATCTTTTCACATCATATTTTAAATCACAATAAGGATACATCTTTTGTAGCTGGTGATATTATCAAAATATTTAATAGCTTAAAAGCTCTCGACGGAGGGTTAATCTGGATTATTGGTGGCGGATCTATTGTCAAAGTATTATTAGAAAATAACATGTTAGATGAAATTTGGTTACAAATTGCCCCCGTCTTATTGGGAAAAGGTAAAAAATTATTTGAACCTGGTAATTATTATCAAAAATTCAATCTTAAATCAGTGAAACAAATGGGTGAATTAACGGAATTACATCTTGTTAAATAACATTTAATTTTTTAATTCAAATTTACTAATTTAACTAATAAAAAAAGCATCTTATCCAGATGCTTTTAATTATCTAAATCTTTTAATCAATGGCCCGAGCCAAACATATTTACTAAAATTACCCCAATCACAATTAGCCCCGTTCCTAAGATCGTTGGATAATTAATAGAATTATGGAATACAAAAACTGAGATTAAAGTCACTAAGACAATCCCCACTCCACTCCAAATTGCATATACAACGTTAACTGGTAGAGCTTTAACTACAATCGATAGGCAATAAAACGAGACCACGTAAGCTAACAAAGTCGCAACTGTAGGGTACATTTTTGTAAATCCATCTGTATATTTCAATAAACTGGTTCCAATTAATTCAGAAACAATTGCTAAAGCCAATAATAAATAATTCATAAATTCATCCCTCTGATTTCATATCCAATATAACTGATCAATAAAAGATGATGATTCACCACAATGTCTCCCAAGCAACATAAAAATATTTATATAACATTATTTTATAACTACCTCAAAATCAATTTTATAATATATCGATGCTCTTTGCCCATTAATGTAATTTATGTCTTCGTTAGCTCATTACTTTCTTGGATAATATTTTTGATCTCTTTTATCGTTAATTCTGTATTATTTATTAAAATGGTGGTCCAATACTTTTTATTCATATGATAACTAGGTTCTACGCCTTTTAACGTCCTTAAGCTCTCACTATGCTCGGGTAAAAGCTTAACATTCAATGATAGCTCATCATCTTTGATATAGACCATAGCTAAAATTTTATTATTTTTATGATGCTTTAAAATCGACCATTTAATCGTTGATTTTGTACCAGGCTTATTAAATGGATATGATAAATATGCATCCGTCTCAGAAATGATCATATCTATCAATTCTTGTTCTTTCATCATTATTTCCCCCATCTTTAAAAAAATTAAATTATACAATTCCCTTAGCTTGATTAAAATCCATATCCATCGGTCTGATGAATGACCAAGTTGAATGAATTACTTTCCATTCATCTGCTTCTAACTGATACACTTCAATACAATTATATTGCATGTCAATCAACGAAGTTTTTGCATACAATTGATAAGTTAGAACTGCCATATCAGCGACTGCTTGCACCCGTGGGGATTCAAAATTATATGTATCAGCAAATAATTTTCCTTCTACATTTTTTAGAACCATTTCTTTAATATCATTATATGTATCCACACGATGTTCCACAGCTCCATCAAAATAAGAAAACTGATTCTTTGACCAGATATCTAGATAACCTGATGTATCCCCTTTAAACCACTTATCCAAAGCACCTTTTTCAAGTGAAATTATTTTTTCTTCTAAATTATTTTCTTTATTCATCATAATTCTCCTATTACTTTTTAGTTTCTTAACATCTGGTGCAAACGGTGGGAATCAAATCCTATGTAGAATTAATTACCTTCCACTCTTTTGCCTCATTTTTTATCTGTCTTTTTTAATGTACATTTTATTATAAACTATAACGTAACAAGACAATCAAATGTTTATTTACAAAAATATGAATTATTTTTATTAAGCATCTCTAAATTTCAAGTAAAGAATCATGGTCGTAAATAAAAATGAGAACAATCATAACAACTGTTCCCATCAAATATATAAAACCAAACATTTTTCTAATCTTTTTCATGTTGAGTTAAATATGCAATTATTTGTTTCCGATTTAAGTACCCTAAAATTTGGGTCTTATCAGTTACAGCAACATATTCATATTCGGCTAATACAGCAAAAGTATCTCTCAATGTAGCTTGTTCATCTAAAGTCTTAATTTCACCGATAGGCTTTTCTGTTAGATACCCTTGAACAATCCCAACACGGCCGAGATAAATATCATAAATATTTTTAGCTCGACTGGCACTGAAAAAATTACGGACAAAATCATTCGTTGGATTTTGAGCAATCTGGGTCGGCGTATCAACTTGGACAATTTCACCTTTACTCATGATCCCCACTCTGTCGCCTAACTTTAAAGCTTCATTCATATCATGAGTAACAAAAACAATGGTACTATGATATTTATCATGCATTCTTATGACTAAATTTTGCAGTTGTTGCCGCGATAAGGGATCCAATGCACTAAATGGTTCATCCATTAAAACAATATCCGGTTGGGCTGCAATGGCACGTAAGATCCCAATTCTTTGCTGTTCACCACCCGATAATTCATTAGGTTTTCGATTCCAATAACTTTTTGGATCCAATCCAACATCCATTAACAATTCATGCGTAATTTCATTAATTTTACTTTTATTCATCCCCTTCATTTCAGGAATAACGGCAATATTTTGAGCAACGGTCATGGTAGGAAATAAGGCAATTTGTTGTAATACATAACCAATATCTTGTCTCAATTCACGATTAGAAAGATTAGCTATATCATTTCCATTAATTATAATCTCACCGGCATTTAGTTTCTCTAATCGGTTAATCATTTTTAAAGTTGTAGTCTTTCCGCTTCCAGATTCACCCACCAGCACGAATAATTCACCTTTATTGATAGCTAAATTCAAATCTTGAATAACGTTTTGTGCTTGATATTCTTTTTTAACATGTCTAAATTCAATTGCAATAGTCATTCTAATGTTACTCCTTTATCAAGTCATGCTGAACCAAATACTGATGTGCCACAGATGCAGCCGGCTCTTTCTTTACATTCACCGCATAGTTCATTGCTTGCATATCTTGATTCGATATTTTCCCAGCTAATTTATTCAAAGCCTTGACTACTTTAGGATGTTGATTAGCAAATTTTGTCTTCATCAAAGGGGCTCCTTGATAAGCCGGAAAGAAATTTTTATCATCTTTTAAAAGTGCTAAGTTATACTCCTTAAGTTCACTGTCAGTTGCGTAAGCATCCACCAAATTAATTCGTCCATCGTTTATCGCCTCATACCGTAACGCTGGCTCCATAGACTTAGCTGATACCTTAAAGCCATAAGCCTTTTGTAGTCCCCGCATTCCATCATCACGATCGATAAATTCTAATGTCATTCCGGGTTTTAGTAAACCATTGATTTTAGCTAAATCACTAATATTATTTAAGTTATTTTCTTTTTTAAATTTTTCAGTTACAGATAATGCATAAGTATTGTTATATTGCATTGGCTTAAGATAAGTCAACTTATCTTCTTTACTTAACATATTTTTCGCCAAATCATAAGTTTCTTGAGCCGTTTGATGTTTCGCCACTTTTCCTTTAACTAATGTTTCCAATACTGATCCACTAAATTCTGGATAGATATCAATCTGATCATTTTGTAATGCACTAAATAAGAAAGTGGTCTTCCCAAAGTTGGGTTTTAATTGGACATTCGCATGTTCATCATTGTCTTCGATTAATTCCTTATACATATTAATTAATATTTCCGGTTCTGAGCCAAGTTTCCCAGCAATTGTAATATTTTCGATGCGATTATAGTAAGTAGTATAAACACTTCCACTACCAATCAGCAAGAGCAGACTTAAAAAGGCAAGTATTGCATGAATTGGTTTAATAGACTGAAACCACCTGACCACTAAACTTAAAGTAACCGCTAAAATGGCCGACGAAACCGCCCCAATAATCAATAGCGAAGTATCATTTCTATCAATCCCTAACATAATGAAAGTACCCAACCCACCAGCACCAATCAAGGCAGCTAACGTAGCAGTTCCTATAATTAAAACTAGAGCCGTTCTAATCCCCGAAATTATTTGGGGCATTGCAATCGGCAATTCAACTTTAAATAATTTACGTGCTGATGACATTCCAAATGCATCAGCTGCCTCCTCAATTGATGGATCAATTTCTGATATACCTAAATATGTGTTTTGAAAAATAGGCAATAAAGCATAAGCAACGAGCGCTATGATCGCAGGCAACGTTCCAATTCCAACAAATGGAATTAATAATCCCAACAATGCCAACGATGGAATTGTTTGTAAAATACTAGTTAGTTGTAAAAAAAATTCTGAAAAACGTCGATGTCTGACAACCCAAATAGCTAATGGAATTGCTATTAACATAGCAATCACGAGCGCTATAATTGAAATCTGTACGTGTTGCCATAACGCCAATAATAAATCTGTCTTTCGTTCAATAATGACTTGTATTAATTTTTGCATTTTATTCCCCTAATTGATTTAAGCAATATATGAAACTATACTCGTTATATATTTAAATGTTAATATTAATTTGAAGGTATTTTGCCTTTTAACTTTAAAAAAGAAGGATATAAATTTTGCTTGATTCAACAGATCTAAATATTCTAAAAGAACTGAATAAAAATAGTCGTATAAAAACAAGTCATCTAGCGCAAAAAATACACCTAACTCCACCCGCCGTTAGCGAAAGAATTAGGAAACTTGAAGAAACTGGGGTTATTGAACGTTACCGAATCGAAGTTAATTTAGAGAAAATGGGATTTTCTCGACAGATATTTATTGAAGTTACTATGGATACCCCCAATTCCGATATGTATCTTAAGCTTATTCATAGATATAGAAATTCTATATTGCATCATTATAAAATAACCGGAGACAGTAATTATTTAATTGAAGGTGCTTTTTACACAAAAGTTGACTTAAACAAATTCTTAAATGAGCTAGATCGCTTAGCTACATATAGAATTTCTGACGTCATTGACGAATTAATATAAAATAATCAATAAGGTGGTCTTAAAACATGAAAGCAATTGTCGTTAATCAACCAGGTGGTCCTGAAAATTTAGTCTATCAAGACGTTCCTAAGCCCAAAACAGTTCCTGGATGGTCTTTAATTAAAATCAAAGGATTCGGTATTAACCATTCTGAAATTTTTACTCGTGAGGGAAAATCCCCTTCAGTTAATTTTCCAAGAATATTAGGAATTGAATGTGTGGGGGTTATTGAAGAAACAACTGATCCGAATAGATTACCTAACCAACAAAAGGTCATTTCGATTATGGGGGAAATGGGGCGTGCCTTTGACGGAAGCTATGCCGAATACGTCCTTGTTCCAAATGAACAAATTTATCCGGTTAATACTGAACTGGCATGGGGTGAATTAGCTGCAATTCCAGAAACATATTATACAGCCTATGGTTCAATGTTAAATCTTAACATTACTGAGTCTGACGAATTACTCGTTAGAGGGGCCACCAGTGGTGTTGGAATCGCATTTTTAAATCTAATAAAAAGTAAATATCCTTCCATTAAAGTTACTGGGACTACTCGGAACCTCGATAAAAGCGCAAATTTAAAAAAAGTTGGCTTTGATCATATCATTGAAGAAAAAAATGGTGTAATTCAAGGAGACAATTCCTTTGACAAAATTCTCGAATTAATTGGCCCTGCAACTATTAAAGATAGTTTTAATCACTTAAATGAAAAAGGAATCGTATGTAGCACTGGCCAGTTAGGTGGACAATGGGATCTTAATAATTTTGATCCCATTATGGACATTCATCAAAACAGCTATCTAACAAGCTTTTATTCGAACAATGTGGATGAACATAAATTAAATGATCTTTTGAATTACATTACTAGAAACAAAGTAAATGTTAAACCGGAAAAAATTTTTAATTTAAGCGATCTTTCTAAAGCACACAGTTACCTCCAAAGTAGCCAAAGCTTTGGTAAAGTCATTGTCTTAACTGAGCAATAAATATATAACAATCAATCTAGCTAAAGGAAGATTAATACTCACAAATAAATATTCATATATGCAAAATTAAATCAAAATCAGGACAAAAAAACCGTTATACAAGCATAAATGCCTATATAACGGTTTTTAATTTACCTTTTGAAAGGTATTAAGCCTAAATGAAATTACTTAACAGTAACTTCGGCTCCAGTTTCTTCCAACTTAGCCTTTAATTCGTTAGCTTCGTCTTCTGAAACAGCTTCCTTGATAACTGAAGGTACGTTGTCAACAAGTCCCTTAGCATCCTTCAATCCCAAACCAGTAACTTCGCGGACAGCCTTGATTACTTGAACCTTAGCGTTACCTGCTGAAACCAATTCAACATTAAATTCAGTTTGTGCAGCAGCTTCGCCACCAGCAACACCAGCAGCTGCAACAGGGGCAGCAGCTGAAACACCAAATTCTTCTTCGATAGCTGAAACCAAGTCAGCCAAGTCCATGATCGTTGCTTCCTTCAATGAAGCGATGATTGAATCCTTATCAAAAGCCATGATAATAATCTCCTTTAATTTTAGCCATATTGGCATAATTTATTAGTAAGTAATATAACTTTATGGTTAAATTTACATTTAGCAAAAAGTTTAAAAGCTTTATGCTTCTGCTTCTGCCTTCGCGTCTGACACAGCCTTAACGGCATAAGCGACGTTACGAACAGGTGCTTGCAATGTTGACAACAACATTGAAAGCAATCCATCGCGGTCTGGCAAAGCGGCATACTTGTTAATGTCTTCGACACTAGCAATGTTTCCGTCAACCACACCACCCTTGATTTCAAGGGCTTCGATTTCATCAGCATACTTCTTCAAAATCCGGGCTGGAGCAATTGCATCTTCGTTTGAAAATGCAACGGCTGAAGGTCCGGCAAACAAGTCATTCAAGGCTGACAAGTCAGCAGCTTCGGCGGCACGCGTCAAAACTTTGTTCTTGATAACCTTCAACTCAACGCCTTCCTCACGTAATGACTTACGTAAGTTGTTAGATTGCTCAACAGTCAATCCACGGACGTCAACTACAACAGAAGTAGTTGCATCTTTAAACTTTGATGCAATTTCTTCTACTTTTTGTGCTTTAACAGCAATAGTTGCTTCACTCATGGTATTTGATTCCTCCTATATTAGATTTGATCCTAACTAAGAAACCCCCAACACCATAGTGCCGGGGGTTCCAATTTGCTTTCGCTCATTTTCACTTCCTCGGCAGGATATATTAAGGCCAAAAGGCCTCCGGCGTCTTAGGTAGAATCTATTTAATTCATTAGACAATATACCAGAAATATCCGGGAAATGTCAATAAACGTCTACAACTTTTTTATTACAATGATGTAATATCTAAGTTAATAGCAGGTCCAAATGTAGAAGCAATTGATACATGTTGTACATATGTTCCCTTAACAGCAGATGGGCGAGCCTTGATAACAACGTCAGAAATTGACTTGATATTTCCAGCAAGCTTGTCAGCATCAAATGAAACCTTACCAACAGGAACAGCAACGTTTCCGTCACGATCAGTACGGTAAGTAACCTTACCAGACTTAGACTCTTCAACGGCCTTAGCCACATCAAAAGTAACTGTTCCAGTCTTAGGGTTAGGCATCAATCCCTTAGGTCCAAGCACACGTCCAACACGTCCAACTTGAGCCATCATATCAGGAGTAGCGATGGCAACATCAAAGTCCAACCATCCATCAGCGATACGCTTAACTAAGTCAGCACCACCGACAACATCGGCTCCAGCTGCTTCAGCTTCTTTTGCCTTATCTCCTTGAGCGAAGACAACAACTGTTTGGTCCTTACCAGTTCCGTTAGGCAAAACTACAGCCCCACGCAATTGTTGGTCAGCTTGACGTGTATCCACGTTCAAGTTGAATGAGATTTCAACAGTTGAATCAAACTTGGCGAAGTCAATTTCCTTCACCAATGCAGCAGCTTCATCCAAGTTGTATAACTTTTCAGCTTCAACTTTTTCTGCGGCTGCTAAATACTTTTTTCCATACTTCTTAGCCATGGTAGCTATTCCTCCTTGCAAATGCGGTCAAACGGTCGTCTAAGACCTCCCGCTTGATCATGCTTAGTTTCCTAATGCGATCCGTCTGAAACGGCAATAGTAATTCTTGTGAGATAAAAAATTATCCTTCAACAACGAATCCCATTGAACGTGCAGTACCTTCGATCATGCGAACAGCTGCATCAACGTCAGCCGCGTTTAGATCTTGCATCTTAGTCTCAGCGATTTCTTTGACTTGCGCCGCAGTAACCGTTGCTACCTTCTTGGTGTTAGGTTCTCCTGAACCCTTTTCAACACCAGCAGCCTTCTTCAAAAGAACGGCAGCAGGTGGTGTCTTAGTTACGAATGTAAATGAACGATCTTCATACACTGTAATAACAACAGGAATCAAAAGACCCCCTTGATCCGCTGTACGAGCATTAAACTCTTTGGCGAACCCCATGATGTTAACACCAGCTTGTCCCAATGCAGGACCAACTGGAGGAGCAGGTGTAGCCTTACCGGCTGGAATCTGCAACTTAACAATACTTGAAACTTTCTTAGCCACGATTGTATCCTCCTTCGTGCTTGTGGTATAAAATGGCGAGTTTCGATTTCCGCCTCCCACATATACATGTCACCACGCATACAATGAGTATAATAACAAATAATCTAGATAAAAACAAGAACATCTCTATTTGTTTCTACTATAAAATAAAAAATGTTCTTTAATTACTACGCCATTCCTTCATTTAATTAAATGCATCAAGTTTATTTAATATAACCTATTATTGATGATATTTATTGTTAAATCTTAAAAAAATAATATTAAAAAGGCTGAGATCCAAAGGGTCTCAGCTTCAATTTTAAATATATTCTATACTAATATTTAACAGGTTCAACGTCCGCAAATGAAACTTGAGTGGGTGTTTCGCGTCCAAAGAAAGTTACCAAAACCGTAACTTCAGCTTTATCTTCATCAATTTCAGTGATTGGTCCCTCTTGATCAGCCATTGGTCCGGCGATAATCTTAACGTAATCACCAACAACAGCATCCAACTTTAACTTGTCATGTGATACTTCTTCTTCAGCATCTATTTCTAATGGATTTCCATTTTCATCATAACGATGCAAGAAAGTTGCAGCTTCATCCGCTGTCAAAGAAACAGGTTTAGCACCTCCACCACGTGAACCTAAGAATCCAGTAACGTTTGGTGTATTTCGCACGACATACCAAGCTTCATTGGTCATGACCATCTTCACCAAAACATAACCAGGATATTCATTTTCCATATGGGTCTTAATTTCCCCATCAGCGTCACGAACAGGCATTCCGTCTTTATCACGATCTACCACTTCTTGTTCTGGTACAATCACGCGATAAATGAAATCGGTCATATTCATTGTTTCAATACGAGATTCCAAACTAGATTTAACTTTATTTTCATACCCTGAATACGTCTGTAAGACGTACCATTCCGCTTCAACTGATTCAACCATTAGAGCCTCCATTTTTTCCAAATTAAAAACCCCCTTCATCAGAGGGCCGTTCTATATCTCAATTAGTAACTTAATTATAAGCTGTTTTAATTACTTGGACAAGAGCAAAATTCCTTGTTCTAAGAGCCAGTCAACGCCACCAAAAAATAGGGCGAAGAAAATCGATGTACCCAACACAATTCCCGTATCCCGCATATTTTCACTAAACGTTGGCCATGTCACACGGCGCATTTCTGATGCAACTGATCCTAAAAACTTCATTTTACCAATCTCCTTATCCAAATAATTTAAAACGAAACTTACATTGTTTCACGATGTAAAGTATGATGTCCACAAAATGGGCAATACTTTTTTACTTCAAGGCGTTCCATGCGTTCTGGCTTTTTAGTAACCATATAATTACGTGAAGCGCAGACGCTACATGCTAAAGCAACCTTTTTAACTCCCATGTCGTTTCCTCACTTATTCAATAGTGCAATTATTATAACATACTTATTTGATCCGATACTAACTATAAGTCACTAACAATTAAATATGGTCCTATACTATTAAACGATTTGTATTTAAATAATGAATATACCCTATTAAATTACCAAAATTATAAACATACAATAATCATTCAATCCCTTTGATCTTCTTGCGAATACGCATTAAATTTGTGCGAACTTGATTAATAGTTTGGTTCAACATTAGCGCGATTTCAGAGCCTTTATAACCTTCAACTGAAAGTTTCAGAATTTGTTGTTGAATCGGATTTAATTTAGCAGTGGTCCATTTGCTATTTAATAAATTTTCCAATATTTGAAGATACTGTTCCCGACCTAATGGTAAAATTTCCTCAACTGTTTGATTTTCTAACTGAACGATAATAGTGTTTTGATTTTGAGCCTTCGTCTTCAAACGGTAAATACGACGCCAACATGCCGTTTGAAAATACTTTGTAAACGCTCGATAATCTCCTGGCGCTAAAGCTCGAGCTGTTTTTATCAACAAAATACTAACTTCCTGACGCCAATCAGCTTCCGTTAATTCAGCTGGTCGTTGCCGAAATTGTTTCCAAATTAAGGGTCGATATAGCTGATACAATTCTAAAAAGACCGTACCATCATTAGCTTTCAATCGGTTATATTGTTCAAAAGTTATCCCTAGTTGATTCATTTAATACACCTCCACCCTCAGTATGCCAAAAACTTTGTCAGATGGGGAATAAATGTTGCCCTGCTTCACTTCTTAATCGTAAATGTTGTTACCTAAGATTTATTATATGTAAAATCAGCAAATATAATATTAGTTTTAACCATCAAATTGACCTATTAAACCCATAATAATCTCTCATCAAATCCTAAATAATCTAAATAATTTAAAATAACCCAATACGTGTCATAAAACTTTTTTAGCCATTAAAAAAATCGTCACCTCATTGATGACGATTTACATAATTCAATATTTTTACAATGGATGACGTGAATTGAAGCCACCATATATTAACAAACTTGCAGCAACTGAAGCATTCAATGATTGCACATGTCCAACCATTGGAATGGTCAACATTTCGTCAACAGACTTCTTCAAAAGTTGGGCAATCCCCTTACCTTCATTCCCAATAATCAAAGCAACCGCTCCTCGGGCATCCCATTGCCGATAATCAGTACCATTCATATCAGTTCCAAAAATCCACAAGCCACGTTCCTTCAATTGTTCCACTGTTTGAACCAAATTAGTTACTCTGGCCACGGGGACATGTTCAATTGCTCCGGTTGAAGTTTTAGCCACCGTAGCCGTTAATTGAACTGCACGACGCTTCGGAATAATTACTCCATGAACCCCAGCTGCATCAGCTGTTCGCAAGATCGATCCTAAATTATGTGGATCTTCAATTGAATCTAAGATTAAGAAGAAAGGTTGTTCCCCTGCTTCTTCCGCTTTTTTAAACAAGTCATCAATCGTTGCATAGGTGTATGCTGCAATCGATAACACAATCCCTTGGTGATTTTGTCCGTCTACTAATTCATCTAATTTTGATTTAGGGGCATCTTGAATAACTAAGCCTCGTTTTTTGGCTAAGGCAATAATTTCTTGATGTAAAGTATCAGCCAATCCAGTTTGTAACCATACTTTGTTGATCTCAGTCGTTCCCTTTAGCGCTTCAACTGAGGCATGATGGCCATATACAAATTCTATCGTGTCATCAATCGGCGCACTCATATTTTCTTGATTTTGCCTAGACTTATTTTTAAAATTACGTTCTTTATTATCTGACGCTTTAAAATTATTTTTACGTGGCTTTGCTTGTTTATTTCTTGCTTCCATAATATCTGGTCCGTCCGCTTTCTACTTGATTAATAACCCATGTAACTACTTCATCGAGCCGTTCAAATTGTTGACTTGCATGTAAATAACCGATCAAAGCCTCAAACCCAGTTGAAATACGATATGTAACAACATCGGTATTCTTAGCTTTTGTGTGGGAATTAGCATTTCGACCACGTTTAAAAAACGTTAATTCAGTTTCTGTCAAATATTCATCAGCCTCCATTAATTCAAATAAAGCTGCATGCGCTTTGGCGGAAACGAAAGCTTTTGCTTGCCTTTGCAAGCGTCCAGGTTTAGTAATACCTTGCGCCAACAAATGTTGCCGGATGTAAGTCTCATAAACGGCATCACCCAAATATGCTAAATCGAGACCATTTAATTGTTGATAATTAATTTTTTCATTCATATTGATATCTTGTCGCCCATTTCTAAATTAAAGCATCATATAATTTCGTCTTTTTAATGTTTCACATGAAACATTTGCGCTTGTTCTACTGTTTTTACTTACTCTACATTAAACAGCCTTGAACAGCAACTACTTCCTAGTCCAGCGAACGCCTTGGAGTGTATCTTCTAAGATAATACCTTGCTGCGTTAATTCATCACGAATTTGATCTGCTCGAGCATAGTCCCGATTTTGTCGAGCAATTTCACGATCCTGAATTAAATCATCTATAACTTGATCTAATTCTTCCGTCTTAGCCAAACCATCAACCCCAAAAATCATCATCAATTCACTCATTGTCTTTAAAATAATTTCAATGGTTGACTCTTGTACTTCAGCTTGAGTTCCATAAATATTAGCTAACTCTGCCAAATCAAAAATGGCTGCTAATCCATTTTGAGCATTAAAGTCATCATCCATTGCTAATATAAAACGGTCAACAATCACTTGGACTTGTTTTTCAATTTCATGATCATTCCCTGCCTGGCTTGTTTCTAAACGAAAAGCCAAATTTTGGTAGGCCGTTTTAATCCGTTGTAAATTACGAGTAGCAAGTTCAATGTTCTTTTGTGAATAGGCAATTGGTCGTCGATATTGAGTAGTTGACATCATAAAACGAAGTACCATCGGATCATCTAGTTCTTCTAATAAATCGTGTACTGTTGTGAAATTACCCATTGACTTAGACATCTTTTCTTCGTCATCCCCAACCGTTACAAATCCGTTATGAAGCCATTGGTTCACAAATTTTTCGCCAGTTTTTGCTTCAGATTGCGCAATTTCATTTGAATGATGCGGAAATGCTAAATCAATTCCCCCACCATGTAAATCAAAATGGTTTCCCAAATATTTAGTCGACATCACTGAGCATTCAATGTGCCATCCAGGTCGACCCATTCCCCAAGGGGACTTCCATGCAATTGACCCATCATCTTCAGCACTCTTCCAAACGGCGAAGTCCATTGGATCTTCTTTACGTTTCATTTCTTCCTCATCTAAACGTCCCGCCGAATTATGTTCCATTTCATTTAAATCTTGATGAGCCAAAATACCATAATCTTTATATTTTTTAGCTCGGAAATAAACATCGCCTTCTGAAACATAGGCATATCCTTTATTAATCAATTCTTGTACGAATTCAATAATTTCGGGAATATTTTCCGTCGCTCTTGGTCGAACCGTAGCAGGCAGAATATTCAAGGCTTTCGTATCAGCTTCATATGCTTCTATGTAGCGATCAGCTAATTCTGGTACTGAAATCCCCTGTTCCTTCGCTGCCTTAATCATCTTATCATCCACATCAGTGAAATTAGAAACATATCTGACTTCATATCCTCGATAAATAAAATAGCGCCGAATTGTATCAAAAGCAATTGCTGAACGCGCATTCCCAATATGAATATAGTTATAAACGGTTGGTCCACAAACATACATACTGACCTTCATTGGTTCAATTGGGGTAAAGGGTTCCTTTTGTAAGGTCATGGTATTAAAAACATTAATCATAACTAATCCACCTCCGCGATGCTAATTTTGTAACTGATTATTCTATTGCCACCATTGTGAGAATACTGTAACAGCGCCTTGTCGCTTATGTTCTGTCCGTGCATACCAGCGTTCAATTGTTTGAGCATCTGATTCGTCAACCATTTGACCTTCCAAATAGTTATCTAAAACTTCATACGTTACTCCAAGTGCTGTTTCATCAGGTAAAGCTGGATGATCTTCTTCCAAATCAGCTGTCGGAACTTTTTCATAAAGCTGTTTAGGTGCCTGTAACCAGGCTAAAATAGCACGTCCTTGACGTTTATTCAAACGATACAAGGGCATGATATCAGCGGCCCCATCGCCAAATTTTGTATAAAAACCAGTAACTGCTTCAGCAGCATGATCTGTTCCAATCACCGCTCCTTGCGTTGCCCCAGCTACTCCATATTGCGCAATCATCCGTTGACGGGCCTTGATGTTACCTTTATTAAAATCAGTGACTGGTAATCCAGCCATAGTTAAGCTTTGAACCGTTGCTTCTGTAGCTTCTTTAATATTACTAATGATTACTCGATCTGCCGCCTGCCACTCAATAGCAGCTAAAGCATCATCCTCATCATTTTGAGTCCCATAGGGTAAACGCATAGCAATAAATTGATAATCTGACCGACCCGTTTCAGCTCGTAATTCAGTTACAGCTGTTTCTGCCATATGACCAGCTAAAGTCGAATCTTGACCGCCAGAGATTCCAAGAACATAGCTTTTCAACCCTGTCTTAATTAAATATTTCTTTAATAAATCAACCGAACGGCGATATTCTTCCGCTGGATCAATTTCCGATTGTACACCTAATACTTTAATAATTTCTGCTTGTTGTGCTCGCATTTGATGCCCCCCATTTTCAACGACTTGATCTTAATCATCTATATTAAAATTGACCATGCTTTTGATCATCATCTTTTTTCAAATTGCTCACATAATCTCGTACATCATTAATCAATTTCATCTTATTATCCCAAGCCTCTTTTGACAAATCAACGGGATATTCTTGTGGATTTAATCCTCGACGATACTCTGACCATAAATGTTCTAAGCGTTGTGCTGAATAAGCTTGAACTGCTTGTACATCAGGTAAATCATATACAACTTTACCATCAACGACCATTGTTTCTAATATCGGACGCGCAGTAAAATCAGTGATCGTTTTATTCAAATAAGTGTATTGAGGGTGGAACATGTATAATTGCTCTTCTTTTTGTGGATTTTCATCCCAAAGGGCGACATAATCACCTTGTGACTTACTATCAGTATTGCGTGTAATTCGCCAAACCTGTTTTTTGCCTGGCGTCGAAATTTTCACGGCACTACCTGAAATTTTAATTGTATCAACCATCTGGCCATTTTCATCTTCAACTGAAACAACTTTATAAACTGCTCCTAAAGCCGGTTGATCAAAGGCTGTAATCAGCTTAGTTCCAACACCCCAAACATCTATTTTAGCTCCTTGTAGCTTAAGTGATGTGATCGTTTCTTCATCTAGATCATTTGAGGCATAAATTTTAGCATCTTCAAATCCAGCTTCATCCAAAAGTTTTCGTACACCCTTTGAAAGATAAGCCATATCTCCAGAATCAATTCGCACACCTAAGAAATTAATCTTATCACCCATTTCTTTAGCCACTCGAATCGCACTTGGTACCCCTGATGCCAATGTGTCATAAGTATCAACTAAGAAGACACAATCACGATGCGTCTCTGCGTAAGCTTTAAAAGCTTCATAGTCATTGCGATAAATTTGAACTAGTGAATGAGCATGTGTTCCACTGATCGGAATACCAAATAATTTTCCAGCCCGTACATTGGATGTTGCATCAAAGCCACCAATAAAGGCTGCTCGGGTCCCCCACAAAGCAGCATCCATTTCTTGAGCACGTCGGGTTCCGAATTCTAACAAAGGTTGATCGCCAACTACCGAACGAATTCGCGAAGCTTTGGTAGCAATCAAAGTTTGATAATTAATAATATTCAAAAGTGGTGTTTCAATAATTTGCGCGTCAAAAATTGACCCTTCAACTTGTAAAATCGGTTCATTATTAAAAACAACTTCCCCCTCATGTGGAGCGCGAATTGTTGCTTTAAAATGCCATTGCTCTAAATAATCTACAAAATCGTCAGCAAACATTGGCTCTGAACGCATATATTCAATATCACTTTTTGAGAAATGTAAATCTTCAACGAATTCTAAGACATGTTCAAGACCAGCAAAAATAGCATAACCATTTTTAAAAGGTAGGTCCCGAAAATATAATTCAAAAACGGCTTGGCGTTCGTGAATCCCTTCTTGGAAATAGGTTTGCATCATTGTTAGTTGGTAAGTATCTGTGTGAAGCACTAATCCGTCATCGGGAAATTGGGTTTTCATGGTTTTTTCTCCATATTTTTCACAATTCATTTAATTCAATCTTCTAAATTTTATCATATTTTAAAAGAAATCGTTTACTTTGTCCATGTTTTACTAATTCAAAAGCGCAAGGTGTATAATATTAAGAATTGTTTCCATTAATAAGTATAAATCCGAACTTCTATCATTAGTTCTCGTTTTATGCTTCACAAAATCATTTTTAGTAATCGAGGTTATAAAATAAAATGGTAAATAATATTTTCAAAATGAAAGAATCTGTCCGAGTTGGAGCCTTATTAGCAGCGACAACTGGTTTCATTGATTCTTATACCTTCGCCTTTCATGATGGCCGGTTCGCTTCATTCCAAAGTGGAAACATGCTCCAATTTGCGGTTAATATAGCTCACGGAAATTTTAAACATTCCTTGATTTTTATATGGCCTGTCCTAGCCTTCGTCTTCAGTGTAATGCTAAATCAGGTTGTTAAACGCATTCGTTATGTCAATAAAGCTCAATGGGAAGAATTTGCAATCCTCTTCGAAATGCTTGGCATCACTATCGCAGCAATTTTAGAAATTTTACATGCTCCAAGTGTCTTGAATCTTTCTATTTTAGCCCTCAGCATGGCCTTCCAGAGCGATACCTTCACTAAACTGCATGGGGATGCCTACGCAACTACCATGTTCACTGGAAATCTAAAACGTTTCGGAGCAACACTTGCAAGCTACGGGTTAAATCATCAAAAATCTGAACTGATGAAAGCTCGTAATATCGGTGTAGTCATTCTTAGTTTTATCATCGGAGTCGTTTTAGCTACTTTTATTGGGATTAAATTAAACGGATGGTCATTATTTATTCCAGTCTTATCACTTGGGTTAACTTGGTTTATCATCACTGCTGATCGTCAAAATTAAAATTAAGTTTGACAAATTTTATAAAGCAATTTATGATTGTGCATATAGAAATGAAACAAGTTGAGCAGAAAAGTAACTACCAGGCAATCGCTCAGAGAGACAACGTTGGTGAGAGTTGTTCGAAAGGCCAGTAGTGAAAATGATCTGTGATTGGCAATGGTGAGTAGCAAGTCTATCAGCCGTTGACGGATTGGTCTACGTTACAAGACACGCGAATCGGTAGCGCATCATATCGCATACTACCCGCTCGTTGTTAAGGCTTTAAAGTGCACACGTTTCTTTAAGGTGAAGTAGAATGGTACCACGGACACCCGTTTCTATTTGATATTTATTTATCAAATAGAAACGGGTGTTTTTTGTTACTTCACTGCCCTAGTTATAACCATACAAACGGAGGATTATCATGAAAAACATATTCAAATTGAGCATCACACTCTTAGCTCTTCCCCTCGCTCTAAGTATTTTAACACCTATAGAATCAGTTTCCGCCGCACAAAAAACGGTAACAGTTGGAATTGTCGGAACATCTGAACAAGAATTATGGAAATCCGTCGCAAAGACTGCAAAGAAAGATTCAGGCATTACGGTTAAAACCAAAATTTTTACTGATTACAACACTCCTAACAAAGCTTTAGTAGATGGATCATTAGATCTGAACGCTTTCCAACACACTAATTTCTTAGACAATTGGAATAAGTCCAATGGTAATCAATTGGCATCAATTGGAAAAACCTATTTAACTCCTATGAGAATTTATTCTAATCATGCTCATGATGTCAAAAACATTAAAGACAATACTACTATTGCGATTCCAAATGATCCAACCAATGAGGGTCGTGCTCTGACCCTTCTTCAAACAGCTGGTTTGATTAAACTCAAGAAAACTGATCTACCAACCATCAAGGACATAAAAGAAAATAAACTAAACATCAAATTCAAAGAAATTGCTGCCGATCAAACCCCCAGCGCTCTTAAATCCGTTGATGCAGCTGTCATCAATGCAAACTACGCTCAAGAAGCACATTTAGCTGTTAAAAAATCAATCTATGTCGAGCCCATTAATAAAGCATCAAAACAATGGATCAATGTTATTGTTGCTAATAAAAAACAAGCAAAAAATAAAACTTACCAAGCCGTTGTAAAAGCCTACCAAACTAAAAAAACAGAACAATATTTCGATCAGACTTGGGGTGATACTCAATTACCTGCTTGGAATATCAAGTTAAAATAAAAGGGAGGAACCGTCGAATGTCCCTAATTGAATTATCCAATATCAAAGTTGATTTTAAACAATCCAATCAAGTCATTACTGCAGTGCAGAATGTTAACTTAAAAGTTGAACGAGGCCAAATTTTTGGAATTGTAGGTTATTCGGGCGCTGGTAAATCAACATTAGTACGGACAATCAACCTATTACAACGGCCAACCCATGGTTCAGTAAAGATCAACGATATCGAAATGACTAGCTTATCGCCAGTTGAGCTTCGTTTAAAACGTCAAAAAATCGGTATGATTTTCCAACACTTTAACCTTTTAGAAGAGATGACCGTTAAACAAAATATTTTACATCCACTTAAACGTTCAAAACAAACTACCAATCAAAAAGAAAGCAAAGCCAAGCAACTCTTAGAATTAGTAGGATTAACTGATCAAGCAAACGCCTATCCGCACCAACTTTCAGGTGGTCAAAAACAACGAGTCGCGATCGCTCGGGCTTTAGTAAATGATCCTGATATTTTAATTTCTGATGAATCAACTTCAGCCCTAGACCCTAAAACTACTCAACAGATTTTAGAACTCCTGAATCATTTAAATTTGACTTTACATCTAACTATTTTAGTAATCACTCATGAAATGCAAGTAATTGAAGCCTTAGCTGACCAAGTCGCTATCATGGAACACGGTCAAATAATTGAACAAGGATCAGTCCAAAATGTTTTTAATCAACCTAAACAAGCTTTGACTCAAGAATTTATTACCTTGTCACAAGGTTTTTCAATTCAAAAACCGCAATACAACTAGAAAGGTGACTTTTGTATGCAAAATTGGTTTAATCTTCATGTTCAAAACATTACAGTGCTCGGTTGGGGTGGTGATACTGGTTTTGGCACTGCTTTATGGGAAACTTTATACATGACTTTAGGATCTGCACTGATTGGTGGCATTTTAGGTCTTGCCTTCGGTTTAAGTTTAGTTTTAACAGCACCAAAGGGTTTAAATCCCCATCCCCGTTTGTTTAAGTTACTGGATTTATTAGTTTCCATAGGCCGAGCAATTCCTTTCATCATCATGGTCGTCGTAATTTCACCTTTGACCCAATTAATAACCCATACCACGATTGGGCCAACCGCAGCCCTCATTCCTTTAGCATTTGGAATTTTTCCATTTTTTGCCCGTCAAGTTCAAGTTGTATTATTAAGTATTGATTCCGGTAAAATCGAAGCGGCTAATTCCTATGGTGCAACCCATTTTGATATAATTTGGGATGTCTATCTACGAGAAGGACGAGCAGAACTAATTCGAATTAGTACCGTTTCTTTAATTTCACTTGTTGGTCTAACCGCAATGGCCGGAGTAATTGGCGCTGGAGGCTTAGGAACCACTGCAATCGTAACTGGTTATCAACGTTTCCAGCCCGACGTGATGTGGTTAGCTACTTTAATGTTATTAACGTTAATTTTAATCATTCAGTTTATTGGTGATTGGTTGGCTAAACATTTACAACATTAGTTTAATAAGTCATCGTATTATTTAAATATGATGACTTTTTATTTTTAAAAATAGGCATTAAAAAGAGATTAGGATTGAAACGTCCTAATCTCTATCTCAAATTTTTTAATCAGTCTTAAATTATTCTATTAATCAAAAACTAATGATTAGTCATATAATCAACAAACCGATTCAAATATTGCGGATCATTAATCCGTGCATTACACTCCGCATTATTACGGCAAATTAAATTTACCCGCTTAGTGTAATTACCGGAAGCTCCGCGTGCTTTAAGTTTTACTGAAAACATTGAAACAGTACTCAACTCATGGCAGATTGCGCACAAACCATTCAACGGTTTAGGATCCATATCGCCATACAGACCAATATAACGTTGATTTTGCGGCATAATTAAATATTTCTTTTGATTCCCATAGTCATCCCAACCCCAATAAGTTTGTTGGTATCGGTCTGTTTCCCAATTACTAGGATATTGAACTTTTTTTTGCTTTTTAAAGAGTTTATCTATTTGTTTCTCATCCATCTCTGGGAAAGGTTGAACTAAACTTTTCAACCCTTGCAAAGCCTTATCTGCACGTTCATGTGTACAGTCTTTCGCTAAGATAATTTCTAATAGCTTTTCTACAACTGCTTCAGTTTTGATTCCCATTTCATCTAACAACTTAATCAAATCTAGTTGTAAGACACCTATAACTTTACTATCATTAACTGATTTATAAGCGCTAATGACATGGTGAACTTCTTGACTAATTTGCACAAATTGAAATGGTTGTAATTGTTTTTCTTTTTCCATAATTCCTCACGTGATTAACGTGATTTAGGGCCTGGCGTAGACATAATTAATGTCATTTTACCCTTCAGAGTCCATTCCGCTACCGTAGCTGGCATCACAAAACTAGTTGCTAACTCCAACGGATAACTTTGACCATCAACAATGACTGTTCCTGAACCCGCGATCACTGTATATTGTGCATAAGGAGCCTGTTTAACGATATATGCTTCACCATCTAACTCATCCTTATACACATTAAAGTACGGTGCTTCCACCATAGTAGTTTCTTGTAACGCCCCCATTTGGAGCGTTCTTTGCGCGGGGCTTTCCGCCTTAAATGGAACAGTCGTGACATTTTTAGCATCTTCCAGATGCAAATCTCGTAATTCGCCAGTCTTCTTATCAGGACGATCAAAATCATACACTCGATAAGTTACGTCCGAACTCTGTTGCGTTTCAAGTGCCAAGACACCAGTTCCTAAGGCATGCAAAGTTCCAGATGGAACATAGAAAAAGTCACCCGCATGAACTGGAACTTTTTGCAAAAGATGTTCCCAATCAGCTTGATCAATCATTTGATTAAATTCAGCTTGTGTTTGAGCCTTATGACCATAATAAATCTCAGCGCCCGGTTTAGCTGCCAAAATATACCACGATTCAGTCTTACCCAATTCACCATTATTATGTTCAGCAGCATAATCATCACCAGGATGAACTTGAACTGACAAATCTTGATGAGCATCTAAAAACTTCACTAAAAGGGGGTAAGGACGATTAACATCATTATTTTCGAATAATTCAGGATGAGTTTGCCAAACTTCAGCTAATGTTTTACCAGCTAAAGGGCCACGGGAAATCGGTGAAACACCATTTTGATGGCCTGAAATAATCCAAGCCTCTCCCGTTGTATCACTTGGGATAGGTAAATCGAAAACATCTTTTAATGCCGTTCCGCCCCATATTTTTTCATGTAAAACTGGTGTTAAAAATAATGGCTCTGTCATATCAATTTCCCCTTCCTCGTTTTCCAATAAAACAACATTACCCCCCTCAATCCAACCTTGGCTGCCTATTTCATACCAGTCATTTTTAGAAGGATCATGGACAATCTGAGTTAATAAAACGTCCAACCCAGCCATTAAAACATTCTTATGACTTCCATACGGTTTTGAGTAAACTGGAACTTGTTTCGTTTGATTACTAGCAAACAATCGGCCTCTTTTTTGAAGCGGTTGAGGATCCCAATCATAATGTTCAAATTTATTGCTAGTAGTGGCTTTAAAAGGGACTTGATTTGTTAAAATTTGATCATTAGCTTGTGCTCCTTTTTTGATCGTCATTAACTTACGATCATAAAGAATCCACCTGGAATCACCCAATTGATGCCAAAAAAGTCCTTTTGTAGTTGACAGACGTTTAATCACCGGCCAAGTACCTATAGTTAACGACTCTGATAGCATACTGTTTAAGTCAGGCTTTGCATAAGTTGGTGTAGGAGACTGGATTTCTACTTGATAATTAGTCAAGGCTTCAATTTGCGCAACATTCCCTTGGCGGTAATAGATCGTAACCCTTTGTAATTGATCCGTAAAAAAACCTTCCAAGCTTCCATCGATATGATCAATAACATAATCATTAATGGTTTGTGGCTGCAATCGAAATGGCTTACCTAAATCACCCTCGATAATTTGTGCAGGTGCTAAATTTTTATTAGTACCTTGTTCTTTGGTATAAACCCAAATCGGCACTCCTTTTAACGCTAATCCCATGAATCAAACCTCCCCTACTAAATATGACTAATTATCCTCAACGGCAATATCAACAAATTCACTATGGACAAATTTGGCTATATCCTCAGCTTTCACCCGGATGGAACGACCAACTTCACCCGCAGATAAAATTATTTCTCCAGCCTGTTGTGCTCGAATGTCAAAGTAGATTGGGAATTTCTTAGTTTGCCATATACCAACTGGATTATTAGCTCCGTGTACATACCCAGTAGTCTTTTGTAAGTCTTTGGTTGGAATCATATCTGTTCGTTTATTACCAGAAATGGCGGCTAATTTTTTCTCACTTAAATGCATATCAATTGGCACAATTCCAATCAAAGGACCTGTTACATTTCCTTGTAATGCGAGCGTTTTATAGATATCATGTTCATTAATTTGATACTTTTCCAGTTCATCAGTCGATCGATCCATGCCATGACTAAAAATAATTGACTCATATGGTATATCTGCTTTATCCAATATTTGTTCTATTAAAATTTTTTTAATTCTATCCTTTTTAGCCATAAAACACATCGGCCCCCTATTCGTATTATTCCTTATTACTATTATACCTGATCATTGATAATTAGAAGATTTTTTATAAAAACTTATAGATTTATATTAAATTTGATAATTATGACTCACTAGCTACATCACCATCAATTTCTATCAGCTGCATGCAAATAATCTTATAAATTACAGCTTGTATAGCCATTTGTTGAAAATCTGGAACTCCAAACGCTGCCTGCTGAAACTGTACAACGGGATTTTTAATATCTAATCCCGCCAAAGCATGATTGAAACGTTCCACAAAATTGTCATAAGCCACCTGGGTATTTTCTTTATTTGAGCCAAGTTGCTTAGCGACTCCCTTTTTGACCGTATCTAAAGGAAAAACCACCTTCATAATACTGATCAAAATAATTTCGACCAATTGTTGCCTTTGATATTTTTTCTTAATAGGACGTTGAACCATATCATTTTTAACATAACTATTAATCATCGCTTTTGTGATTGTGGTTTGTAAAATTGGCGTAAAAATTTTATTCACCTCAGTCACTACTTGATCCATATATAAGTCCAAATCGGGTAAAGAATCCCAAGTTGGAATTTGTTGGCGCTGTAAATTTTCTAACCATCGTTTATATTCGATTGATTCCATCTTGCATTTACCTCATCGCTCATCTTTTGTAAGTGTAATTATGGCACAAAAAACATATTTTGTCATCTTACGTAATGTTCAATTCTACATAACCTTGACTTTGGTTCTATCAAACTTTTATAATAGCAATATCTTAACAGAGAGGAACTTTACTATGAAATTAGATATTACAAACCATAAAACCGTTATTTATGAAATATGGAACGCGATCACTCACGGTATCGCTTTAATTATTAGTTTAATATTAATAGTATCTCTAATTCAACGTGGAAACCTACACCATTTACCATTCTATCAAATGACCAGTTTATGGGTATACAGCGGAACTTTACTACTTTTATATTTAGCTTCCACTTTATTTCACTGCTTAGCATTTACTTCAGCCTATCGCTTTTTTCAAATTTTTGATCACAGTAATATATTTTTATTAATTGCTGGAACCTATACTCCTTACTGCTTAATTACTCTAAATAATCAAAAAGGATTTATTTTATTAATTTTAATTTGGATTTTAGCTATCAGTGGAATTTTAAATCACGTATTAAGTCATGGTCGTCATCAAAAAATTGAAACCACCTTTTACATCATCATGGGTTGGCTATGCTTATTAACTGGAAAAGAATTATACCAAAATTTATCAACTACAGGATTTTGGTTATTAGTATCTGGCGGTCTTGTCTTTACTATAGGTGCATTTATTTATAGTTTTTCAAAAATACCCGGACTTCATTTAATTTGGCATTTCTTTGTCATGGCTGGAACCTGGTTAATGTTCTTCTCAATATATTTCAATATTTAATCAAAATAGCCAGCATAAAATAACATTATTTATCACACATATAATTGAACAACAAAAAAGCGTTTAGGATTTACATCCTAAACGCTTTTATTGTATAACCATAATTTAATTAATTAAAATTAAACCAATGGTGACCACTTCCAGTCAGTGAATTCTTCGATATCACGACCTTCGTTACGAGTAACTTCGAAGTGCTTTGCCAAAATAGCATCCATCTTCTCGAAGAAGACATCAGCCTTATCAGATGCAACAACTCCATTTTCAAGCAATGCTGAAACAGCATCCTTGGCTTGGTGGAATCGATCCAATTCTGAGTAGACACGCATATCGTAAGTAGTAGTGATGTCACCATCTTCACGGTATCCGTGAACATGAAGTCCAAGATGTCCGCGCTCGTAGAAGAATGATTGGATCAAATCTTCATAACCGTGGAATCCAAAGACAACAGGTGTTCCTGACTCACCGAAGAACTTAGTGAATTCTTCATCAGTCAATGAACGTTCTGAGTTCATGGCACCATTCTTGTTTTGCAAACGCATTAATTCAACAACGTTGACATAACGCATTGCAACTTCAGGGAATGCTTCGTTAACAAGGTGCAAAGCAGCCAAAGTTTCGATTGTTGGTTCAACACCAGCAGATGCGAAGACGATGTCAGCCTTACCTTGTGGAGCAGTAGAAGCCCAGTCAACAACCATCAAACCTTCGTTAGCAAGAGTTTCAGCTTCAGAAACTGAGAACCATTGTTGACGAGGTTGCTTTGATGCAACCACGTGGTTAACCTTGTGACGTTCAGTGAAGGCACGGTCAAAGACGGCCAACAATGAGTTACCATCAGCTGGCAAGTATTGACGGATAAAGTCTGCTTTCTTTTCTGCCAAGTGAGTCAACATACCAGGATCTTGGTGTGTGTAACCGTTGTGGTCTTGTTGGAAAACAGTTGAAGTTGAAATCAAGTTCAATGATGGGTAATCATTACGCCATGATTGTTCTGAAGCATGACGCAACCACTTGAAGTGTTGAGTAATCATTGAGTCCACGACACGCAAGAATGATTCGTATGATGCGAATACTCCAACACGTCCAGTCAATGTGTAAGCTTCAAGCCAACCTTCAGCTTGGTGCTCTGAAAGTTGTGAATCAAGAATACGTCCTTCAGGAGCTTGATGTTGGTCATAAGGTTCGTTGATTGGTTCCATCCATTGACGGTTCGTCATCTTGAACATATCCCATAGACGATTTGACATCGTCTCATCAGGTCCGAAGATACGGAATGAAGTAGGATTCATCTTAGCAACTTCAGCGAAGAAGCCTGACAAAACGTTCATATCCATATTACGGTTTCCATCAGCTAATTCAGTTCCGCGGTTGTCCGCATTAACATCGTTAGCAAACTTCTTCCAGTCTGGCAATTCCAAGTTCTTTGCAGCTTCACCACGGTGACGTCCACCGTTAGTGATAGGGTTAGCAGCCATACGCTTGTCACCCTTAGGTGCCATTGCAGCTACTTCATCCTTCAAAGTTCCATCAGCATTGAACAATTCGGCTGGCTTGTATGAATTCAACCATTCTTCGAATTGTGGCAATGTTGCCATCTTCTTTTGTGAAAGGTTCAATGGAACTTGGTGCGCACGGAATGAACCTTCGATTGGTTCTCCAGCTTCATTGTGCGTAGGTCCACCCCAACCCTTTGGCAAGCGAGCGATGATTACTGGCCATGCGGCAACAGTTCCATCTTCATACTTTCCGTTTTCACGGGCATCCTTTTGAATTGCTTGGATATCTTCGATAGCTTGGTCAAGAACCTTAGCAGCCATCTTGTGATATGCAGCATAGTCACGAATATCATCATTTTCAATGAAACGAGGTGAGTATCCAAGACCTTCAAAGAACTTAGTAATTTCTTCGTCTGACATACGTGAGAACAAAGTTGGGTTTGAAATCTTGAATCCGTTCAAATCCAAGATAGGCAAAACAGCCCCATCATTCTTTGGGTTGATAAACTTAATTGAGTGCCATGCAGTCATTGCAGGACCAGTTTCAGCTTCACCATCACCAACAACAGCAAATGCGATTTGGTCAGGATTGTCCAAAATTGCACCAGTTGCGTGTGACAATGAGTATCCAAGTTCTCCACCTTCGTGAAGAGATCCTGGAGTTTGAGCGGTCATGTGTGATCCAATTCCACCAGGGAATGAGAACTTCTTGAACAACTTTGCCATACCATCAATATCTTGAGTAATCTCAGGATAATTTTCAGTGTAAGTTCCATCCAAGTATGAGTTCGTAACCATAACTTGTCCACCGTGACCAGGTCCACCAACGTAGAACATGTTCAAGTTGTACTTGTTAATCAAACGATTTGCATGTGCATACAAGAAAGTTTGACCTGAGATAGTTCCCCAGTGTCCGATAGGCTTAACCTTAACGTCATCAGCAACGATTGGTGTATCAGTAACTGAGAACAATGGGTTGCTCTTCAAAAAGATCATACCGGCTGAAAGATAGTTGGTAGCGCGCCACCAAGCATCAACTTTAGCAAGGTATTCTTGTGAATCAAAATCTACTGCCATTTTGATTAAATCTCCTTTATAGGTTTGAGAATTGTAATTCCAACTTAGGACCATCCCTAAGAATATGTTCATAATAACATCAATTTAACAGTTTTTCAATCATTATTCTTCAATTGGACCGTTCCAATTCAGTTAAATTTTAAATTGTTTTTATGTTTTTAACCTGCTATGATACATAAAACCACTTTAAATTGATCCCGTGAGATCAATAAGGATATAAATTAAAGCAATCGGTGGTCCCATAGTATCCTGTACTGCGGGGCCTTTATTTTGCTCAATTTACTCAACTAAGAGGTGTCTGATTTTGAAGGAGGAAATTATGCAAAAGTCATTTGGAACAGTTCACCCAATTCCCCAAGTTGCTCGCTATTCGAATAAATGGGATATGTTTGCCACATGGGTCGGTGCTAATGCTAATAATGGAACTTGGTATATTGGGGGGGTGATCGCTGCTGCCGGAATGTATACCGCATCTACTGCCTTGATTGTAGCTGGAATATTATCGTATACTCTACTAGCCTTTTCTAGTTTAATGGGATATCACACCGGCTTATCCGCGATGACATTAACCCGAGCTTCCTTTGGGATTCGTGGTTCATTTCTACCGTCTATAATTAATATTGTCCAATTCATTGGCTGGGCTGCTGCAAATACTTTCATTGCGGCAATCTCTGTCTCAACTATCTTTCATACTATTCTAGGCTGGCCCAGCTATGGTCAACCTGGTGGTCAATGGGGCTTAATTATTGGAATTATAATTATGTCTATTTTGCATTTAATATCCATTTCACTGGGCGAAAAATCAGTTCGCTTAATTGAAAGAATTGGAATTATTTTGGTCATCATATTCGTAGTCTGGGAATCAATTGTCGTCTTTAAAACCGTTTCTCTACATGCCATTTTTGCTTGGCAACCACCCAAGCATATGCAAATTAGTTCGGGAGCTGCGATTGACATCTTAGCAGCTTTCAACTTAGCTTGGGTTACCGCTGGTTCTGATTTTTCTAGATTCAGTAAATCTAAACATGGAGCGACTTCAATGGCCTTCTTGGGCGCCAATATTGGATTATTCTGGTTTGCTTTTATTGGTTTAACTGCCACAATTGCTACAGCTATCGCGCTCAATAACTACGATCCCAATTATTCTGACCCTTCTACGATTGCCATGCGACTGGGGCTTGGAACCTTGGCTTTGATTGTTATTATGATCACTTCAACTACTGCCAATGCAGTTAATTTAATGGCGGCTGGGTCTGCGCTTACTAATATTTGGCATAAATTAAGTTTGAAAGCATCTCTTTTAATTGTCACCCTCACAGCGACTTTGGTTTCATTTATTCCCCTCTTTGTCGCTAGTTTCTTGACCGACTTTATTGCCTTTTTGGACTTAATTGGAATGGTATTGGGCCCTGAAATTGCCATTTTCCTAGTTGATTACTTCCTAATTAGAAAAGGAAATTACCAAATTTCTGAATTTACGAAGATTAATGGTCAGTATTGGTACAATGGCGGCATTAATTGGCGCGCCATTGGTTCTTGGATATTTGGCCTTCTAGCTTATTGGGGGCTTGGTTACATTGCTTTAATTAAAGAAACAATTGGTGCTACTTTTGTCGCCATGCTACTAACAGCAATTGTATATTTAATACTCGCCTGGCCTAATAGAAATAAGTATAACAATCATTAATATTAATTAAATTCAAAAAATTAAAAGGCGTCTTCAACAGCTGTAATGCTGCTGGAGACGCCTTTTGCTTACGTATAATTACTCACCGTCCATTGAGATAAACGAATTGTAATGCATATATTTATAATGTACTCGCATCGTACCATATTCAAATGGCGTACCATCATCAAGAAAATAAATTCCGGCCATAATTCCAACCGGCTCATTAACATTTAGGTCAAGCATTTGTTGGTCAAATTCATTTGAAGGCTCCACCGTAACTGTCACAAATGACTTGGAAACCGATTTTTTAGTCGCCTTTTCTGCATAGTGAAACATGGAATATTTAAAATCCTCTTTGCTAGCTAGCGGAATTAATTTCACTGGAATTAAAGCATTCTCAATCATGAAATAGGTATTCCCTAACGTTCTTAATCGTTGAACTTCCCAGACTTCTTCACCAGGTTCTAAGAATAAAGCCATTCTGGTTTCTTCGTCAGCTTCATGAACTTGAGCCGATAACAAATGGATAGCTGGCGTTTCACCATGATGACGGAACGAATCTGAAACTCCCAGATTAGAACCAACTGATCGAAACATCGATTTATTTTTTAAATATAACGGATTAACAAAAGTTCCTGAACCACGTTTCTTAAAAATAATTCCTTGCCCTACTAAACCACTAACAGCACGTTTGATTGAACTACGGGATACGCCATACTCTAACGCCAAAGAACGCTCATCGGGCAATTTTAATGCCGAAAATTGTTCCGCATCGATTCTCTTTTGTAAATCTGCCATGATGCGAACATAGATTGCTTCTTGCGTCATTTTTTGCCTCTCCTCATTGTTTTTAATAATTAATTTTAACATAAAAAGTGGTTGGACCAAATAATTTTGGCCCAACCACTTATTAATAATTTTATCGTTTGCGTAATAAGCGCGTAAGTACGGCAGAAATAAATACTATGAAAGCCGCAACATAAAATGCAGTCTGAATCCCACTTAATTCAGCTAATTTGTAACTAACGCCTTGATGTCTTTGACTAAGGCTAACCAAGCTATACAAAGTAATCAAGGCTGCTGTTCCAAATGAAGCAGATACTTGACGAACAGTTGTAAAGGCGGCCGAAGCATCAGGCATTAATTCAAGTGGTACAGCATTAAATGCTTCCGTTTGAATTGGCATTGTAACTAAGACCAAACCAACCTGACGAATTAGTTGACCTAATACTGGTACCCAAAGTGGTGTGTGCATCCCCAAATTGGCCAATAATAATGTTCCAATTAATGTAATCGTCAATCCAATTGGCGCCAACATTCTAGCACCATAACGGTCATATAATTTTCCAGATGTTGGTGACAAAAGGGCTGTCACAATCGCTCCCGGCATCAAAACCATCCCTGAAACCATCGCTGATTGTCCACGAACTGATTGTAAGTAAAGTGGCAACATTAATGCTCCACCATATAACGCTGTCATCAAAACAACGTTAATAATCACTGCCACCCAAAAATTATGGTATGAAAATACTCGTAAGTTTAAAAGCGGAACCTTCGTATGCGTTTGTTGATAAACAAAGGCAAACGTAGTCACAATACCAACTAATCCATACGCCCAAACATTAGGACTCGTCCAATTTCCAGTCCCCGCATTAGAAAATCCATACAATAGCGTTCCTAATCCAATAGATGACAAAACTACTCCAGTAAAGTCAAATTTCAAGAACTTTTGTTCTCCAACGTTTTTCAAGCGTACCATGGCAAAGATCAAATCAATGATCATTAATGGTGCTAATCCCAAGAACAACCATCGCCAAGAAACAAATGACACAATTGCTCCAGATAGCGTTGGTCCAATCGTAGGAGCAAAATTCAAGGCCAGTCCGATCATCCCCATCGCTGCTCCTCGACGGTCGCTAGAGAATAAATTCATTACTACTACGTTCATCAAAGGTCCAAAGACCCCTCCACCCATGGCTTGAACCATTCGGCCAAGAATCAAAACTCCGTAATTGGGTGCAAAACCTGCAATAATCGTTCCGACCGTAAACATGGCCATGGCCGTCAAATAAAGTTGGCGTGTTTTAAAACGTTGAATCAAGAAGGCCGTCAATGGAACCATCACACCATTAACCAACATATATCCGTTGGTCATCCATTGTCCTAGCGAAGTATCAATGTTGAATTCTCGCATAATACTAGGCAAAGCCGTATTCATTAAGGTTTGGTTCAAAAAACTCAAGAATACCCCGGCCATTAAAATATATAACGCTCCTCGTTGGCGTGTTGTTAAATCTTGCATAATCATCCTTCCCTAAAAGTACACTAAACTCGTAAACGAGCTAACACTGTTACTACAATTCTAATTAAAAAGCTCAAAATCGTTAGTGCAAAAAAATAATAAACAACTTGTTTGGCTGCAAATTGCCAATATTGAAATCCTGTGGTTTTAAAAAGCCAACTACAAATTAAACTAACAATAGTCAGTAACCCTAAATATAATAGCATTCCTGTTTGAGCTCCAGCCCAATCGGCTTTACTCAAATCAATTCCAAAAAATAAAGTTAAAAATAAATATCCCCAGATAATCCCTTGCAAAAAAGAAGGTGATCCTGTTGGTGACCCTGTCAACAAGCTGGGCCATAACCAACGAGTAACAAAATACATACTCAAACTGATCCCAAAGATTGGGGCAATTCCGATAAAAAAGTTTCCTAATGTTTGATACCAATTATGTGGATCATATGTATGCTCTACATAACCTAAAGTTCCCTGGGCATCAGCTGGCTGCAAAAATGATATCGATTTAATTTTATGACCAAATATAATTGCTACCACAGCATGTGATAATTCATGAACAATAATACCTAGCCAAGCCCACCAAATTTTATGACCAAAAAGATTGCTACTAATAGCCATATTTTTTGATATCAGCCAGCTTGCACAAACTGGAACTAAGAAATTTACACCTAAAACTAAAACCCACAAGCCTAACACTGGGTGTGCCAACATCATTTCTTGCCAAATCATGTTTAATTCCTCCCTTATTTTTAATGATCGGAAGGACCGGATTCATTTTTAGCAAATGTTATTTGCCCACTAACACTATCTAGGACCCCTTGAAACAATTCTTTCACCATATAATCATTAGAATTAAATCCAGCTGGTAGTTTAATATCTGAAAATTTAACCATCTCATAGCCATATGCTTCTAATTTTTTAAACTTATTTTCAGCAGTCAAAAGGACGGCCGGCGTTGATGTTATTAGCGTATCTTCCAATATAATTAAAAATTGTTCAATTGCACCCGCTAGTTTTAAATCACCATTAAAAGTTAGATCTAAAACATTTCCTACAATCCAACCATCTGATTCATCATCTGACATTAAAACGCCTAATTCCACCATAGCATGACCCTGAACGTTTCCATTCATTGTCATCACTATTTCAATATTACTATACTTTCGTACACGTTTTTTTCGTGCATTTTTGATACGTTTTAATAATATTGGCCAATCTAAGGGCCGATTAACACGCAATATTTCCTCAATCTGCTCGTTATCATTTGGCTGAGCAAATCTATATTCCAAAGTATTGTTAATCTCAGCTGATTCAACCACATTAAGATTTAAGCGATCTAATATGTAACCATGCGCTTCTAGATATTTCATCATTGCTATATCTTGTTTTTTTAACTCATCCGAACGATTTGGTAAGCGTAATAATGCATCTAAAACCTCAATTGTATAAGTAGCTGGCATTATTTTATAATTTGGTTTTTGATTTTTATGAAGATCTTCCATCACAGCTAGTTGAAATCCAGTGTAAGCCTCATATTCCTCATAACTTAATAAATCTAAGGTAATAATTCCATCAGAAAAGAGCATTACATCATCCCCAACACCGGGTTTGAAATTTAAATTCCCCATAATTTCAATGATTTTATGAGTATCATACATCCATTTTACATCAATCACCAATGGGATCATCACTGCATCAAAATCCAGATGTGACAGCAATTCAACTGAAGCAGTTCCAACAACTATAGGTTCTATTTCATATTGATTTAATACCATCACGATCTTTCTAAAGTGATTATATTTATATTGATCCATTGCAAGACCTCCATTCTTTTACATTTAACTTGGCACACAGCATTTTTTACAATTCCATTGTTTGACGTTCAGATTAATAAAGTCTATTAAATAAAACTTTTATAGTATGCTGATTTTTTATCTCAGACCAAAAACAAAAGGCCGGGACAAAATGTTCCAGACCTCTTTAATAACAATGCATTGCATTTTTCTGATTAATACCAAGGCGCTTTATTAATTATTAATATTAATAATTAAACTTTCACTCCATTCTACACCTTTTAATTTAAAAATCTATTCTTCTAACAAAAGTCAATTTATTCTACAAATGAACTCCTCGTTGATGATCGTAAAAGGTATAAATAAATGAGCTCCCCGCCGGTAGTTTTTGTGTACTCCTGACATTATAAGGTGCAAGTCGATAGTCTAAAAGCGCCACACTCCAAACTTGTTGTACTTGATTAGTTTTATTACGCAGTTCCATTTTATAATATCCTGCAGCCAACGGGTGTTGATTAGTCATAAACGTTCCCTTTGATGTTGACACAAGTTTAAGTTTATAACTTTTTTGCTCATCTAAATTAATTAAATGTCCTGTAACTTGTGATCCCCGTGGAACTTGTAAGGTAAATTGGTTGATTTTAGTTCCTACTCTCACTTTTTGCGACAGAATTTGATTCGGTAATAATTTCGTTGGCTTTGCATGATATTGCTGCGATAATTGGCTTCGTTGTGCAATCGTAATAATATTTTCATTCTTACGTGGCGCAAACATTATCGTAACCCCTAACACTACAATAAACATGGACAAGCCCCACCAGAATATCTTCCGTAAGCGTGGTTTTCGAAGACTTATACTACTATTCAAATATTCATAATTGTGCCAAATAATATAAAACAACATTGGTATCAATACTAACCCATAACGAGCCTCTGTTTCCCAAATCAAAGTATGCAAGGCAACATATCCTAGCAAAATCAAGTTAACAAACCCCAACTGGTCACCATGGCGTTCAAATTTTATATTTTTAAATGATTGAATAGTTGAAAGCAAGGCTAAACCATACAGGCTTCCCCATAGCATTCGTTGCACTAAGACAATGAACTGAGACAAATTTGCTTGATGTTTCTGATACCAATTTGGTGCTTCAACATGGCCACCAGTGTAAGCCATCGGTAGCGGTTGACTAGATAATAAAATTCCCATTTTAGTAAATGAATGTTCAATCCAACCAATAAATGTATATGTTTGCAAACGCTCTGGAATTTTATGATTCAACGCTTGCTGACGCTCTTCTTTATCCTTGAGTTTCAAGAGGCCATGAACATCATCACCCGCATAAATCCCATGTTTATGCTGATTTAACCCCATATAAATCCATGAAGTAGTTGGAAGCTCATACTTAGCATTTTGATGATAATTAGCTGAATTTAAAATCACTTGCTTTGCCGGTACAGAAACCCCAAATCCAACAATAAGTAACATAATCGGTATCATAATTTCTTTTTTAAAGATTTCTCGATAATAAATTAAATTCCATAGCGCCCATAATAGACCAGCAATTAATACAATAATCAAATTTGGCTTAACCAATTGACCTAAAATAGTTAAGCAAACTAACCACACTCCATTAAAATAACGTCTTTTTTTATTATGCTTACCCCAATCTAAGACAATATAAACGATCCAAGTCAGGCACAACAAAACAATTGAATCAGTATAAAATACTTTAATCATATAATTATATGATAAAGGTAACACAGCGAAGAAAGTGATAATTCCAACTTGAATCGCTGGAGAATTATTAACTTTTTTACGCGCAATATACAACATTGATGCAATAAAACCATCAAAACAGATTAGCGATAACCCATACATCGTTAATTGCGTCGAAATCCCCAATAAATGTGTAATTTTCAAGACCCATGAAAGCAAAACTGCAATCACTGCATTATTAGGATAACGCCAGAAATACGATGTCCCCGCCCAACTTTGATGATTTAAAGCTAGCTGTTCGGCCTGATAATAAACTCGAAATGGATCATGATAAACCGAACTTGGTAAATATTTCAAGACCATAATCTGCCCTAATATCATTAGAATAAAAATAACAAAAACTATCAATTTCGTTTTATGAGGTTCTAAATGATTAAGCTTTGGCGAAAAATACAACCAGCCGATAACAACTAATATTATGCCTATCAATGTTAATAACGAGAAAGGCGCAACGATACTAGTAATAAGCCCTACGCTCAAAACTAAAACCGTAATTCCTAAAATTATTTTTTGTAAAAATTTAGCCATTATTCTTCTCAACTTATCTTTTTCTATTAATTAAGTATCTTTAAATATCCTATATTAAAACTATATAACAATTAGCATATCATACAACATTGCTAATAGGCATTACGACCTATTTATATCTTAACTTAGAATAAATTTTACTAAATTTCAAGAAATACATAAGTAGAGCTTTATTTTCCAAAATACAAAATTAAATTATCGCTTCCGAAAATACCAACAGAAAGTTACTATGCTCATTATAATCAAGCTGATTATCCCCCTAATAAAAGAGCATGATTGAATGTCACTATGTGTGGTCGGTAATTTTGGATAATTTAACTTTTTGGATTTAACAACATCAACTGTCGCCATTTCTTTTGGCTGATTTTTAACTACTTTCAAATACGTTATTGGAATAACATTTTTTATACACATTTTATTTATATTTCGTTGATCTATTTTCTGAATAACCGTTTGCTTATTTTCTACTAACGTCTTTAATCCGACGATATTTAATATTCCAATCTGTTTTTCCATAGTACTAGATACTTTTTTAACCACAACTATGTCAGAACTTTTCACTTTTTCTACTTTAGTTGAATCAGGCTTAATTACTAAATCAATTATTTGTTTATTTTCAACCGTCTTAGATAATTCATTTGATTTCATTAATAATTCTACATTTTTAACATCATCAATTTTTTCTTTAACTACCGGTATTTCAGCCTTTTCTTCCACTTTGGCTGAATTAGGCTTATTTTCTGATTCAACTGGTTGTTTAAGTTCAACTTGATTAGTCAATTCAATGATATTAGGTAGTTCAATTGCCTTCGTTAACAACTTTAAATCTTTACCATTGTCATTATTTTCTTCTTTAACTACCGGTATTTCAGTTTTTTCTTCCACCTTAGTTAAATCAAGAATATCTTTTGATTCAGCTGGTTTTTTAAGTTCAACTACCTTAGTCACTTCAATGATATTAGGTAGTTCATTTACCTTCGTCAACAATTCTATATCTTTACCATTGTCATTGACTACCGGTATTTCAGTTTTTTCTTCCACTTTGGTTGAATCAGGAATATTTTCTGGTTCAACTGGTTGTTTAAGTTCAACTGGCTTAGTCAATTCAATAATATTAGGTAGTTCATTTAACTTCGTTAACAATTCTATATCTTTACCATTATTTTCGTCTTTAACTACCGGTATTTCAGTTTTTTCTTCCACTTTGGTTGAATTAGGATTATTTTCTGGTTCAACTGGTTGTTTAAGTTCAACTGGCTTAGTCAATTCAATAATATTAGGTAGTTCATTTAACTTCGTCAACAATTCTATATCTTTACCATTGTCATTATTTTCTTCTTTGACTACCGATATTTCAGTTTTTTCTTCTTCCTTGGTTGAATCAGGAATATCTTTTTTTTCAACTGTTTGTTTAAGTTCAACTGGCTTAGTCAATTCAATGATATTAGGTATTTCATTTGCCTTCGTTAACAACTTTAAATCTTTACCATTGTCATTATTTTCTTCTTTAACTACCGGTATTTCAGCCTTTTCTTCCACCTTAGTTAAATCAAGATTATTTTCTGGTTCAACTAGTTTTTCCAGTTCAACTGCCTTAGTAACTTCAATAATATTAGGTAGTTCATTTGCCTTCGTCAACAATTCTAAATCTTTACCATTGTCATCAATTTCTTCTTTAACTACCGGTATTTCAGTTTTTTCTTCCACTTTGGTTGAATTAGGATTATTTTCTGGTTCAACTGGTTGTTTAAGTTCAACTGGCTTAGTCAATTCAATAATATTAGGTAGTTCATTTAACTTCGTCAACAATTCTATATCTTTACCATTGTCATTATTTTCTTCTTTGACTACCGGTATTTCAGTTTTTTCTTCCACTTTGGTTGAATCAGGAATATCTTTTGTTTCAACTGTTTGTTTAAGTTCAACTGCCTTAGTAACTTCAATAATATTAGGTAGTTCATTTGCCTTCGTCAACAATTCTAAATCTTTACCATTGTCATCAATTTCTTCTTTAACTACCGGTATTTCAGTTTTTCCTTCTTCCTTGGTTGAATTAGGATTATTTTCTGATTCAACTGGTTGTTTAAGTTCAACTGGCTTAGTCAATTCAATGATATTAGGCAGTTCATTTTCCTTAGTCAACCATTCTAAATCTTTACTATTATTATCAATTTCTTCTTTAACTACCGGTATTTCAGTTCTTTCTTCCACCTTAGTTAAATAAGGAATATCTTTTGATTCAACTGGTTTTTCAAGCTCAGATGACTTAGTCACTTCAATGATATTAGGTAGTTCAATTGCCTTCGTTAACAACTTTAAATCTTTACCATTGTCATTATTTTCTTCTTTAACTACCGGTATTTCAGCCTTTTCTTCCACCTTAGTTAAATCAAGATTATTTTCTGGTTCAACTAGTTTTTCCAGTTCAACTGCCTTAGTAACTTCAATGATATTAGGTAGTTCATTTTCCTTAGTCAACAATTTTAAATCTTTACCATTGTCATTATTTTCTTCTTCGACTACCGATATTTCAGTTTTTTCTTCTTCCTTGGTTGAATCAGGAATATCTTTTGTTTCAACTGTTTGTTTAAGTTCAACTGGCTTAGTCACTTCAATGATATTAGGTAGTTCATTTTCCTTAGTTAACAAATTTAAATCTTTACCATTGTCATTATGTTCTTCTTTGACTACGAGTATTTCAGTTTTTTCTTCTTCCTTAGTCGAATTAGGATTATTTTCTGATTCAACTGGTTGTTTAAGTTCAACTGGCTTAGTCAATTCAATGATATTAGGTAGTTCATTTTCCTTAGTCAACAATTCTAAATCTTTACCATTGTCATCAATTACTTCTTTAACTACCGGTATTTCAGTTTTTTCTTCCACCTTAGTTAAATCAGGCTTATTTTCTGGTTCAACTAGTTTTTCCAGTTCAACTGGCTTAGTCAATTCAATGATATTTGGTACTTCACTTATTCTCGTCGAAAAATCTATCTGTTTCCCACTAGCATCAATATGTTCCTCTATAACTGACAGATCTATATTCTTCTTATTTTCCAACTTAGTTGAATTAAGATTAATTTCCGTTTCAACCAATATTCGCGGCATCCGTAATATTTCCGGTTGGACCCCCGATTTAAGTGGCTTATTTAATTCCTCAATTATCGTCGTAGAAAACATTTTATAGTCCATCAAAAACGGAATCATTTCTTCCACTGATTCCCATTGCTGTTTTGGCAAAACATTGATATTTGCTTGATGCAACATTGGATGTATAGTCTTTATTTTTAACGGACTTGTTTTTTTAGTCAGTTCATTTTTTTGTTGCTCTAATGTCTCATTATTTATTAGTAACGATATTTGCTTTGATTTTTCTCCATCGACTGGTTTAATGATTGGCACTACCAGATTATTTTCAACCTTTTCATTATAAATCACTGGATTTAATGTTGTAGTATTATGCTTCAAATTTTCGTCTGGTGCGGCTACCACAATTAATGGTTTAATTTGATTGATAAAATCATTTCCCTGTTGTCTACTATCATAACCAGGAACTTTATTCTCAGAAACTGTATATTGATATGCTTTACCTAATTGATCATACTTGGGCAACGCCTTAAAAGTATAATGCCAACCATCTTTAGCTCCAATTTTAGCCGTTCGATAAATTGCTCCATTTTGTAATAATTTGATCGTAATTTTTTTAGGACGTAACCCAGCTTTATTATCTTGGTCTTTCCAATACTTTTGACCCGTTACTTGGGTTGTTCCCACTAACGTATTGTAAATATCATTATTTTTATATTTAATCTGATAATATTCAACTGGTTTTTCACGAACCTGATAATTCAATTTCACACCATTTTGATATTTAGGTAGTTTTTTAAATACATACTGCCACTGAGTTTGTTTAGTTACAATTTGAGTTGCTACCACATTGTTTGCTTGCATCAATTCTAAAATAATTTCTTTGGGACGGAATTTATCATGATCATTATCGTCCTGCCAAATTTTCTTTCCTTGTATTTTGGTTTGACCATCTTTCAAAGTATTCTTCAAATTAAAACCATCAATATGAGTTTTATAACCTTTCACTGGGTCTTCCTCAATTTGATACCGATTCAAATCACCTTTTTCATCATACTTTTCCAATTGATTAAATTCATAATTCCATTTTTGATGAGCTGTGATCACCTTCTTATGAATCATTTTCCCATTCTTTATCAATTTAACTGTAATTTGTTTTGGTCGTGTTTTTTCTGCATTATCATTATCAATCCATGTTTTATGACCATGGATTTTGATATAAATTGGTTTAAAAACATTTATAAAATCATAACCATCCTTTTGAGTAACATAATTTTTATTCACTACTTCCGCTACATCATATTTATATTCACGTCCTCGATTATCATATTGTGCTAAATTATCAAATTGGTACTGCCATTGATTTTTTGCTCCAATTTGAATCTTTTGAACCACTTTTTTATTTCTAATTAATTCAATTTCAACCTTTCGTGGACGTAATCCTGCCTCATTATTTTGATCCTGCCAGATCTTCTGTCCTTGAATACTAGTCGTTCCATTTAGAACATGAATAAAATCAAATCCATCTTGTTTAGTCTTATATTTAAATATCTCTGATTCATTTACTGTATATTGATAGCGTTGTCCATTCTCGTCAAATTCAGGTAATTTTTCAAAATGATAATTCCATCTATCTTTAGCGCTGACAATTGTAGTCTTTAATAATTGTCCATTTTGCATTAAATTTACTCCAACTTGCTGAGGCCGGTAATTTTTAAGATTATGTTTGTCGAACCATTTTAAATTTCCATTTACCTCTGTTAACGTTGGCTGTAATTTATTTTTAACTGTGACAGTTTTTAATTGTCCTTCGTCAATTTGCACAGTTAAATCTTTATTATCAATTTGGTACCCCACTGGCGCTTTCATCTCTTTTAAAAGATATTGACCTGGTTTCAAATTATCTACCAAAGCATATCCATTTTGGTCCGTTTTTAAATTAGATTTAACTAAATTATTGTTTTGATCATATAAACTGAATTTAGCTCCTGCTAATAATTTTTGATCATTTTCGCCTTGCTTAATAATCGCCAATTTGCCAGGTTCAATGTAATTACTAACTCCTTGACCAGTTGCCAAAAACGATAGATTTGTAACATCACCACCCAAAACATTCCCATAATTATCTTCAAGTTGCACCACATTTTTAACCTTTATGTCATTTCCCTCACGCAAATATTTAAAATTAGCATCGTCAGTTCCAATTGATGTAGTGTAACTAATTTCATAATCATATTGATAACCTGGCACAACCTTTCCTTGAATCACTAATTCTCGGTCATGAACTAACTTAACCGATATATCTTCTCCTGAGACCTCTCCCTGTCGATTAAAATTATTTACATAGATTCTATTATCAGCATCCTTTTTCAAAATTAAATGTCCATAATGCACGCTTAAATTTTCCGCATCAAATTTTAAATATTCGGGAAGGGTATCTCGAATAACGAATTCATCGTTATTTAATTTGGCATGATTTAAAAATATACGCCATGTATAAGTTAATTGTTTAGTCTTTGGATCATAATCATAACGTCCACTTTTTTTAATTGGTAAATACTGATCATTTAAATCATTTGTGGTCACGGGCGTATCACGTTGTTGATATCGATCGTCAAAAATTCGATAATTTTGTTGATTAATTTTAAAATTAGCCCAACCTTTTTCATTATAGGTCGCTTTAAAATTAATCTTTAAATACCCTTTTAGATCATTGGCTGGTAAATCATTTTTGAAAATAAATTTAATTTTATTGGCATGTCCATTATATTGTCCATTAGCAATCACTTGTCCTCTGGCATCTACAACATCAATATTCAATCCCAAAGCACTCGCCGCTTGAAAGGACTTAGGAATATCATTAACCATAAAATAATCATTTGCTTTAATTTGCTGTCCATCAGGTATTTGCCAGTCATATAAAACTTCAATTTCCTGATTTTGACTTTCAACCACCGTATTAGCTGGAATTTCCTGACCATTTTGTTGGACTCTGATTTGTGTATATTGGATCTTAATTTTTTTCGGTAGAGAAGACCCCTGCTGCAAACTACTCGCTAAAACATCAATTGGGCTTACTAAGCTACTTAGACTCACTATGAATATTTGAAGACAACAAAAAAGTTTTTTCAACATACTCCCACCTTTTCCTTAAAGTTCATACTTAATTTCTAAAAACGCATCTACCATTCTTGATTAAGTCAAACATCTTTAATAATGTTAGTTGTATGGAATGTGATTAATTTTAATAAAATCAATGTTTCTTTCCGCCCCTAACGGTCTTCACATAGTAATATACAAAACAGCCCTTGGCAACATTGACCTTCTATTCACAATCGAATTTTAATTTAATACCCACGAAAGTGCCAAAGACACCAACTATAAGCCATCTTTAATGTTTAATACAGCAATTACAAAATCTTTTTTTCTCATAATTTATGTCTAAAAAAACATCACAAGCCTAAATTTGTTCACAAAAATTTCACAAAATATCCTATAATTTTTCATGAATTTATTCATAATATCTACCTACATTCAATATTATTTATCTATTTATTTGAATTTTTTAAACAAAAAAGCCGGAACAAAAAGTCCCGACTAATTTATAACTTTATTTTAAATATTCTAAATTAAACACAATTTCTAACTACAAGAATAGTTAAAAATCGATCAATCTAGTTTTATAAGATAATTTGTTTCTCTTCTAATTGTTTTTGCACTTCAGGATGTTCGATAAATTCATCGTAGCTCATCTCAGCACGATCAATTGAACCTTGATCTGATACAACCACAACATGATCAGCAATAGTTTGAGCAAATGTTCGGTCATGCGAAGTAAATACTAATGATCCTTCGTATTCAACTAAACCATCATTCAATGAGGTAATTGATTCCAAATCCAAGTGGTTAGTAGGATCATCTAGCAACAAAACATTAGTCTTAGTTAACATCAGCTTTGATAACATCACCCGTACTTTTTCTCCCCCAGATAAAACATCCAAAGTCTTTTCAGCATCTTCACCACGGAACAACATCCGGCCAAGCAAACCACGCAAGAATGTATTGTCATTTTCTTCCTTTGAAGCATAATCGCGTAAGAAGTCTAGAATTGGCATCTCAGGCTTTTCAAAATTGGCTGCCATATCTTTAGCTAGATAATCACGAGTAGTCGTTACACCCCAAGTGACTGAACCTGTATCAGGTTCCATACGACCAGCCATGATATCCAATATTGCTGTAGCAGCAATATCGTTTTCAGCCATGATCAAAGTCTTTTCTTTTGGAGACAAAGTGAATGAAATATCATCCAAAATTTTAACCCCATCAACAGTCTTTGAAACATTTTCGACCCGAACTAAGTCATTTCCAATTTCACGAGTTGTTTCAAAATGAATATATGGGTACTTACGAGATGATGGTTGAATGTCATCTAGTGTAATTTTATCTAATTGCTTTTTACGTGAAGTAGCTTGCTTTGACTTTGAAGCATTGGCTGAGAAACGTGCAATGAAATCTTGCAATTCCTTAATTTGTTCTTCCTTCTTTGAATTAGCATTAGATTGCAAACGAGCTGCTAATTCTGATGATTCTTTCCAGAAGTCATAGTTACCAACAAACAACTTAATCTTACCAAAATCAACATCCAAAATCATTGTTGAAACGGCATTCAAGAAGTGTCGATCGTGGGAAACCACAAGGACGATATTTTCATAATCTGCCAAGAAATCTTCCAACCATGAAATTGTCTTAGTATCTAGTCCGTTGGTAGGCTCGTCTAAGACCAAAATATCTGGGTTTCCAAATAATGTTTGTGCTAACAAAACCTTAACTTTAGTAGTTTCAGGTAAGTCAGCCATCAAAGTGTAATGAAGTTCTGAAGGAATCCCCATATTTTGAAGAAGTTGAAGTGCATCAGTTTCAGCGTTCCATCCATTCATTTCTTCAAAACGAGCTGATAATTCTCCAACTTGGATTCCATCTTCATCTGTAAATGGATCATGAAGATACAATTCATCCATAGCTTGCTTCACATCGTATAACTCTTTATAACCGCGCATCACGGTTTCTAAAACTGTATATTCATCAAAAGCAAAGTGATCCTGAACCAATGATGACATTCGTTCATTAGCACCCATTGAGACATTTCCCGTTGTAGGAGCTAATTTACCTTCTAAGACTTTTAGAAAAGTTGACTTACCTGCACCGTTAGCTCCAATAATTCCATAGGTGTTCCCTGGTGTGAATTTTAAATTTACATCGTCATAAAGTTTTTTTCCGTTAAATGCGACGGAAATATTTGATACTGTTAGCATTAATGATTCTCCTTTTACCTGTTTCATAAAGCAGTTACCACTAAAAATGGTACCTCTGCTATAATTTCAAATTAATTCAAATTGATTTTTATCAATTTCAGCTTTAAATCATTTCTGTTATCAAAATGACAAGACTTAACCATTCTAACAGAAACAAAGCAACCGCGCTGACTTTTTATAAAATTAATGAGCCCGAGCCAAGCTTATAAAATAAATTCCCGCTTCAATCAGAGCAATATAGAAGCTCACGGGAAGATTCGTCCAATACGCTAAAGCTAAGCCACCCCAAACCCCAATTAAGGCAAATATAATTGCTAATCCAATCATTTGCCAGACTGTTCTTCCCCAGCGCATTGCTGAAGAAGATGGTAACACTAATAAAATAAAAATTAATAATGATCCGACCACCTGAGCTGAAATTGCCACCGTTACAGCGATCATCAATAAGAAGATGATCTCTAATCCCGTTTCATGATGAAGGCTATATTTTGCAGTTTCATAGTCGAAAGCAAAATGACGAAAAGGTCGATATAGCACCAACATCAGTACTAAAATAATCAAAGCTAATACAATGACTTGCCAGACATTTTCATCACTAATACTAAAAATGGATCCAAATAAAATTCCCGTTGCTGAACTAGCACTTTTTTCTGATAACGAAAGAAAAGCTACTCCCAATCCAATTGCCACTGCACTAACTGCTGAAATGATCGATTCAGATCGATGTTCGCTCAAACCTAACTGACCAATACTAATCGCCGAAACCGCAGTAAATAAAAGCATCCCCCACAATGGAGACCAACTCATAAAAATTCCAAATGAAGCTCCTGCAAAACCAATTTCACTCAAAACGTGACCAAAAAAAGACATTCGCTTGGCCACCACAAAGACCCCCATCATCGCTGAAATAATTGCAATAAGCGTCCCCACAATCCATGCATTTTGCATAAACGTATAACTAAACATTTTGCTCCCCTTCACGCATTTTTAAACTTTGGCAAGGCCCAAGCTCACTTCCATCAGGTCCCAACCTTAAATAGTCATCTGCATAGCCCTGAATAATTTCTAGATCATGACTTACCATAATCACACTTAAATTATGATGATCACGATAATGTTTAACCACATCCATTAATTCAAATTTAGCGGATTGATCCAAATTAGCAGTGGCCTCATCTAAAATTAAAACATCGGGATTTTTCAAAAGTGCCTGAGCTAAAAAAGCTCGTTGCCGTTCGCCGCCCGAAGCTTGATCAATACGTCGTTTAGCAATTTGATCTAATTTCGTATCTTTAATGATGTGTTGCAGCCAATCCTTTTCAGTGCGTGACAACCAAGGGCGCCAACCACGATCAAAGCTTAGCCCAATATATTCTTTAATATTCAAAGGAAAAGCCTGCATATCTGAACGATATTGTGGAACATAAGCAATTTCAACGTCTTTTTTTGCCCATTCAAAGTTTCCTTCCGTCAAGTTTATTTCCTGCATTAATGCTTTTAATAACGTTGTTTTCCCAACTCCATTTTCCCCTAATAAAGCTAAAACTTGATGTTCTTGGACTTCAAAGTTAACATCTCGATATAACCAGCGACCATCTAGATTGATTCCAATTTGATTTCCCGTTAAAATTTTCATGATTTTAATGCCTCTTCAATTTGATCTAATATTTCTAATTGCCACTGTAAATAATTTTTATCATCCGGCTTGGTTTCCGTCACTTCAACTACTGGAACCTTGTCTTGACGTGCCATTCTCACAGCCCGTTTTGTCACAGTATTTTCAGCTTGCGGATTATTTACAACAAAAGCCACCTCACCTTGCTTTAAAGTATCATTCCAGGCTAAAACATCAGTGGGTATTGGATCATTCCCAGCTTCAATTGCACGCGAAAAATTCTGATTAATATTTTTTACCCCTAAACCGGTCAAGGCATTATCATAAACCGGTTCAGTCACCATAATTTTTTTACCTTTAAGTTGTACTGATAATTTATTCCGTTTATTTTCCAAGGGACGTAAAGTTGCCATGTACTTTTTTGCATTGGCTTCAAAATATGACTTCGATGCGGGATCAATAGAACTTAATTTATCCACTAATGGTTGCTTCATTTGCTTAGCGATCATCGGTTGATACCAAAAATGTTCATTATCCCCAGCTTGATATCCAACAACTTGATTCACATTAATCTTTTGGGCTTTTTGATTAGCCTTAGCAAATTTTGTTGACCAAGCATCATATCCTGCTCCATTGGAAATAATCAATTGCGCCTTAGCGTACTGTTTAGCAGTTTCTACACTGGGCTCATATTCATGCGGATCAATGGAAGCTTTAGTAAGAATGCTCTCTACTTGCCCCCGATTACCCACTACAGCTTTCGCCATTTCACCATAAACAGCAAGACTCGTCACGATGTTTATTTTTTTTGTCGCTTCTAATCCCTGATTCGCCTTTTCATTTTGCCAAGCTCGTTGAAAAATTAATCCCAATAAAATAATAACCGCTATGACCGGAATCAGTACCCAGCGCAAACGACGATTCTTTTTTTGCATAATCCTACTCCTCTTTTAGACAATGCCCCAATTCAGTGATAAAACGGCTAATCACCTGTTGTTCGCTTGCTGAAAATTGTTGAATAATTGCATCATAAACTGCTAACGTTTCTGCGTGCTGCTCCGCATGTATTTCTGCCAATGCTGCTCCTTGTTGATTAACGGTAAATCTTACTAACCGTGCATCTTTTTGATCAATCACTGGTACCACACAATTACAATCATCTTTCTGCAGCCCCTTCATGGCCTTGGTAATAGCTGCCGGACTAATCTGCAAAGCTTCTGCTAATTCCTTATTAGTTTGTAGGCCTTTTTGATTTAACAACATTAAGATATGTCCCTGGGTATTAGTAATCGTACTCTGAGTCTTACTAAAAAGAATTTCACGTTGTTGTTCAGCAACTGTATGTAATTGGTTTAATAAAGCATCAATTTGGATCGCTTTTATTTCAATTTGTTGGTCCATTTCACAAACTCCTTAACTGGTTAATAAACTGGTTAATAATATACCATAAGTTTTATGAAACTGTCAACTTATAAAATAATACAATATAAAAAAAAGATCAGGACTTCCCAGTCCCAATCTCAATTTAATTATAATTTAAGATCAAATGTTATTTTTGATCTCTGTATTTTCCAAACAATACATTTTTTGTGCTTGATTATGATTAATAGACCTACTGATCTTTTCCAGTATTTAAAATAATTCTAAGAATACTCTTCGTGTATTCAATCGATCCAGTCGGCGTTGGATGAACCCGATCATTTCCCAACCATTCTGAATGTTGAGATGCCAAAATGTTCCAATTTACAATTTTTAAATTTTGATATTTTTTGGCTTGTTGCTGGAGATTTTGATTGTTCAATCCAACCCAATTACGATCTGCAAAGTCATTCACCCAATAAACTTGACGTTTATCCCCAGCAATCTTCATAACTTGACTAATTTGTTCCTTTGAGATCGTCCCATTGGTTCCACTCGTAATCAAAATACGATCTGCTAGATTATGTTGATCTTTTAAAGTTTTCAAAATGTTAATCACATCTGTCATCTGACGCCCGATTTTAGCATCAACCGTCATTTGCGGTATAACTTTTTGTAAATTAGGCGCTGCATTCAACAATAATGAATCGCCTACAGCTGAAACTGGAATTTTCTGCATTTTTTCGAATTGTTGCTCATTAATCGCATATTGATCCAATAACGTTTGATCAGCTGGTTTCACGCTAGAGGCTGCCTTTTTATTCTGCTTAGCAATTATTTTAGCCTTTTTATTTGCTTGAGCCAATTGTTGTTTATTCTTAGTTAATCGATTCTCCAAGCTGGTTTTAGGCGGATCTTGTCCAGCTTGTGGCGTCAATATCGCCTGAGTCCCACTTACCAATAAAAACAAAGCGCTCGCCGCATAGATTTGAATACCACCATTTCTTGGAATTTTAGACCAAATCGGCGTACCTTTAAATATTTTTTCAATATAACGATAACTAATTTCGGCTAATACTAATACCCATATAATCTCAATTATATTATCTAGTAGTTTAGCTGGATGCCCGGTAAAACGGCTATAGATCACAAAGACCGGTAATTGATACAAGTATATACTATATGATCGAGTCCCTAAATATCGCAAAATACGATGATGTAATAATTTACTGAAGGTCGAAGCCGGATGTGCAGTAACGGCCACTAGTACCATCATCACGATAGTAATCAAAAACATGCCAACATAATATGTGAAAGCCCATTGTCCATTCAATGTGAATAAAGCAAATAGGAGAATAGCTAATGCAAGCCAACCGATTAAATCTAGACTTCTTTTAACAGCTGGTTTAACCACCAATTTAAATTTATTTGATGGCCAAATAAATGCTAAAGATGCTCCTAGCAAAATCGCAAATAGCCTCGTATCGGTCCCATAATAAACTCGATTTAAATTGGTTGAACTATAAAATACTGCCATTAAAATAGCTGATAACAGAGCACCAATCATTAATCCACTACTAATCTTACGCCTTGATACTTTTAAACGTACCAATATCAAAACAATGATGGGCCAAAATAAATAAAATTGGCCTTCAATTGATAATGACCAAAGATGCGTGAATGGAGATGGATTATGCCATTGATCAAAATATGATCCGCCGTGCTTTATAGCCCAAAAATTATAAACATAAACCAAATTAGTCAATACAATTGAGCGCAAATTATAAAGCAACGGTTTAAAATACCAAAAAATAATAACTGAAGTTGCCAGTAGCATTACTAGTAATGCTGGGATCAAACGTTTCAAACGTCGAATCCAAAACGACCAAATCTTAATTCGACCCGTCCGACCATATTCTTGGAGTAATAAATCCGTAATTAAATAACCCGATAAAATAAAGAAGAGAGGCACACCAAGCCACCCTCCCACAATGCGATCTGGCCACAAATGATAACCAATCACGCCTAGGACCGCTATTGCTCTTAAACCGTCAAATCCAGTTATATATCGTCGCTTTGACGCTATCTGTTGTTCCATCTAAATTACCCCTAAACTAGATCTAACATTCTTTCTTGTAAAATAAAACCGGAACAAAGCGGTTCCAGTTTCAGTGTTAATCGTTTATTTTTCATCAGCAGTTTAAGAAACTTGCTTTAATTTACACCTAAATCATCGGCTTGTGCTTTTTTTAAAGCTAGATAAAAATTAGTCGTTGCTAATTCATAATATGGAACTACCCAGATGGTCGCCAATCCACTAGTCAAAGCAACCAAAATCCACCAAGGAATAAATGAAATTTGCAAAACAAAATATTCCCACTTATGTCCATCCATCATCACACGTGAGCGTGAAATGTATTCATTAATTGACTCAATAGCAACTCCACGCTTTACATCTTCAGCATAAATAAATTCTGCTTGCGAATATGCGAAGTTTTTAATAATTCCTGGAATCACGAATAAACATGACCACAACAATGTATATAAAAATCGAATAGCCATCAAAACAACCGTATCAACGACAGTTTCCCGATTAAAGAAGCGAAAACTTACTAAACCAACTTGCTTTAGCTCCATTTTACCATTATTACGACTCCATTCGACCATGGTCCACATCACACCTAGTGAAACAGCCCCAATCACGATTGCTTCAATTAAACCAGCCCATAACGTCCGACTTAACGCAAATAGAATGGACGAGGGTTTAACTAATGTCACGCCTTCTTGAAAGCCATCACCATATGATAATAACAATGTAAAGATCTGCCAGGCAATTAATGGCCAAGCTAAGACCACGAAAAATCGCCAATTATTTTTTAATTTTTGCCACGCATCTTTTTTTAATGTGGTAATTCCCATTATTTATTTTTCTCCTCAAAATATCAATTAAAATACTACCCTTATTTATATAGTTAATTGTATCATAATCAGAATTTGATTAATTGTCTGAAACTCTTTAAATTTGATTTGATAAATAATTTTTATTATCTAATTCACCATTCTAAAATAAAAAAGGAGGTCGAAACAAATCGTCTCAATCCCCTTTTAATTCAGTTAACTATTTAACTCCATCCATCAATCGAACGATCATTCGAACCAAGAAAATCATAACAATTCCCAAGATAACGGCGATCAATCCAAAGATGAAGAAGTATCGAACTTCTGTCTGAGGTGAATATAATCCAACAAATTGGGCATTCAAAGCTGATCCAACAGCTGATGACAAGAACCAAAGCGACATCATTTGTACTGTATATGCACGTGGTGCCAATTTAGTTGTGACTGAAAGTCCAACTGGTGAAATTAACATTTCTCCAATAATAATCAGTGCCCATGATCCAAGCAACCATAATGGTGATACTCGACCACTTGTTCCCCAAAGTGCACCAGGGATTGATAGAAGCAAGAATGATGCTCCAGCAAAGATTAACCCAATTGCAAACTTCAATGGTGCTGAAGGTGCATTCTTTTTCCAACGGCTCCATAATGTTGCAAAGAATGGTGTGTACAACATAATGAAGAATGGATTAAGAGACTGGAACCATGCCGCCGGGATCCATGAATGGATCACACGGGTTTGCGCAAAAGTTGCCAAGACAACGGATCCTTGTTCTTCTAAGGCCCAGAATAGGACAGCTCCAAAGAATAATGGAAGGTATGCTAAGACACGTGAACGTTCCTGCTTAGAAACTTTACGTGACGTTAACATTTGCACGAAATACATTACCGGAATGGCAACAGCAACAATAGTTAGCAAATTAATGAAATCTGCAATATCGTTCCAGCCCATCAAAACCATCAAGGTAACTACCAATCCCAAAGCAACAAGCGCTAAAATAACTTTGACAATTAATGGCCTAATTTCTTCTGGTTGTAGTGGATCAGTTGGATACAAACCATCTGTTGGCAAATTTTTCTTACCACCAATATAGTATTGTATTAATCCAAAGAACATTCCAATGGCAGCTAACCCGAAGGCTAAATGGAACCCAAAGTTTTCTTGAGTCCATCCCACTAAGAGGGGCGAAATGAACGATCCAAGGTTAATCCCAAATACAAAGATTGAGAACCCAGCATCACGTCTGCGGTCTTGCGGGGTATAAAGCGAACCAACTAATGAAGATACATTAGGTTTCAGAAGTCCGGTTCCAATTATAATTAATATAATCGAACCAAACAATGCCGAAGAGCCCAAAGGTAATGCTAGCACGATATGCCCTAACATTATGAATACCCCACCGATGAAGACCGCTTTACGCGACCCGATCATCCGGTCTGCAACGTATCCTCCTAATGAACCTGATAGATACACCATCGACGCATAAATTGCCATGACAGATGCTGCAACTGATCTCGTAATGTTCAAGTCACCAACAGCAATTAAATGCCACATATAATACAACAGGATGGCCCGCATTCCATAATATGAAAAGCGTTCCCACATCTCAGTCATAAATAAAGTTGAGAGTCCAATTGGTTGACCGAAAAATTTCTTTTCTTTTGTTTCTTCTGTACTCATACACGCCCAATCTTTCCTTTTACATTATAATATGCAAAAATCTAATAATGTTTTAATTTTAACAAAACAGTATCTTAGATACAAGGAATAATTAAGGCCGTTGTTAGATACCCGGACACACTTTCTCATTTTTATCCCATAAGTCCAGATTTTTAGCCAATACCAATTTTCGATTATTTTTCAAAAAATATCCGTGTTTATACCATTTAAATTTATTTAAATTAATTTATAGCTTAATCATCAAAGGGAGAGGGTAAATCTCTAACGACATCTTCAGTTCCAGCTTGCACTGCTTTTTGATAATAATCTTCTTTCCAGTTGATAAAATTCATTTGTTGCTCTAGATTTTCAATCTGAATTTGTAGTTGTACTTTTTGATCTTGAATATAATTCAAGCGTTCGCTCAACGTTTCATCACCCTCCATGCACAAATCGATAAATAATTTAATCTTACTTATCGGTAATCCAATTTCTTTTAAGCAATGAATCACATTTAAATATTTGATACTTGCTTCTGAAAAAATTCGTTCATTTTGAGTATTACGCTCTGCAAATGGTAATAATCCTTTTTTGTCATAATATCTAATAGTAGAAATCGGAATCTTAAAGCGTTTTGAAATTTCACCAATATTATAATTCATTTTTTCTCCCTTTTTTATTCGACCTAAACCATAGTTTAGCATGTATGCTAGTTTATATTGATAAATAAAATAAACAGGAGCAATCAAATGACCAATAAAAAATTAATCGTAATCACTGGTGCCAGTTCCGGCTTCGGAGCTGAAATCGCCAAAATTTTTAATCAGGCTGGTAATCCCCTACTCTTAATTGGCCGTAATATTGCCAAAATGGAGGCTTTACCACTTGATTTTACTAATATTATGTTAGCTCAAGCCGACGTTACCAATTTAACTGATTTCACTGCCAGCATTCGAAGGGCTGAAGCTAAATTTGGTCCTACTGATTTATTAGTTAATAATGCTGGCGTCATGTTACTTGGTAATGTTGAAAACCAATCTTCACAAGAATGGCAAACTATGCTGGATACAAACGTAATGGGAGTTTTAAACGGAACCCAAATAGTGCTTCAAAATATGATCGATCGTCAAGGCGGAACTATCATTAATATGTCTTCAATCGCTGGTTTTAAGGCCTTCACCAATCATGCCGCCTACGTTGCTTCTAAATTCGGGGTACATGGCGCAACAGAAACCATTCGTCAAGAAGTTGCAAGTAAAAACGTTCGCATTTCCTTAGTCGCCCCTGGTGCAGCTGAGACTAATCTATTAACTCATGTCACCAGCAAATCTGCGTTAAACGACTATCAAGCCTGGAAAGAATCAATGGGTGGTCTTACGCTAGATCCTAAATATGTAGCTCAAACAGTGAAATTTATTTATGATCTTCCTCAAGCTGTTGAGATTCGCAAAGTAGATATTGATGCTACTCGTCAAGATGCATAATTTCGTTTAAAACCATTTAAAAACAGTAATTCATCTGACAATATAACTGTTTACAATCCTAAAATATTTTTAGTCACCCACTTGTATTTAGGCAAGTATGTGGCTTTTTATTTATAATTAAATGAATAATCATTTAGTATGATGGTTACAATTCATTATTTTAATTTATCTTTGTCCCATAAATAAATTTAAGATCAAAGACACAAAAAAACGTCTTAACAATTAAGTTAAGACGCACATGCCCAGCGGGATGAAACTCGATTATTGGGGTAGTAGGAATCGAACCTACGCTGCATGGTACCAAAAACCACTGCCTTACCGCTTGGCTATACCCCAAATACTGGTGGGGGGTAGAGGATTCGAACCTCTGAACCCGAAGGAATGGATTTACAGTCCACCGCGTTTAACCAGACTTCGCTAACCCCCCAGTATTATGTGACTTGTTTTTAACAACTCATCAACGTATATATATATTACACGGTGTTAATATATATGTCAACAGTTTTGGAAAAGTTTTTTTGACCAATTTTCAAAAAATGTTTTTTCAGTCCATTCATTGGCTTTAGAACGGCGATACCCGACACTAACATTATAATATTTAGTCGTTGTAATTTCCCGTGTAGGCACATTTAAATGAGCATGACCATAAACTACTTGCTTTATTCGAGAATCATTTTGATATAAATTCATGTAACGTTTGGATCCCATTACCCCATTAATCATTTGCCATTTCGGAAAATCTGCTGGATAAATTAAATCAAGGTTATGCGGAGCAAAATGTTGAACCATTAATACCTTTTCTTCATCCTCAATTGATTTTAGCTGACTTTTTATTTGATTAATACTAAAAGTTGTCCGCTCAAAATCACTCATGGACTGCTTAATTAAGCCATCATAATAAAAGCCATTTTTAAATTGCTCAGCTTGTTCTTTTTGTGGTCCTTGAGCAAAAGAATAATCATACCAACCATTATTACCAATTAATGTTAAATCGTCTAATTTCAAGCTTTTATTATGAAAATACAAAGGGCTCAAATCCTGTTCTAATTCATCAAATGATACTCCATGTCCCATCTCGTGGTTTCCTGCTAAAAATCTAATTAAAATTGATGGTCCCACAATATTTTGCAAATTCTCTGCAAAACGCAACGTTTTTTCAAAATAATTATACCAATCACCAGCCATAATATAGACATCTATTTTATGGTTAATTAAATACTCAGCTTGTTGATTTAAAACCATTTGACGTTCCAATCGATTAACATCTAAGTGATTGTCGCTGCTAATAGCAATTCTTGACATATAAGCCTCCTAAAAACTTTCACCGCATAACAGACATCTTTATACATATAATAAAAATGAATACTTTTGATTTGACATAAATATAGCCCAAATATAGTAAAAAGCCAAAATTAATTTCTAGGTTAATCCCACAAAATAATTTTGGCTTAATTTTTTTTTAAACTTCTAACTGTAACGGCAAAGTTAAAATAAAGGATGTTGCCTCATCATTTGATTCAACTCGGACCGTTCCATTATGAGCTTCAATAATTCCGCCGACAATTGCTAAACCTAATCCTGAACCACCGGTATTCAAATTACGTGAACTTTCCACTCGATAGAATCGATCAAATACATGACCAAGGGCCTCTTCTGGAATCCTTTGGCCATCATTTGTCACCCGAACTTCAACAGTAGTATCTGAAATCAAAGAAGCTGACAACTCAATATAAGTTGCACCTTCTCCGTACTTAAAAGCATTTGAGATTAAATTCATAAAGACTCGTGCTAAACGATCTTGATCTCCAGCCATTTTAATAACTTCTGGAACTGTTTGAGCGCGAACTTCCATATGGTGTTGCTTAGATTCAAGTTCATAATTAGCAACCAATTGACTTAACATTGCTGATAAATTCAAAGGCACCATATGCAATTGCATTTTAAAATTATGATCATTAACTTGAACATATTCATACAAATCTTCAACCAACGTCTTCATATGTTCAGCTTTATCATACGCAATATTGACATACTTTTCTGTTTGTTCCCCCTCGGGATCCAATTTGACTAATCCTAAATAACCGATCAAAGCCGTTAAAGGGGTTCTTAAATCATGTGAAACATTGCCAATCATTTCATCTTTGGAATTCTCTATATTTTTAACTTTTAATTCGGCCATTTGTGCCGCTATAAAATTATTATTCATACTTTGAATTAAAGGCCTCAAATGAACAAAGAACATTTTATGTAGCAATGAAAACTCTCGGTCGTTAAATAAATTTTCATTTCGCTGATCTATTTGAATCGCTAACAATTCCATTGCCACATGTTCAAGCAAAGTATGCATCAACCACAACCACAAAACAAACGCACCTAAAGTAACAATTACAAATATTCCTAGATGGTGCTGCTGTATTAATTGAAGTTCTTTCAACCAATCTTGGGTTTCAAAATGACTTTGTGTCATTAATAGTGCCCCAATTTCTAAGAAAGCAATCGCTAATGTACCCGCCAACATTTTCAGCACCAATTTAATCCAACCTTGGACTGATAAATTCATAAGATCTATAATACCTCAATCTTGTAACCAACACCCCAAACTGTTTGCACAACTTGATTACCATCGGTCGCTTCTTCTAATTTATCTCGCAAGTGTGAAACATGAACCATCACTGTTTTAGCACTGACCACGGACTCTTGTTGCCAAACTCGTTCGAAAATATCATCCGCACTAAATACTCGATTTGGATGTGAGGCAAGCAAATATAAGATTCCAAACTCCAACGCCGTCAAATTCACTGTTTCTCCATCAGCAGTTTTCACCTCATGGCTATCTTTATTAATCGTCAATGGTCCAATATCTAAAATTTCTTGAATTGGTTGTTGTACTCCATTTTGCGAACGGCGTAACAATGCTTTAATTCGCGCCATCACTTCTAATGGATTGAACGGCTTAGTAACATAATCATCAGCCCCAGTAATTAAGCCCTGAATCTTATCCATCGCACCAGATTTAGCTGATAAAATTAAAATTGGGACTGGATTATCCTTTCGGACTTCCTTCACGACTTCTGTTCCATTCATTTCTGGCATCATCACATCTAATACCACCAACCCAATATCAGGATTAGTTCGTAATTTTTTCAATGCTTCTTTGCCATCAAAGGCCAACACTGGTTCATGGCCTTCATTTTTGACATAAATTTCTAGTAACTCAGCAATTTCATGATCATCATCAACAATTAAAATCTTCATTGCTCATTCTCCTAAAATTCTTTATTTTTTGTTACTTACTTGAGATCCGCCCATGAATCCACCAACAATTCCTGTCCGCTTACGCAAGTAGCGGAATCCAGCAAATGCTGCTACAGCAACAATCAGATAAATCCAACCTGGCAAAACAGGATTGATCACCTTTGGAAGTACTGAAGCAAGCATGTAGATTAAGAACCACAAAGCAAAGGCTAGGATGGCTGAAATAACACGCAAAATTCTTCCTAGATCACTACGCGCCATAATCTTAGTAATCAAGGCAAAGAGTAATCCTCCGCAAATTGAAGTTAACGCCAAAGCCAAAATTCCAGCAGCGCCAGCATTTACTGAAGCATCTTTTTGGAATAATAGTGTAATTCCAAACATCGCTGAGAATAACATTAAGAATGTTAGCATATTGTCAAAAGCTAAATCCCAATACCCAAAATCACTATAAACGGTTCCTTGATTTTGTTGATTGTGGGCTTCAACTTCCATTCCTAAAGCGGCAGCAGGTGTACCATAAATTTGTTTCGCCGTCTTTCCTACTTTTTGGCCTTCTAACAAATCACTTTGCATTTTTTGAATCAATGGTAAATATTGTTTATCATTTTCAACTAACTCAATAGCTTGATATACGAATTTTTGATTTCTATTACTCAAACCAGATTCTGCTAAATCAGCATGCGTTGGCATTTCAGTTACTTCCGTTTCAGTCGCTTCCATTCCGGTTGCTTCCATTTCGGTTACCTCCGTTTCGCTAACTTCACTTACTGGCTCTTGTGCCTTCATTTCTTCCGTCATTAAACCATCTCCTCCGTAAATTCATTTTAAACGTTAAACAAGAACTCCATAATGTCACCATCGGAAACCACATACTCTTTTCCTTCAGATCGTAACCGGCCGGCCTCTTTAACTGCCTTTTCATTACCATATTGATCCAAATCTTCATAGCTCATTGTCTCAGCACGAATGAATCCACGTTGGAAGTCAGAGTGAATCACTCCGGCCGTTTCTGGCGCTTTAGCTCCAGATTTGAAAGTCCAAGCACGTACTTCTTTTACTCCGGCCGTAAAGAATGTGCGCAAATTCAACAAGTCATATGCTGCCCGAATCAACACATTCAGGCCAGGTTCTTCGACCCCTGACATTTCCAAAAATTCAGCTTGATCTTCTTTTGGCATCTCTGCAATTTCTTCTTCAGCCCGCGCTGATAAACCAACAACCTGTGCTCCTTCTTGAGCAGCGTATTCTTGGATCATTTGGAAATACTTTGAAGCCTCAGGATCACTCATATCATCTTCACTAACATTTGCTACATATAATGTTGGCTTTGTTGTTAGTAAGAATAAGTTTCGTACAATTTTTTCTTGTTCTTCCGTAAATTCTGCTAATCGTGCTGGCTTTCCAGCATCTAATAAAGGCTTAATCTTATCTAACACTTCAAATTCAGCCTTAGCTTCCTTGTCTCCACCTTTAGCTGCTCTAGAAACTCGATCATAACGTTTTTCAATTGATTCCAAATCAGATAAAACTAATTCAGTATTAATAGTTTCAATATCATCAATCGGATCAACCGTTCCATTGACATGCACAATATTATCATCATCAAAAGCGCGAACAACGTGCACAATCGCATTTACTTGACGAATATTTTCCAAAAATTTATTTCCTAATCCCTCACCTTGTGAAGCACCTTTAACAATTCCCGCAATATCCGTGAATTCAAAGGTAGTTGGAATAATTTTATTACTTTTCACAATTTCAGCAATTCTAGCTAAACGAGCATCAGGAACTTCAACCATCCCCACATTTGGCTCAATCGTAGCAAAAGGATAGTTCGCCATTTCAGCTCCAGCCTTTGTGATTGCATTAAATAAAGTTGATTTCCCAACGTTTGGAAGTCCAACAATTCCAGCTGTTAATGCCATATTTAATTTCCTTCTTTTCTATTAATTTTATTAGTTAGCTTTTTCCAAAACCTTTTTAAAGCGACGATCAAAATCATGTCGTGATAACATTACCACTCGTTCACATCCTTGACACTTAATTTTCATATCTGCACCAATGCGAATAATCGCCCAGCGATTAGTTCCGCAAGCATGTGGTTTTTTCATTTCAATAATATCCGAAAGTTCATACATATGTATCACCTCGTTTTTTAATCGTTGAGATCTAGTCCTAATGCGTTAATAATACGATTCAAATCTTGATCTGATCCATAATTAATTTCAATTTTACCAGCACCACGTTGATTATGCTTGATCGCAATTTTGGTAGCTAATTTATCCGACAAAGCTTTTTCCGTTTCCTTCAACTCTGCTGAAATTTGTGGTGTAACTTTTGAAACCACTTTATTTTCATTCATTTCATTAACTAAACGTTCCACTTGCCGAACCGTCAAACGCTCTTGCATTACTCGTTTAGCTAAATTCAAAATTTGGCGCTTATTATGCAACCCCAATAAAGTTCTTCCTTGCCCCATTGATAATTCACCTGTTTGGATCCAATCTTGAACCTCTTGCGGTAAAGTCAATAAACGAACGGTATTTGCGACAACGGAACGTGCCTTTCCCAAGCGTTTAGCAACTTGGACTTGCGTAAGATGCAAAACATCCATCATCTGCTTATAAGCCAAAGCTTCTTCAATTGGTGACAAGTTTTCTCGCTGTAAATTCTCCAAAACAGCCGCCTGCATCATCGTTGCATCATCATATGCACGAACGACTGCTGGAATCGTTTCATTCCCAGCTAGTTGAGTTGCACGCCAACGTCGTTCACCAGCTAAAATTTCATATTTATCTTTAGATTCTTTAGCCACGCGAACAATAATTGGTTGTAAAATACCATTTTCTTTAATTGAGTTAGCCAACTCACGTAAAGCGTTTTCATCAAAGCTATGGCGTGGTTGAAAAGGATTAGCAATAATAAAATTTACATTTAAATTTTCTATAGCATCCCCTTTGTTTTCATCTACATCTACATCAATTCCTTGTTGCCCAAAGAGTGCATTTAATCCACCACTGACAATGTTATCGCCTAGAACGCTTTTTTTCTTAGATGTTGTCATGAGCTGCTAAAACCTCCTCTGCCAACTTACCATATACTTCTGCTCCCCGTGACTTAGGATCATAATCAATGATCGCTAATCCATGACTAGGAGCTTCTGATAGACGGACATTCCGAGGGATTACCGTTTTATATACTTGATCTGTAGTGAAATAGTTACGGACGGCATTTTCAACTTCATTTGAAAGATTAGTCCGGGCATCCACCATCGTTAACAAAACACCTTCAATATCTAAATTAGGGTTTAACAAACTCTTAATTTGCGTAATTGAATTCAATAGTTGACCCAACCCTTCCAAGGCATAATATTCAGCCTGTACTGGAATTAAGATGGAATCAGCTGCAGTAAAGGTATTAATGGTAATTAATCCTAATGAGGGTGGATTGTCGACCAAAATATAGTCGTATTCGTCAGAAATTAGATTCAAAGCTTCTTTCAAACGTGTTTCTCGAGCCATCACTGGAGCTAATTCTAGTTCTGCTCCGGCCAAACGAATTGTAGCAGGAACAATTTCTAAATTATCATGACTAGTTGGAATAATCACATCCGCAAGAGAAACTCCATGCACCAAAACGTCATAAATTTCATGTTCTGGTTCGATCGTTGATTTTTTAATTCCTAATCCTGAAGTAGCATTTCCTTGTGGATCGGCATCAATTATTAATACCCGATGTCCTAAACTAGCAATCGCGGCTCCTAGATTAACCGTAGTAGTGGTTTTACCAACCCCACCTTTTTGATTGGCTAATGCAATAATATGTGCCATGAACTTACCTTTCTCTTCTTACATACTTAGTCAACATTTAGGTTAACTTTTATAACGTTTTATTCTTAATATCACTAAATTTTCTTGGATATTTGGCTGGTGTTTTTTTGACTTTTTTAATAACCACAATTTCTCGAGCATCACCATTAGGTAAATCAACTTTAATTTGATCTTCAACAGCCCCTCCAACGGTCGGAATAGCAACTTTGGCATCCTGAATTTCTTCAGCGGCTCGACTACCTTTCATCGCTAATAAGACTCCCCCTCGCTTGACCAATGGTAGTGTCATTTCAACTAACATCGGCATAGCTTTTAATGCACGGGCAGTTGCAACATCAAAAGTTTCACGAGTTGGTGCATTTTTATCTCCAAAAACCTCAGCTCGTTCATGAATAGGCTGAACGCCTGTCAGATCTAACTTTTCAATTAATTGGTTCAAAAAATTAATTCTTTTTTGTAGCGAATCTACAATTACTATTTCTAATTGCGGGAAGGCAATCTTAAGTGGCAATGATGGAAACCCTGCTCCAGCACCAACATCGACTAGTTTTAATGGCTCAGTTTGTAAGGCTGGGTAAGCCCAAGCTAACGTTAATGAATCAAAAAAATGTTTTAAATATACTTCGTTTTTTTCAACAATATTGGTTAAATCCATTACCTGATTTACTTCGATTAAGTAATCATAATAAATCTGATACTGCTCTAATTGGCGCTCATCTAATTTAATACCTTTTTTCTCTAAGGCAGTCTCAAATTCTTCGGGATTCATCTATTTTCCTCCATGTAAACAATTACATTAAGAATAACCCAAAAAACAAGGTGTTTCAATACTTTTCATTGCGTTTCACGTGAAACATATACTTAAACCTAATTTTAATATCAAACTTTCTGGTTAAAGCTTATTAATATGTTCCACTCTATCCATTTAAAATCAAATCTATCTGGTATTTTCCTACCATACCTATAAAATTCATTAGTCATTTTTAAGCTTGTCAAAATCACCAAATATATTTATAGTAGTAAAGATTATAATAATTAGATAATAATTATTAAATTCGAATTTTAAATAATATAAGAACTAATTTGAAAGGACATGTTAATTATGATTAAAGCTAAATCTCAATACTGGCAAAATATTATTGATCAAGCTCAAATTCCGGGACAAGATAAAGTCCCATTTTTCACTCTCGCTCCGATGGAAGCAGTGACTGATACTGTCTTCCGACGAGTTGTCGAACAAGCAGCCGGACCAGATGCCTATTATACCGAGTTCACTAATGCTCGCAGTGTCGCCCATCCTAAAGCTAAATTTTCAGTTCAAGGCCGTTTAGCAGTCGCTGAAAACGAACGAATGCCAATTGCTCAAATTTGGGGTGATCGGCCTCAGGATTTCGTTTCATCGATCAATGACTTAAAAGAGCGCGGTTATCAAGCTGTCGATCTCAACATGGGTTGTCCCGATGGTACAGTCATTAAAAATGGCGGTGGTTCTGATTTAATTCGTAATCCCGAAACTGCCGCAGCGGTGATTGCCGCAGCCAAAGAACCTGGACTGCCTATCTCTGTTAAAACACGCCTTGGTTTCAACCATCTTGATACCTATAAAACTTGGCTGCCGTTTTTGCTAGAACAAGACATTCAAGTTCTAACCGTTCATTTACGAACACGTAAAGAAATGTCAAAAGTCCCTGCTCATTTTGAATTAATTGACGAAATTTTAGCTATGCGTGATGAAATTTCTCCTAATACTTTAATTCAATTTAATGGTGATATTAAAAATCGAGCAGAAGGATTAGCATTGGCTCAAGCTCATCCTGGTATTGATGGTTTAATGATTGGCCGTGGTATTTTTGAAAGTCCTTGGGCTTTTGAAAAAGAACCGGTTGACCATACCTTAGAAGATTCTTTGGTTCTCTTAAACCTACAATTAGATTTACATGATGAAGTAACTAAATTATATGGTCCACGCCATTTCCAAAAATTGAAGCGCTTCTTCAAAATATATGTCCGTTCTTTCTCATATGCTTCCGATCTTCGAATGGCATTAATGGAAACAAATACTACTGATGAAGTTCGCCAAGTTTTGGCTGAATTTGATCAACAATATAAAGAACACATTGAGCAAGATTAAGTTTTTTCAAAAATTTATTTTTATCCCGCAGTGATGACGATCAATCTAATCTGGGGGTTTTATTTTATAATAAAAGAGGCTGGATAAAATTTTTATCCAACCTCTTTATAATTTAAATATCTTTCAAGTCTCTAATCTTTATTACGATGACGCCATTCATCCTGATTATCTAATAAAAAGTTTTTAAAACTTAAAACTGTTGATATCAAATCTGGTAAAACAAAGAGGATAAATGCCAAAGTTCGCATTATAAATCCAGTTGGCTGCAATAACCAAATAAATAAATAATCCATTGCGATGGTTAATATTAACGTTGACGGCGTAGCATGAACATACCCATCCATAAATCGTTTCTGCATTTTAACCCCTTTTTATTCCTAATATTTTTTGAATAAATTGTAATTTCAATTGATAATTGGTAGTATCCATAAAATCATCAATTCCATGGTGAGCTCCCTCAACTAGATGTAATTGTGCCATTTCTGGACCAATCATCTGTTGAGATGCTTCAATTAGACGAATTGTTTGTTGATAAGGGACTACTTGATCAGCCGTTCCTGCGAAACCTATAATGGGCGGCATTTGAGGAGTCAAATAATTAATCGGATCAATTTTATTCACCAAATCTGGTACATCTTGAGGAGCATTTTGTCCTAATAGCTGTCCTTCAAACGACTCATCTGTCCCAGTTTCAGCATACTTTGGTTTAGTTTTAGTAGCCGCAAACTGAGTCGGAAATTGGTCAACCTGATAAGGTCCATACATCGCAACAATTCCTTGTACTTCTTCACTAGCAGTTTGAAATTGCCCGAATGTAGAATTTTTAAATGCTGCTGTATTAGCTGTAATACCTGCCAAGACTGCCAATTGGGCACCTGATGATTCACCCATTAAAATGGTTTTATTCATATCTAAATTATATAATATGCCTTTGGATTTTAGCCAACGTATAGCTGCTTTAACTTCATAAACTTGAGTCGGAAAAGGTGCTTGCCATAACAATGAATAATCTAAACTCACTACTGCAAAACCAGCAGATAGAAATTGTAAAGCGGGCTCCAGCTTAAAAGAACTTTTATCTCCTCGCCATAATCCACCACCATAGATATCGATAATGACGGGAAAAGGCGCAGTTCCTTCATTTGGTAGGTAAATATCCAATTGATGCCTAGGACCTTCCATATAAGATAAGTCATGCCATTGATTATTAATCATTTGGACATTAGCTGGTTTAAAAGTATACCCCTGTTCAATAAACTTATTTGTCATTATCTCCTCCTCAGTAATTTAAAAAACTTTCCCTCTCCATTCTAACAATTTTATGATTAAACTGTTAGCCATCGTTTTTTTAGATAAATTGTTATATAATTAGTACTTACTTTTTAATAGTTAATTGGAGGCTATTCATGGCACAACTACACGATTTTGATTTTGCAACTTGGGACCATTATTTACAACAACAAATTGGTAAAACCATTCCCTGGCATGCCGGAGCTGATCACTTGGACCATCCCCTCTATGACTCTGAATTATTCAAAATGCTACATGAGTTCAAAGGTTCTGACTTTTATGATGCAAATTTCCAACGGACCTTAATGCAAAAAGAATTAGCCACGCCTATCACTGAATCTGACATCATTGACATTGCTAATGATTCAAATGACTTCTTCAAACTACGGGCCATTATTTCAATGATCATTGAAAACGAAAAATTTTTCGAAGGAATGTGGGCTGCAATGTTAGAAAAAGGAATTTTTAAAAAATTACTACAACGTCTACACCAAACTACACCATCTGATTTTCCTATTTGGTAAATTAAATTCCTAATCCCGTTGATGCAAACAAGCACAAACGGGATTTTTTATTTATAAAGAAAAAGCCCCTACCAAATGGTCTGAGCCTTTCTTTAAATGATATTTTCAATTAGGATACTATGCCTGTTTTGGTTTTTCGTCGCTAGTTTGTTCATTGCGATTGACAAAGAACTCCCAAAGATAAACAAAGAGGGTTCGTAAAATGGCATAGGTTGGAATAGCTAAGATCATCCCCGCTATTCCAGCCACATTTCCTGCTGCCAATAATAAAATAATTATTGTCATCGGATGAATGTTCAAACGTGAACCAATAATCCGCGGATAAATAATATTTCCATCAATCAAATGCACAATTGCCACTACTAAGACTGTGAAAAAAATTTGCCAAACACCTTGTGTCGCTGAAACAAATAGTGCTGGTACAATTCCAATATATGGTCCCAAATATGGCACAATATTAGATAATCCAGCGATAATCGCTAAGACTAAAGCATATTTCTCACCAATTAAGAAGTATCCAATTCCTGTCGCAAATCCTACAAATAACATCTCCATAACTTGACCCATAATATAGTTTGAAAGTGTGTCATTTAGTAAACTAGCAACTTCCGCCATATCATCTTTTCGTTTTGGAAACCATTGTTGAACGAATGGTAATAACTTATGGCCATCGCTTAACATATAGAAAGTCATAACAGGTACCGTTAATGCATAAACCAAATATCCAATCAAAGAACTAGCAAATCCCCCAATGCCATTGGCCATTCCATTAGCAATTTGAGTCCCATATTTTTGAGCCCCATGTTGCAATGTATTTGCATCAAAAGTTACCCCCATCCGATTAATAATAGCTAGTCGATCTTCACCTTCCATCCAATTTCGCATCTGACGCAAATATGTCGGTGCTGATTGTACAAAATTAGTGATTTGATCAATTAAACGTGGTACAACAATTGCCATTGCTAATCCAATCAAAACCATCATTAACACCACTAAAAATAATGCAATGATACTACGCGGAATCGACTTATTCTTTTTTATTTTTATTTTTTCAATAATTTTTATGATTGGATTTAGAATATAATACAACAAACCTGAAATTAAAACGGGAATAAAAACCGCCCCAATAAATTTAAAAATCGGTTCTAAAATAAAATCCAGCTGTGAAACAACCATCAATAAAAGTGCAACAATTAATAATTCAAGTGACCAAAATAATATGGATTTTGATCGGATTTTTTCTAGCATACTTATCTCCCCTAATAAATTTTAAAAGTCGTATAATCTGGATTTACTCCGACGCTTGCAATTTTAACATGGTGGACTTTAGTACCGTTAGATGGGCCAATTTCAATCTGAGTTATAAATTTACGAATATTCATTTCCTCACCTTGAGCTTCAATTGATACTGATCCGTCAGTTTCATTGATGACAAATCCTACAATCCCTAACTGCACAGCTAGACGACGAGTCGCCCAACGAAATCCAACACCTTGCACTAGACCATACACTTTCAATCGAACTGCTTGTTCCATTTTATTTCCCCCTTCTCTATTACGATTCCAATTAATTTATAAAATTAAATTTATTTTTAGTGAAATTGCCGATATTTAGCCACTAATTTAGCTGTTGTAATAATATGGTTTTCCATTTGATCATGTAGTTGATTCAAATAAAACCCTGGCTCTAAATCTAAAATAACATCTAATGCATAAACCTTTAAAATATAATTATGATCACGGCCACGAGGTCGCATCCCTCCATAGTAACTAGATGTTTCTTTGTCTTGATTATATCCCATAGGACTGTGTGAACTATTCACACCTTGAATAAATTCTGACGTTTCTTGACTTGCATTTGCCAAGACTTCAGTTGTTAATAAGTTGGCTAATGTCCAATGGATCCAAATAAACCCTTTAGTTACTTCATAGGCATCTAAATCATAGAGGACTGCTGCATAACTTTTAGCCATTTCAGGGGCTTCTTCAATTTTAAATGGTATCGAATAGGTAGGAATTTTATTTTCGTTCACATATTGACTGTAACCTCCAAAAATATCCTTAAAGTAACCATTTTCAATCCCCGTACTTGTTATTTTCATATCTTTTTACCTTCTAAATAATTAGTTACACCTTAATTGTATTTAATATCCTAATAAATGAAACAATAATCTGCAAGTCTCTAATCGATCATTTTACAATTCTAAAATTGGTGATAATTCAAGCCAAGTCGATTCGAATAAAGGGAAAATCAAATTATCATCCCATTTATTCATAAAATATGGATGATAAAAATATGTAAAAGCCATCATAATTGTGATACCTCGTTGTTGCCGAAAAGTATCCCAGCCCATGATATATTCAACTTTATTCGAAAAAGCCGTTAATTCATCATTCATAATTTCACTTTGTTGACTAATTTTTTTAACATAAAGTTGGGTTAGCGCTGGATCAGCTCTAAAAGCTGCTTGGCGCTGTTGTACCAAAGTTTGTAACCAATCATGAAGACTATCAATTCTTGCTTCTACAGGCATTCGGACAGCTTGATCTAAAATTGGCTGATCAATCTTCAATAACCAATCATTAATCAAAGCCTCAACTAGCGCCTCACGATTTTTAAAGTGTTTGTATAGAGCGGCATGCGATACATCCAAAATTTTAGCAATGGCTGTCATCCTTAATCCAGCATCCCCTTTATCCATCAACACTGTTTGGGCTGCTTCAAAAATTTGTTCATCATTTATTTTACCCATTATCTTACCCACCTGTTCTTCCGGTTATGCTTCATTATAAAGCAGTCAACCATATCTGTCCTGTATCACCCTTAAATGATTAATTATGTAGAGATTTTTAATAAAAAAAGACTAGGATAAATATCCTAGTCTTTCTTACTCAGTAATTTTGAAAATCAATATCATTCATTTAAGATCATTTCTATTAATAAAGATTATAATCTGACACTACTATCAAATTTAATAATGTAAATTAGATTAAATTGATTGTTTTGCTGGTCGAATCAAGACTTCACTAATTGCTACGTGCTTTGGTTGTTGAATAGCATAAACTACGGCGTTAGCTACATCTTCAGGGTTTAAGCTAACTCCCTCCAACTTAGATTGACCTTCAAGATAGGTTTCTATATCTTTATTTCCAACAGTTGTTAAGAGTTCAGTTGATACCATTCCAGGTGAAACAATTGTTGAGCGAATTCCTGTTTGATATTCTTCTTGGCGCAAGCCTTCCATAATTGCCCGTACAGCAAATTTAGTTCCATTATAAACTGCTGAACCAGGGTACATCACATGCCCTGCTACAGAATCAGTGGAAATAATTAATCCATCTTTTTGCTCACGCATAATCGGAAGAACGGCTCCAATTCCATTTAATACACCCATAACATTGGTATTCAACATCATCTCCCAACTATCATAATTGAGTTCAGATAAATTACCCTGTGGCATAATTCCTGCATTATTATAAAGAACATCAATATGTCCAAATTTGTTCATGGCTAAATCAACTACAGCCTTAACTTGATCACGTTTCGTTACATCAGCAGTTTGATAAAAGACATTTTCTCCCAATTGAGCTGCTAATTGACTAATTTTGTCCTCACGGCGAGCTGCAATAACTAATTTTGCTCCTTGTTCTGCCAATTTGATAGCTGTTGCTTCTCCAATTCCAGAAGACGCTCCCATAATAATAACTACTTTATTTTTAATTTCATTCATTATTCAATTCCCCTTTTCAATTTTAAATATTAATTTATGTTATATGTTTCTAGCTTGTTATTAAGCAACAACAAAGTCATAATAACATTAAAGTTCACTTTAATGTCAACCATCTATCTAATTTATAAGGAGAAATAACAATGTCATATACCATCTCACAAGTCGCTAAGGCAATGCAAATTCCAGCATCAACCCTACGTTACTATGATAAAGAAGGCTTACTTCCAAATTTATCACGCCAAGCTTCTGGCTATCGCAGCTTTTCCGATGGCGATATTGAAATGATCGATGTCATTGAATGTCTAAAAGCCACTGGTATGTCAATTAATGACATTAAAAATTATGCCGATTTGACTAAATCTGGTGACAATTCATTAGAGGCCCGTCGAGATATGTTCATTCAACAAAAAGCCCTCGTTAAACGACAAATCGCAAGTCTCGAAAATTCAATGCAATTATTAGATAAGAAATGCCAATATTATGAAAGCGCCATTGAGGCAGGTACCGAGACTATTCATTTCCCAATTCAAATGTCACTCCAAAATCGTCTGAAATTTCAAAAATAAAGTCGATGTTTTGATCTATTTATAGCCATTCAAATTAAGTATAAATGCTTTGAATTTAAATCTAAGATTACTTGATATACCTTGATATAAATCATCCCCACATTGCTTAGATCATGCTAAAATAAGATATTATTAGAAAAGGAGCTGGGGTTAACCCTTGTAGTACGAAATTATGGCATATAATCGCAACCCAAATCAGCATGATAAACCTTATCATGCTTCACGTGGAACAAATTCCGCCTCAAACAATGTCATCGTTAAAATTGGTGACAAATTACTAATTACCATTAAAAGACTTGGTATTAACGGAGAAGGAATTGGTTACTATAAACGTAAGATTACCTTTATTCCTGGTGCGTTGCCAGGTGAAGTTGTTGATGTTAAAGTTACCAACTTTACAGACCGTTTTATCGAAGCTGAAATTCGCAAATTCAAACAAAAGTCACCGGATCGGGTCGAACCTATCGACGATCAAAGTGTTGGTGGTTTTGAGCTAGAACACTTATCTTATCCAAAACAATTAGAATTCAAGCAAGATGTTATCCGACAAGCTCTTGAAAAATATAAACCTCGTGGTTTTGAAGATATTGAAATTAAGCCCACAATTGGCATGGAAGATCCTAGAGGTTATCGTAATAAAGCCCAATTCCCGATTCGTCAAATGAAGGATGGAACCATTTCTGTTGGGATGTATCAACGTAACTCCCATTTCTTAGTTGATTTACCTAAGGTGTCCACTCAACATCCTGCTACCTTAAAAGTTGTCCGTAAGGTCCGTGATATTATCGATGAGTTAGAGATTCCAATCTACGAAGAAAAGAAAAATACAGGTATCATTAAGACACTGGTTGCCCGAGTAAGTGAATCAACCGGTGAAGTCCAATTAACTATTGTGACTAATTCTGATAAAATCCCTGAACTTTCAACATTAATCGCATATATTCATGATGATTTACCAGAAGTGGTTTCAATTCATCAAAATATTAATCCCGACGAAACTTCATTAATTTGGGGTGAAAAAACTAAGTTACTTTGGGGTTCTAACTTCATTACTGAAACAATTAATGGGCGTCAATTTAAGTTGTCACCTCGAGCATTCTTACAACTAAATCCCCGTCAAACAGCGCGTTTGTATCAAGAGGCTTTAAGTGCTCTGGATCTAACCCATGCTGATAAATTAATTGATGCTTATTCTGGTGTTGGAACCATCGGAATTTCCCTAGCTGATAATGCTGGTGAGATTCGTGGAATGGATACTGTTCCAGAGTCAATTGCTGATGCTAATCAAAACGTTTTGGATAATAATGTTACAAATACCAAATACTTTGTTGGCGCTGCTGAAGATTTGATTCCACAATGGACCGCAGCTGGTTGGATCGCCGATGCAATTGTCGTTGATCCTCCCCGGACTGGTTTAGATATTAATTTACGAAATACAATTTTGGCTCATGCGCCAGAAAAATTTGTTTATATTTCATGTAATGAATCAACATTAGCTCGTGATTTAGTCGATCTTCTTAAAGTTTATGATGTCGAATATATTCAACCAATTGACATGTTCCCTCAAACTGCTCGTTGGGAAGGAATTGTTAAGTTCACAAAACGTTAATCAAAAAATTTAAAAAGGCGTCTAATCTAGGTATTTACCCTGATTAGACGCCTTTTTCTTTTAAATCAGATTAATTAATCGCCTAACAAAGGGCAGAATCAACAAACTTAAACTAATTAAAATAACTCCCTCTAATAGATTAAATGGAACCACTGCCAACAACAGATAATTAAAAATACCAAAGACCTGACCAATATTAAAATTAGCAAATTGCGCATAAAGCGGAATCGCATAAAAATAGTTCATCAAGACCATCATAACTGTTAATGCAACAGAACCAAGTACGATTGACATGCCTTTTTGAATCCAAGGTCGCCATTTATTTTTGGTCAAGCAATAATACAAAACTGTCATTAAAATCATGAATCCCAAAATATTCATTGGTAAACCAATATAATCATTTACCCCAGCATTATTAAGTAATAATTTTAACAATGACCGAATCAGTAAAATTAGGTACCCACTTTTCAAATCAAGTAACATCATTCCCATAAAGATCGGAATAAACGATAGATCAATTTTTAAAAAAGGCATTGTTGGAATTAATGGCACCGAAATAAAAACCATTAAAATCACCGATAAAGCCGAAAAAAGGGCAATAAGACTTAATTTTCTAGTCTGCATCATTTTCGTACTCCATTCATTTTTAATTAAATTAAAAAAATCCCCTGAGTTTAAAACTCACGGGACTATCAAAGACACTTAAAAGCACTATTCTTATATGATCATAATATCCCCTTTAAAAGATATTAAGGCCACTAAAAAAGCTCCTTTAATTCTTCTCCCATCCAGACTTTAACTGTCGGTGCTAGATTCACACTAGCTCAACCATTTAAAATGGCTCACGGACTTTGATATAGACATCATTTACCGTCGGTCGGGAATTACACCCTGCCCCGAAGAATTTATTTAATTTAAAATCATTATATACATAATTTTTATTATTTGCAAAAGCGTCATCATTCATATAATTTATATTATTGTCTTTTAAAATCGAACATTAATTTATAATAAACGTCCAATTAGCGATAACAATTTATCAAAAGCAGATTTACCTTTAAAATTATGGTATTCTCTCGTATAATTAAAACATTCAATTTAATTTAGGAGGACTATGATGGCTGAACTCAAGCAACAAGAAAGCATCCTCGTTCTCGACTTCGGTTCACAATACAATCAATTGATTGCCCGCCGAATTCGAGAAATGGGAGTATACTCAGAACTTAAGCCACACACCATTACAATAGAGGAAATTAAAGCAATTAATCCAGTGGGGTTAGTCTTTTCTGGTGGACCTAATTCAGTTAACGACGAAGGGGCCTTTACCATTGATCCTGAAATCTATAACTTAAATATCCCGATTTTGGGAATCTGTTATGGTATGCAACTCATGGCCCATCAACTCCCCGGCGGAAAAGTAGCACCTGCTAATAATTCATCCGAATATGGCGAGACTGAGATGGAAGTTACTGATCCTGAAGCAGTACTATTTAAGGGAACACCAAAAAAGCAAGTTGTTTTGATGTCCCATGGTGATTACGTGGACCAAGTTCCTGACGGGTTTACGGCTGTAGGAACTTCTGACAACACACCAATTGCTGCAATGCAAAATCCGGATAAGAATCTTTATGCAATCCAATTTCATGCTGAAGTTCAACACACCGTTTATGGTCACCAAATTATAGAAAACTTTATCAACGCTACTCGTGCTAAGCGCAATTGGTCAATGGATGATTTTATCGACCAGCAAATCGAAGAAATCCGTTCTACAGTTGGTGATAAGAAGGTATTGCTTGGTCTCTCTGGTGGTGTAGATTCTTCAGTTGTTGGAGTTTTACTACAACGTGCCATTGGTGATCAATTAACTTCAATTTTCGTTGATCATGGTCTTTTACGTAAAAACGAAGCTAACGAAGTCATGGAAGCTCTTGGTGGTAAATTCGGTCTTAATATTATTAAGGTCGACGCCCAAGAACGTTTCCTTAATAAATTAGCTGGTATTTCAGATCCAGAAAAAAAGCGCAAAATCATTGGTAATGAATTTATTCAAGTTTTCGATGAAGAAGCTACTAAACTTAAGGGCATTGATTTCCTAGCCCAAGGAACGCTTTATACTGATATTATTGAATCTGGAACTGACACGGCCCAAACAATTAAGTCTCACCACAACGTTGGGGGGCTTCCTGAAGATATGCAATTCACTTTAATTGAACCTCTTAAGACACTCTTTAAAGATGAAGTCCGTGCTTTAGGTGAAAAACTGGGTATGCCACACGACCTAGTTTGGCGTCAACCATTCCCTGGTCCTGGACTTGGAATTCGAGTTTTAGGTGATATCACTGAAGCTAAACTCGAAATCGTCCGTGATTCTGATGCAATTTTGCGGGAAGAATTTGCTAACCACGGCCTTGATGCTGAAGTTTGGCAATACTTCACCGTCCTAACAGGTGTCCGTTCCGTTGGTGTCATGGGAGATGGTCGTACTTATGACTACACTATCTCCATTCGTGCCATTACTTCTATAGATGGAATGACAGCCGATTTTGCTAAGCTTCCTTGGGATATCTTGGAAGAAGTATCACGTCGAATTGTCAACGAAGTGAGTGGGATTAACCGCGTAGTCTACGACATTACAGCTAAGCCACCAGCAACTGTTGAGTGGGAATAATAAATTTTAAAAGATAATCTATGATTTAAAAAAGTCACGCTCGTTTAGTGATTACATTTAACTCTAAAAATTGAAGTTTGTTTCAATTAATTGGTCGGAAAGTTTTTAGTACTCTACTGAAAACTTTTCGACCATTTTTTAGTTGCTTTAATCGCTAATCATTCTTGGCTTAATACTTAAATATAATTTATCTTTGCACGATTAACATTTTGAATGCCTTAAATTTAAAAGAAATACAAACTGTAAAATATTTTAATCCCATTTTAGGAACTGCAGATGGAATCTTGTGACTATTTAATAAAATAAATATTACAGATGCGATTTATCACTACCGCAACTAGAAAAAAGTTCATTTAAAATATATGCAGGCGTAATAATTTTATTTTGGCTGAAGCTTATTTAGTGTAAAATTTAAAAAAGCAAAGCATCTATCAGTAACTACTGGATTATGGCGATATACCTATCAAATTTTTGAAAGTTTAGTTCACAGAGACAAAGTTACTATACATAACCAAAATAGTGGGGAATAATAAATGGAACACGTATTAAAAGAGTCACAAAACCCAAAGGAGATTCACCAACAAACTGGAATTTTAATTATTTCAACGATTGCTTTAGGCATCATAGTTGGTTTTAGTTCATTGATTTTGAGTTTATTTTTAGATAAAGTTGAACAATTTTTCTTAAGCTTCAAAGAATCAGCACTCGCGCCTAGCGCAACCATGATTGCCGGTAGTCATCGACTCATTTCAGTGATTATTGGGGGGATGTTAGCCACCATCATTTGGTATATTCTACGCACTAAATTTAAACCCATCATCAGTATCAATCAGGCCTTAAAAGGAAAACAGATGCCATGGATTGAAACCATCATTGATGTTCTAACCCAGATTATGTTTGTCGGAACTGGTGGTTCGGTGGGCCGTGAGTTAGCTCCAAGAGAAGCCGGAGCCATGCTAGCGCAACGATGGTCAAACATGATTAATAAAATAGGATTATCAAAAATAACTCCCGAAGATCAACAGTTATTAATTGCTGCTGCTGCCGGGGCCGGTTTCGCCGGAATCTACATCGCCCCCATCACGGGGATGTTTTTCTGTGTTGAAATTCTATTAAAAAAAATAACACCAAAAACGGTAACCATCAGTTTAAGTATGAGTGTGATTTCAATGTTAATAGGTTCTTTGGTTAAGGGCTTTAAGCCTTACTATTTAATTCACGATACTCATTTCAGCTT